>CAZVDF010000005.1:0-103536 GCA_964626055.1 uncultured Leptospirales bacterium
CCGAAGGTGGCGGCCGGTACGTCAGTACCGGGGGCTTGCCCCGGGGAATTTTATTGAAAAATAACATTAATAAAGGGGTTATACTATGAGCATTAAAATAGGCATTAATGGGTTTGGAAGAATAGGCAGGTTGGTTTTCAACGCGCTTGTTGAACAAAATCTTCTGGGCAAAGGATTCGATGTTGTCGGTGTTGTCGATGTTAGCACCGACGCGAAATATTTTGCATATCAATTGAAGTATGATTCCGTGCACGGTCGGTCTAAAGGCGAGCTGAAAACGGAAAAAAGCGGCCCTTCTGTTGCGGAAGACGATGTACTTGTTGTGAACGGCAATAAAATAAAGTGCATAGCCGCGACAAAGGAACCGTCCCAGCTCCCATGGAAAAACCTTGGCGTGGATTACGTCATAGAATCGACCGGATTGTTTACTGAATCCGAAAAGGCTAAAGGCCATCTCGACGCAGGAGCCAAGAAAGTGATTATTTCCGCCCCGGGCAAGGGCGATGTTAAAACAATCGTTATGGGGGTCAATGAAAAGGAATATGACCCTGCAAAACATAATATAGTATCAAATGCTTCATGTACGACAAATTGTCTCGCTCCTGTTGTATATGTAATCTTAAAAGAGGGCATTGGAATAGAAACAGGGCTTATGACCACGATTCATGCTTATACGGCTACGCAGAAAACCGTTGACGGTCCTTCCAAAAAAGACTGGCGCGGAGGAAGGGCTGCAGCGATCAATATCATTCCATCGACCACCGGAGCGGCAAAAGCTGTCGGAGAAGTTCTTCCGGCAACCAAAGGCAAACTCACAGGAATGTCTTTCAGGGTACCCACTGCCGATGTCTCGGTAGTCGATCTGGTTTTCAGGACGGCAAAAGACACATCGATAGAGGAAATCGATTCTCTGATGAAAAAAGCCAGCGAGACTTACCTGAAAGGGATTCTCGGTTACGCTAACGAAGAGCTGGTTTCCACCGATTTCATACATGATAAAAGATCGTCCATTTATGATTCACTTGCCACCCTGCAGAATAATTTAAAAGGCGAAAAGAGATTTTTTAAAGTCGTATCATGGTATGATAACGAGTGGGGATATTCGAACAGAGTGGTCGATCTGTTAAAATATATGACCAGGTAGTTGTTGAAATTCCGCGTTTTTATTGCCGGAACATGAATTATCCGCCGGGAGCTGAGTAAAACTGCGAAAACATACAGAGACATATATTTTACGCATATATTTTAAGAAGACGCGGGGGTAACTTATATCTTCGTGTCTTTCTGACTTTATGGTTAATGATTTGCTGGAAGTCGTCAACAAATAATTATTCGTCAGAAGTTTTTGACTATTACTAATCGGAGGCTGTCATGACTAGAAGACAGATTTTTGCCGGAAACTGGAAGATGTATAAAACATATAACGAGGCAGTGGAATTAATTGAGGGCATTATAAAAGGACTTGGAAACACAGGCAATAAAGAAGTAGTCGTATTTCCGCCGGCTGTGTATTTAAGGGACCTGCTATCGTTATGTAAAAAATCAAAGATAGATGTCGGGATACAGAACATTCATTATGAGAAAGAAGGCGCGTTTACCGGCGAGATCTCGCCTGTAATGGCTAAGGATACCGGGGTAAGATACGCTTTAATCGGGCATTCGGAAAGAAGGCATATCTTCCATGAATCTAACGATGACGTGAACAAAAAGGTGAAGGCTGCGCTCGCGGCCGGGCTGGAGCCGGTCGTATGCGTCGGGGAATTGCTGGAAGAACGAGAAGCCGGGAAGTCCGAGGATGTAGTCAAACAGCAACTGGAGTCCGCTTTCAGTGATATCGATGCAAAATTCATGTCCGGGATTATAATCGCGTATGAACCTGTATGGGCGATAGGTACCGGTAAAGTAGCAACTCCGGAAATAGCAGATTCCATGCATAAGTCCATTAGAAGAATAATTTCTAAAAAATATGATGGCAAAACTGCGGAAGGAATATCTATCCTGTACGGCGGATCCGTAAAGCCGGAAAATATTGCCGAATTATACGCCAAGGATAACATAGACGGAGTTCTTGTCGGAGGTGCAAGCCTTAAAACTAATTCTTTTCTTGACATTATTCATGTCTCCAATAAATAATTGACATGTTCATTTTACAGGAGGTTTCATTTAATGGCAGTTTTAATATCAATAGGAACAGTATTATTTCTGATCCTGTCCGTTTTAATGGTGATTTTAATATTACTCCAATCGGATAAAAGCGCAGGGATGGGGATCCTTGGCGGGTCCAGTCAGTCTACATTCGGATCCTCCACGGCTGACATTATTACAAAAATAACAGGAGTTATGGTGGCTATTTTTATGCTGGGTTCTCTCGGTCTTGCCGTACTTGAATCATACAGGGTTAATTCAATAGAGAAAGAATTCGGTTCAACAGCAACTGATAAATCCGAAATTGTTAAGGATAAAGCAACTGCCGGAGAAAAACCGAATACTACCACGAATACATCCTCAGAAGGATCAGGAGAGAACAAAAAATAAATCATTCTAGAATACAGTCTGTAAAATATAATTAAGGAGGATATCTTCATGGCAAGAGTTGTATATGTTGACGACAGTGAATGTACCGGATGCGAGCTGTGTGTTGATACACTTCCGGAAGTATTCGAGATGACTGGTGAAGGAGTCAGCCATGTCCATGATTCGAACGGTGCCGGTGAAGATAAAATTCAGGAAGTGATAGACAATTGTCCTGCCGAATGTATTCACTGGAAGGAATAGTTACTATTTAAAGCGTCGCCCGGCAACTCATTTAAGGAGAATTCGATCCGCATTAAGGAAATTCAAAAAGTACGTATAGAATAATAAAGCGCAATTTCTTTTCGGAGAAGAGAGATTGCGCTTTTTTTGAGAAACCTTGTTAATCGTTATTTTTTAAGTTACGCGATGCGCGGCTTCTCCGCATAAAAAACGGTTTTATGGATTGTGCAGTAAGCAGCTCGCGACGTTAAAAATTTTTTTTGGACATCATGAAAAATACTATATTTGAAGCAATAGCCATCTCTATCCTTTTGTTTTCTAATTTGATTTTTATTAATTATGCATATTCCGAGGAAAATTTGATCAGGCTTCCGGTTTTTTCCGAAGACAGCACGAACGGAGATATAGATACAAAAAGAAATTCAGAACAAGAAAATAAATCGAAAAATATTAACCTGGATCTGCAGGGATTATACGGTATCCAGTATAACCAGATGTTTTCGGGTTTCAGTTTATCCCAGGAAAGGGATAGATTAGTGTATCTCCTGACTTCAAAGTTTAACAGATCGGGTGATTTCGGTTATAATGACAAGATATATTTAAATTCGGGTTTTTACGAAAATAATGCAGGTTTGACCGTTAACTGGAATTGGACCGATGCGAAACTCATTGTTGAAGGCGAAGCCGACAACGGTTCAAGAGGTATGTTTAATAATGACGTATACAGCCGGGAAGAAACAGGCAATAATAAACTGTCGGCGAAAACAATTTATAAACTGAGCGACTCAACAGAAGTATTTTTTTCATTCGGAGGAGCGTATTATAAGCACAGCCTTATTGCAATTAAATCTGAAGAATTTGCAAAGAGCAGAGTGCTCCAGGGTGATTTTAAGGCCGGCGGCGAGTATGTCTGGTCCGCGTCCAACAGAATGAGGCTGAATGCAGGCCTTCTTTACTACGACTATGTACCGCATGAGACAGAAAACGACAGGCATTTCAGATGCGAGATTATTGATGATTTTAACTTCAGCAGAAATCTCGGAGTGAGTATCGGGATCGGTTATGTTAATAATAAAGATGAAAACGATCCGAAGTTCCCTGTCCCCTTAAGCGCCAGCCTTTCGCTTAAGGAGTTCAAATATTTTTCCGCGATTATAGCGTATAAATATGATATTCTCCCATTCCAGCCGGAAATATTTTATCTGAAGCAAAAATATATTAATCCGAACTATGAACTTCCGCCCGCAACGATCCATTCAGGTGAATTGAAAGCAGACTCGAAGATAAACAGTGTTTTAAATATTAAAGGAAGTTTCAGGATCGAGAAAAATAATAATTATTATAATTATTTCCCGACCAGAGGGAATGTATTAAGCGCTGAAACAATTGAAACGGTAACCTGTAATCCCGGACTCGAAGCTAACTTTGCTTTTAATAATAAAATCTGGGAGATCGCACTTGGATATAATTATTTTTATTCCGATGCGCAGAAAAATATTACATACATGCCCAACCATGAGGCAAATCTTGCAATAAGATACAACGGGAAAGCATGGAAGTTCGAATGGGATAACAGGCTGAGAGGAGAGGTATATGCCGACCCCGAGACAGATGAGACTCTCCCTGCGGCATTGATCGGCTCCTTGGGGATACAAAGAAGAATGCTGGAAGGATCCTACCTGTATTGTAAAGTGGAGAATTTGTATAACAACAGATACAATCTGAGGAGCGGTTATCCTGAACCGGGTATATCCTTTCTGGCGGGGCTCAGGATTTTAATTTAATTTTCTTTAACCGATATATTTGTTTTTTCAATTTCAGGTGCGTCCCGAAATTTCATTTGCCGGAATAACTCATTTTTAACTGCAGGCCATCCTTTTTAAATAAGCAATATATTTTCTTGACATTAGCCGGTATGTAAAGTAAAGAGAGCAGAAAAAATATCGGACAGCCGCATAATTTGCAGGTTCTTAACTATTATTAATTAATTGTTAATGGATGATAGTCAAAGATGTTCGGGAACGAGGTTGAATTACAGTAGATGAAAAAAGCTTTTATATATTTTTTCCTGGCCGGCTTCCTTTTAATATTTAACGGGGGATTTTCCGCTCCGTCAAAATATGAAGGCATGATTATCAGAAAAGTTGAATTTGCCGGATTAAAAAATGTCGATGCGGATGATTTGCTAATCGAGCTGGAAAAAACCGATATTTATAAAGGATTTCCGCTAAAAGCCGGCGAGGTCAGAAAGGCGATTAAGCTGGTATTTGACAAGGGGCAGTTTGAAGATGTTTCGGTCGAAGTTGAAGAATTTCAGGACGGAGTGCAATTAAGATTTGTTTGCAAAGAAAGACCTCTTATTTCAAAAATTGCCTTTAAGGGCGTAAAAGAGAAAAGCAACATCGATCTGGAAAATCTTATTCCCGTCAAGGAAGGCGAAGTATTGAAGCTGGATGTTCTTGAAAACAGCATTAAACTGATCAAAAACAAATATAAGGAAGAAGGATTTTATAATGCCGTTATTAATTATAAATTGAACAGAAATGAAAAAAAGAATACGGTTGAAGTGACATTCATCGTTGACGAAGGAGAAGAAATTAAAGTTGAGAAGGTCTCAATACTCGGTGCGAAGAAAATAAGGGCGGATAAAATCGCCGGCATTATGGAAACGAAGGAAGCCGGTTTTACAAACGACGGCAAATTCAATAAAGATGTATACGAACAGGATAAAGGAAAGATAATTGCATATATCAAAGAGTATGGGTATATCGACGCGCAGATAATAGAAGATAAAGTCGAGTATGAATGGAAAGACCCGGAAGAAGAAAAAAACAGGGCCATCTATATTACCGTTAAAATCGTAGAAGGCGAAAAATATTATTTTGATAAATATACCATAGCCGGAAATAAAGTTTTTGATACGAAGACATTGATGTCAAAATTTCAACTGGAGGAAACAGGGGAGGAGTTCAACAATACTCTGTTCCAGATGGACCGGCAGTCTATAAGTTTTATCTACGCTTCCAAGGGTTATATATTCGCACGGGTTACCCCGAACAGGACAGTTGAAGAAAGAGAAGTAAAGAGTGCCGGCGGTACGGAGAAGCGTAAATTTGTCAGGATAGATTTCAAGATAGAAGAGGGAAGCCAGGCATATATAGAGAATATTATTATAAAGGGAAATAAAAAAACCAAGGATAAGGTGATCAGGAGGGAAATCATCGCCAGGGAAGGCGAGCTTTTTAATTCGGAAACCGTGCAGATTTCAAGAGAAAAGGTTTTTAATCTGGGATTTTTCAAGCAGGTTAATTTTGACGTAAGGCCGGGCAGCAAGGAAGGATTGATGAATCTTATCGTTGACGTTGAAGAGCAGCCGAGCGGTACGATCTCGCTCGGAGGCGGATACGGCACTCAGTCTGGTTTTTCAATATTCGGCGATATTGCCGAAAACAATCTTATGGGCAACGGCCAGAGGATTGGGCTCAGGCTCCAGTATGGGCCGACCCAGACCGATATCACGCTGAGCTTTCAGGAGCCGTGGCTTCTGGATAAATATCCGCTCGGATTTTCGACCAGTATTTTTTACAGATTATATACGATTGAAACCGACTCAATGTTCAGCAATACCAATGAGGACGCCGAGTACCAGCTGCAGAAGATCGGTTATACGCTCGGCCTGCATTACCAGTTATTTATATATTATACGATTGGAGTGATATGGACCCACGCATTTAAAACCACGTTGAATCCGTCCGGGAACAGCACGGACGAAATATTTCTTGAGGAATCATACGGCCGGCAGACTACCAGGGCAATAGGCTATTACATAGCGCGCAACACAAAAGACAATTATCTCAATCCCACAAGAGGGACTTTCGCAAAGATCAGAGTCGATTTTACGGGCGGCACAGTACTTCGCGGCGATGATCATTTTATTACATATACGCCTGAAACATACGCGTATTTTTCCCCTTTTAATCTTCCTTTTCTTAAGACTCATCCGTGCGTAATTGAAATCAGGGCGAACGGCACGTTCAACTCGGCTCCTTTTGATAAGGATAAGCTTGAAAAAATAAAGCCTCAAAGCAAGAACGCATGGCTTGAGACGGAAGACATGCTTTATCTGGGCGGCGCCGAGACATTGAGAGGCTGGGAGCCGTATGACGACATGTTTCCCAAGTCATGGCAGAACAGGCTGTATCATCGGATAACGTACGGCGCCGAGTTCAGGGTCCCCGTACATCCGCAAATGCTCTGGCTGGTGCTTTTTTTCGATGCAGGCTCGTTATGGACAGACAAATTCTGGGAAAAATCAAGGAAGGAAAAGAGTGAGCTCAGAGATATAAAAAACGATAAAGCCAGTAAGCAACTGTATGATATAAGGGATTTCTTTGAAGCGGATAAAATGAATTATTTTAAATATTCGTGGGGATTCGGATTCAAGATACAGATCCCAATGATGCCGCTCAGGTTCTGGTTCGGAAGGAAAGTGGAATGGGTCGGAAAAGACAGGGGATTTTTCCGTGAATTGAACCAGGATTTTAATTTCCAGTTCTCTATCGGGGATTTCAGGTTTTAAAAAATGAAATATTTTATTTGTTTAATATTTCTTTGCATTTTGTCCTGTTCTACTATAGGCGAGAAAAAAGAAAGCGATGTGACCGGGAACCCAGCAGGCAAATTGCGTTATGTTAATCTTAATATAATATTCGAGTATTTGAGCGGCAGGGATATTGAAGCAAGAGAGCTTAAAAAACGCAGAGAGGATATTACGCGGAAAATCGATGATATATCCGCAAAGATGGAAAATTTGACCGGAGAAAAGAATAAAAATGAGCTTGCGGAAAAGCATAAACAGTACAGATCCGACCTGGCAAAGATTAAAGCCGATGAAGAACTTTTAAAAAGCAGGATATACGGACGTATAGACAGGGCGCTGGAAAGCATTGCAAAGAGATCGGATATCGATTTTATTTTCAGTATCGGCGAGGGCGCGGTTTATGCCAAAAAGGAATACGATATGACGGAAGAACTGCTGAGAGAAATTTTAAAACAGGCGGAAAGAAGCGTTCCTGTTGTACGGTAAGATATTATATTTAAAGTCATCTTATAATTTTATATATTTAATCATTCTGTCGATTCTCAAGTGCTATTTTACTTACGAAAGTCAGTCACAATTATTAAATGAAAAATTAAAAAGAGATAAACTCTTTACCGGCAGGTACTTATTTTATGAAACTTTCCCATATTGCTCGTTTAATCGGCGGGCAGCATCATGGAGAAGACGTGAATATCGATAGGATCGGCAGCCTGGATGCCGATTTTAAAAATGCAATACTTTACGTAGAAAATGCAAAATATCTCGCGAAAGCAATGTCAAAAAATCCATGCGCTCTTGTAATTCCCGGAGGGCTTGACACCGGGGGCGTACCATTTATTGAAGTTGAAGATCCGAAGCTTGCTTTTATCAAACTGCTTGAAATATTCAATCCCGAAAGTGTAAAACCTGAAAAATCTTATATAGATGAACACGCGGTAATCGGCAGGAAGGTTCATTTGCATTCCGACATTACGGTTATGGCCGGTGCAGTTATAATGGACGGCGTCAGAATTGAGGCAGGCAGCGTCATATTCCCGAATTGCGTTCTTGAAAATGACTGTGCTGTCGGTGCAGGCACGGTGCTTTATTCGGGCGTTATTGTTAGAGAAAGATGCGTCATCGGAAATAAATGCATTATTCATCCCGGTACAGTCATCGGCGCGGACGGATACGGATACTATGAAAAGGGTGATAAGATATTCAAGATACCGCAGATCGGCATTGTGAAGTTAGGCGACAGGGTCGAAATAGGAGCCAACTGCACTATCGACAGAGCGACGGTGGATAAGACTGAGATAGGGAATGACACAAAAATTGACAATATGGTGCATATCGCGCATAATGTCAGGATCGGCGAGAGATGCATAATTACCGCGCAGGCAGGAATTTCTGGATCCGTTACGGTAGGCAATCATGTTATTATCCTCGGCCAGGCAGGCATTTCGGATCATATTACAATTGCTGACAATACAATCATAATGCCGCAGAGCGGAATTCATAATGACATAAAGAAGAGCGATGTTGTATTCGGAACCCCGGCCAGGCCCGTTAAAGAGCATCACAGGATTCACGCAGCGCTTAAATATCTGCCGGATATTTTGAAAAGATTGAAACATCTTGAAGATATTATTGGGAAAAAACCTGAAAAATAATAAAAGACAATGCAATGTGCGACTTTTTTTGCAGGATAAAATAGAACGGAGAATAATTCGGGATGAAGGATGGATTGATTCATAAAACCGCTATTATCGAAGGTAATGTTTCCATTGGGAGTAATGTTAAGGTCGGTCCTTATGCGTATTTGTCCGGGGACATCAGGATAGGAGATGACACAGAGATCGGACATTGCGTCCAGATAGAAGGCGATGTTAAAATCGGGAATGGCAATAAAATAGGCCATAGCGCCCATATCGGAGCTCCGCCGCAGGATGTAGCGTATAACGGGAGGAAGTCGTTTGTCATTATAGGCAATAACAATATTATCCGGGAGTTCGTGCAGATCCACAGGGGAACAAAAGAAGGCACTTCTACCGAGCTCGGCAGCGATTGCTTTTTGATGGGCGGAGTGCATCTTGCGCACAATACAAAAGTCGGCAACAATGTTATTATTGCAAACAATACATTGCTTGGGGGATATGTCGAGATAGGCGATTTCGCTTTTGTATCCGGATTATGCGGATTTCATCAGTTCGTGAGGGTTGGCAGGTATGCTATGATAGGCGGCCTTGCAAGGATAAGCAAGGATTGTCTTCCTTTCATGATCACCGAAGGAAGCCCTGCAAGGACTATCGGGCCTAATGTTGTCGGCTTAAGAAGACGGGAATTTACCCTCGAAAGACGGCAATCCATTAAAGAGGCGTACAGGATATTATTCAGATCCAGGCTCAATGTTTCTCAGGCAGTAGAAGAATTAAATAAAATTAAAAATAACATAGACATTGAAGAAATGATCGGGTTTATAAAATCCTCCGAACGGGGTATTATAAAGTAAACGTCGAATTCCCTGAAATGAACATACAGGATATTTAAACATGAGAACAATTATTGGCAAAAGAATAATTCCGGTTTTTATATTTTTCTTTTTTTTATTTTTACTGCCCGTCCCTGGCTCTGAATCAAAAGATAAAATAGAATCCCGAATAAAGAAGCTGTTTTCAGTCTATCAGGGTAAGTATATAATTTATGTAAATAAAAATAATTTTATGATGCACGTTTATAACAGAGATATGACCATAGCCAGGAGCTATAAAATAGGATATGGTTTGAATCCGGATAAAAAGGCAAAATTGTATGCCGGGGACAGCCGCACGCCTGAAGGTGTTTATAAAGTCACGGAAATTTTAAGCCTGGATGCGGATAAAAAATCAGCGGCATATAGGAAATTGCGTGATATGAACAGCGTATATTTTAAAGCCAGGGAAGGTCATTACAGGTTCAGCCGTGCGGATGTAGACCTGGGTTACAACGCATACGGTCCTCGTTTTTTCAGAATCGATTATCCTAATCCCGAAGATGTTAAAAGATATAATGAAGCTCTTACAAAAAAAATGATCCCGAAATACAGGGGAAAGATTCAGTCAGTCGGATCGGGGATTGCCATCCACGGGACCTGTGACGAACCTTCAATCGGGCAGCTTGCGTCAAGCGGATGTATAAGAATGCGTAATAGAGATATTGTCACACTGGATAAGTACATCGGAATGGGTATTCCTGTAATTATTTCCGGAGATCCAACATTAAAAGATTGACATATTTATTTTATTTTTAAAAATTTCATATATTAAAAAATTTTCGGAGGACAAAATTGTTAAATTTAATTTCAAATGCTTATGCTCAGGGCCAGGCAGCTCCTGCAGGACAGTCGGGCGGCGGTCTTACCATGCTTATTTTACCGGCTGCAATACTGATAATATTTTATTTCCTGCTCATCAGACCTAACCAGAAAAAAGAAAAAGACAGGAAAAAGATGATTGAGGCCCTTCAGAAAGGGGATAAGGTATTAACAAGCGGCGGAATCTACGGTGTGGTTGTTAATATTAAAAAAGAGGAAGATATTGTTGTCCTCAAGATTGCTGACGGAGCCAAAGTCGATTTTGCCAGGTCTGCAATTCAGGTCAGGCTTCCATAATACTGATTTAATGAATTAATATTTTTTGTGAATTTCGATAATTTTTATTTTAAAAATTTTTAATCGGTATGATTAACAGGCTTCGAATTTACAGTTAATATGAGAAAAGCGTTTTTAATAGCGATAATCTTTTTTTTATTTTTTATTTCAGGTAGTTTATCCGGGCAGCAGAATAGCGTCAGTCCCGGGAATTCTTCTAAAGCCGAATCTATAACTGAAGATCCAAAACCGGTAAATAATAATATTCAGGGTACCGTTCCGAATATCCCGGATAATAATAAGAAAGATGACGCGGATCCTGCAAAAAAAATTCAGGATATGCAGAATGAAGATGAAGCAGAAGATGCTAAAAGCGCTGTCAAGATCCATACTGATAATAAAAAAGCGGAGCAAAAACCGTCAGCCATTATTAAACCTCCGCCTGAAAAATCGATAATCGGCAATGGCCTTATCGAGGTCAATGAGGGGGATTTTAAATATAAAAGGATCCCGGGCATCTCACTAAATACCGAAAAACCTGTTGATAGATCTGTGACAGGGAAGTACCCGGAAGGTAGTAATAGTGAGGCAAAGGATTTATCGGAACCTGATGATAAAAAGGAAAAAAGGCTTTTTGGAATAAAAAAAAGCACAGCTGTTATAATTTTAATGATAGTGCTGATTGGAATAATAATAGTTTTTAAAATCAGATCAAAAACCATGGGCGGCAAAAACGTCCTTAAAAGATTCCCTGGTATGAAATAATGAAAAATGTTTGAATAAGGATGCGGGATTTTTGCCGTTGCTGTTGAATGAATGCTTCAACCATGGGAAAGACGCATCCCGATGCGTCTTTATTTTTGGCTTTTATCGAGATTTTGCTGATATGATACAAATGAGGAAAAGATGAATAAAGGAATGCTTTATAAGGGAATATTTATTTTAATAATAATAATTTTCGCGGTCATATTGGTTTTGCCGAGTGTCGGCAGTAAAAAATTGGAGATAATTCTTTCAGATGATGCCGCTTCACAGGCGACTCAGGAAATTCTGAACCGTTTTTCCGCGGACAAATACGATATTGTTAGATCATCCGGTAAAATTACAATAGAAGCGTCCGGTCTGAAGATTACGGATGCGGTTATGAACGAAGTGAAGACATTTAAAGGCGTAAAAGACGTAAAAATCCTTCCGCACTGGGCTGAAAAGGCCGTCCTCGCGAAAAAAATCACATTCGGACTTGACCTGCAGGGCGGGATGGACCTTGTAATGATGGCCAACTTTGAAAAGATCAAAAAGCAGTACACCCATGAAAGAGATCAACTGCTTGAAAAGAAGAAATCCCTTGAGGCTAGTTTAACCGAAAAGGACAAAATCGATAAAGAAGCGGTTAAAAAGGAAATAAAAGAAACTGATTATTCTTTAAAAGATATTAATGACAACAGGCTGGACGAAAAAGGAGAATTAAGGGACCATTTCAAGGATGAGATCACCAAGCAGGCGCTTGAAATGCTTCGCAACAGGGTTGATAAATTCGGCGTAGCGGAGCCTTCGATTCTTCAAAGAGGAAGCGAGCAGATTGAAATACAGCTCCCCGGAGTAAAGGATCCTGCAGCCGTTAAAAATCTTATTGGAACTACCGGTGCCGTGCAGTACAGGCTTGTCGATGACGCGTTTACTGCTAAGACCGCGGGCTGGCTTGCGGCGAATTATAAAGAAAAGAATCTGCCGGAAACAGCAGACGCCCAGGATGTCTTATTGTCACAAATTTCAAAGGGGATCAATCTTCCGAAAAATCTTGAGCTAATATTTCTGTATAATAGAAATGAAAAAACCAAAAAGATCTTTCCTGCCGATATAATGGCGCTTAACAGGACAGTCGCGTTATCGGGCAATGATATTAATAAGGCGTATGTGGGTCACGATGAATATGGGGCATTCATTGTGCAGTTTACAACCACAACGGAAGGAGCTTCCAAGTTCGCGAAAGTCACGGCGTCGGAAAACAAAGGCAAAAGACTTGCCATTATTATTGATAACAAGATCCGGAGCGCTCCGAGAATAAACGATCCTATTGTAACCGGCAGTGCGCAGATAACCGGCGATTTTACGGCAGATGAAGTTAACGCCCTTGCCAGGATCATCCAGGAAGGAGCCCTGCCGGTTGACCTGACCATAGTTCAGGAAACGACGGTTGGCCCCACTCTCGGGCAGGATTCAATCGAAGCGGGAATATGGGCTGTTATTGTCGGATTGTGTGCAATAATGATATTTATGCTTTTTTACTACAAGACTTCCGGCTTAATAGCGAATCTCGGCCTGGTATTGAATACAATATTTACCCTTGCTTTACTGTCATGGCTGGGATTCACGCTTTCCTTGCCCGGTATTGCCGGCCTTTTGCTTAACGTCGGCATGGCTGTAGACTCCAATGTCATCATTTACGAAAGAATGAAAGAGGAAGTCCAGTTCGGCAAGTCGGTAAAAATGGTCATCAGTACCGGCTTTGCAAGGGCATTCTGGGCGATTTTCGATGCCAATCTCACTACTCTTATAGCTGCATTTGTTCTTTTTCAGTACGGTTCCGGGCCTATTAAGGGTTTCGCGGTAACACTCGCTGTAGGGGTTGTTTCGACAATGTTTGTCGCTCTATTTATCACAAAGTATGTGTATGAAGTCATCGGTTCCAAAAAAGATATTAAAAAGCTAAGCATATAAGGAGTATACCTTGGAAAAAATAATAGATTTTTTAAAATATAGATTTTTCGCGATCGGAATTTCCCTTGCATTATTATTAATTTTTTCGTTTGTAACTTACATATACGGCGGATTCAACTGGGGCATCGATTTTAACGGCGGCGTTAAGACAATAGTGAAATTCGAGAAAAGCGTTGATATTTCGAAAATCAGAGGCGTTTTGACCCAGAATAAGATCAGCGCGACTGTGCAGCAGATCGGTAAAGAAGAACAAAATAGCTACGTGATTGGGATCAAGCTTCTGGGCGAAGGCGAGACTTCCGAGAAAAGTTATCAGATGGTTAAAAGCGTCCTGGACAAAAGCTTTAAAAAAATTGAAGTTGTCAGCATTGAAACTGTCGGGCCTGCAATCGGGGCTTATTTAAGAAAATCCGGTATCCGGGCTACGATAATTGCTCTTCTGCTTATCATGATTTATCTCGCCTTCAGGTTCGAAATTAAATACGCTGTAGGAGCAATAGCGGCGCTTGCGCACGATATTTTTCTTTCAGTGGCCTTTATCGGTTTTATGCAAATTGAATTCGATACTCCTGTCCTGGCAGCCATTCTTACACTGGCGGGATATTCCGTCAATGACACGATAGTCATTTTCGACAGAATAAGAGAAAATAAAAATATTGAATCAAAAGAGACTTTCGGGGAAGTAATTAATAAATCCGTAAGTCAGACGCTTACCCGGACGATACTTACATCGCTTCTGACCTTATTTGCAGTTATTGCTCTCTTTTTCCTCGGCGGGGAAACGCTGCACAGCTTTTCACAGGTTTTAATATTCGGTTTTATAATTGGATGTTATTCCACTATTTATATAGCATCTCCGGTAGTTCTCTGGTGGGAGAAATTAACCGCTAAAAAGATTAAATTGTGATATTTTATATAAGAAAAATTTTTTTTATACTTATATTTTTATTACTGTTCTTTCATACCGCTGTTTATCCGGACAAGAAGCAAAATATTCATGCATCCATCGATAACGCTTACAGCGCGGATAATATTCTCGGATTTGCGAAGAGCTTAATTTCCCAAAACGAGCACTACAGGGCTTTAGTCGAATTAAAAAGGCTCGATTCGTACTATCCGGGATTCATTAACAAAGATATTATTATTACGACTGAGTTTTTTCTGCTGTTTAAAGGCGGCAGGTATTCTGATATCAAATCATCAGAATTGCGATATCCTTCCCGGAATTTAAAAGCAATTCACAATATTTTCAGAACAGATGTTTTTATTGAGGAAAATGATTTTGTGAATGCCGATCTGATTGCCATGTCCGAAAGAATTTCAGGCATTAATAAAGATATTGATTTATTTTTATATAAAAGGACAATACTTTCATATCTGCTTTTAAAAAAAATTGAGGAAGCCAGACGCGCAATCGATGATAGAAAAACAGATATGCCCGGACCGGGCCATGGCGAATTAAGGGAACTTATAGAATACAGCGAGAATTGCTTCGGGTATTTAAAAAGACCTTATTGTGCAATGGCTTTCGGAGCAATACCCGGAATGGGTTATGTTTATGCCGATAAGACCGCAACAGGCATAATAGCGTTTCTGCTTGTTTCAGCTTTATCTGCGCTTACATATTACTCTTTCAAAACGGACAGCAAACCTGTAGGTGTGTTTGTCGGCACAGCGGCGACATTTTTTTACGGCGGCAGTATTATAGGCGGTTATCTGGCCGCGAAGAATTATAATGATACGGTCATAAATGATTTGAAAAATTCTCTATGCGGGAGAATGCATTTAGCCGGGGACAGAGAGGAAATATATAGTACTTATGGCATCGGTAATCTCGGAAAATAACCGGAAGTTCATGGAAATGGCGCTTGAGATCGGTTTTTCCAGGATGGGCAAAACATCGCCGAATCCTTCTGTGGGTGCCGTTATTGTCAGGAACGGAGAGATAGTATCCACGGGAGGCACATCCCCGTGCGGGTCCGATCATGCTGAGATATGCGCCATCAAGAATGCGGTCACTGAGCTGGCCGGCGCCGAGATGTATGTTTCTCTCGAACCTTGCTGCCATCACAGCAAGCGAACGCCTCCCTGCACCGATGCCATCAAGGCATCGAAGATCGGCCGGGTGTATGTTCCGGTGCTCGATCCCAATCCCGAGGTCGCGGGCAGGGGAATAAGCACTCTGCGTGAAGCAGGAGTCGAAGTAGTCATAATGTCGGACATGTCGGAAAAGGCGTACGACCTCATAAGGCATTTCAGAAAATATTTGTTCAAAAAGACGCCATATATCATCCATAAGTCTGCGATCAGTCTTGACGGCCGGATAGCAACGAAAACCGGAGATTCGAAGTGGATTTCCTCCGAGTATTCCAGATACATAACTCATAAGCTCAGATCTGTTGTTGATGCCGTGATAGTCGGGAAAAATACCCTTATGATCGATGATCCCGCTTTAAATGTGCGCACTGATTCATTCAGCGATAATGTCAAGGAATTTTTCCGAAGATCTGATTTTAATACCGCAGGCAGGGAAAGTTTTTTTATCGAAATGCTGTTGAAATCCGCGGAGAATTCGCCTGCATCTCCTTTACGGGTTGTTGTCGGTGCGCCGGAAAAAATCGATTTTAAAAAAAAGATTTTCGATGACGGGAATTTCGTTCTTTTTATAAATGAATCGAGAATGGAAAGCCTGTTAAAACAGCACAAAAGCGAAGAAATAAAGAGCCTGGTCAAATCCGGAAATATTGTATTCGTCGGCGGCCATTCAAAAAAAGAACGGGTTGATTTAATTTTAAAGGAATTGTATAATCGCGGGAAAATGCTTGTTATGATAGAAGGAGGCGGTGCCGCCGCCGGTTCATTTTTTGATGCCGGCGAGGTCGATCAGTTTATCTATTTCGTCGCTCCAAGGATACTTGGAGAGGGTACGGCTGTTATTGAAGCGGAAGGGAAACAGACTGTATCCGATTCCAGGACTCTGTATGATGTCACAACAGTGCTGTTAAAAGAAGACATTTTATATAATGCTTATTCCGAACCCACACTGGGGATTTGCAGGGAAATCGAATGTTTACAGGATTGATTGAAGAAATCGGGATCGTCAGATCCGTCAAAGCGTCGGAAGGATCCGGGGAATACGGCGGAGGGATATATCTTACCGTATCCGCGAAAAAGGTCATTGAAGATATCAGGGCTGGAGATTCGGTTTCGATCGACGGCGCCTGCCAGACCGTGACAGGATTATCGGGCGATTCTTTCACGGTCTTTGCGTCAAAGGTCACGTGCGAAACCACGACATTTCGTTCTTTCTCGGCCGGCAGAAGAGTGAATCTGGAGAGGGCAATGACTGCCGGTGCGAGGTTCGGCGGGCATATCGTCCAGGGACATATTGACAGCCGCGGGAAAATAATTAATATTTTGAGGGACGGGAACGGAATACAAATCGAAATATCGGTACCGCGTGAAATATCAAAATATATCGCCGAGAAAGGTTCCGTTGCCGTTGACGGAATATCGCTTACGGTCGTGTCCAAAGCAGAACGCGGTTTTTCGCTTTATATCATTCCGGAAACAATTAAGAATACCACTCTTCCATTGAAAATGCCTGGCGCTGAAGTAAATATTGAAGTTGACATTCTGGCAAAATATGTTGAACAGATGACCGGCAATAAAAAGACTGATGATAATAATGAGAATAAAAATCTAAAACGAATGCTGATGGAAGAAGGATTCATGTAACCATGAAAAAAATATTTTTCGTATTAATTTTTTTTATTATGACTGTCTGCTTCTGCGCTACTTCCGAAACCATACGATTATATAATAAGGAAATTTCATATTCATATTCAGATCCTGAAGCGGCTTTTCTTAACGACGTCATAAAAGGGAAGCTGATAATGGTTATGACTTTTGTGGAAGAAAAGCTTGTCGATATTAACTGCAGGGATTCTTCAGGTAAAACTGCCCTGATATACGCTTCGCAAAACGGGAATTTGAACATAATGGAATATCTGATTTCAAAAAATGCAGATTTAAACATACAGGACGGGAACGGAGTGACTGCCCTGATGTCTGCCGTCAAATTCAGAAAACCGGATGTCGTGCAGTATTTGCTTGGCAGGAATGCGGACGTAAAGCTTCTGGATTCGTATGGCTACACTGCGATGAAAATTGCAGTTGAAGGACAGCTGAATGATATTGTAAAAATATTGAGTTCGAATAGTGAATGCGTTGCCGCGCCTGACGGAGACGGGGAAACGCCTTTGATTTTTGCTGTAAAGAATAAATTTTACAATGCAGCTCTGATTCTGGCGGCAAGCGATGCGGGAATAAACGCCAGGGATAAAAACGGTCAAAACGCTCTCATACTGGCTGTATACAGGAAGTATTATGACATTGTTCAGCTTTTGCTGCAGAATAAATGCGAATTAAACGAACGGGACAATAACGGCCAGACCGCGCTCATGATTGCCGTATATTATAAGTTTTATGATGGTGTTAAGCTCCTGCTGGAAAACAAGTGCGATGTAAAGATAAAGGACAATTCCGGCCAGACGGCACTTATTATTGCGGCATCGATCAATAACTACGATGTTATACAGCAATTGCTGGATAACGGAAGCGAAATAGATGCTCAGGATAAAAGCGGGCAGACCGCTCTTATGAAAGCTGCGGATTATAATTATTATTATATTGCGGAACTCCTGCTCCAGAACGGGGCCGATATAGATTTAGTTGACAATTTGAAGAAGACTGCGATAACAATAGCTGAGGAGAACAGAAGGAAAGAGATTCTCGCTTTGTTGTCTGAACATAGAATAAACAAAATTAATAAAGACAGATAAATCAGCTTCAATGAAGATAAAAATATTATTATTCTGTTCAGTTTTAATTTGTATTTCGTTTTCATGCGCATTTTTAAGCATTGACGACACGGATTCCATGCGCGTAAAGAACAGTACCGTTATTGACGCAAAGGACTTCCCGGAAAACAATACTGCGGTAATACTCGGCACTGTAAATTCCGCCCGTTCTCTCGAACAGCCGATCGTCATCGCCGTTTATTCTGCAAATCCGTTAAAAGATAAAAACGGCAGGTTTGCCGGTTATGTTTTGCTCAATCATACAAAAGAATTTATGCTGTATCTCCCCGAGGGGGAATATTATATATACGCGATTCTTGACCTGAATAATGATTATATTTTTGAAGACAAAGAAACCGTAGGATATTACGGGAAACCAGATAAAATATCGCTTAAGATTAATGAAATTAAAACCGGAATTACGGTTCATGCCGGAGATTTAAGACCTGCGGAAAAAATATTCCCTGAAAAACTATCAATACAATATAAATTTAACAGTATTGAATACACTACCTGTAACGGCCAGGAAAGGAAGGTATACAGCGAAATTTTTTCTCCGGATAACGCGAAGATAGGATGGTGGCATCCGTCGTTATTTATGAAAGCCTTCGGAGCGAATATTTATTTAACTGAAAAATACGATCCGGGTAGAATCCCGGTGCTTTTCGTTCACGGTGCCCAGGGCTCGCCGTATGACTGGGGCCATATCTACGTGCATCTCGACAAAACAAAATTCCAGCCGTTATTTTTTTATTATCCATCAGGCCTTCGTCTGCCGATGCTTGCCGAGCTGCTGTATTTGCAGATAAAAGATCTTCAGCAAAAATATAAATTCAGGGAAATCCATATTGCGGCTCACAGCATGGGAGGTCTTGTATCGAGATCCATGCTGACGAATTACTATGGTAAAAGCGACAATCTTATTAAGCTTTATGTGACTTTTGCCACCCCATGGTCCGGATTCGAATTCGCTGATACGGCGCTCCAGACCGCGCCCTATGTTCTTCCAAGCTGGATCGATGTATCTTCGCATAGCATGTTCATAAAAACGACCCTTGACAGGAATATCCCGCCGACGATCGAATATTATTTATTTTTCGGAAAGTACGATAAGACATCGAAGAACAGGGCTCTCGACAGCAGGGTATACAAGGATGCGAAAGGAATATTCGGATTCAATACCGATCATGATAGCATCTTGATAGATAAAGATTCTTTAAATAAGTTTAATGAGATATTAAATAAAAAGATTTAGAGAGTATTTCTGTGGATAGTTTTTACCATGATCTGGCTGGATAATATCTACTTCGACTCCATAGATATTATCCAGCCAGATCATCAGCAAAAATTTCCAGCATTTACTGTAATAGGTTTTTAATCATCCGAATATCCTGCGAAGATTGATCTTTTCCGGTTTTACTGGAAGGTGTATCTTCTTGCCGTCCATATAAGATGAAAGATAGATCGCATGTATTGCTTCGAGAGCTTTATACCCGTCGTACCCGGATGAGCTGATATCTGTATTCTTTTCGTATAACGACTTCTTTGCTTCAAGATATTCCCGCTTAAAGTAATTAACCCCGGGCTTTAACGGGAACGGTTTTTCCGAAAGATCCCGGAATCCCGTATAATATTTCGATTTTTTATTTAAATAAAGATTCTGGTACCCGTTGCCAATGACTATCTTGCCGGCCGTGCCCGATATCTGCAGTTCGAAAACGAAATAATTTCTGGACCCGCCGGCTTCGAGAAAGACAT
Organism: uncultured Leptospirales bacterium; assembly: GCA_964626055.1. Taxonomy (GTDB): domain Bacteria; phylum Spirochaetota; class UBA4802; order UBA4802; family JAFGDQ01; genus JAFGSG01. Next base: position 20,300 of record CAZVDF010000005.1, read on the forward strand.
CTATGCCGGACCCGGTTTTGATCCATGCAACGGCTCTGTTCTCAAATGCGGTTTTCTTCTGTCTTTGCATTTCCCCTTTGACCCAGATGATGTCGCCGAAAAAATATCTGATCATGTCTATCATGTGAGTTCCGTCGTGAAGAAGCGGGCCGCCCCCCTGTTTTATGTCGTCGCCGCTTATCCCGGCCGACAGAACAGACGCGTAAACTGTTTTTACTTCGCCTATTTTTTTTTCTTCCAGAATTCTTTTAACGTTATTATATCTCGCGTCGTATCTCCTTTCGTGATTAATAATGAGATTTACATTTTTTTCACGGCATAACGCGATAAGCGTTTTTGCGTCTTTAAGGCCGGATGCGATGGGTTTTTCACAGATGATTGTCTTCGCTCCTTTTCGGACGGCACTAATTCCTATCTCGGTATGCGTGTCTGTCCATGTGGCAATTATAACCAGATCGGGTTCCTGTTCCCGGAACAGCTTCCTGTAATCCGTATAAATTTGTTTTTGTGAGAGGCCTGCTGCCCCGGCAAATTTTTCAAGTCTGTCGATGTTGATGTCGCACGCGAAATTTATTTTAATTCCGGCGGCTTTTGCGCCGCCGTAATGCGTGCATGGCTTGTATCTTAACGGATCATTTTCAAGCAAAAAGCCTATTCTTCCGCAGCCTATAAGCGCTGTTTCAGTATTTTTCATTGTTTTCCTTGACAAACTAAATCGGTTTTAATTCAGTAAATTACGATGTGTTCATAAATCATTATTATGTACAATAATATTCAGACATTATACGGCGAGCTTAAAGAAAAAGTCAACCCTGCCAGATTAAAAGAGATCAGCATAGACATAATCGGCAAATTCAGGAATAAAGATATTGACTATTTTGTCCATTTCGCAAAATTGATCGGGATCGATTCATTTAACGAAAATCTTAACAGAATATTCGCAAAAATAATACAGATATATCATCCGGATAAATTCGCTGTAATCAAAAAAGAAATTGAAGCCGGTTTTAAAAACAATAATTACGATGACCTGCTCAGGCTGAAAAATCTATATCTTATCGATCTGACTGTTTTAAATGTAGCTGCAGGCTATGAGTACATCACGGAAGAAGATCATATTTACAATGAAGATGATTTCGGATATGCCGGGTATGTTTTTGAGGGCGAAGATATTTTTACGGATGTGGACTTCGATGATAGCGAAGAAGAAGCTTTGTATCGGCACGAATATGGATTCGCGGAAGCCGTTAACCATCTTTTTTTCGGGAATCTGGATCATACTTTATCCGGATCTGACCTGAAAAATATTGACGGTGAACTCGATCTTTCCGATTACGAGATCAACGATCTGGCAGGCATAGAACATTGTATAAATATCGTAATATTAAATCTTTCCGGAAATAATATTATAAAAATATTTCAGCTTTCCGCATTATCCAGATTAAACTCTTTGTATCTTGCTGATAATATGATAGAAGATATCAGCTGTCTGAATACACTGGCTGAACTCCATGAACTGGATTTATCAAATAATCAGATCGAAGATATTTCTGTTTTGCTCGAACTGCCAAAATTAAAGTACGTTAATATATTACATAATCCGGTTAAGAATAAGTCAATAATCAAAGCTTTATTGAAAAAAGGCGTAATTGTAATTTATGGAGATGCGGATTTCCGGGGGAAAAAAGGACGAATAAAGCCTTAAGGAGCAAAATATAAAATGGCCTCAGAAAATTATTCATGGGATTCCGAGGATTACCGGAAACATTCTTCAGCCCAGTTCGAATGGGCAAAGGAATTAATACGGAAACTTGCCCTGAAGGGATCCGAATCTGTCCTCGATATAGGGTGCGGTGACGGGAAGATCACAGCAGTATTAAGCTCGTTTGCAAAAAAAGGCCGTGTTACGGGTATTGACAGCTCGGAGGATATGATATCTCTTGCGATCAATAACTATCCGTCCTCGCAAAATAATAATCTGAAATTTTTCATTATGGATGCCAGGGAACTGCATTTTGCCGATGAGTTCGACATTGCATTTTCAAATGCCTCTCTGCACTGGATAAAAGATCAGTTTTCTGTTCTAAAAGGCGTGAAGAAAGGTTTAAAAAAATCCGGCAGGATACTATTCCAGATGGGCGGAAAAGGAAATGCAATGGATATATTGAATACCTTTGATGAAATTTTTACGGATATTAAGTGGCAGACATATTTTAAAAATTTTTCTTTCCCGTATTGTTTTTGTTCTCCCGAGGAATATGAAAAATTATTGCGTGAAGCCGGACTTATCCCGAAACGTCTGGAGCTTATCCCGAAAGATATGACTCAAAAAGGAAGAGAGGGGCTTGCAGGATGGATCAGGACGACATGGCTGCCGTATACTGAAAGGATACCGGAAGATATGCGCGCTGAATTTATAGATGAGATAATAAACATATATAGTAAAAAATTTCCGCCTGATAACAATGATTTTTTCCATGTAAAAATGGTCCGGCTGGAAGTCGAAGCGGTTAGCGAGTAACAAAAGTAATAAATTAAAATTTTTAGTAAGGCAGTATTAAATAATAAAATTGTTTGACGCCGGTGTTCTGTTCAATAGTAGAATAATTTTTAAAATTAAATTTCATTCTCGAGGTAATTAGTGAAACGTTCAATGATAGTCGATCTTCTGAAATCGGGTTCCTCCGGTTTTGATGTGCTGGTCAAAGGCTGGGTAAGGACAAAACGCGTTTCCAAGGGTATATGCTTTATCGAAATAAACGACGGCTCATGCCTGAGGAATATACAGGTCGTAGCGGATGAACAAACGCCGAAATACGCTTTGTTTGCCGATCTTACTACAGGCACCAGCCTAGCAGTAACGGGCAGGCTTATAGATTCTCCGGCGAAGGGGCAGAAATTCGAAATTCAGGCAAATGATATAGAGATCTACGGGAAAGCCGATGCCGGAGAATTTCCTTTGCAGAAGAAAGGGCATTCATTCGAATTTTTGCGGGAGATAGCTCACCTGCGGCCGCGCACGAACACGTTCGGAGCGGTATTCAGACTGAGGAACGCGCTCGCTTTCGCCGTTCATAGATTTTTTCAGGAACGCGGGTTCCTGTACATTCATACTCCCATAATCACAGGCAATGACTGCGAGGGCGCCGGGCAGATGTTCAGGGTCACGACTCTCGATCCGCAGCCCGCGGAGGCTGCGGGGAAAGCGCCGGATTTCTCCGGCGACTTTTTCGGAAAAAGAACGGCTCTTACTGTAAGCGGGCAGCTTGAGGGCGAACTGCTGGCGACGGCTCTGGGCAATATATACACATTCGGTCCCACCTTCCGCGCGGAAAATTCCAATACCACGCGGCATCTTTCCGAATTCTGGATGATTGAACCGGAAATGGCATTCGCAACTCTTGAAGACGATATCGAACTGGCTGAAGATTTTTTAAAATATATTTTTAAATATTGTCTTGATAACTGCAAAGAAGACATGGAATTTTTTGACCAGAGGATACAGAAGGGAGCAATTGCAAATCTCGATGGAATCATACAGTCGGAATTTGCTACAATATCATATACCGAGGCAGTCGAAATACTCATGAAATCCGGAGAAAAATTCGAGTTTCCCGTGAAATGGGGAATTGATATGCAGTCTGAGCATGAGAGATATTTGACTGAAAAGAAATTCAGAAAGCCGGTGATAGTTATTGATTTTCCAAGGGAAATAAAGGCTTTTTACATGAAGGTCAATGCCGACAACAAGACAGTAAGGGCAATGGATGTTCTGGTCCCTGGAATTGGAGAGATAATCGGCGGAAGCGAACGCGAGGACAATTACGACGTGCTTAAAGGGAGAATGATTGAGCTCGGGCTTAACCCTGACGAATACTGGTGGTATCTTGATACAAGGAAATACGGCTCCGTCCCGCACGCGGGATTCGGCATGGGATTCGAAAGGACAATACAGTTCATTACCGGCATGCAGAACATACGCGATGTTATTCCTTTCCCGAGAACTCCTAAAAGCGCGGACTTCTAATTCTTTTTTTTTAAAATAAAAATGCCGATATTGAATTATAAGTCTGTCTATTTAAAAATTATCTTAAAATAAGTACTTAATAGTGATAAACCGAAATACATTACAAAATTTATTGCGGAATGCCTTCCAGGTCAGTTTTTTATTTTTCCGAAAGCTGTTGCAACAGGTCTGAAAGACGTCCTCATAAATTATGTAATATATTTCGGTTTACAGCTAATTACTGAACTAATATATAAATTGTAAGATAGATTCTGTATAAACTGGCTGACACAATGGATCTCTGTTCCGAATTAGTAAATACACCGAGTAATAATGCAAAAAAATAAAATTATAATTTTGATCATATCATTTTTAATCATTTCCGCAAAGAACGATATTACAAATATCGTAAAAATGCCTTCGGCCGAATATCCTTCAGCCAATATAGAGAAACAGAACGCGATTGTTACATCCGATCCTGCAGGCAAAGAAGTATTTACAGTTAAAGATTTATCATACAGGGGAGAGAGCGATCCTTTGATCACAGATGTCTTATTATCATTCAATACTCCTTCTCCCTATCTTAAAAAAGACGATACCGGAAAATATATTATTCAGCAGGCACTTTATAAATTCATAAAAGAGAACGGCGTTCTCGGCGGGGGAGGGGCGGGATTTTCGCAAAGGGATCATAAAGTCGAAATCGAACCATCCAGGAATTTATGGCTCGGAAGCGCCGGCGATCTCGGATCTTTTACGCTTGAATTCAGATTATTGCCGGTCGCTTTTAATAATGAAAGCGTTTTATTTTCCAGGGTGGGTTATTTTTCCGGCAGGAAGAACGGCATAGAAGTTAAAATAAAAGATAAAAGAATAATAGTAAATCTTTACCGAATATTTAAAGACTCCAGAGGAATAAGGTATGATGTCAGTCTTATTAAAGGCAGAGACCTTGAGCTTAAAAAATGGCATCATTTCATATTCAGTTTCGACCGTATTTCAGGCAAGCTCGCGAAATACCTGAACGGACATGAAGAAGATGCAATATTTGTCACCGAAACGGACAGGCCTTTTGAAGATGTGTATGAACCGTCTTTTGAATCTGTAGATATGCCTGCCGCGGTAATAGGAAAAAAGTACTACGGTTATCTTGATGAATTCAGGATAACATATCGGCATATTGAAGATTTGAAGAAGGAAACGGATATTGCGTATAAAAATTATAAAAAACTCGGGACTCTCGGCAGGCAGCCCGTGAATCAGGTCGGGATTGTGACCAGCCCGGTATATGCTTTCGCTTCAACAGGGACATCCGTTTCGTTATTAAAATGGAATGAGCTGTTAAAAGAGAATACATATATCTGGATGGAATTCAGAATAAGCGATAATCTGTTCGATAAAAATGACAAAGCGCTTAAGTGGTACCGGATAACGAACAGTCAGAAAAATATTTATTTGATGAAAGAAGCGGGTGAATACCTGAGAGGCAAATATTACCAGTGGAAAGCTTATCTTGTCCCGTCGCCTGAGGGGAAAAATTCGCCTTATCTTTACGATGTCGAACTGACCTATCGGCTCGATCCTCCTCCGGCGGTTCCTCAATTTGTCTCATCAGCAAATGCGGGCGATAAGATCGTTCGAATCAAATGGAATAAGAATGTAGAACACGATATTCTGGGCTACAGAATTTATTACGGCGTTATGCCGAATAAATATGAAGGCATCATAGGATATATAAACGGGAAAAGGATAACGAATGAATTCAATAGCGGCAGAAAATATATTGAATTGGAATTGACCAATGACATAATTGAAGAAAATAAGCAGAAAGACCCGGCAGGCGTACTGGAGTACCCGTTTTTGGAAAACACTGTCCTTTACTTTTTTGCTGTCAGTGCATACGATTCGTACAGACCGGACACCCCCTATAATCATGAATCTTCATTATCGGAAGCTGTTAAAGCCCGCCCCTTCGCAGGGTCTGAAATAAAATAGCCGGGAATAATCTCAAAAATACTTTACTATAAATCCCGCAATAAGATAATATTGAATTAATATATCTTATAATCAGAAGTCATCTCAGAATTATATTTTCACATAAATGATTAATGATAAGTTGGAATACATTACAAAATTTTCTGCGGAATCAGACCTTCCGGGTCAATCTTTTATGCTTTTGAACGCTATTGCATCAGGTCTGAAAGGCGTCCTCAAAAATTTTGTAATGTATTCCAACTTATCAACAGATAGATTACTATTTATAAACGACTTCTATTATTATTTTATCAATATTTAAATGAAAAAGAACAGTTCGAAAATATTAAATAAAAGGCTTCAAATACCTCTTCTTGTCAGTAAGGAGATTAAAGAAATAGTTAATAAATTAACTGACAAAGGATATGAATGCTATCTTGTGGGCGGGTCGGTACGGGATCTTGTTCTCGGGCATGAAGTTCTCGATTATGATTTCGCAACCAATGCCCTCCCTGAAGATGTAATTAGGATTTTCCGCAGAACTGTGCCCACGGGTATCAAACACGGCACTGTAACTGTTCTGATGAAAAACAGGCAGTATGAAGTCACGACATACAGGGCGGACGGCAAATACATCGACGGCCGGAGACCCGAGAGCGTTTCGTTCTCGGAAACACTGGAACAGGATGTCAGGAGGCGCGACTTTACTATAAACGGCCTTGCCTATGATATTGCAAATGAAAATGTAATAGATTATGTCAACGGGCTTGATGATATCGATAAAAGGATCATAAGAACTATAGGCGATCCGCTTGAAAGATTCGGCGAGGACGGGCTCAGGCCTTACAGGGCCTGCAGATTCGCAGCCAGGCTTTATTTCAGCATAGATCCGGATACTTTGGCTGCTATGTCTAAAACTCTGGATACTGCAAAGGCGGTATCCGCTGAAAGAGTACGAGACGAACTTTTAAAAATTATGGATACCGAAAAGCCTTCAATAGGCCTTGAGTATATGCGGGAGACCGGTTTAATGAACCTTGCTCTGCCCGAGCTTCTTGAGGGATATAACGTAAGACAAAACAAATATCATATTTACGATATTTATTATCACAGTTTGTATTCCTGTGACGCCATACCGGATGCCGACCGCATCATCAAATTCGCCGCATTGCTACATGATATAGGCAAGGCTGCGACAAGGAAGGAAGATGAGAACGGCGAAGGCACCTTTTATAATCATGAAGTGGTCGGCGCAAAGATTGCCAGGCGCATAATGAGAAGGCTTAAATTCTCCAATGAAGAGATCATTAAAGTAACAAACCTGATTATAAATCATATGTTTCACTATGTAAATGACTGGACCGACGGTGCGGTGAGAAGATTTATGAGGAAGGTCGGGCTCGAGAATCTGAATGACCTCTTAGTTCTTCGTCTCGCAGACAGAAGAGGAAACGGACAACGGGACGGTCTCCCGGCGCCGATCATACAGCTGCAGAAAAGAATCGATAAAGTAATAGAAGAAGACAGCGCGCTTACAGTCAGGGACCTTGATATCGACGGCCATGTAATTATGAGCGAATTTAATGTTGAACCCGGGCCGGTGATAGGGAAAATTCTTAACGAACTTCTGGAAATGGTTCTTGACGATCCGGAAACAAATAAAAGGGATATTTTGCTTTCCAGAGCGAGGGAGATATATAAAGGATTGTATCAATAGCAATATGAAATAGTGTAATTTAAATTAATATTAATTCATTTTATTAAAAATTATGAAAACAAATACCGCAGAAAAATATCCCAACATTTTTCAGCCGGGCCGAATAGGTAAATTCGAAACAAAGAACAGAATAAAATACGCGGCTACGGAAACAAATTTTCCTTACGGCGACGGTTTTGTCAGCGACAAAGAAGTCGCATATATGGAAGCGCAGGCAAGGGGAGGCGCCGGAATTATAACCACTCAGGGAGCATATCCCGACAGTAAAGGCGAAGGCAAAGGCTTTAAAGGCTCCATGGCTATTTACGACGACAGGTTCATACCCGGTCTTGCCCGCATAGCGGATGTTATACGCAGACACAATGCCCTTTCGTGTCTGCAGATATTGCACTGCGGCAGGGAAGGCGGTGTTGAGCTCGATTATTGCCTTATGCCTTCCGTTGTCCCTCAGAAGCTGTCGTATTTCAAATCTCCGCGCGAAATTTCGAAAGACGGAATAAAACAGGCCGTAAATGACCATATCGAAGCTGCGAGGCGCGCTAAGGATGCCGGTTTCGACATGGTGGAACTTTCCGGAATTGTTGGTTATCTTATCTCGACATTTATTTCCAGATACACGAATAAAAGAAGCGATGAATACGGAGGCGATCTGCGCGCCAGATGCAGATTGATGATCGAGATCCTTCAGGGGATTAAAGATCGCGTAGGAGATATGCCAGTCGGCATAAGGCTTTGCGGCCACGAATTGCTGGACGACCGCGGAGGCAATTCGATGGATGAGAGCATAGAGAGTTTCGCAATAGCGGAAGAAGCAGGGGCCGACTTTTTAAGCGTTACGATCGGGTGGCATGAGTCGTCCCGGTCGGTCATTACAAGGGATGTGCCTATGGGACACTGGCTTCCCGTAGCCCAGGCTGTGAGGAAGAAAGTCAATGTTCCGGTAATGATGGCTTTCAGGCAGTTTCTTCCGGATATTCCGGAAAAAGCGATAGCCGGAAAACAGATTGATTTCTGGGAAATGTGCAGGCCGATGATAGCAGATCCTGAGCTCCCTCTTAAGGCAAGGGAAGGCCGGGAAGACGAGATTATACCGTGCGTTGCCTGCAATCTTTGTTTTTCCAGGTTATATTATCATCAGCCCATAATGTGCACGGTGAGGCCTAGCCTCGGGCGTGAAGGAGAAAAAGACTGGGGTTATTACGGATTCTCTCCAGCCGAAAAGAGAAAGAAAGTCGTAATTGTCGGCGGCGGGCCGTCCGGGCTTCAATGCGCAGTCGTTGCGGCAGGCCGGGGTCACAGAGTTACGGTATATGAAAAAGAAAACAGCCTCGGCGGCAGTTTATTGCTTGCATCGAAGGTCGATGATGGAGCCGTCGAACTGTTAAGGCCGGTGAAAACTCTGGAAGCTCTTTGCAGAAAGGCGGGCGTCGATATCCGAACCGGCACAGAATTTACTGTAGATATGTTAAAACAAATGCATAAAAATAAAGAAGTCGATGCAGTCGTAATTGCTTCCGGCCCGTCAATTAAAAAAGTTACGGATGTTTTTACTCCTTACGAAATTATTGGCGAAGGGAAAAAACCCGGACGCAATGTAGTTATAATCGGAGGCAGCGGGGCAGGTCTTGGCGCGGTCGTGTTTCTATTAAGAAATAATGAATATCAGATAACGATAATAGAAGAGGGATTGAAGATCGGCCGTGATGTGAACCCGTTTTATTTATGGCAGTATTTGGCGCAGATGAAAAAAAGAAAAGTGATTTTCCATACTCGGTCAAAGATAATTGAAATTAAAGATAAAAGAGTTTATTTTACCGGCCCTAAAGGCGATGTTGTTTTGAATCCCGACAGCATAATTATGTCAGAGCTCCAGCCAGACACTATCTGGCATAAAGCGGTCAGGAGCATAAATATGGATATATACTTCATAGGAGATGCGAAAAAACCGAGACGACTTCAGAATGCAATACACGACGGATATCGTGTAGGGATGGCGCTATGATACCGGTGATTAAAGAAAATGCGTGCACAGGCTGCGGCAGCTGCGTTGAGGTCTGCCCTCCGCAGGCTATATTTCTCAAGGACGATGTCGCTTTTATTGAAAGCGATCTTTGCGAGGAGTGCGGCTTTTGTGCTGCGGAATGTCCTGTCGACGCCATCCTGATACCGTTTCCGATGTCCGGGAAATGAAAAATTTTTTCTATTTCTTTTTAAAGAATCCTTCAATTCTTTCCTTGAATTCTTTTTTACCCGAAAGTTCCGTTACAAACTGCCGTTCTTTATCCAGTTGAGATTCAAGCCCGGAATAGAGCGATATATTTACCAGCTCTTTAAATTGCCCGATAGTTTCCATCGGCAGGGCTTTTAGCTCGTCAATAAGTTTCTGAAGACTTGTTTCAAGTTCATTCTCCTCAACTACAAAATTAACGAGACCAAGTTCCAGCGCTTGATCCGCAGAAATATTTTTTGATAACAAATACAGTTCGTTGAATCTTTTTGCGCCAACTATCCGCGATATTAAAATGCTTCCCCCGCCGTCGGGCGTAAGGCCTATTCTTCGATAGCCGAGATTCATGATCGATTTCGATGCGGCAATTGAAAGATCACATGCAGCCGCGAGACCGGCGCCAGCGCCTATGGCAAGGCCTTCAATAACGGCAATGACAATGGAGCCGCTATACCTGATGATTTTTATAATTTTATTAAAGAGTTCAGCTTCTTCATCCACAAGCGCTTCCTTGTCCTTTGCATCTTTGAAGTCGAACAGATCTCCGCCTGAACAAAATACTTTGCCGGAGCCTCTTAAAACAATAACAGAGGGCTTTTTTTCTTCGACATTCTTTAATGCTTCGTGAAGCGCCTTAAATAAAGCGAGGTTGAGAGCGTTTTTTTTATCCGGTCTGTTAAGAGTAATTGTGCAAACGTCGTCTCTAAACGATGTAAATACATTATCCATATAGTATCTCCTTTGAGTGTTCTTTCAGCCGCGTTTTGGCTTCAGTTTTTCTTCAAGCTTTTGTTTCAGCTTTTTTACCGCAATGCTGAAATTTTTTGGAAATATCTCAGAAATTCTGATGTCGTCAGGCAACGATTCATAATAATTTATTGCTGTCATCTGGACTTTGGGATCGGTGCTGTTTACTGCTGATTTGATGGGCCCTCCGATGAACGCGTTAGGCAGCAGTTTAATTGCTTCGGCTGCCTCCACAGGTTCTCTCGGTGTTTCATAATTGTAAGACTCCGTTCTGTCGTGAATGCCTTTATAATTGGATTCGATAATATGCATAATCGCTTTCGCGGAAGCTATATGGAGTTTTTTGAGGACATCATTCGTTTCCTTATATATTTTCAGCTTTTTGCTTTCGCTGTCCCTAGGTATTTGAGGTAATTCCTGCAGCATCTTAAGCGCATTAAGTTTTGTATTTATATCTTCCTTCTGTAAAAATCCGATAATTTTCTCAGCTGCAGATATTATTTCCCTAAAAAATTCGATATTGTGTTGAGTTGCTTTACCCGGCATTTTTTCCTCCTTAAATTAAAACTTTTTGCTTAAATAAAGAAAATAGCCTCCTTCATTTGATGATCGTTCCTTTCTTTTATTGTTCTCTTCCATTGTCATCCATGCTTCGCGTGCCGCAATCGCAGAACTGATGCCGAAAGTGCTTATCAGGAGAGCAGGTTTGTAATCCTTCCAGACATTTTGATCCGGATCCTGTTTTTTGATAACACTATAAGTATGCAGCGTGGCGAATGTTAAAATGAAAACAAACGGCGCTGAAATAAAAAAAGTGATCTCGAATCTGCGAAGGGGGCTTTCCAATTCCGTTTTACCGGCGGGCTTGTCTTCAAAAATATCCGGTTCTTTTTTGCCGGCCTTTTTTCTATTGGCAGCAAGATAGTCCGATCCGGCATACCGGAGATTTTCATCTGAAGTATATGTAAAATACCGGCCTTGTCCGTACCCGGGATTCCTTAATTGCAAAATAATAAAGATAATACTTAAAGTTAAATTAATTACTTTCAAGAATATTGTATTCCCCCGACTATATGTATTAAAAATACTCCGGGAATAATATTTTAAGTTTTTTTCGCTGTCTTGGATCCATCTTTTCCGGAGCTGTAAGAATTGAATTTTTTACAGCTTCTTTACATTCGCATGTTCTTTCTTTTCCCAGGTGAGGCAGCATCGCCTTTAAAAGTTTTTTTGCATTGTCTGCATTTTTATTAAGGTTGCTTATCAGCATCTCCACGCTTACGTGCTCTTCGTCTTCTTTCCAGCAGTCGTAATCCGTACTCATGCAGATAATTGTGTAGCAGATTTCAGCTTCGCGCGCAAGTTTCGCTTCGGGCAGCGTGCTCATATTTATTATGCCCGCGCCCCATGACCTGTACATATTGCTTTCCGCTCTTGTGGAAAACGCCGGTCCTTCCATGCATACGACGGTTTCATTTGCATGAAGTTTAAGGCCCTTTGCTTTGGCTACAGGTCTGATTATTTCCTGAAGCCTGGAACAGAACGGATGAGCGAAAGCTATATGTGCCGCGATACCGTTCCCAAAGAAAGTACTCGGCCTTGATTTTGTCCTGTCGATTACCTGGGAAGGGAGTACGAAATCCAGCGGCCTGATTTTTTCTTTAAGGCTGCCGACAGCGGAGAAAGCCAGAATTTCTTCAACGCCCAGCATCTTTAAAGCCGCAATATTTGCCCTTGAATTTACTTCATGAGGAAGAATGGAATGCCCTCTGCCGTGCCTTGGAAGGAATGCAGTTAAATTCCCTTCTACCCTGGCAATAACGATCGAATCCGAAGGTTTTCCCCACGGAGTTTTCAAATTTAATTCTTTTATAATTTCAACTCCTTCTATTTCGTAAATACCCGAACCGCCTATGACTGCAGAGTTTATTTTTTCCATTGAGTTGTTTTTCTCCACTTAGATTATTTCAAAATTTAATATTATACGTTTACATTCATGTCAAGATAAAATAAATTTTAGGTGTTAATGCAGGAAAATGCTCTATATACTTATTTTTTAAAAATTTGAAGTTTTAATAAATAGATCGATGTAGCGTTCATTACACTTCATGTAGCATTCATCACATCTCACATAACGTTTGTGACAATCCGGTTTACATAAAAAATCCATAATGATATCTTCAATTTTATTCTATAAAGTTATACGGGACAGTCACGTGAGATTAGAAGTTGAGATTGGCTTTAAAAGTAAACCGCCTTTTTTAATTCCTGCTACTTATAGAAGGAATATAGTAAGCCTCATAAGAGAATCCGTAAGATCGACGGATACAACCATGGATATTTACACCAAATATTGGGGCGAGGGCAATGCCCAAAGCATAAAACCGTACACATTTTTTTTGTCTATCCCGGGTGTAAATTATATAAATCTTAAACGAAAAAGATATATAGAAGCCCATGAAGATTCGGTAAAGCTGCATATTTCATCGAGCGATTCTATTCTTCTTTCAATCTTTCATAAATGGCTTAACAATAATAAGCTGTTTAATTTATTTAATATTAATGTTGAAGTAGCGGGAATAAGTTTAAAAAACATTAAAACAATAAACTCGAGCTCCGTCACTTTTAAGATTTTATCCCCTGTGATTGTAAGGGATACGGAAATCGAAGGAAGAAAGAGGAAGGGAACCGGATACTTATCCTGCAATGACCACGATTTTGAAGATTCCCTGTCGCATTCGATTCTGAATCTTTGCAGGCGTTTTTTATATAATAAAAGGATAAGCAGAAACGATATCGAGATCGATGCTTCTCTCTGCGCGCACTCGGTAATTTACCATTACATGGAGACAATCCCGGTTACCATAGGCCTGATAAAAATTAAAGCGGATGAAGATGTACTTGAGCTGGTATATAATACCGGTCTTGGAGCCAGGCGCAGCCAGGGATTCGGCATGGTCGAACTGGTGTCTGAATCCGGATTTGCGCCGGTGCCGGCAATGAAGGAACTCGCCTAGAAAAATTAATTTTGTTCTTTGATTTTAATACCATCCTGAAAACCTGATTTGGAGTTCGTCCCAAAATCTATTCCCGAAACCTGATTAAATATTATTTGACAAAATTAATTTTTATTATTAGGGTTTTGGGCGTCATTTTAAAGAAATTTTTTAACAGGGGGGCTATATGTTTGAAAAACTTTTCAGGCTTAAGGAGAGAAATACAAGCGTAAAAATTGAAGTGCTGGCCGGTATTACGACTTTTATGACAATGGCATATATTATTGCGGCTAATCCGATGATCCTATCTGCTGCAGGGATGGACAAGGGCGCAGTAGTGCTGGCTACATGCATCGTGAGCGGCATCATTACTATTGTAATGGGATTGTTCTCGAACTACCCCATAGCGCTGGCGCCCGGAATGGGTATAAATGCGTTCTTTGCCTTCGCGATCTGCAAGGGAATGGGGATAGACTGGCGTGTTGGTCTTGGTTTCTTTTTTATTGAAGGTATAATAATTCTTATAGTCACAATGACCAAGCTTCGGGAAACGGTAATCAATTCAATTCCGATGTCTTTAAAATGCGCAGTAAGCGTCGGTATCGGACTTTTCCTGGCTTTTATCGGATTCGAGAATGCCGGTTTTATCGCGAAATCCGATGCCACATTTATTACAATAGCCCAGATCGGGAATCCTGATATTTATCCGAAAATAATTCTTGTTGCAATAGTTCTGATATTTACTACGATCCTGCTGTTCAAGAAAATTAAGGGCGCAATTCTTATCGGAATAATTGTCGGCACCCTGCTGAGCTTTATACCGTTTTTTAATGCGAAAGGAGAGGCATTGCAGATACTTTCTCCGACTCTTGCTCCGACGTTTTTTCAACTCGATATACTCGGCGCTCTGCAATGGTCTTTTGCGGCGTTGATCGTTACCCTGCTGTTCGTGGATTTTTTTGATACTGCCGGTACCGTCATAGGTCTGGCTGTTAAAGCGAAAGTCGTTGATAGCAAGGGCAGGATCCCGGGGATAGGGAGAGTACTCATCTCGGATTCTTTCGGACCGATCCTTGGCGCGCTGTTCGGAACATCGACTGTTACTTCATACATTGAAAGTGCTGCCGGCATAGAAGAGGGAGGAAAGACCGGTTTGACTGCAGTTGTTACAGGTGTCCTGTTCTTAATCGCTATCGTGGCTGCGCCGCTTATCGGCTTTGTCCCGTCTGCGGCAGTAGCCCCTGCGTTGATAATAGTCGGTATAATGATGATGGAATCGGTGACCAGAATAAATTTCTCCGATTACTCTGAAGCGGTGCCGGCGTTTATTACCATAGCAGTCATGCCGTTTACTTACAGCATATCAAACGGTATCTTTATGGGATTTTTATCCTATGTTCTGATCAAATTGCTTTCAGGTAAGGCAAAAGAAATTTCAATAATAATGTATATACTTGCAGTTTTCTTTTTGTTGTTCTTTATATTTAGCCCTGTATATAAATGAAAAGATATATTTTAATAAAGCTGTTCTTTCAAATAAAACCGCGCATTAATGCGCGGTTTTTTTAATTTTTGACTTGATTTCTCCGGTTATTGTGACCGATGATATTCGGATGTCCATTTTTCGTATACCGGTATTTGATCACGGTTTTTATATCGACGGCAATATTTGAAATTCAATACTTAATATTATTAACCTGCGGGGATAAATGAAATGTTCTCCAAATTAAAAGCAGTATTGGTAATTTTTATAATATCCTTTACAGCAGTAAACGGCAATGCCGCCGCGGATGGTACAGACGTACCCGGCTATAAACAGAAAGGCAACTTCGAACTGGGAGGCGCTTTCGGCACCCCGTCCGGATTAAATTCCAGATACTGGTTCACCGAAAGGTTCGGTCTTGATGTTAACGCAGGCGTTTCTCTCGAAAAAAGACCTGTGTTTACAATGGATTTTTTGGTGGAAGACTATAAGCTTTACAGATCAAGCACGTTCGAGGCCAGGTTTTTTTACGGCCTGGGCGGTATGGTTGTAAAAGAGAAACACGACTATGAAAATAATTTAAGGATTCCTTTAGGATTTTCTTTCCCGATGATGCAATATCCTATTAATTTTTCCGTTTATGTCGCACCCGCTCTCATCGTGCATCCGAAGTCGGAATTCGACATTAACTGGGGTATAGGCGTCAGATATAATTTCTCAAGGGCTTCCGAGATCATGGAAAAGCAGCATCATCTTGAAAGGGAAGTGGAGAGTCTTAAATACGGTCTCGATACTACAAAGGGAAAACTTGCCGAGACTGAAGGAGAGCTCAGTAAAACAAAAGGCAAAGTAGATGAGCTGAACCATAGACTCTGGAATTTGAAAACCAAACTTGATAAAACGGAAAGCGAGCTTGATACCACGAAGACAAAATTAGTTCTGACGACCAGACAGCTTGATGACACGAAGAACCAGCTTGATGAGGTTAAGACTGAACTGCGGAACACGAAAAAAAATCTGGACGACAAGCAGCTTGAACTTACAAAAAAGCAGTCTGAACTGGATAACGCGAAGATAATTATTGAAAATGCGTATACCGGGAAAATGAAAGAAGATGAAGAAGAAAAAATATCCAGGAAGCAGAAAGAACTTGATGATCAGAAAGCGGAATTAAATAATCAAAAAAAAGCCTGGGAACAGATAAAAGTCAAGGAGGCTCAAAAGAGAGAGGATTTAAAGAAGAAGTGCCAGGACAGAGGAGGAATCATAGATGAGAACGGATACTGCACGTGCCCGGAAAATCAGGAATGGGATCCGAAGACAGATAAATGCGTCTGCGTAAAAGGATATTACAGGAACGGACCGGCAGAGAGATGCAAGCCGTGTGAAATAATAAAAGAAAGCGGAGAATGCGCAGGCGGCTGCGCGGATTTCGAGGAAAAAGTACGGTTGAAAAAGGGTCCGCATAAATTCGTTTGCGTGAAGAGATGCCGGAAAGCCAATGAGGTGTGGTCCAGACATAAAGGAGCATGTGTCTGCAGGGACGGTTATTACAGGAACGATGCCGGCGAATGCATAAAGAGGCAGTAACATAATTATTTTAGTATAAGGAGATAATGATAGTATCCCTAATTTCCTGCGGAACTCGGCCTTTGGCCTCAGACAGTCCTCGGAAATTTGGGATACTATCATTATCTCCAATGGTATTTATAAATTAATCTAAAGACAAGAAATTCAATTTTTTTATCCGGAGGAATAAAAATGAGTTTTGCGAGAAGGGAATGGATCGCTCTCGGGATATCCGCGATTGTTGCATTTGTTTTTATAGCGCTAATGACTGTCTTTCTCGGGAAGGGCCAGATGGGCATAATGCTCTTCGGGACGGACTCGGCCTACTATCCTTTTACCCTTTACAATTTAATGCACCTGTTCTTTTTTATCGGACTTGGCCAGCTCTGGGTAAGATGGCTCAGCACATATGAAGAGAAAGTTTTTTTAAAAAAGTCCGGATTCCTTCCC
Source organism: uncultured Leptospirales bacterium (assembly GCA_964626055.1). Taxonomy (GTDB): domain Bacteria; phylum Spirochaetota; class UBA4802; order UBA4802; family JAFGDQ01; genus JAFGSG01. The sequence goes on from CAZVDF010000005.1 coordinate 37,469, forward strand.
GAAGACGAACATGCAATGTTAAAAACCGATGATGAAATCGAGAAAATAAGGATTAATGCAGCCAATGCGGCGGTAAGGGGAGAGGCTTTTCTTCCAGGGCTTATAAACAACTGCATAAATCAATATTTTAAATCTCATTCTGTAAGCGATACGATTTCCGTCTTAAACAGCGATCTTGAGCTGAATATACACAGGCTGGACCTGCGGTATTCCATGTGCAGATATATCGTCTGGGCTATCCCGACATTCGGATTTATCGGAACAGTGGTGGGGATCGCCGGGGCTCTTACTAAACTTGATATTGTTAAATTCATGGGGTCGCAAACCGACAAGGTAGCGCAGTTCAGGATGCTGGCGTCCGATCTCGGATTCGCATTCGATACGACAATAGTCGCGCTGGTTTTGAGCTCGATATTCGTATTTCTTATGCATATAGTCCAGAGCGGCGAGGAGGAAGTACTGAACAGATCCGGCAAATACGTACTGACCAATCTGATAAATAAACTTGCCATAAAAAATAAATAATTGATATGAGACGTCCCAATAGAGAATATAACATCTTCAATATATCGATGCTCGATACCATATCGGGGGCGCTGGGCGCTGTCATGATCATTATGATAGTGCTGCTGACGCAGAAGATAGGTATTGAATCCATGTCGTGCCAGGATATCAAGGAAGAGCTGGCGACAACTTCAAGCAAACTGAGCGAAACAACCGAAGAACTCAGACAGACAAGAACGGAGCTTATAAAAAAAACATCGCGGGAAATTGCGGATGCTGAAAAAGTATTCAGCATCACCAGGATCATGGATAATACCGTGGGTAAAATAAAGCAGACTATCAATAAAATATATGAAATCAATAAAGAACTGTTTGAAAAGTCTCCGAGCAGGGGAATGTCGTTCAACATCCCGAAGAAAATCGTTATGCTTATCGATCTTTCCGGAAGCATGGCGGCGGAAAATAATAAGTACAAAGAAGACAGGCTGTCCCAGCTTAAAGCCGCTTTAAAAATGTTTATTGCAGGCATGGACCCGGATTATTATATTGACATAGTTTATTTTCCCGCTTTTCCTGAAAATATTGACAGAAAGCTGTACCCGGATTTTATTATTAAGCCTGTACTTGACGCAAAATGCAAGAATTTTGAGATGAGGGACGAAGCTTACGACAATCCGGGACTGAGCTGCTATAAATACGGATATTTTGAAGGATCGCTTAAAAAGATCCATTCCGAAGATGACAAATCCAATTTTTACAGAAAGATTGAATGTCTTAAAGCCTATCACGATACGCCGACGGAAATTGCGCTTGATTTTGTACTATCGGATAATAGATATAGGGATGCGGAGGGAATAATACTGTTCAGCGACGGCCAGCCGGACGCTCTAAGAAAGAAAAAAATGACAACAGAGACGTTGCTCAAGCATATTAAAAACAGGAATAAATCAAATAAAAAGATATTCACAGTCGGAGTTGGAACCGAATTCAGGAACAGAGAGGACAGCCTTGCCGTCGATTTTTCGAAAAAGCTTGCTGAGCAGAATGAAGGATTTTATATCGGCTTTTAATCAGTTCATAGCGAGAGTTTCATTTCTCCCGGCTGCAGGATCGAGAAAAACGGTCCGTACGCGTTTTTAAAAGAGATAATCTGCAAAATATTATTTTTTAAATAAACTATGGAGTATTTTTTATGAGCTATAAAACAATCAAGTATGAAGTAAAAGACGGGATAGCTACTATTACTGTTAATCGTCCGGATGTTTTAAACGCTTTGAACCAGGATGTGCTGAATGATTTGCTTTCAGCCGGTAAAGAAGCTGAGAAAGATGCAAATGTCAAAGTTGTAATTTTAACGGGCGAAGGCCGTTCATTTGTCGCCGGCGCCGATATAGCTTCCATGCAAAATATGACTACCAGGGAAGCTCTTGCGTTTTCCAGGCTCGGTCACACTGTAATGAGTTCCTTCGAAGCCATGTCAAAAGCAGTGCTTGCAGCCGTTAACGGCTTCGCGCTGGGAGGGGGGATGGAGCTGTGTCTTGCCAGCGATTTTATTTACGCTTCAAAGAAGGCGAAATTCGGCCAGCCGGAAATGAATCTTGGCATTATCCCGGGCTTCGGCGCGACTCAAAGGCTTGCGCATGTAGTTGGTATAAATAAAGCGCGCGAGCTTATATATACATGCGATATGATAGACGCTGACGAAGCAAAACGAATAGGACTGGTTGCGGAAGTTTACGAGGCAGAGGATCTATTGAATAAAGTTGTCGAAAAAGCAAAACTTATCATGTCAAAAGGCCCGTGCGGCATCGCAACAGCAAAGCGTGTTATGAACAAAGGGCTCGGGATGGGTATGGATTCCGCGCTCGAACTTGAGCAGCAGGGATTCAGCTCGCTTTTCGGCACACAGGATAAGCTGGAAGGCATAACCGCGTTCCTTGCAAAACGCAAAGCTGAATTTAAGAACAAATAACATATCTGCAGGGGCTGTTTTAAAATAAAGCCTGTTTAATATGTAATATCGAATTTCTTGGAATTAAGACATTTTGGGACAACCCCTGCAGAATAAAATTTGTTAAAATATTTTCCCGGGATTTAAAATCATATGAGGATCGAACGCCGCCTTGATCCTTTTTGACAGCTCAATTCCTTCTTTAGAAACGGCGAGATCGAGATAATTTTTTTTCGTGAGTCCTATGCCGTGCTCGCCAGTAAGCGTGCCTCCGCAGGCAATTGCTTTTTCAAATATGTATTTTTTAATAACAGGCATCAGCTTTTTCCATTTGCCGTCATCCATACTGCCTTTTAAAATGTTGATGTGCACGTTGCCGTCCCCCGCATGACCGTAGATGATCGACTGGAGCGATCTGGAATTTAAAAATATTTTAATATCTTTAATGAAGGCCGCTATCCTGGATCTGGGCACAACCGTATCTTCTCCGAAAAACACGCTGCTTGCGTTTTTTATTGAGTCCCTGATGGATCTTCTTGTCTTCCACAGTCTTTCTTTCTGGCTTTTTGAGCCTGCGGCAATAATCTCGTATCCGGTTTTGATCAGCTTGTTTATACGTTCAGCATCTTTCATCACAATCTCCTCTGAAGCCCCGTCTATCTGTATCAACAAATGAGCTCCGGCATTGCCGAAAGGTATCTCTTCCTGAAGGAAATTTTTAACAAGTTTGATCGCGTCTTCTTCCATGAATTCTATTGTGGAAGGGATTATCCTGTTCTGTAATATTACGGGAACGGCATCGAGCGCTTCTTCTATGGAATCGAAGGGAATAAGAAGGTCAATGACTGCGCGAGGCGCCGGAACCAGTTTCAAGTAAATCTTTGTAATAACGGCAAGCGTGCCTTCGGAACCGACAAGTATGCCTATCAGGTTATATCCTGTCGCGTTTTTCACTATTTTCCCGCCGGTATTTATTATGGAGCCGTCCGACAGGACGAATTCGAGCCCTGTGACATAATCTTTGGTTGTACCGTATTTAACGGCTCTTGGCCCTCCCGCGCTTTCGGCCAGGTTGCCTCCGATTGAGCACGAATCGAGGCTTGCCGGATCCGGCGGATACATGAGTCCATGTTCAAGAACGGCATCCTGAAGTGTTCTTGTGATTACTCCCGGTTCAACAACAGCGAACATGTTTTCCCTGTCGATTTCGATAATTTTATTCATTTGCTCAAGAGAAAGAACGAGCCCGCCCTTGACCGGTATTGCTCCTCCCGTAACCCCGGTGCCTGCTCCGCGCGGTATCACCGGGACGCCGAATTTACTGCATATAGCAAGAGTTTTACTTACGTCCTCAGCAGATTTTGCTCTGACTACTGCTGTCGGTACTTGTGAAATATCCGAAGTTTCGTCTTTTGAATATTTTTCAAGAATATCCGGATCAGTGATGAGTTTATCTTTCCCGATGGATTTTTGCAGAGACAGGATTGATTTATTTAAAGTGCTTTTTTTCATGATTATAGTATATATAGCTTCACCAGTAAGATCGGATTTCCCTGCCAGCGGGCGTGGAAATCTGCACGAATTTTATGGTTAAGCGTGAAATATTCAACAAGAACTAAGTAGTTTAAGCTAAAGAATAGATTTTCCCCGCCGGCGGCGGGGAAAATCTTATGTATTTATTGCTGAAACATGAAATATTCATTTAAGAACTAAGTAAAGAGCCATAATATTAATCAATTCTTTTTTTAATTGCATTTTTTACTACTTGTTTGGAAATAAATTATGGAAGATCTGTTAAAGATTTATCATTCCTTATTTATAATGTACGGCCCGCAGGGATGGTGGCCTCTGCTTTCTTTCAAAAGAAGAAGGAGAGAAGAAGAATTCTTTAGAGGATATCATTGCGGTGATTACTCATTTCCAAAAAATGCGAAGCAAAGATTTGAAATTTGCACAGGAGCCTTGCTTACGCAGAATACGGCATGGACAAATGTTGAAAAAGCGCTGCTTAATCTTCATAAAATGAAACTGTTGAGCGCTGAAGCCATCGAAGCGGTAAAAATTGAGACATTAAAAAATGCGATCACTCCTGCCGGGTATTATAATCAAAAAGCCGTATACCTGAAAAATTTTACCCAGTTTTATTTATCGACGAAAGGCAAAATCCCTACAAGAAAAGAACTTCTCTCCGTTAAAGGTATTGGACCCGAGACAGCGGATTCAATCCTGCTGTATGCTTATAATCAGCCTGAATTCGTAGTCGATGCCTATACCAGAAGGATGTTCTCTCATCTGGGATTTTTCGATGCTAATGCAAAATACCAGGATATAAAAGAAATCTTTGAAAGTGCTCTGCCGGAAAATATTGTAATATACCAGGAATTTCATGCTTTGATCGTGCAGCATTCCAAGAAAAGCTATTCACGAAAACTGAATAAGAATAAATATTAGTACAGAAAATTCATTTAACATTTCTTATAGGATTGACTAATTTAAAATAATATTCTATGCTTGATTAAAATTTCCGTAAAAGCATTAAAATATGAGCAATGAAATTAAAATACTTATTGTTGATGATGACAGGCTCATCAGAACGGCCGTAAAGCGCATACTTTTAAAGAGCGGCAGGAATTTTGATGTTGATGAAATCCCGAACATTTCAACATTGTTTGAAAAATTGAAAATAAAAAAGTATGACTGCATAATACTTGATTACGTGCTGTCCGAAGCAACAGGCATCGATGTTCTCAAAGAGCTGACAAATTTTAAAATAAATATCCCGGTTATTATGATGACCGGGCAGGGAGATGAACTGATCGCGGTCAAGGCTTTAAAAGCCGGTGCCAGCGATTACCTGCCGAAATCGATTCTCACACATAACGATGTGCAGGAAATACTTACCTATACAATACAAAATGCCATCAATTTATCCCGGATTAAGTCTGAAAGAGAAAGAACCGCGAATGCTTTACGTAAGAGCGAAGAAAGATACCGCAGCCTTGTTGAGCATTCTCCGATGCTTATAATGCGTTTTTTCCCTGATGATAAATCCGTCTCTTTCGTCAATGACGGATTCTGTAAATATTTCAATACAAGAAGGGATAACGTGATCGGCGAAAGTGTTAATCCTTATATCTTTGATGACGAAAATAACAGTTCGGACAGTATTTTTAAATTGTTAACACCTGAAAACCCTGCGGTCAGTTTTGATCATTATTCCAGAATAGGGAAGGAGATGAGGTGGCAGCTCTGGACATTGCAGGCTTTTTTCGACAGCCAGGGGAAGATTCTCGAATTTCAGTGCATGGGAGAGGATATTACACCTCTGAAGAAAGCTGAGAAAGAGCTAAACAATCAAAAAGTATTTTTTCAATCTATTCTTGATTCACAGGAGAATATAATTATAGTTACTGATAAAAATGAAATACTGGAGATCAATCACAGTTTTTTAATTTTTTTCGGATACAGGAACCTGGAAGAATTCAAAAAGGAGCATGCCGATATAATAGAACTGGCGCTTGATATACCGGGCTACATTTCTAAGAAGATCAAAGGTCACTGGATAGACGCTGTTTTAAACGGTTCCGGGACTGAGAGATTGATTTCATTTAAACCCGAAGGAGCCCGCAGCGCAAAGATATTTTCCGTGAACATAAATTTGCTTTCCCTTGAACGGGAAGTTTACGTAGTGACTTTTTCCGATGTTACCGCGCTGGAGCAGAAGAGCAAAACATTTGAGGAAAAAGCCTCAATTGACGCTCTGACGGGCATATTCAACAAAGATAAATTTTATGAAATGATCAGCAATGATATTGAAGCCGCAAAAAAACATAAGACTAATTTATCATTGATCTTTTTTGATATAGATCATTTCAAAAATATAAATGATACTTACGGCCATCAGACGGGAGACGACGTATTACAGCAGCTTGTCGATGTGATCAGGGGAAGCATCAGGGAACCGGATATCTTCGCCAGATGGGGCGGAGAGGAATTTGTTGTGCTTCTGCCCAGGACTGATATGAATAACGCATTAAAGGCAGCTGAAAAATTCCGCAGGCAGGTAATGAACGCAGATTTTAAAGATGCCGGACGTGTAACATGCAGTTTCGGTGTCACTAATTTGAACTTGAACGATGATATCGACACATTTGTGAACAGGGCGGACAGGGGGCTTTATAAGGCCAAGGAGAGCGGACGAAACCGCGTCGTCGGCATTAAGTCGAAATAACCATGCTATTCAGGTAAATTTTAAGAATATGATCATTTTATCGCCGATATTTGCAATTTAAATAAAAAGCTCAGACAGGATGAGTAATTAACTCTAAATTATTATTAATTATTTTTTCTCAGTATTCATTAAAATTTCTTTTTAAGAATGATAACTGGCGCCTAACAGGATATTTTTTAATATCATAGCCAATCGTTGAAATTTAATTGTCCGGGAAATTGGATGCCTGTAAAAAAAATTCTATCATGGAACGTAAACGGCATAAGAGCGGTGCATAAGAAAGGAATGCTTCTGCCTTTATTCGAAAGTAAGCCGTACATATTGTGCCTCCAGGAAACAAAGGCTGCCGAGGACCAGCTAACAAAAGAACTGCGATATATCAACGGATATCGCTCCTATTTTTCTTCTGCACAAAAGAAAGGATACAGCGGAGTATGTCTGTATTCAGAAGAAGAGCCGAATAAAATTGAGACCGGATTCGGTAATAAAGAGTTTGACAGTGAAGGCAGAATTCTTATCGCACATTATGATGAATTTATACTTTTCAATATTTACTTTCCTAACGGTAAAGCATCCCCTGACAGGCTTGATTTTAAAATGAGTTTTTATAATGCCTTTATGGAATTTTGCGACAGGCTTAAAGATTCAGGGAAAAACATAATTATCTGCGGCGATGTAAATACTGCGCATGCGGAGATTGACCTGGCAAGGCCGAAAGAGAATGAAGATACGTCCGGTTTTTTGCCTCAGGAAAGAGCATGGATCGATAAATTTATTTCGCACGGATATACCGACACTTTCAGAATGTTCGTTAAAGAAGGGGGCCATTATTCGTGGTGGGATTACAAAACCGCCGCAAGAGAACGGAACATCGGCTGGAGGATCGATTATTTTTTTGTGAGCGACACATTTAAAGATAAAATAAAGTCGGCCTTTATATTAAAAGATGTTATGGGCTCGGATCATTGCCCCATAGGGATTGAAATTACAGAGTAGCTTTTAAATATGGCCGTTTTATATATAGAGGTCAGTCAAGATTCGAAAAAAATGCAGAAAATTTAATTTAGCGGCAGGTCACTTGGTAAGGATTAAATTGCGATGATTGAAAATAAAGCATGGGATACTCATTATACCAGAGCCAAGTCTGTTTTACTTTATCCCGACGAAAATCTCATAAGAATACTCAGAAGCTTTCTTTCCGATAAAACGCGGGAAGAGATCGAATCGCTGGTTTCAATTGATCTCGGATGCGGTACAGGCCGTCATCTTAAACTCCTTCATGAATCCGGCATCAAAGATATAATCGGGCTTGATACAAGTTCGAACGCGCTGAAAATCTGTAAAGAACTCTATCCTTTTAAACTTGTTCGGGCAAGCAATAATTCAATGCCATTCAGGGATTCCTGTTTTGATATTGCAATAACCTGGGGATCTCTTCATTACTGCGCCAAAGATATGCTGCCGGCACAGTTTGTGGAAATACATCGCGTCCTTAAAAATGGCGGCTGCCTGTTCGGAACGCTTCGTTCGGAAATGGATACATATTTAAAAAAAGGCAGACATATGGGAAATGATACGTGGATCACCGATCTTGAAGATATTAAAAATTCAGTAGTTTCTTTTTATAGTGAGAATGAACTAATATCCATGATGGAAATTTTCAGCAGGTTTCAATACGGTATAATAGAAAGAACTCTGATCGGCGATATAAAGAAAAGAATTTCGCACTGGATTTTTCGGGCCGAGAAATAGATAATGAATAAACGGTTTGATCCAAAATTATTTAATAAACCACTGACCGGATGCCCGCTTTGCAGAAGCAGAAATATCAGGAATCACTTTATTATAGAAAAATACATACCGAATTTTAAAATCGATATATGCTCGGACTGCGGATTTATTTTTATGAATCCGCGGTTCAAAGACAGTATCATTAAAGAAATGTACGATGAAGCTTATTACAGCGGCAATGCGGAATATTCATATTATGACGAAAGGCAAGCTATTAAATATTCAGAGTACGTCTGGAAAAAGAGAATAAATAAAATCAGGCATTATGCGGCAGGCGGAAATTTCCTGGATATCGGCTGCGCTTTCGGCGGATTTATAAAATGTGCGTCGGAATATTATATCCCATTCGGAATCGAGTTTTCCGGGTATTCCGGCAATTATGCTAAAACCTTATTCGGCAATAACATACATATCGGAACACTCAACGATCATCCATTTAAATCCGGTTTTTTTTCGGTTATTACGATGATCGAACTTCTTGAACATTTAAGCGATCCGTCTGCGGCGGTTTCGGAATGTTTTCGTCTTTTAAAAGCCGGCGGTCTGCTGGTTATCCAGACGGCGAATATGGACGGGCTACAGGCAAGCCTTTTAAAGAATAGATATGCGTATTTTATGCCGGGGCATGTATCATATTTCACAAAAAAAAATCTTATAAATTTGCTTGCAAGAGCCGGTTTTAAAAAAATAGAAATATTTTATCCGGTAGAATTCGGATTACTGCCTAAGCTGAAAAAATCCAGGCACGGGTTTAAATGCCGAAAGGATTATCTTAAATGGCTTAGAATAACATATTATCACCTGATAAGCAAGGTGAGATTCTGTAATTTCGCCATGACAAGCTCCATGGTGATTTATGCGGTAAAATAACTGCCTTGACTAAATATAAAAATGAAATTATAATAATAATTATTCTGCTGATAACGCGCGTGCTAAGATTTTTCAAACCGGGGGTAGAATAAAAGAATATGATAAATATCATGGAAGATAGGATAAAGGCTGCCGTGAATGAGATTTTAGAGCTCAGGGAAGACAGGTTTAATTTAGTAAAATATACAGATGATATAATCGCTTATGTTCTCAACCGGGTCCCGCCAAGATATATTACCAGCGAAAGAGGCTTCGTCCATAATGAGATCGATTACTCGATGAATACCCAGTTGCAGGCGGACATTCGTTTTTGTGTGAACGATGCGATCAGGACATTATCCCAGAGGCGCGAGCCGGATCAGCATTCCGGATTATCGGTAGAAAAAATACTCGGAAAGCATTATTATTTCCCCTATATTGTCGGGGAGGTGCTGGAAGAATCGACTTTCAGTGTAATTCCCGATGTAGAAGTTCAGCTGATATATAATGATTTCCCGGTACCTATGATCGATCCGGGATGGTCTAATCCGTATTATACATCAAAATCGACCAAGGGCTTTTTCCTATTCTGGCCGGATTATCTTACCGGCGAAATGAGCCCGTCTGCAGATAATATTTTTAAACTGATCTTTCGCCATAGAAAATTTTACAAGAAGGAACTGTCATTTCCGCTGAGAGCACTCGATAAATTTAATTATAACAAATCGCATATAGTGCCGTTAGCGCTCTTAACTCTTCAGGTCGGAGAAAATATATAACCGGTTAATTATCCTTTGCACTTGACTTTTACATTTATATTTTCTATATAGGTATACAAATACTTTTTACAAACGCTGAATCCGAAGAAAAACTGCGAAATATCGAACCGGTGATCCGGGCAGGGATGACACAAGAACAAGTTTATGGATAAAAAAAATATTTCAAGCCTGAGCGAAGAAATTATTAATAATTTTCCTACCGGAATTTTTGTAATTAATCCATCCGGCGACGTTTTAATTGAAAATCCGGCATTAAATAATATTTTTGGTTATGAAGCGAAACATTCAAATATAGCTGTTGAGATCTACAACTATATCAAGTCGGATCCCGGCCTGCTGCAGCATATGGATAATGCGATAAACAATAAAAAAGCGGTTAAAATTGACAGCATTAAATATCTGCTGCATGATAAAAAAACCGAAAGGATACTGGATATCAGGATTGTTCCGATTCTGGATCAGGAAAAGAAAATTAAATATTTTTTCTTTTTAGTCGAAGATATGACAGAACATAAGTTACTGGACAATAAACTCCATCGCGCTGAAAGACTTTCTGCTATGGGGATTTTGGCTTCCGGGATAGCGGAAGAAATAAAATGGCCGCTAAGCCATATCATGATGAATCTGGATTTCGTTGAAAGAAATACAAGCGAAGACAGCCATGTAAAATCCTATTTGCAGGCAATTAAAGACGACCTGAGCAGGATAAAATTCGTCTCCAAGCAGATCATGGATCTCTCATTACCCAACCGGGAGGATGACAGGGACGTTTACGAGATAAATAAGCTGTTTTCGTCTCAGCCTATAAAAGTAAAGTTAAAAGTGCTGAAAGAAAGAGGAATCAGCATGAAAACAGTCCTCCCTGAAATTTCACCGAAAATCAGAGCAAGCGAAAATCAGCTTATACAGGCAATGACCCATATTATTCAAAATGCCGCGGAAGCAATGCCTGATGAAGGCGCCCTTCTGCTTTCCGTTCATCTGGATAAAGAGAACGGCAATGAAATGGTGGTAATTACAATTGCAGATACCGGTTTTGGTATTTCCGAAGAGAATTTTGCAAATATTTTTAAACCGTTTTTTACGACAAAAGGACAGGGCGCTACCGGGTTGGGACTGATGGTGGCATATTCCATTATAGATAATCTCGGCGGAGCTATCGGGATTAAAAGCAAACCAGGCGTTGGAACAACAGTAAGGATAGTACTGCCTGCGTATACTGCCGGCTAAGAATTACTTTTAGGTTTTTCCGTCTTTTCGGGCGGGATCGGCAGATACATTATTATACGGAAGTTTCGGAACGCACTTTGAGCAAATAAATAAGAATATATATATATGAGCGATAAAGAAAACAATTCACATCCTGATGATATGTATTATACTATCGAATCCAGACTTAAAAATGACGGATACTTTGTGTTCTCGCACGATGAAATAAAAAGTCAGGGGAACAATAATATTTTCAAGCGAATGCCGTATATTTCGGAACAGATTATTGAGCCGAAATTGTTTGAAAATCAGGAAATGCCGGAGAGAAGAATTCCGGAAAATAAGAGCGCAGAAACGGAACCTTCCGACCGTGCGCAGAATTTAATACTCGGGTATATTAAAGACCATGCCAAGCCGGAAAGAAAGATAGATGACGCTCAATACGATGTACTGACAATCATATCCAACTTGCAGTATCATATGCAGAGGATTTCGCGCAATGTAGTAGGACGCGAAGAAATAATACAGCAGCTGATGTATGCCGTACTCACCGGCGAGCATATGCTTCTTATGTCAAGGACGGGGATGGCTAAATCCTATCTCGCAAATGAAGTATTTAACTCATTCGAGAATATAAGAATATTTTCCGCGCAGGCCAGCAAGGACCAGACGCCGGATAACTATTTCGGTCCTTATGATATCGAACAATTTAAGAGGGGTATAATAAGGCATAATATAAAAGGATCGATTATCGAGGCGAACCTTGTGCTCCTGGACGAATTCTTCGATGCAAGCGACGTTGTTCTGAGGTCACTGCTTTCAGTATTGAATGAAAGAAAGTTTATCAACGGTTCCGAGCAGATAGATGTGGCAATTCATACCGCTATTGCGACGGCCAACTATCTGAGACTCAACGAAGTAACGGAAGCGGTACTTGACCGATTTTTATACAAAGCAATTATTCCCGAAGACAACGACATGTACAATAGTCTGCTCATAGACAAAGCGTATTCCTCAAGAAAAGGAAAACCTGAAGACCCGGGCAGGAAGATCCCGTTCGATCAGATCTTATTTGTCCAGAATATAATTAGAAATAACTATAAGCAGATAAAAATTAATTATCCCGATTCCGTCAAATTTATGAAAAATGTGGTTATCAACAAATTTACTTCGGAAATCAGAAAAAGCGAACCGGAATTTTTTATAAGCCCCAGGAAACAGGCAAAGATGTCGGATTTCCTCAGGGCGTCCGCCATGCTTGATAACCGCAGCGAGGTTACTTTGCAGGATTTAAGAAATATGTATTTTGCGCTTGTTACGCTTAACAGGTATATTTCAGTAAAACAGAAGGAAAAACAGTTTAAAGATGTTTTTATAGACGCATATGAACAGACAATGTCCCATTTTAAGGCCACTAACGCCTTTCAGCAGATCGATTTCCTGCTGAATATAAAAAGTATATTCCAGGTTTTGAGAGAGGACCCGGGGAAAAAGGAAAGATTGCACGAAGAAAAAGGACTGCTCCAGGGAGTGAAAGCCCTTTTCATGAAAATTTTCCCGCTTAAGAGGGATGATGAAAATATAACGACAGTCGATTCGCTGAAAAAAAGCGTTATTGATCTAAATCCGGCTGTTGAAGAAGTAAGGGATTTAAAGCAGGGGATTCTTCGCGATTATAAAGATATTTATTGATTCATACACCGTTATGTTTTTCCGGCTGATAATTCTAAAAATTTAATGCGACGGTACAGCAACCGATTTTAAAACAATATTTAACCTTGCAGTCTTTTTATATATTTCAATGACAACTCATATCCGTACTCCGAATTTTTTTGAATATTGGGAAACGCTCGGTTTCTTCGATAATTTACAGATGACGCTGCCGCGTGAGTTTTTTCTTCTTTTCGATATCGCCCGCCTGATAGCGTCGCAGGCTGAATCCTCGGAAGCCACCGATGCAATCGATGAATTATCAAAAACGCACGTCGTTGAACCTTATGATAAAACTAAGAGCATTGCGATAAACAGATTGGAAAAGAATGTCGCATTAGGCGATAAGATGGAAATTGAGAATTATAAAACTATTTACGATCTGAAAAAAGCGCTTCCGCGAGAGCTTTTTCTGGAAAAGCAGGTATTCAATATCAAGCTCTTTACTAAAACACTCCAGGTGCAGAAACATTTCGATACGGATACCGATAAATTTATTCATATATCCCCGATAAAGAACGACAGGGGAAGGAATAAGACCAGATTCGATCAGAAATTTTTTCTACTACTGGATAGATCCCGTTCAATGGACAACAGAATGAGATCTTTTTTTTCGAAAAGTATTGTTGTTGAATTTTTGCGAAGAAAACTGAACAGCAACGCCAAATTATTCTACAGGGCATTTGATTCAAAGCCTGGATCCTTAATGAAAATAGAGGACAAAGAAGATTTCCCGGCTCTGATAGAAAAAGTACTATTCACTACGACCGGCGGAACAAGCACAAATATGCAGGCAGCGATATTCCAGGCTATTGACGATATAAGTTATGACAAGGAGATGGCGGATGCGGAAATCCTGGTTGTCACGGACGGGCTTGTGCACGATCTGGACATAGAAAGAATGAAGGAAGAATTGAAGGATATTAAACTAAATATTTTAAAGATCGGGCGTGATCTGGCAGAACCGGATAATTATCAGATTAAGAAATTGTTAACTGATGCCGGATACGATTTCGATCCGTTCTCGGTAAGTATTAAGGAAATAAAGAAAAAACTTTCAAACGACGGCGGTAGAGAAAATATCAAACCTCTGACCAATGTTGAACAGAGAATATTTAAATATATGCTGGAATGTTCTGAAAAGATCATCAGTGATATAAAAAAAATTTCATTCAGATTTATCGAGATTGACGATATTAATTCTTCTTCTCTTATTGAGCTGAGCGAAGAAACGGCTAAATTTATCGAAACAGCGGTAAAGGAATTAAAAAATACCGATCTAAGCGATAAAACCATTCAGGAACGTTCGATAATTTACAAGAAGGTCTATTTCTTAAGCCAGTACATTGAATTCCTTTTGAAATCCGGCAAAGATAAAAATAATCCTCTTCTTGAAAACTCGGCAAAAGAACTTTTTTTGATGAAAGAGGCAATGTTAAGCGATCCCAGCCTCTTCGATATTATTATGAGAACAAAAGGATTTGAAGAAGATAAAAAAATATTAAAATCAGTAAAAAAAACGGCCAGGAAAAATCTCAAAGAAATGAATCTTAAAAAGAAAAATTTAACCAGGGATGAGATTAAGAATGCGCAGATGGTTTTTTCCATGGGTTCTGTCGGAGATTCGGGTAATTTCGGGCAATTGATCCGTATTTTAATTATAAAATTATGGGAGTTCCTGAAGGCATCAATAAAAAAACTTCTCGATCATATCGGACATCATGATTAATTCGAATATTATTAACTTATCTGCTTCTTCGCAATCAACTCATTATCCGATAAGCTTTATTTCAAGGCGTAATACCTCGACGCTTGCGTCGAGGATGTAAGCCTATCGATTTGCGGAGCAAATCGATAACGCCTTGAAACATAATACCCCGCCGACACCGAAGGTGGCGGCCGGTACGTCAGTACCGGGGGCTTGCCCCGGGGAATTTCATTGAAATAGTATTTAAAATTTAGTATATTAAAAATAGCTAAAATAAAACATTATTTAATTGATATTTTTAATGATAAAAAAATATATTTTCTTAATTATACTTCTACAGCTATTTTTAATAGAATGTTCCGCACCTGTAACAACACAGAAAAAAGCCGACAAAGCCCCGGGTATTGTATACGGATGCGTAGAAGGCAATTGTACTGACGGCATCGGAACATTTACATGGGAGAACGGCAGCAGGTATGCGGGAGAGTTTAAAAATGGGAATATGCACGGGCAGGGGACGTTTTTCTTCGGCGGAAGCCGGATCGGAATAAAATATATCGGAGAATTTAAGAACGGATTTATTGACGGTATAGGCACCTGGACATGGCCGAATGGCGATAAATACGTTGGCGAGAGCAAATTTAACAATATGCATGGGAATGGAACTTATTATTTCAATGACGGCACAGTTAAAAAAGGGAAATGGTTTAATGATAAATATATTGAAGAATGATATTTTTTATTTCTGTATTCCTGTTTTTTAGCTATATCCGAACTTCTCGGGAAGTTTTTATAAAAAAACGGGGCTTAAATACAAGCCCCGTTTTTGTTTTCAAAGATTAATGGAGATTGTCAGTTGTAGTTACTTATTTGCTACCCTGAACTTCTTTTGCGCCGCTGATCATCGTGTCGACCACAGTCGGATCGGCAAGAGTTGAAGTGTCGCCCATGCCTTTCCTGTCGAAATCGCCTGCTGCGACTTTCTTTAAAATCCTTCTCATGATCTTTCCTGAACGTGTCTTCGGCAGAACGTCCGCCCACTGAATAAGTTCTGGAGTCGCGATCGGGCCGATCTCTTTTCTGACAGTAGCAATGAGATCTTTTTTAAGCTGATCGGTTTTCTCCACGCCTGTCTTTAAGGTAACGAATGCGTATATCGACTGGCCTTTGATCGCATGCGGGTAGCCTACTACAGCAGCTTCCGCAACGCTTGTATGAGCGACAAGAGCGGATTCGATTTCAGCTGTTCCCATTCTGTGACCGGATACGTTGATAACATCGTCGACGCGGCCCGTGATCTGATAGTATCCGTCTTTGTCTCTCTTGGAACCGTCGCCTGTGAAGTAATTGCCCGGGAACTGGGCAAAGTAAGTATTGAAGAATCTTTCATTGCCTTTATCTCCGTAAACGCCTATCATCTGTCCAGGCCATGATTGACCTATGCAAAGATTGCCTGTGCAAACTCCCTGTAGTTCTTTACCGTCGTCATCGACAATCAGCGGTTTAACGCCCATGAATGGGACTGTCGCCATCGCCGGTTTTATGTCAATTGCGCCCGGGAGCGGAGTGATAAGAATTCCGCCGGTTTCTGTCTGCCACCATGTATCTACGATCGGGCACTCGCCTCTTCCTATTTTATTGTAATACCAGTTCCATGCTTCGGGATTGAGAGGCTCGCCAACCGATCCCATACATTTTATTGAAGATATATCGTGTTTTTCGACCCATGAGTCGCCTTCTTTCGCAATAGCTCTAATAGCTGTAGGAGCAGTGTAGAAAATATTTACTTTATATTTCTCGACGACTGCCCAGAACCTGTCCGGGCTCGGATAGTTCGGAACGCCTTCGAACATGAGTGTCGTTGCGCCGTTGCATAGAGGGCCGTATACTATGTATGAGTGTCCGGTTACCCAGCCGACGTCTGCCGTGCACCAGTATATGTCTCCATCGTGATAATCAAATATCAATTTATGCGTATAGGCTACGAATGTGAGATAGCCGCCTGTCCCGTGCATAACTCCTTTCGGCTTTCCTGTCGATCCCGATGTATAAAGAATGAATAGCGGGTCTTCCGCGTCCATCTGTTCTGGTTCGCATTTGGCGTCAACCTTTGCCATTTCTTCATGCCACCATTTGTCTGTTTTGGAATTCCATTTGCATTCAACGCCTTTCCCTTTACCGACTCTTTCCACAACAAAGTGAACTTTAACGTTCGGGCACTCTTTTAAAGCTTTATCCGCATTGTCCTTCTGAGGAACAGCTTTTGCTCCCCTGAAAGTACCGTCGCATGATACCAGGTATCTGCTGTCGCTATCCAGAATCCTGTCCCTTAATGCTTCGGCTGAGAATCCGCCGAATACAACAGTATGTATTGCTCCTATTCTTGTACATGCCAGAATACCTATTGCAAGTTCGGGGATCATGGGGAGGAAGAAAGAAACTCTATCTCCTTTTTTTACACCGTTTGCTTTTAAAACATTGGCAAATTTGCATACTTGCTCATGAAGCTGTTTGTAGGTGAATTTTTTATCTTCGCCTGGCTCATTGCCTTCCCAGATCAAAGCTACCTGATTTCCTCTTTTCTCTAAATGTCTGTCGAGGCAGTTGTAAGATACATTCAATTTGCCTTTCGAAAACCAGCTTACTTTCAGGTCTTTGGGAGTTTTGCCAAATTTGCAATCATATACTTTGTCCCATTTTTTGAACCATGTTACGTATTCTTCCGCGATTTTAGCCCAGAAAGCGTTCGGATCCTTCATTGATTCATTCCATATCTTTTCGTAATCCGCGCGGCTTTTTATATATGCCTTATTTCTGAACTTTTCCGGAACTTTGTAAATTTCCTTAAGAGTAACTTCGGCCATAACACTTCTCCTTGAAATTTTTTATTATATAAATATTGAAGTTCAATATTTGCGTAATTAATATCTGGCGTAATTTTGCCATTTCTAAAATGAATAAGGATGCAAAGTCAAATGAAATCAAAATAATAGTTGATTTAATATAGTTTTTCATTAAAAAACGAAACCGATTTTATATAAGGCCTGCTAAAAGGTGATGGGGATATCCTTTTTATAAGAAAAAGCCGCATTTATACAAAAAATAATTAGAGTGCTGAAAAAGTCAAGGTGAAAATCAAAAAAATAAATAAATTGATTTTATATTATTTATTATTAACATTTGAAATTTGTAAAGTCGATATACTATTATACAGAGATTTGTGAGGTTTGTATGCATATGCTTTATAAATTTTTAGCTTTTTTATGTATTTCTGGATTTATTCTATCATGTACCAGCGTAGAATACATAAAAACAGGCAGCGAATTCCCCTCTCTCACAGAAAATGAGGAAATTAAAGTATTTACATCATCCCTGCCTGATCAAAAATACGAAAAAATAGGTTTAATACGCATAAGAGGCGGTAAAACTGAAAAGAGAATAGAAGAAGCAAAGGAATATGCAAGGGAAAAAGGCGGTAATGCCGTAATTGCGAGAGAAATCGGAATTTTAACAGACCCTAAATCGGATGATATTGTTGAGAAGGTCGGGGCTTCGACATATGAAACCCAGGAATTCGTAATAATTAAGCTGGAAGGGGGCAGGGCGATAGCTAAAGGAGAAAAGCCCGAAGGAAAAGAGGACAGTGAAAGGATATCCGGGGAGAAAGCTCCTGATGAAAACCTACTTTCGCTTCTGGATCTAAATTCAATACCGAGGGCATCCTATAGCCAATTAGTCAATAATTATAAATCATTACAGGGCAAGATGTTCCGCGGTACTCTGTACCCGAAAAAAATTTATAAAATACCGGCTTCACTCAAGGAGGGAACGGAAATCGGGGACAGGCTTGTGCTGCTGACAACAAGAAGCGGGAAAAACAATATATATTTGATTGTCGGCAGAGAAAAGGTCACGGCTTTTCAGAACAAGATTAAATCGGGTGATATTCTTGATTTTGTGTATTCGCCTTTCAACGTGTATAAAAGTAAATCAGGCAGACATCCTGTAATTAAGTTTGTTGAAGAAGTAGTTGAAGCCAAATAATATTTCCAAAATGACTTTTTATTTTTTTAAAAGGCGGGCAAAATCCCGCCTTTTTTTTGGATTAAAACAATCAGCAGTCGCCTTTTCGCTGGCCTTTTATTTTGTAATTTATGGAAGACTTATTGCCTTTTTTATCGATCGTTTCCATTTTCATTGTTCCCGTGTACGAGTCGCCTTTATAGGTTATTTTACCGCTGCTTTTAGTGCCATCCTTACAAACTGTTTCCCATGTAACTGTGTTGCCGCTTACTTTATAATTTGTTACTTTGCAGTCTTCGTTTTTACCGGCCGAAGGGAGAGTTTTTTTATTATCTTCAAGGTCTTTTTTTGTAATGCACTGAGTATGGATAACTGCCGGCATTTTGAACGGCATTCCCTTCATTTCCATATCCATAGCGATTTCCCATTTACCTTCTCTCATTTTATTTGATGCAGCAAATATTGCGGCAATAAATAAGAAGAGCGCGGCAAAAGTAATGATGATTCTCTTCATAAATATTAACTCCATATAAATTAATTAATTTTTATTTTAACAAGTTGAATAATGAGCTTTAAAAAGTCAATTAAAAGCTATTAATATTGAAGTAATTTCTTTTCATGACATTTTTCATGAAAATTATGACATTTCCTTAAGGAAATATTCTTACGTATCTGATAGAAAGTCGCACATAACGATAATTATTAACATTTCTGATTGACAATTTATTACTGAGTTGAATCAACTTAAAGCAATAATTTTAAATTATAGCAAAATTATATGTTTAAAAACCTGAAAAAATTTATCACAGAACTCGAGTTACAGGGTGAGCTTCGAAGGATTAAAACGGAAACCGATCCGTACCTTGAAATTACGGAAATTACCGACCGCGTGAGTAAAGCGAACGGGCCCGCGCTTTTATTCGAGAAAGTAAAAGGGGCCGCCTTCCCGCTCCTTATAAACGCTTTCGGAAGTTATAAACGAATGCAGATCGCGTTGAATTGCGGTTCATTTGATGAAATCGCTAAAAAAATAGAGTCTTACATGAAAATAGAGCCGCCTTCAGGACTCGGCAATAAAATTAAAATGCTTTTCACTTTAAAGGAAGTGGCGGATTATATCCCGAAGACTGTTAGGCATGCTCCGTGCCAGGAAAACACATTGAACGCGGAGACATCCCTGCTTGATTTGCTTCCCATTATTACCTGCTGGCCGGGAGACGGAGGCCCTTTCATTACGTTACCTGTAGTGATCACGAAAGATCCCGATAACGGGATACAGAATGCCGGTATGTACCGGATGCATAAATACGATCGGGCAACGACCGGAATGCACTGGCAGTACAACAAGGACGGAGCAAATCATTTTTCCAAATATAAAAACGCGGGTAAGCGCATGGAAGTCGCTGTTGCCCTCGGCGGACCGCCTGCAGTAACGTATTCCGCGACCGCGCCTCTTCCGCCGAATATAGACGAGTTTATGTTCGCGGGTTTTATTAATGGCAGGGCAGTGGAGCTTGTCAAGGCAAGGACAGTCGATCTTCTTGTGCCTGCAGAATCGGATTTTATTATCGAAGGTTATGTCGATACTGAAGAATCGCGCATTGAAGGCCCGTTCGGCGACCATACCGGTTTTTATTCGGCGAGCGATACATATCCTGTATTTCATGTTAACTGTATTACCTATAGAAACGATGCAATATATCCTGCCACTATCGTGGGCAAGCCCCCGATGGAGGATTGCTACATGGCAAAGGCGACTGAGCGTATATTTCTTCCAATGATTAAAATGATCGTTCCCGAACTTGTCGATATGGAGCTTCCGATCGAGGGAGTGTTCCATAACTGCGCGCTTATTTCGATCGATAAAAAATTTCCGGGACAGGCCAAGAAAGTGATAAATGCATTATGGGGGCTTGGACAGATGTCTTCGACCAAATTCATAGCCGTGTTTGATAAAGACATCGATCTTCGCGATCCGTCTGCTGTCGTGTGGAAACTTTTGAACAATGTTGATCCGAAGAGGGACCTGATATTTTCGGAAGGGCCGCTTGACGCTCTGGATCATTCCGCGCCTTACCCGAATTTCGGCGGCAAAATGGGAATAGACGCAACCCGCAAGACGAGAGAAGAGGGAATGGGCAGGGAATGGCCGGATGAAATTAAAATGTCAGATGATATAATTCAAAAAGTCAGCAAAAGATGGAAGGATTATGGATTTTAAAACATTCGGCAGGCTGATCCTGATTGAGCAGACCCTTTTTGCTTTGCCTTTTGCTTATCTTGGAATACTATTTGCCGGAAAGGCTTCAATCGGGATATGGGTATGGGTGACTCTGGCTTTGGCCGCAGCCAGAACCGCCGGCATGTCTTTTAACCGTGTTATTGATGTCGATTTTGACTCAAAAAATCCAAGAACAAAAGACAGGCTGCTGCCTCAGGGAAAAGTATCGAAAAAATCAGTATGGCTCATAGCAGCTTTTTCCTGTCTGGTTTTGATAGGCTCTTCATTCATGCTGAATATGCTGTGCTTTTATCTTTCTTTTATCGCTGTAATCCTGTTGTTTACATATTCCTATTTCAAACGGTTTTCATCGTCTTCGCATTTTTATCTTGGATTTGTGGAGGCAGCCGCGCCTGTCGGAGGTTATCTCGCAGTAACCGGCGCGTTCGATGTGTTGCCTTTTGTACTCGGTATAGTTATCATGACCTGGATAGCGGGGCTTGATATTGTTTATGCCATTCAGGATGTCGACTTCGACAGAGTTGAAAAGCTCCATTCTTTGCCCCTGGCTATCGGCAGGAACAGGGCGCTTTTTATTTCAGCATGCTGTTATATTGTTGCCGTTATCGGGCTTGTATATGCCGGTATATCGGCCGGAAGAAATATTCCATACTGGATCGCGGTAATTTGCACGACTTTAATATTTATTTATCAGCAGAAGCTCGCTCGTAGCAGCGATATAGCAAATGCGGTAAGGAAGTTTTTTAAAGTAAATACATTTATTTCTCCTGTTCTGTTAATAGGTACTTTTATAGATGTGTATTTTATGTGAAAGTTATAAAATTATATTTTGGACTACAAATTGTTATAAGAGAGAAAAGTCATTGCTTCTGCGGACCCCCTAACCCCCAGAGGGGGCACCGGCTTGGAAGGATTTAGCCAACGTGTCTTTATATTGTATACGGTTAATAAACAAAGCGGGAATTAAATTTAATTATTTTTTTGATAGTTATTGTGCCCCCTCCGGGGGTTAGGGGGAACATGGAAGGCATATTTTAATAATCAACATTGCTTACTTAATGTTTAAATAAATGTGGGTAGATGTCAGTTTAAAGGGGAAAGTGGTGAGGGCATTTGTCTCCAAAATTTTTTAAAAGATGGAAAAGTTAAAAAATCATGAATCTTCCAGATAAAATAAAAGATACAAAGCTTCGCGCTATCGCTGAAAAGGTGCAAGCAAAAATTCCGGTCGATGAAGCCGACACCCGTTTTATGCTTACAACAAACGATATTCTGGATCTGGGCGCAATTGCTAACTTTGTCAGGATGGAGCGCTACGGTAAAAGTACGTATTACAGCGTTAACATGAATCTCAATTATAGCAATATCTGCGAGCTGAGATGTCCGCTATGCGCTTATTCATGCGATAAAGGCGATAAGAATGCATTTCTTCTGTCTCTCGATGATATAGGGCAGCGTGTACAAAAGGCTGTTAATGCCGGAATTGACGAAGTTCATATAGTCGGAGGACTTAATCCGGAACTTAAACTCGATTATTTTGAGTCAATGCTCAGAAGGATAAAAAAGGTAAAGAAGGATATTGTTATTGTAGCTTTCACAGCAGTTGAATACGACTACTTTGCAAAACTTAACAATCTTTCACTTGAGGATGTTTTTAAAAGACTGATAGATGCAGGCCTTGATGCTATACCCGGAGGTGGAGCTGAAATATTCTCTTCAAATGTGAGGAACATCATTTCTCCTAAAAAGATTTCCGGCGACAGATGGCTTGAAGTAATGAGGACGGCTCATGATTTCGGATTAAAGACCAATGCGACAATGCTGTATAACCAGCTTGAAGAAACTGACGATATTATAGATCATCTGTTCAGGATACGCGCGCTTCAGGAGGAGACAAGCGGATTTAAAACATTTGTGCCCCTCCTTTTCCACGGCGAAAATACGCAGATAAGATCAAAGCGCTCAACTTCAACGGGATACGACGACATCAGAATTTATGCGACAGCAAGAATTGTGCTACATAATGTTCCGCATATCAAGGCTTTGTGGATGTATCTCGGCGAGAAAATGGCGCAGCTATTGCTTAACTTCGGAGTTGACGAGCTCGGCGGGACATACGAAAACGAGAAGGTCGTTCATGCTGCCGGAGCAGGGACTCCGGATTATGGTACGGAGAGTTTTCTTGTACGCTTGATTAAAGAAGCGGGACTTAAGCCTGTCAGGTCGACGGCGCTGTATAGATAGTCTCTGTTTGGTAGCTTTCCTTTCTAAGGGGCTGAGCCGTAACTTACTAAAAGAATATATTACTGGTTTTCTGCTTTCGGCCCCCTAAATCCCCTTAAAGGGGGACTTAAAAGATTAGTTTTGGTATATAATGGAAAATTGTTTTAGTATATCAGATTGGATTTATTTTAGTCACTTATCTCGAAATGTGAATGGTATTATCGACTCAAATTTGAGGTCAGGTTGCAAATAAAAGTCCCCCTTTAGGGGGATTTAGGGGGCCTTTAATACTGAATTAACAGTTTTCTCGGGTAAAATTTATGAAACTCGGTTATATTGATTATCTAAACTGCTATCCGTTTTATTATCATATGTTCGAGAAGAAATCCGTCCCGGATATAAAAGTATTCCCGGATTATCCGAGCAGTCTGAACAGGATGATGCAAAACGGCGACCTCGACATGAGCCCCATATCCGCAGGCGCATACCCGGATATCGCCGACCGCGCGGTGCTTCTCCCTGATTTCTGCTTAAGCTCCGTAGGCTACGTCGGTTCCGTTAATCTTGTAAGCAAGGTGCCCATAGAAGAGCTTAGCGGCAAAGCTATTGGTGTTACGAACGCGTCCGCGACTTCCGTTGCGTTAATGAAAGTTCTGCTTGAAAAGTTCTACGGTCTTATACCTGAGTATATTCCTTCGCCGCCGCTGCCCGACATGAATAAATTCGACGCTGCCCTTTTGATCGGCAACGAGGCAATGATGACGCTTCCTCTGCCCGTATCTTTCAAATACGACCTTGGTGAGCTATGGTACAGGAAAACGGGCTATCCTGTTGTGTTCGCTGTTTTCGCAGTTCAAAAATCGGCAATAGAGAAATATAAATTACAAATTGGCAATGTCGTAGATTCGTATAAAAGATCCCTCGAATGCATGAAAACCGAAAAGGATAAAGTCGTCCGCAAAGCAATGAAGCGTTATCCGGACATTGTTTATAACGTCGATTTTTACTATAGCTTATTTAAGTTTGAGTTCACAAAGGAACTTAAAGAAGCGCTGCTTTATTACTTTAAGCTTGCGGGCGAGATGGGGCTTTTAAAGAAAATAGATAGAATTGAGACTCTGTAAAAATATTTTTAAATTATATATCTATTTGTAAGCATATTTAATAAACAATAGCCGCCGTAAAACCGGCCGTTCCTAGTTCCGAAAAATTATTTTCATCAACTATAAATTCGTTAAAGAGTAATATTGAATTTTGTCTTTCATCCTTTTCGTTTCCTCAAGATGAGTGGATCAGTTTAAGAACAACAAACGTTATTGAAAGAGTAAATAATGAATTTAAACGTTGTATAAGGTCAATGGAAATATTGGCGGATTCAGAATCGACATACAGATTATTATATTTTGTAGCTCTGAAAATGGAATTAACTTGGTGATCAGCACCATTGAGAAGGAATAATCTTCTAGCTAATGAAAAATTTACACAAAAAATTTGATTCTACTCAGAAAGTCTGTGCATAAAGACTGACAAATCATATAAAGATTTAAATGCAGATTATTACGAAATTATGTATTATAAACGTGTCTTGAAAAATTTTAAGTATTAGGCACCCCAATTGGAATTCTCTTTATTGCCTTTACAGGCTAAGTATCCCAGAAGAAGAAAATAGCATTTACATAAAAAATTTTATTCTGAAAATTTCATAAAAATAATAGGAGGTAATGTATATTGACAAATGATATTTATGAAAGGTTAGCTAATTATTTGGATAAACTCCCGGGAGGATTTCCACACACCGAAAGCCAAGTGGAAATACGAATTTTACATCAACTTTTTACACCTCATGAAGCTGAACTTGCAATCCATTTAAAACTTTTTCCTGAAAAGCCTCAGGTAATTGCTCAACGTGCCGGGATTCCAGTCGACGAAGCTTTACGGCGATTGAAAGAAATGGAAGCCAAAGGACTTATCATGAGTTTTAGCCCTGATAATAAAGTATTCTTATATATGGCATTACAGTACATCGTAGGCATTTGGGAAGCACAGCTTAATAAGTTGAACGCTAAGCTAATCCAAGATCATGAGGAATATTTAGAAACCGTAATGAAACAGTCGTTTTGGCATGGAACTCCTCAAATGAGGACAATTCCGATAAATAGAAGTATCAATATCCAAAATGCCGTGATGACTTATGAAAATGCAGAAGACTTGGTAAACAGTCAAAAATCCTTTGCTGTATCTCATTGTATTTGCAGGAAAAGCATGCGTATAATTGGTAAAGGCTGTAATAAACCTGAAGAGAGCTGTTTGACTTTTGGACATGTTGCTGATTCTTCTGTAAATGATGGTCGGGCTCGTGCTATAAATAAGGAAGAAGCCCTATCAATACTTCAGATAGCTGATGAAGCCGGGTTTGTACTCCAACCTAATAATGCTAAAGATCCTCTGTTCATTTGTACATGTTGCGGTTGCTGCTGTGGAGTGCTAAAAACTCTTAAGCACTATCCTGAACCAGCTAGTATGGTCGTCAGTGCTTTTGCAGCTACTATGAGAAGCGATACTTGCAAAGGATGTGGCCTTTGCGTTAAACGATGTCAGATGGAAGCAATTCGCATAAATAACAAGAAGGCAGTACTAGATGTGAAACGTTGTATTGGATGTGGGCTATGTGTCAGTACATGCCCAACCAATTCTGTTTCTCTTGTACGTAAACCTGACACGGAGCAACCTTATGTACCGAAAGACTTCATTGAAACTAATATGATATTGGCAAAGAATCGTGGAAAACATAACCTAAACAGATAGATCGCAAATTAATGTAAGGTAGGTATATGTGCATAAAGACTGACAAATTATATAAAGATTTAAATGCAGATTATCACGAAATTATGTATTGAAAACGTGTCTTGAGAAATTTTAAGTATAAGGCACCCAATTGGAATTTTCGTTATTGCCTTTACAGACTTAGTATCCCAGAATCTTTTCATATTTTCGAGAGTTATCGAATCAGTTCCGGAAGTCGTTCTTAAAAATTTTATAATGTATTTTAATCTATAAATTATATTTTCTTCTTATATATCTTCCATAGTTTTTCGCATCTCTCCATTGCGGGCGCGTGCCCATGCGATTGACCAATGCCTGTATGATTCTCATGGACATCCGTCTCCAGTCTGCAGGAGTTGACCATTCCGGACGTCGGCGGGCTACGGAATCCAGCACAGCAAGAGGATTTTTTCCGAGAGCCGGGGAAACATAATAGCGCGGCAGAAAAAGGTCTGCGTTGCCGGGTATCATTTTTTCTCTGATAGCGATTTTTTCGATCTCAGTATCCGGGTAGATGCGAAGTCCGAGCGATGCGAATACTGCATTAGGTGTCTTACATGAGTCCAGAAATCGCTGTACTTCATCTATGTCGCCGGCATTCTCTTCGGGCCCTCCGAAAAGCATTTGTACGACAGCCGGCAGCTTCGCATTATGTACTGCATTTAAAGATTTGCGGATGTCAGCCTGATCGAATGGTTTTTTCATTACATTAAGCATTTTATCCGTGGCAGCGTCGACGCTCATCTCTATTCCTATACATCCGGATGCTTTCATAGCTTTCGCCAGCTCATCATCAAATCCTGCCGGATTGCAGTAAGCCATCCATGACACGGAAGAGCCCCGGCGGATCAGCTCACGGCAGATTTCAAGAGCGTGCTCGGGCGAACTGTTGAAGACATTATCTGTTATGAAAACATAACAGCCTTTGTTATTACTTGAAACATATTCGAACTCATCTGCGATAAGGCCGGGATCGCGCAGACGCAGCCTGTGTCCTTCGAGATTCGGATAATTGCAGTAAATGCACTTGAACGGGCATCCGCGCTTGGTTTGAATGCCTATAAATCCTCCATGTGAAAGATATTTCGTGTATCTGCATAAATGGTGAGCGGGCCGGTGAAGATCATTGACTTCCGGTCGGTCGGCGGGCGATCCGTAATTACTACGGTAATTAGCCGGTGTTATGATCCCGGCTATGCCGTTCGCCCGTCTGTTTTCTGATATACATTTGAGCAATGAAACAAAGGCTTTTTCGCCTTCTCCGATCACGCCATAGTCAGGCTTCAAGCGCTCCATCCATCCGGCCGGGGAAATGGAAAAACCGCTTCCGCCGAGTATAAGAGGCGCATTGGTTAAACGTCGTATATCATCAAAGATTTCTTTTACTCCGTCTAAATATAATTCCTGGAACGCCCATGAACAGCTGTCGAGATTCCGGATTCCTATGCCGATTGCAATATAATCACAGGATTTCAGAGCTTTTTTCAGTGCTCTTGCCGGAGACCGGACAAAGGACATATCGATAATATCCGCTTCGTAGCCTGCCTTTTCAGCAGCCGCAGCCACATATAGCACTCCGAGAGGAGCAACCGGGAAAGGCGACCTGTTCCTGTTCGATGCAACAAGCAGAATCCTCACGCTTTATTCTCCTTAAAATGTAAATTATGACAATATTGATTTATTTAAAAAATTATTTACAAGGAATTAATCAATTTGATTTGTTTCACCATAAAATTTGTTGCAATTTGAATTGAAATACTACAACCCGTCCTTAAAATAATAATTTACATAAGTAACTGAAAATCATCTCGAAATTATTGATTCAATAAATGATTAACGATAAATCGGAATATATAATAAATTTATGAATCTGGCACTTTTTGATTTCGACGGGACAATAACCCGGAAAGATACTTTTACGGATTTTTTATTTTTTGCAGCAAATTGGAAAAGACTCGTATCCGGATTTATCCTTCTGGCTCCTGTATTTTTGTGTTATAAGCTGGGAATAATTTCAGCTTCCAGAGCGCGGCAAATCGCCTACTTTTATGCTTTTAAAGGCCAAACTTTTGAGTATATCCGGTCTATGGGATTAAAATATGCGGAGTCGGTAATTCCGAAGTATGTAAAATCTGAAGCATTAAAAAGAATTGAATGGCATAGATCGCAGGGACATAATATTGTTGTTGTCTCAGCATCTATTGATGTATATCTGAAACCATGGTGCGATAAGAACAGGCTGGATCTTATTTGTACAAGCTTCGAAGTTGATAAAGGTATTCTTACAGGAAAATATTTACACGGCGACTGCAGCGGAAAAGAAAAAGCAAAGAGAATAAAAGAGAAGTATGATACTAAATCCTATAAAATCATATACGCCTATGGCGACTCTTCTGATGACAGTGAGATGCTGGATATGGCAGATATTAAGTATTTTCGTGGTAAACAGATAGATAATTAAAATCTTATCATTTTATCGTGGTGTTAAATATTAACTTAGAGTGCGTCCTAAAATTCTTATACTTTTTTATGCTGTATATAAGCAACAATCGTTGGCAAAGGGATATATCATAAATCAATTTAAATTCCTGCGGAACTCGGCCTAGAGCCTCAGACAGTCCTCGGAACTATGATATGTCCAAATATCGCTAATTGCCTTTTAGAGGTTTTGGATGCATTCTTAGTAAAAGTCAATCACCATGAGTTATTAAGTATAAATTTGGATGATAAATGGCGCTTATAAATTTTCAAAATATCTCTCTTGCCTTCGGTGATATATCAATACTCGATAGTGTGGATATTCAGATCCATAAGGATGAAAAAATATGCCTGCTCGGAAGGAACGGTTCCGGAAAATCCACAATGATGAAACTCATTAACGGCGATCTGGATCCTGATTCCGGAACGATTTTCCGCGAGAAAGGATTGAAAACCGCTCTTCTGCCGCAGGAAGTCCCGCGCGGGATATCGGGCTCCGTATACTCCATTATTGCATCCGGAACTGTCGATCACGATTCAATGCTTCATCATCTCGATAAATTTGAGGAGCAGAAAATCAGGATGCAGATTGAAAAAACAATATCCCTTATGAATCTTGATCCGGAACTTCTTTTTGAAAATCTTTCAGCTGGAATGAAGAGAAGGGTAATGCTGGGTCGCGCGCTTGCGATTGAACCCGATGTTATTCTTCTCGATGAACCGACGAATCATCTTGATATCGGTTCAATAAGATGGCTTGAAGATTCCCTCTCGAGATATGATAAAACAATATTTTTTGTAACTCATGACCGCGCTTTTCTGCAAAAGATAGCCGATCGCATAATCGAGCTCGACAGGGGCAAGATCTTCGACTGGAAATGCGACTACCGGACATTTCTGCAAAGAAAGGACGCATGGCTGGAATCCGAAGAGATACGCAATGCCGGGTTCGATAAAAAGCTCGCGCAGGAAGAAGCATGGATAAGACGCGGCGTAAAGGCGCGCCGCAGGAGGAATGAGGGCAGGGTAAGGGAACTCATGAAGATGAGGGAAGAGAGAGCCGCCCGCAAAGAGAGAGCAGGGAGTGTTCGCATGGAAATGCAGAAAGCGGAAAATTCCGGCAGGATGATAATAGAAGCAACAGATATTTCTTTCGGATACACCGATGTAAAGCTTTTCTCGAAATTTTCAGCCAGAATAATGAGGGGCGACCGCATAGGAATTGTCGGGCCTAACGGATGCGGCAAAAGCACGCTCATGAAAACTCTGCTGAGTGAACTTGAGCCTCAGACCGGTAATGTGCGTATCGGCACGGGAATTCAAAAAGCGTATTTTGATCAGCTGCGAAACCAGCTCGACGATGACCTCTCAATAAAAGAGAATGTTCTGGATGGAGGGGATGTAATTGAATTCAACGGCAGGAAGAGACATGTGATAGGATATCTCGAAGATTTTCTTTTCCCACCCGACAGGGTTGACATGCCGGTAAAGGTTCTGTCCGGAGGCGAAAAGAACAGGCTTCTGCTCGCAAAACTTTTTACAAGACCCTCTAATTTTCTTGTCATGGATGAACCGACAAATGATCTTGACATCGAAACGATTGAACTTCTGGAAGAAATCCTTCTTGAATACGACGGGACTCTGCTTCTGGTAAGCCATGACAGGGCATTCCTTAATAATGTCGTTACAGGAATATTTGCATTCGAGGGTAAGTCCGTTGTCAGGGAATATGCCGGAGGCTACGACGACTGGCTTTCCCAAAAGGCTAATGAAACAGTAAAGGGAGTAAAACAAAAAAAGAATTTTGCAGCAAAAAAGACAAACGAAAAGACAAAACTGACTTTCAAAGAAAAAAAAGAGCTGGAGTCTATTCCGCAGGAAATAGAAGAAAAAGAAAAAAGAAAGCATGAGATATTTGCTTTAATGGCTGATCCTGTATTTTATCAGGAAAGCGGTTCAAAGATTGCTGAAATAAAAGAGGAACTGGAAGAGCTTGAGAAAGACCTCGTGTTTCTTTTTGCCAGATGGGAAGAACTGGAGTCGTGAGTTCAGCCGGTTAAGCTTCTATAATAAATTTAATTTTAAGATGACTTATAAAGAAAATAGGTTGACAAAACGTATCCCATAGAATACATTTAATATGATAGAGATCAGACAAACAGAAACATATAAGAAATGGTTCTCTTCCTTAAGAGACAGAAATGCAAAAATTCGGATTGATATTAGAATTAGAAGACTTTCTCTGGGTAATTATGGAAACGCAAAGCCTGTAGGAGCTGGAATATCGGAATTAAGAATTAATTACGGCCCGGGTTATAGAATATATTATATAAGAACGGATAATGAAATAATAATTCTGCTGGCAGGCGGCGATAAATCGACCCAATCAAGGGATATAAAGAAAGCGAAAGAGATTAGAGGTGTGATATGAAAAAAGAAAAAATAAGCATATGGGATGCTGCAGAGCACCTTGAAACTGAAAAAGATATGGCCGCATATTTAGAAGCAGCATTGGAAGAAAATGACCCTTCACTAATTGCAGCTGCGTTGGGTGACATCGCGAGGGCTAAAGGAATGTCACGAATATCGAAGCGGACAGGACTTGGCAGGGAAAGCCTGTACAAAGCATTATCACCGGAGGGAAATCCTGAATTTTCTACAATACTAAAAGTTGTCAATGCTTTGGGATTAAAATTTCAGGCTGTTCCTGGAAAAATTAAATCTGCGGTTTAACATGCTTTAATATCATGAAAGACTCTCTAAAACAGAAAATATACAATAATAAGCGCATAAACCCAAAAGAAGCGCTTAAGCTTTTAAGCTGGGACATACTTGAACTCGGCAAAGCTGCGGATTACAGGCGACGCATTATTTTCCCTGAAGAGGATGTAGGATTTATAATAGACCGCATTATCAACTACAGCAATATCTGCGAGGCTAAGTGCAACTTCTGCGCATTCCATGCAAAGGCAGGCAGAATGGATCCGTACGAGCTAACCATAGAAGAGATCCTTCGTAAAGCAGAAGAACTTGCCAATGCCGGCGGTAGTCAGATTATGCTCCAGGGCGGCCTGCATCCGGACTATATACTCGATAATTATATCGAAATGGTAAAAGCCGTCAAGTCCCGCTTCCCGAATATCAAGCTGCATTCTTTTTCTCCGTCGGAGCTTTTGCATATTGCGAAAAAGTCAAAACTTGATGTGGATGAAGTTCTTTATGTTTTACAATCGGCCGGGCTCGATTCAGTACCCGGGGCCTCGGATCTTCTGGTGGATAAAATCCGTAAAAAAGCGTGCCCGAAAAAGATAAAAACATCCGAATGGAAGAATGTAATGCTGGCTCTAAAAAAGCATAACATGTTCTCTTCCGCTACTATGACTTACGGCATGGGAGAAAGTCTTGCAGACAGGGTGGAACATTTAAATATCGTACGAAATGTCCAGGACAGCACAGGGATAATACGCGCGTTCATTCCGTGGTCGTTTTCTCCTGCGCATACGCAAATGGAGAATATTACGCCTGCTACAGGAGTCGATTATCTTAAAATCGTAGCTGTATCAAGAATATTCCTGGATAACGTCGTTTACATACAGGCAGGCTGGCTGACCGAAGGTTTAAAGATTGCTCAGGTTGCCCTTGCTATGGGAGCGAATGACATGGGAGGAGTACTTACGGAAGAGGTTGTCGTAAAGTCAACCGGGATTGAGACCCGTGCCGGCAAACAGGAATTTATTGACTTAATCAGGAACGCGGGTAAAGTGCCTGTCGAAAGAAACTCGGCCTATGAAGTTATAAAAAAATACTAGAAGCCATTTTAAAATTTTTTTTTGCTGATCAATCGGGATATATCATAAAATTTTTGAGGAGCCTTTCAGACCTGATGGAAATGCGCTCGAAAACATCAAAGACTGGCCAGGAAGATCTGATTCCGCAGAAAATTTTTGATATATCCCGATTGATCGATAAACATTAAAATGTATCAAAAATTTGGAGATGGCTTTTAGTAACCATTTAAAAGGTTTTTAGCTACATTCTTAATTTTTAATTTCAAAGATAATATCAG
The DNA here is from genome assembly GCA_964626055.1 of uncultured Leptospirales bacterium. Lineage (GTDB taxonomy): Bacteria > Spirochaetota > UBA4802 > UBA4802 > JAFGDQ01 > JAFGSG01. Next base: position 70,056 of record CAZVDF010000005.1, read on the forward strand.
AGAAAATATAAATAAATGAAATCAAAGCTTGCCTACGAGCTTAATAACAATGATCCGGAAGATAAAAAGCGTTTTATAAAAAATCTGTTCGATGACATTGTACCTACATACGATCTTTTAAATCATCTGCTTTCATTCGGCACAGATAAGCAGTGGCGGCGGCGAATATTCAGGCATATCGGTTCAGTTAAAAACAGACGCGCTCTCGATCTCTGCTGCGGCACCGGTGACCTTTCGCTTCTGCTGCACAGACATGGTGCCCGCACTGTCTCTCTCGATTTCTCGCTTAAAATGCTCGGCCGCGGCAGACAGCGGAATGCTTTAAAGGGTGACTGTGTCGCCGCAGATGCAAGCAGGCTCCCTTTAGCCGATGATTCGTTCGGGATTGCGACAATTGCGTTCGGCATCCGCAATATCCCTGATCTTAATATTTTTATCAATGATATATTCCGTGTACTGGAACAAGGCGGAGAATTCGCGATTCTGGAACTTGTCCGTCCGCGCAATCGTTTAGTCAAAATGATCTATGCTTTATATCTAAATAAACTGCTGCCGCTTATCGGAGGCATTGTATCCGGAAAGCGGATGGCATATAAATATTTATCGAATACAATAAGAACTTTTGTTGATCCGGCTGAACTTAAAGTTATGCTTGAACAGAGCGGGTTCAGAAAAGTAAGGATATATCCGCTGACTTTCGGCGTAGCGGCGATCATTGTATGTAAGAAAGTATGATTTTTTAAGCGAATTTTAGTAAATAAAATCAGCTTTTTAACACTTGGCCCCCTATCCCCCGGAGGGGGCACCGGCCTGGAAAGATATAGCAATATATCCGGATATTTTCTCTGGTTAATAAAGGAAGAGGGAAGATTCGCACGGGATTAGGGGGCAGGTTCGAAGAAACGAAGACGATTTTTTAAACTCTATCAATACAGAATTAAATTGTGAACTATATTTCTATAAAGATTCAATTTCAGAAAATTGTTGTTATTAAGATCAGAATATTATGAAGCAATTAAGCATAGCCTTTTCGCCATGCCCGAACGACACGTTTGTTTTTCATGCGATGCTTCACGGGCTTGTTGACACGCGCGGACTTTCATTTAAAACATACATTGACGATGTCGAAACCCTTAATGAAAGAGCATTCAACAACGAGTTCCATGTAACAAAGATGTCTTTTGCGGCATATCTGGAACTGACTGAGAAATACGAACTTTTGGATTCAGGCTCTGCTCTCGGCTATAAGTGCGGCCCGCTCGTAATCGCACGGAATGAGAATGTTGACCTTAATAACTCAAGGATTGCAGTGCCTGGCCGTTACACAACCGCGAATCTGCTTTTCAAGCTCAGATATCCGGAAGCATTGAATATCGATTACACTCGCTTTGACAACATTATGGAAGGCGTACAATCCGGAAGGTACGATGCGGGCGTTATAATTCACGAAGGACGTTTTGTTTACCCGGACTACAATCTTGTTAAAATAATCGATCTCGGCGAGTGGTGGGAGAAGCAAACCGGAATGCCGATTCCACTAGGCTGTATTGCTATCCGAAAGGACAGTAATACAATACTGGAAAAACACAATGTTGAAAATATCATTAGAGATTCTGTCAATTATGCTTTCAAAAACCGGATGGCCTCGCGGGATTATGTGAAATCACATGCGCAGGAGATGGAAGATTCGGTGATCGATAGCCATATAAATCTTTATGTAAATGATTTTACGATTTCGCTTGGAGAAAAGGGAAGGGAAGCGATAAAAGTTCTTTCCGATATGGTTAAGAAAAAAAAGTAATTAAAAGCTTATTTCAATATAAATTACATTAATGATCCGGTCGGATCATTAATAGTATTATCAAAATTCAATAATAGTAATATCTGCAATTTAAATGAATTTCAATTACAAACATATAATATGGGACTGGAACGGAACCCTGATCGACGATGCAAGGTTATGCTTAATGATCATCAACGAACTTCTGGAAAGAAGAAAAATACCGTTAATAGATTTCGGACAGTATCAGGATGCTTTCGATTTTCCTGTTATAAATTTTTATGAAAAAATAGGCTTCGATTTTTCAAGGGAGTCGTTTCATGTGCCTGCAAAGGAATATATTGATGCTTACAATACCCGCAGATTCAAATGCAGACTGCACGAAGGAGTGCCGGAGGCTCTCGCGCGCTTTAAAAAAGCCGGCATTAGACAATCGATATTATCAGCATCAAAAAAAAGCTCGCTTGAAGAGGCTGTGGAATACTATTCCTTAAAACGGTATTTCAGCAATGTATGCGGTCTTGATGATCATTATGCCAACGGGAAACTGGACATTGCCCGGGATCTTATGAGGAGAATTGACGCAGACAGCAAAGATATTGTTATTTTCGGCGATACTACGCACGATTACGACGTAGCACGCTCCCTGGGGATTGATTGCGTACTGTTCTGCGGAGGTCATCACAGCATTGAGAGACTAACGCGCTGCGGAGCGCGCGTGGTTAATTCCATACCGGATATTCAGAATGCGGCTTTCGTATCTTCATGAAAATAGCTAAACTGATAAAAAAACTGATCAAAGAAAGAATTCTGTTTATAACAGCAGGGAGTCTCTCTCTTTGTCTGATTTTACTTCTGCTTTTTTACTCTTTGTTTTTACTGCTCCCTTCTTTATTTATTAAAACCGGGATCATAGCTCCGCTGCCTTTACTGGTTACGGTATTTTTATTTTTTATATATTCTTCTGCCATATTCATTTACAGAAAACCATTTGTCGGAAAAAAATTTCTTAATGATATTACGCTTCCGCCGTATAACGCTGATGATTTACGGTCGGCTGTCGAACTGGAAAACGGTAAAAGGTTCCCGGGGACAGCGGACGAAAAGGAGAAAGATGATTCGGATAAAAGAAATATTTCGGAATATTTATCCGGGAAGTTCGGAGAAATAATTATTGCTCATGTCAAAAATGAAGGAAAGATATTTTCAGATCTTATCCCGGACTTCAGACGAACAACAGCCTGCATTGCAATAATATTTTGCACTGTTATGCTTTCGTTTTTTAAAAGCAGTCTCGTACTGGATGTATATTCGGCATTAAGATCCGGCCTCCCGGCAGAGCTTGTCAGCCTTGACAAACCGGTTGAATTTGAGAAGATTGAAGCTACGGTAACACCGCCTGCTTATTTTGAAGCCGGGGAGATTGCATTTACGGATCTGAAAATTCATAAGAAAATCAAGGTTATGCAGGGTTCAGGTGTAACGGTGAAAGGCGTGCTTAAAGGAATAGGATCCGGAAAATTGATTCTTTCCGCAGGTAAGGGCGTTGAATATTATTCAATTTCAATCTCGGAAAACAGTATTTTCGAAGCGGTTTTTCTTGCCCCACTGAAGGGCGCCTTTGCCCTTGAGTTTGAATTTACCGGATCCATGGCCGGATCTTCCGGAAAAAGCAGGATTTACACAATAGAGGCGCTTCAGGACCAGCCTCCCTCGATCATGATATTCTCTCCACAGTCCGATTATAACATATTGTTCGGGAATCCTGTTGAGATAAATTTTGCCGCATCCGACGATTACGGTCTTTTGGAGATTTCGCTTTATCACAGAAATCATGAACAGGAAGGTGATTACTTTAAAGAACTCGTGGCAAGATTTCCGAAAAATCCAAAAACAAATTATAACGGGCTTTATGTATGGAATCCTGTCATCAGGGAAGGAGATAAAATAAACGAGCTTGTCTATAAGCCTGGTATAAAAACGATAGAATATTTCTTGGAAGTAAAGGATATAAATACTTATTCCTCTGGCGGGATTTCAAAAAGCGAAATCAGGTATCTGCATTTCACAGATGCCTTATCAAACTTAAAAGAAGGAACAGAATTGATCCGGGAATTGATTGATGAAGGCAAAAAGCTTCTACAGTCGCCATCGAATAAAAGAATGCTGTCTGATTATAAAAATAAATTGATGAATGCAGCCAGTCTTTTCAGCAAAGATCTTTTGGAAACAATGCCTCAAAGCACTCTGGTCCAGAAGACCAACGAAATGTTAAGCGCTTTATATTTCTACGACAGTCAAAAAGTAAAAGATTCCCTTAGAAGCTATATTGCGTATCTTGAAAGGTATCTTGTGTTTATTGAGCTTTTACTGCAAAGCCGGGGTATAGATACCATAGATAATGAGATTTCGAAAATGAGTGATCCGGGCGGAGATTTGATGAGTTCTTTGAAGAGCATAAGCCGCGCGGCTGATGTTTTAGAGAATGAATTCAGAAAAGATTTTGAAGAAGTTGAAGAGTTGATAAAGAAAGGCGATCGGACCGCCGCCAAGGGCAGGCTGGATGAGCTTTTGCAGAAAATAAAAAAACGGATGTCCGAGGAATTTGAGAAGTCTATGGGAATGTCCCAGAATATCTCCGCGGAAATGAAGGAAAGGCTTAATAAAATGTACGGGCAGGCTTCCGTATTATTAAAGAAGCAGGAATTAAATAAAACTTTAACGGATAAAGGGAATATAAAGCCAGCATTACGGAAACAGGAGGAAATAAATGAGGGTTTAAGCGGTCTCAGCGACCGTACGGAAAAACTGGCTTCAGAATATCCCTTCGTGATGTATGCTCTTAGCGCATACGCGGGCGCTGCAAAGTCGTTCGGAGAAAAAGCTTCCGGAACTCTTAAAATACCGGACCCGATAAAATCATCGCAAGATCAATCAAGAGTAATACACTATCTTAAAAATTTCATTGATTCCATATCCCGGCAGAAACAGCTTATGGAAGAGCTCTCAAAGGGCAATTTCGAAAGCATGCAGCGCGGTTATACGAACCGGTTCGTATTTATCCCGAAAGAAGCCGTGTATACGATACCGATAGATTATAAAAATAAGATCATGGAGATGAGCAAAGACAGAAGCAGGCTTACAAAGGAAAAGGAAGCATTCTGGAGAGATATTTTAGAATAACTCCTTTCCCGGAGTTTTTTCTGAGGTCGTTTCTTTCAGCAGTATATGCTCGCCGAGCGGTTTGGCTATATTTTTTAGCTGAGTTTTTATATTGTTAATTTCCGGCCCCCTGAATTCCGTATCTCTGTAGATATTCACCGCGCCGAGAACAATATTTCTGTAAAGTACGGGCATTGTGACTCTTTTCCCTTTCTCCTGAAGTATTATGGAAGAGTTTTTAAATTCTTCCAGAAGTCCCCTGTTTAAACTTGTTGAAGAAAATTCTTCATCGTCAATTTTAATCAATGCCTTGCCTTTGAGCTCGAAGACTTTAATCAGTCTGGATTGATCTTCGCTTAAAAGATAGAGTGATATGCTTTCCGAGTTATATTCGCCGGATATGTAACTGAAAAGCTCGTAAACATACCCTGTCAGGTAATCCATATTCAGATTCTGTTTTTCAGATTCTCTTGATCTGTTGATATCGTCTGCGATTTTTAAATCGTCTTTTTCCGATTTTTTCGATCTCTCATTTTTTGTAATTTCTTTTTTAAACAGACTGACCGGTTTATCTCCTGATGCTTTTGACTTTTTATTTATTTTAATAAAAATAAAGGCTGTAATTATTATTGATACTATCGAAATAAGCAATATTTCAAGAATGAGCTGAATCATAAGTTTTAAAGTAAGTCTGTACGGATATACAAGAAGCAGCCTGCCTCCCGTAATATTATTAATAAAAATATAAAACCTGGTTTGATCGTAATACCTTATTGCGAAATTATTTTTTTTGAAAATTTTAAACTCATCCCTTGTGAAACTGTCGATGATGGCGTCGAAAGTTATATTCGATTTGATATATTTATCATTTTTCATCGCTTTTAATATTTTGCTCTTTTTATCGGCTGCGGCGATCAGGGCGATGGATTGATATTTGTCTTTAATCAGGGTATAAAATTTGGTGAGATCTTTATCCTGTAGCTTTTTTTCTTTTTCAAAACTGCTTATCGAAAGGATTATTTTATCTGATATCGAGATAATGGATTTGATGAATTGCTCTTCAAGAAGTCCTGTTCGCAGCGGTATATAGATGAAGATAATCAATAAAGTGATTGTTATGCAGGTAATTATATTTTTCTTTTTTGATGTCATGCGGAAATCCGTATGAGTTGTATTATAATTTAAATTTTTGAATCGCTTATCTTCAATAAAGTTCGCAAATATATGGTCTTTACCCGCTTTCTGCAGGGAAAATCAATCGCCAGTAATAAAAATAATCAAAATATGTCCATATTTTATAATCGGCAGTTAGGATATTTCATAATATCATTTAATTTTTTTGATTGCGGAATAAAGTTAGTATTTATAACTAAAGCATTATGCCATTTATTGCATTTTGCTTTATATAGGTTGGACGCACTTTAAATAATCCGTTTGGACAACAGAATCTAATCATGAAAATTATAGGAATCATACCTGCAAGATACGGTTCAAGCCGGTTTCCCGGCAAGCCTCTTGCGAAAATTTCAGGGATAAGCTTAATTGAAAGGGTTTACCGGAGTGCTGAAAAAGCAGGACTGGCAAGGATAATCGTAGCAACTGACGATCAAAGGATCGAGAGCGAAGTATTATCATTCGGCGGGAATGCCGTTATGACCGGGGAGCATCACTCCGGGACCGACAGAATCGCAGAAGCAGCTGCGGGAGAGAACTGTGACGCTGTCATTAATATACAGGGCGACGAGCCATTAATTGATCCTGGAATCATTAATAATATTTCCCTTGCCCTGAAAAAGAATATATGGGCGGATATAGCGACAGCGGCCACGGAAATAAAAGAGATTAACGAGATCGAAAATACCAATATTGTAAAGGTTGTTTTTAATGTAAAAGGAAGTGCGCTTTATTTCTCAAGATCAAAAATTCCGTATAATTTGAAAACCGGTGCAAGATATTTTAAACATATCGGAATATACGGTTATAGAAAAAAATTTTTAATGAAATTTATTTCTTTAAAGCCTTCACCGCTGGAACTCTCTGAATCGCTCGAACAACTTCGGGCGCTTGAAAACGGTTTTGCTATTCATGTTTCAGTCGTTGATTATAACGGCGTCGCCGTTGACACGCCGGAAGATGTAATAAAAGTGGAGCAGAAATTGGCGAAGCAGTAATTTTATTACAGTTGAATGGACTGTTTTGAAGCGATAGTCTTTGCTCTGAAGCCCCCTTATCCCCTGCGAATCCTCCCCTTGGGACGATTGGGGAATAAGTTACTCTTCTCCGTTTTCGAACAATGATTGTTCTTTATCTTCGTATCCGGTCTTTAAATATTTTATACCCAGATGATCGTATGCGGCCTTCGATGTTTCCCTGCCCCTGGGCGTGCGGTTTAACAGACCGGACTGCACAAGAAAGGGCTCGTAAAAATCTTCAATAGTATCGGTCTCTTCTCCGACCGAAACGGCAATTGTCTTTAAACCCACAGGACCGCCGTTATAATTTTCTATTATCGTTCGCAGGATTATCCTGTCCATTTCGTCCAGCCCCGCCGAATCGATATCGAGCTTGTCAAGGGCATATCTGGTAATTCCGATATCGATCTCCTTTTTGCCTTCGACCAGGGCGAAGTCGGCGACTCTTTTAAGCAGTCTGTTCACAATGCGAGGCGTTCTGCGCGATCTTTTCGCGAGCTCCATTGCCGCATCGTCTCTTATCCTGCACTGTATTATACCGGCTGAACGCCTGACAATTTTCTGCAGATCCTCATATTCATAATAATTAAGGCGTAGCGGGATCCCGAACCTGTCGCGCAGCGCGGAAGTTAAAAGCCCCGTTCTGGTTGTCGCGCCTATCAGGGTAAATGGAGCAAGGTCGATCTTGATCGATTTTGCTCCTATACCCTGACCTATGATAATATCGATCGATCTGTCTTCCATGGCCGGATAGAGTATCTCCTCTATAGCAGGCGACAGCCTGTGTATCTCGTCGATGAAAAGCACGTCATTTTCTTCAAGCCCGGTAAGTATGGACGCCATGTCTCCCGATTTATCAATTATAGGAGCCGAGGTAGCTTTTATATTTACACCCAGTTCTTTTGCGGTAATAAATGCGAGGGTCGTCTTGCCGAGACCGGGGGGGCCTGCCAGAAGCATATGATCGAGAGGCTGCTTCCTTATTTTGGCGGATTTTATAAAAACTTTAAGATTGTCGATTATTTTTGTCTGGCCGATAAATTCGCTGAAGTTTACCGGTCTGAGAGATCTGTCATCGTCATTATCATTTATTTTTTGCGCGCTTGTAAGTTTGGATGTATTTTCCATCTTAAATCAATCTGCGTTTTTTTCATAATTTTTAATCGTCTTTAATACGATTTCAGGTTTTTTACAGGCAAAAAGTTTTTCGCGCAACTCGTCGTTATTCATTAACTTGGCTATATTGGCCAGAGTTTTAATGTGTTGTTTAAGCTTATTCTTGGGTACCAGAAGAAAAATAGCTATACGGACAGGCAGGCTGTCGATTGATTCGAAATCAATCCCGTTTTCGCAAAATGCAAGTACGATAACTATATCTTCGACAGCCTCCGTTGTGCAGTGAGGAATAGCAACTCCTCTTCCTATCCCGGTACTCATGGACTTTTCTCTTTCGAAGAGCGCGATTTTTAAATTATCCCTGTCCTCTTTTTTAACATCGTTATTTTTAATAGCGAGATCGAGCATTTCTTCGATAAGATCCCATCTGTTTGCAGATTCAGCCTTGATGATTATATTATTTTTTTTTAAGGATTTTGATAATATCATATGATATTTTTTGAATTAGATCTCCCGCACAGCCGTCAAATCGGGGAACGAAGTGACGAAAAAATTTTCGAGTGTAATTAAATTTCTTCCTCTGGATGAAGGTAAATATAATTTAAATTTTTCCGATAATGTTCCTGCCCATGTATATTTGATTAATTCAGGAATTTAGTCAAGCCATATATTTAATGCCGTGTATGATTTATCTTTTTTTAATTGATTAAATAAATATTAATTATTATATTGACTCCTGAAAAAAGATAAAGCTGTACTGGAAATTTTAAATTAAGGAGATATTTATGATTGAATTTGAAGATAAAGGAGACGGTATTTTCGTGCTTCAGGTTAAGATCCCTGAAGTCCATACTCTGGATGTCCCTGATTTGAAAGAAAAAATCCAGCAGATAATTCTTAATAATAATATAAAAAAAATTGTTCTGGATTTATCAAAAGTAAAAACAATTACGAGTTCCGGCATTGGAATATTCCTTAATATAAATGAGGCGTTAAAATCAAAATTCAGACTTGCATGCCCGAGCCCGGAAGTAAAAAAAGTTATGGAACTTACGAAAGTTAATTCAATATTAAAGATATTTGAGACCGTGGAAATGGCTATAAAAAGTTTTTAAATAGACCGGGGCATAACACGTTAATAATTTTAATCATGAATAATGAATTTGAAATTACAATAGCACCGAAATCATCAAAATCCCGGATATCAATCATCGGGGAGAATATCAAAATTTATTTAAATTCTCCTCCCGCCGACGGGAAAGCAAATACGGAATTAATAAAATTACTTTCAAAAGAATTGCATCTGGCCAAATCGCAAATCAAAATCGTCAAGGGAGATAAAAGCAGAAAGAAAAAAATTGCAATAGGTAATTTAACTAAAGAGGAAGTAATTGAAATTCTATCATCTTGAAAAAACCTGGAGCCGTTAATTACTTAAAGGAACAAATGATTTTATGATGATTTTTTATTAATTGAACTACATTAAGTCATCCAGTTCCTTAAGGATGTTTTGCTTTTTTGGAGTTTCTTTTTCTTTTAATATGTCTTCTTTGATCCCGCTGTTTTCCTTCAATTGCTGGCTTTCTTTAAAGATACCGGAATCGAATATGGTTTCCTCCCCATCGGCGTACTCCGTGCCTCCGCTTAAATCCCCATCGAGACTGAGCCTGTAAATGAAAGCCGAAGCGTAGTTATAAGCGTAATTTACCGCTTCATATATTTTTTTTTGATTTAATATTTTCTCGCCTTCAATCGCTGTCTCAAAAGTGAGAATATCATCCGGATTAATTATTATATCCCTGGTTTTATAATTATCATCAACTAAAGTTTTTAATTCTTTACACAATTTTTCCATAAAAATTTTTGCATGGAACCTCGCCTCGCTGCCGACCTGGTTTTTCTCTTTATTTAATGCCGAAAGCCTGTTGGAGTATTCTATATATTGTGTGCTGCTGATCGGCTTTTCCAGTTTCAGTTTATCATAGGCGGCGACAGCTTCGGCATAACCCAGAAATCTGTTTTTACATTTTCCTATTTCATTATATATATTCGCAAATTTATTTTTATAATCGATATTATCCGTGGATTTGAAAATTGTGTTATATTTAATTTTATTCGTGGTCAGAATAAATGAAAATTCCCTGTCAAATTCATTCAGTAGCAGGCCCGTAACAAATATTTTATCTCTTAAATTTAATGATTTGAATAATCTGTTTTTGATGAAAATCTCACTGCATTTTTCCATGTTTATTTTACACATCAGGTCCAGTCCCTGTTTAACCGGATCAGGAAAAGCTGCTTTTGGTTCCCCGGGTTTTTCTTTTTCCTGTTTCTCTGCGCCGTTAAGGGATAAATTATTTATTGAAGACATGTCGAACGTCTTTGGAGCGCTTCTCTTCCTTCTCCCCGGCATGTATTCCGGCGGGATGGATATTGTTTCTTCAATATCTCCATCGGACAAAAATATTCTTTTCTCATAACTGCACATAAGCCATAAAAGCCGCGGATATAATTTATTAAATATGATATACAGGTTATTTTTTACCTTTCTTTTATTCGCGTGAAAAAATGTGAATTTTTTTTTCTCAAGCCTTGTCTGAAGGGTCAGAGCCCTTTCCATCCCCGTCAAGATTAAATCTTTATACCTGCTTAACGGGAACAATTTTCTGAATATTTTTGTGAGGAGTTCTCTCAGTTCTTTGGTTTCCTGCGGGACATCCGGAAAATTATTGTAATGTTCCAATATTTCGTTTGAAATGGTCCTGTCGAACAGATTGGAAAGGAGTTCAATAGTTTCGAAATATACCGGGTGAATTTTGTCCAAAGAGTCTATTATTCTCTGGCCGTTACGAATATTTTGCTTAAATAGATTAAAAAAGGTCGTCTGCATCGATAAAAGACAGGGATTGTATTCATCATCGAATTTTCTCAAAAAGTTTAAAGTGAAATAATAGCCGCTGAAATCCGTAACATTCATGAAAAAAAGCCGGGATCTGATAATGATCCGCTGAATCATTAAACGGAACCGGCTTACTTCATAAATATTAATTGTCTGTACGGATTTATTTTTTTGTTTTGAACCTGTCTGGGATTTGACAACCGGTTTATTTTGCGTATCCGGATCCGGGTATCGGTTTTTGTTTTTATTTTTTTCCGATTCGAGTTTAATCCTGTTCCGTATCTGCAGATCATGTTCAAATTCACTTAATCTTCGCTCTTCTTTTTCGGTAATTATTTCACCGCCGGCTTCGATAAATTCGTTAAATAATTTTTTTCTTTCAGCTTCATCAAGGGATGATACGCCGATATTCTGTTTGGTTTTCTCGATTTTTTTCATTTTAAATTTTCAGGCGTATATTTTAAGTTTTGTTTTATTTTTTTGAAATAACATGAATAATATATCTGCAGATTAATTACGAAGATATTGAAGGAAATCCGGCCCTTCATTTAGAAGGAACAGATATTTAAAAATTTGTCAACGAGAAAATTGGGAAATGTGCATTTGAATCATGTGTTGTGATTTACCTGAAAAGTCCGATCACTTCAATATGCCGCGTGGCAGGGAACATATCGATCATTGCCAGGCTTTCCAGTCTGTACCCGTTTTCGAGAAAATCGCGGCTGTCGCGTGCAAATGTAGCCGGGTCGCAGGATACGTAGACTATTCTCTCCGGAGCGTGTTTTTTCAATGCTTCGCGTGTTTTTGCGGAAAGGCCGGCGCGCGGGGGATCCGCAATCACCGTATCGAAGCTCTCGTTGAGCGACCCGATCCCGGATGCCGGGAGCGCTTTAAAGAACGCGTTCGGGATCCCGTTGAGCCTTGCATTATGCTTTGCCCATTTGATGCTCTCCCTGTTTATGTCTATCCCGAATGCTCTTTCTGCGCTCCCTGCAAGGCTGAGCGTAAAAAATCCGACGCCGCATCCGATATCCAGAATGCTTTTGCTTTTGCCGGGTTCTGCGTATTGCGAGACCGTCTCGACCATCTTTGCCCTCAGGAATCTGTTCTGCTGAAAGAAAAGATGAAGGCCGCGTTCATAGATAATCCCCACTTCGCTCTCGATGATTTTTTTGTTACTGTCGTATGTTGAGATGCATCCGGATCTCCGCGAGCATGCGATCTTAATGCCACCGCCGGTTTTTTGCAGCGTATCAAGAAACAGTACAATTTCTTCAGCCAGCAGTTTGCATCCTGCTTCAGGGAACGCTTTCAGACGATAGGAGTTTTTTTCATAGAACCCGAAAGCATATTTGGATGACTTTATTGATGCATGGCTCCTGTAATGAAAACGGTCTGCGCTTATGATTTCTATCTCCGGGATATTTTTTTCATCAATGCGGGTTCTTCTCAGGGTTTCAATAAGTATTTCCTTTTTATAATCGAGTTCGGTCTTATAATCGATATTCAGGTAATCACAGCCGCCGCATGCTCCGAAGTTCGGGCATTCGGGAATTGTCCTGCGTTCGGATTTTTTTATTATATTTATTATCCTGCCGAAACAATAATCTTTCTTTTCCGAGAATATTTCAGCTATGACTTCCTCGCCAGGGATGGCAAACTGCACAAAGCATGCCTTGCCGTTATTGAAACCCAGTCCGTATCCGCCGTAAGCCGGCTTTTGTATTGTTATCTCAATAATCTGCATTTTGTTAAAATTATTAATTTTCTAAATTATGATGATCATAATTTTACTTGACAACATGTCAACAAAATTGTATTTATTAAATATGAAAACGTTAACTATAGCAAATCTTAAAGCGAATTTTTCCAGCGTTCTTGATGACATTAAAAAAGGCCAGAAAGTAATTGTTGAATACGGTAAAAAACATGAAAAATTAGCGGTCATAATCCCTTATAAAAAATATAATAAAACAAGAAGAAAAGTCGGAATTCTTAAAGGAAAAGCTTCGTTCGAAATTGGGCCGGATTTTAAAATGACTGATGAAGAATTACTTTCATTATGAAAATTCTTATTGATACGAACATACTGCTCTTTGTTCTTTTTGATGAAGCAGGACTGTCAAAAAGAGAACTGGAACTGATTAAGGACGAGGATAATGAAATTATCGTAAGCGCAATTTCATTTTTTGAAATCAGCCTTAAATATTCGTTGCAGAAGCTGAAATTAAAGAACACTACTCCTGAAAAATTACCGGAATTATTGTTAAAATCCGGTTATTCAGTTGAAAATATTGACTATATTACTTTTGCTTCTTTTCATAAACTGCCATTGGAAAAGCACAGGGACCCATTCGACAGATTACTAACCTGGGAATCGATAAGAAAAGATTTTTATTTATTATCAAAAGATAAAAAATTCTATGAATACGAAAAATTCGGACTAAAATTGTTAAAATGACTGCTAACTTAATAGATACAATAACCAGGAGCTTGTAATGGCACACGTTAATGAGAATCATATAAAACTTCCGGGCAGTTATTTATTCGCGGAAATTGCAAGACGAGTGAATGTCTTTAAGAACCAGCATCCTGATGCAAACATTATCCGGCTGGGCATCGGCGATGTAACAAGGCCTCTTCCCCGGGCTTCAATAGAAGCAATGCATAAAGCCGTCGATGACATGGCGCACGAGGCCACATTCAGGGGATACCCGGAATATGAAGGTTATGATTTTTTAATTAATAAAATCATAGCAGTTGATTACGGGAAACGCGGAATAAAAATTGAAAAAGATGAAGTATTCGTAAGCGACGGCGCAAAAAGCGATACTGCCAATATCCAGGAATTGTTCGGGCTTGATAATATTATAGCGGTCACCGACCCGGTTTATCCCGTTTATGTCGACAGTAATGCAATGGCAGGCAGAACCGGCGAGCTTGGCAAAGACGGAAAATGGAGCAAGGTCGTATATCTTCCGTGCACTGCAGGCAATAATTTTGTGCCTGAACTTCCGAAAAGAAAAGTCGATATAATATATCTTTGCTTCCCGAATAACCCTACAGGCATGACTCTGCCGAAATCAGAGTTGAAAAAATGGGTTGATTACGCAAAAGCCGAGAAAGCCGTAATTCTGTTCGATTCTGCATACGAGGCTTACATAAGTTCCCTGGACGTTCCCCACAGCATTTTCGAGATTGATGGAGCCCGTGAAGTCGCTATCGAGTGCCGGAGCTTTTCGAAGACAGCCGGCTTTACCGGCACGCGCTGTGCGTACACTGTCATCCCGCGCGAAGTAACAGCCTATTCTTCAAAAGGCGAAGCGCACAATTTAAACAGGATGTGGTACAGAAGACAGGCAACAAAGTTCAACGGTGTCTCATATATTGTACAGAGGGGCGCGGAAGCCGTATACTCGGCTGAAGGTCAAAAACAGGTGCAGGATATTATTGCTTACTACATGGCCAACGCGAAAATAATTCGCGAAGGACTGAAATCGGCCGGCATACAGGCTTTCGGCGGCGTTAACGCGCCTTACATATGGCTTAAGGTGCCGGGAGGCGATTCATGGGCTTTCTTCGATAAGCTTCTTAGCGGGATCAACGTTGTGGGCACTCCGGGCGCCGGTTTCGGTCCGAGCGGGGAGGGATATTTCCGGCTTACTGCATTCGCCAGCCGGGAAAGCACCGAAGAAGCAGTCGAGCGGCTGAAGAAGCTGAAGATATAGATTATTATCCCTGTCCAGGCATACAAGAAGAAAATATTTTCGGAGGCATACTAAGGCAGAGCAATTTTTTTCGGCGGCCGTACGCGTATCGCCGCATCGCCCCGGACAGGGCATTTGTTCTCGCATGCGCCGCATCCTATGCATATGTCTTCCAGCACATATGGCAGCTTTACTCTGACTTTTTGACCTTCCTTATCGACCATGTTCTCTACCTTGAATACGATCGACTTTCTTTTCGTAGGGCACATTTCTTCGCATACAAGGCAGTTTTTATATTCTGACCACGGTATGCATAGATCGCGTATGATATATGCCGTTCCTATCACTGTAGTTTCTTTTTCCGGTATGGGCACAAGCTTTAAAGCGCCGCTTGGACAGACAGCGCTGCACTGATTGCAGTTCTTCTCGCAGAACCCCAGGCGGGGGATTAGCTGCGGAGTGAACACGGCATCCGGTCCGTACTCAAAAAGCACCGGATGGAGTGCGTTTGTGGGGCAAACTTTCATGCACTGGCCGCAGCGCACGCAAGTGTTGATGAAGTCCTGTTCGGAAAGAGCGCCAGGAGGCCGTATCAGTCCTGAGTGGCTGCTTGCGAATCCTGGTTTGTGCTTAAAGACAGGCACGGCGATGAGCGATGAAAGAAGCGAGAAAAGCAATTTTCTGCGCGTAAATAGTATTCCGGGATACTGATCTGTTCCAGAAATGTCGTTTTTAGATTTTCTATTAAAGGGCAATGCGAATTTGAATTTAACCGCATCATATTTGCATGCTTTAAGGCAATCGAAACACTTGATGCATTCACCTTCGCGGGTCGCTTCTCCTTTATTGTAGATCGCATCCATTCTGCAGTTCTTTTCACAGGCCATGCAATTTGTACATTTTGAAGTATCGACATGTCTTTTTAAAAATGCGGCTTTGCCTGCAATTGAATAAATGGCTCCAAGCGGGCAGAGTGCCTTGCACCAGAATCTGCGCGTAAATAGCGATAAAAGAAGGATGGACGCGAAAAATAAAAAAACCGGTATATGATTGTAATACTGAGTCAGGTTGTAATCAAGGAAGTAATCCTTTAAAAACGAATAAATAAATTCAGTAAAAATATTAAGCACAGGAACATAATAGAGCGCATCAAATATAATTTTTAAAAGCGTGTTAAGATAAGCGAATATGACAGTGCCGTAGCTGCGTATCGAAATGGAGACCGGGTCGATTAGGCCGGAGATCTGGATGCCGAAAACGGAGAGGATTATTGCCGATAGAAGAACTATGTATTTCCATGATTTTATGGAGATTAATTTTTTCGGAGATAATTTCAAATTCTCTGATATCTTTTTATCCGTTCCGTCGAGTGTCGCCCCGAGAGGGCATATCCATCCGCAGAAAAATCTGCCTAGAACGAACGCGAATATAAGAAAGAAAAGAGCCGGAAGAAATGCGTCGGTAAAAGTCCGCGTTGTCAGCGATATTGAAATGCCAAGAAAAGGCGAGATGCGTGGAAGGTAAGAAAAGAAGGTATTGTCGGTTGTATCGCGGCTGGCGACGATCACAACGATGAATGCGCACCAGATCGCCAGCTGTGTTATTGCCCGTATTCTTGCCCAGCGTTTATTTTTCATACCGTAAATTTCCGTATATTCATTTTACCTGGATTTATCTCTCCCATTTTTTCCCTGTAAGCGAGAGAAAGGTATCGGATATTTCCCGGGGACTTGCCGAACAATGTAGTTGCGTAAGCGTCAACAGTGACTGGATTTTTCCCAATAATGATTGTCCTTGTTTCTTTCACGTCTTCCGGCGTTCCGCTGTTCGGCCCGTGATTCGTGAGTATCCTGAGACAGTCACAGATAACGAGATCCACTTTTATAGCCTTTGTAAAGTCGACAATGTTTTCATGCATATTCCAGTGCAGCATTCCCCTGTTCCCTCCTATTACTCCCATAAGATTTTTCATGGAGATCGTAAGTTCGGATGTCGAGTGATGTTTGGCTATTGGCATGTTTATTACGAAGTCTGCATCGAGTATGGGCTTATATACGGAAAGAGTGCTGGAGTTGAGGGCGTTCGGAACTTTAACATCCACGAATTTTCGGTCATCGATAAATTGAATATCTGCTCCCGCTCTTTCTGCGGCATCTTCAATCCCGCTTCGTTTATAGCTTAATCGCGCGCTGCTGCAGGTGCGGTCGAATATTGTCACTTTCGCTCCGGCTTCCCTGCATAGCCGCGCGATTGTCTCGACCAGGTACGGGTTCGTATTGGCGGCATTTTCCGGAGGGGCGTTCCACGCGATATTCGGTTTAATAACGACATTCATGCCTTTTTTTATCAGGCTTCTCATTCCGCCAAACTGCTCAATAGCCTTTTGTGTCATTTTTTCGATCGTTGCTTTTGAAATATCGCGGCCGGTTACGACAACGAGTTTTCCATCTGCGGGCGCGGCTGCATTAACTGATCCCGTATTATTTGAAGTATAAAAAGAATTATTTAATATTTTATTTAAAAAGGATGGGAGCAGAATTCCCCCGGCAATTCCCGCGGCCCTAAATAAAAATGATTTTCTGGATAAGAGTTTTTGATGTTTCATATGTGAATCCTTAAAAAAACTATTTTAATAAAATAAGCTTAATACGAATAAATTGATATTTAGAATATCTTATAATATTAAATTGAATAAAAAGCAATTAAATCTTTTACAATATTTTCTAAAAAATTATCTTTTTTATTGCCGATTCAATGGTATTTTTATATATTAAAAAGATTTCTTTTCCGTACCGTATCCCATTGTTTTATATCGCTATAATATTACTTTATTAGAATATATCGTCAGGGAAAATAATATGAGAATCTTTATCTGTACAAACGGATTTTCACTTTTTATTTCGCTTTTACTGCTGATTTTTTTATTTTCCGCAATGAATTGCGAAATGGGACAATCTGAAAAACAAAATAACAATAATAGTTCTCAAGCAGGCAACGGGTCCAGAATAATTGATCATAGATGCACGGACATTACCTATATCCCGGAATCGGCGATTAATTCTGCAAAGACAGCTTTACATATTGCATATCAACATACCTCTCACGGAAGCCAGATAATATCAGGGATGAATGCAATTGAAGGATATCCTCCATTTGGCACAAAATATCAATGGAGTGATGATGGCAGTGCGGGGCGGCTTGATCTTGACGATAATGGCATTCCCGGATGTGAAGATTTGAGCCAGGGTGATTTCCTTGATGGAAACGGCGAACTTCTATGGGTAGCCCCGACTCGAACACTTCTTGATAATACCAATAATTATGATATAAATGTAGTAATGTGGTCTTGGTGCAGTATAAATGGACACAATATTGACAGATATATAAGCAATATGGAAAAGCTGATATCCGAATACGGGATTGGCGGAAGCAATCCAAGGGCTGCGGAGCATCCTGTTGAGTTTGTATTCATGACCGGGCATACTGAAGCTTCAGGTGAGAACGGATTTGTAGCGCAGGCTGCTGCAAAGATTCGCACACACTGCATTACGAATAATCGGTGGCTTGTTGATTATTATGATATTGAATGTTATGATCCAATCGGTAATTACTATGGAAATATAAATATTAATGATGATTTAAGTTATACAGGCGGCAACTGGGCTGTAGAATATATTGCAGCGCATAATGGTAGTATTCTTAATTTATTAACCATGGGTGATGGTGCTGGTTATAATGGGTGTACATCCTGCGCACATTCACCAGAAGCCGGTGGCGCACGGCAGTCTACATTGAATTGCGTTCTCAAAGGACAGGCTGCATGGTGGCTCTGGGCGCGGATTGCGGGCTGGAGCGGCGTAAATTAAGTTATTATTAAACTTCACTAAAACTCCAAATAATTATCATTCTTTGCCCGTCTTCCTCCTTGCTGGCGGGCAAAGAATTTTTTTTTATTATTCTCCTCTGTAAAATTTCCTTAAAAATACTGTTTTATACTTGAAATTATAATAAAAATACATTTGATTCAGTTATATTACTCATCTTGACTGACTTTTTTATAAACATCTGCGATAGGATGATCAGATTATTATCAATTTTAAGGCAACATGGATGTTGCCGACCGCCGAAGAGTCCAGGGATGGGGTATTTGAGGCGGAAAATTGATAATAATCTGATCATCCTATCGATAGTATTAAGAAATAGTGTAATAAAAGTCAGTCAAATTGAGTTGTATTAAATTGAAGTTTTTGCTTTACTCTTTTTAGTGTTAAATGTTATTTACCCGGAAAATTATGGCGGAGGTAATATATGTGGGACTATTCCGACAAAGTTAAAGAGCTATATAAAAATCCCAGGAACGTCGGCGTAATTGAGGATGCGGATGCCGTCGGAGAAGAGGGGAGTTTAGTGTGCGGCGATGCGCTTAAGGTGTTCCTCAAGATAAAGGATAACATTATCACAGACGCGAAGTTCCAGACATTCGGCTGCGGAAGCGCGATCGCTTCATCGTCAGCGCTTACTGAGATGATAAAGGGTAAAACGCTTGAAGATGCTCAGAAAATTACAAACAAGGATATTGTGGATTACCTTGGCGGGCTTCCGGAAGAGAAAATGCACTGTTCCGTAATGGGCAGCGAAGCTCTGGAAAAAGCGATCGCGGCATATAAAGGAATTGAGATCAAGGATCAAAGCGAAATAGAAGGCGAGATAATTTGCAAATGCTTTGGTGTTACCGACCAGTTGATCAGAAAAGCTATACGAGAAAACAATTTAAAAAACGTCGAAGATGTAACTCACTATACCAAAGCCGGCGGTGGATGCGGCTCATGTATCCCGGATATCGAGAAAATACTTGAGGAAGAACTTCATACAGCCGTTAAATCAGTGAAACCCGAAAGCAGAGCTCCTCTTTCGAACATTAAAAGGATGCAGCTTGTCGAGAAAACCATTGCAGACGTAATACGCCCTCAGCTTCAGCAGGACGGGGGAGATATAGAACTGGTTGATATCGATAACAAGAAGGTCTACGTATCGCTGCGCGGGAGCTGCGCGGGCTGTGTTGCTTCGAATGTAACTCTTAAAAATCTTGTTCAGCAAAAACTGAGAGAGTTTGTTGAGAGCGATATTGAAGTAATAGAACATAAATAGACGGGATTAGGGGGCGAGAGCCTCAAATGATTGAGAACTTGTAAGTCAATGTCAGGGGGGATTCTTTAATGGAAAAAATAATTTATCTGGATAATAATGCGACCACGATGGTGGATCCGTCAGTCCTTGAGGAAATGCTGCCTTTCCTCCGCGACCGATACGGGAATCCGTCCAGCATGTACGATTTCGGCGGAAGAGTTGCAAAAAATATCGAAAAGGCGAGAGAGCAGGTTGCGGAGCTGCTGGGAGCGGAGCACGAGCGCGAGATCGTGTTCACCAGCTGCGGCACTGAGAGCGATAACATGGCTATCATGGGTGTTCTGGCGCAGAATAGCGATAAAAGGCACATTATTACTTCAAGAGTGGAGCATCCGGCCGTGCTCAATCTGTGCAAGAAACTGGAAAGGGACGGTTACAGGGTAACCTATATTCCCGTTAACAGAGAAGGCCTGCTTAATCTAGATAAGTTAAAAGAAGCAGTTGATATTGACACTGCAATAGTTTCAATAATGTATGCCAACAACGAAACAGGCGTGCTATTTCCTGTAGAGGAAATAGGCGCTTTTCTTAAAGAAAAGGGAGTTCCTTTTCACATCGATGCCGTTCAGGCGGTAGGGAAAATACCTATAGACGTAAAAAAAATAAATTGCGATATGCTTTCCATATCCGGGCATAAATTTCACTCTCCAAAGGGTGTAGGCGCCTTATATATAAAAATGGGCACAAAACTTCAGCCCCTTTTATACGGAGGGCACCAGGAAAAGGGCATTCGGCCGGGAACAGAAAATGTAGCAAGCATTGTAGGTATGGGGAAAGCTGCTGAACTTGTTATAAAAAATATGGATAAAGAGATCGAAATAGAAAAAATGCGCGATAAGCTTGAAAACGGAATCTTAAAAAAGTTTTCGAACTGCGGTCTCAATGGTGCTAAAAACGTGCGTGTTCCAAATACATGTAACGTAGGCTTTGAATATATTGAAGGAGAATCGATTTTATTGTACCTCAACGAAAAAAACATAGCTGCCTCATCCGGTTCCGCGTGCTCGTCCGGTTCTCTCGAGCCTTCACATGTGTTAAGGGCAATGGGAGTGCCGTTCACCTCCGCGCATGGTTCAATAAGATTCAGCCTGAGCAGATTTACCACGGAAGAAGAAATAGATTACACATTATCCGTATTGCCCGGAATCATTGAAAGACTGCTGGATATTTCACCTTTCTGGGACAGTAAAAATAAAAAACCTGTGCCTATGCAAGGTTTAGCGGTGTGAAATATGGGGGGTTGTTGTTGGGTGAAGGTATGCTATAAGAGCAAGCCTTGCACGAAAAATAGTTATTTTATATATATGCCTAATTTACTCACCCCCCGATCCCCCAAAGGGGGCACCGGCTTGGAAGGTACAATAAAGAGGTTTATTATTTAAGGCAAGATTTGTATAATTTGAAATTAATATTGAAGCTTATTAACAAAATTATTTTGCCCCCTCCGGGGGTTAGGGGGCAAATAGATTACATTATCTCGCAACTTCGTTGATGAGCCTGCCTAGAGTATCCGAATGAGTCAAAATGACTTTTTGATTTGCTTCATAAGCTCTTTGCACTTCGATCATATCGACCATTTCGGATACGGCGTTTATATTGGATTTTTCCAAAAATGCCTGCACAACTTTCACATTTTCCGGCGGGATCGGCGGGCCTGAAAATTCCGTCTCCCTGTAAAGCGCTTCGCCTTCTTTTTTTATTTCGCGTATGTTCTCGAAATCGACGATTTTAAGCCTGTCGATCACTACAGGATCTTCCCAGTTATTGTTATCCATGCTTACAACATCGCGCGGATCAAGGGAAATGGCCGCGTTAACGAGAATTTCCCCTCTTTCGTTTATCATGAAGTTATTGGCCTGGACCCTGATATGGCCGTTCTCTCCGAGAACCGGATTTCCGTTCTTTGTGACCAGGATGCCTTCATGGTTTACTGTAAATCCTCCATCCCTTGTGTATCTTTCTCCTCTTTCTGTTGCGACCGTAAAAAAGCCTCTGCCTTCGAGCGCCAGGTCGAATGGATTTTCAGTACGCTGCAATGATCCCTGCTGGAAGTCCGTATAAACCTCGTTCACTTCTACGCCCGTGCCGAGTTTGCCGACTATCGGCATTGTGTCGTACGATCCTGCGGGAACAATCCCGATACCGTCGTCGTTTATCTTCCTTATTATCATGTCCGGGAAAGCTTTGAAGATCGCGAGATCTTTCTTATACCCGGTTTTATCTGCATTTGCAAGGTTATTCGCGACTGTATCCATTCTCGCCTGCTGGGCTATCATACCGCTTGCGCCTGTATATATTCCTCTTAACATCGTGCCCTCTTTAGCCCCCCAAACCCCCCGTAAGGGGGATTGAAAGACTTAATAATATAAATATTGTTTTTAACAACAATTCTTAAAGTTCCCCCCACTGATCATTATTCTAATAAATCGAAAGCCCCCTCTGTCCCAGGGGGAGGCTTCGCACGGGGATTGGGGGGTTATCCTTTACCGCCTTCCACTCTTTTAATATCGGCACCCAGGCTTGATAACTTTTCAGATAATTTTTCGTAACCTCTGTCGGAATGATATATCCTCCGGATCTCGGTAGTGTTTTCGGCAGCAAGCGCCGCGAGGACAAGAGCAGCCCCCGCGCGAAGGTCGGACATCATTACGGTAGCGGACGACAGTTTCTTTACGCCTTTTATTATCGAGACATCGCCTTCAAGGGTAATATCCGCACCCATTCTTCTCAATTCCGGGACATGCGTGTATCTCTTTTCGAATATCGTTTCTATTATTACGCTGATACCCGGAATGGTAGTGAAAAGCGACATGATCGGAGCCTGAAGATCGGTAGGGAATCCGGGATACGGCATTGTTTTAATGATAGCTCCCTTTAATTTTTTTGAAGGCTCGATTTTTACCCAGTCTTCGCCCTGAGATATTATAAAGCCCATATCCGAAAGTGTGTGAATCAATGCGCCGATATGATCCGGGATCACGTTATTGATTTTTACAATGCCTCTTGTGACGGCACCGGCAATTAAATATGTACCCGCTTCTATTCTGTCCGGCATAACGGAATACGTCGCAGGATTGAGTTTTTTTACACCTTTAATGCGGATCGTTTCCGTTCCGAGCCCCCGGATGTCCGCTCCCATTTTTATTAAAAAATTTCCAAGGTCGGTTATATCCGGCTCCATGGCGCAGTTTTCCAGCACGGTTTCCCCGTTAGCCAGCACCGAAGCCATCATGATATTTGCCGTTGCGCCCACAGATATCTTGCGCATAACGAATTTCGTGCCTTTAAGTTTTCTGGCTTTCGCTTTTACGTAGCCGTGCTCTATTTCAACTTTTGCCCCGAGCGCTTCAAAGCCGGAAAGGTGAATATCGATAGGCCGTTCCCCTATCGCGCATCCCCCGGGCAATGAAGTATTAGTTTCCCCTGTCCTGGCCAGCATGGGGCCCATAATATAATATAACGCTCTCATCGTTTTAACCAGATCGTACGGGATCGTGTTGTTTTTGAGGGATTGTGTTTCAATTTTCAGAATATTGGAATTCGTATCAAATTCTGTTCTGGCGCCGAGGTATTCTATTCCTCTACAGATGGTCTTGATGTCAACCAGAACCGGTACATTCTTTAAGGTAGTTTCGCCGTCTGTCAGAAGACATGCAGCAATGATCGGGAGAGCGGCGTTTTTTGATCCGGAAATATTTATTTCACCGTTCAGCTTTTTCCCGCCCTTTATTTTATAAATATCCATATGAAGAATGCTCCAGAAGAAAAAATATTAAGAGTGCATCCCAAAACCTATAGAAAATATAAGGTAATCAATTGCAAAATCAATACTATCTATAATTTCCGAGGACTGTCTGAGGCCGAAGGCCGAGTTCCGCAGGAAATTATAGATAGTATTGATTTTGCATTTCACGCATAATTCTGAGCAGTAATATATATTTATCCATTTTAATGATAGGTTCTGGAATGCACTCTAAGTAATTAAAAGTATCTTTAAAGGCAAGGGAATAATATGCGCAAGTACTTATTTAAAAATAATATTGACTTTTTAATTAAAACCGGGATTTCTTCTGTTGAAGATTAATCATTGCTTTTAAATACAAATATATTATTATAGTAACACGATATTTTAAAGACCAGTTTTATAAGGACGAGTATGATCAAAGAAGATAAAACAAAGGATGATGAAATACAAATAGATCAGATAGACGTTGAAGCTGATATTTTCGGGAGCGATCTTGTCTCGATAGACCATGTTCTCCCTTCACAGCTGCATATAATTCCCATAAGATACAGGCCTATTTTCCCCGGGATCGTGACTCCTCTGATTATTTCCCAGGGAAAGTTCGCTGAAGCGATCGATAAGGTAATCGATTCGACAAGAACCATCGGGCTGGTCCTTTTGAAAGAGGACGATATTGATAATATTACCGTGAATGATCTGTTTACTTACGGTACTGCAGCGAAAATATTAAAAAAGATCAATCTGCCGGACGGTGGCGTAAATGTTTTAATTAACAGCATAAAGCGTTTTAAAATTGAAAAAATAATCTCGGAGAAACCTCATTTTGTAGCGCAGGTCGAATATCTGGATGACGAAGTAGTAAAGAAAAACATTGAGATAAAGGCGCTGACCAAAGCTATCTTAAGCCAGCTCAAATTATTGTCCGAGAACAACCCTCTCTTCACCGAAGAAATGAAGCTCACGATGGTAAATGTGGACGAACCTGGCAAGATAGGGGATTTTGTGACTTCTATACTTAATCTTGAAAAGACCGAATACCAGGAAGTGCTTGAGACGATCAATATCAGGAAAAGGCTCGAGAAAGTTTTGCAGCTTCTCCAGAAGGAAATGGATGTATTGTCCGTGCAGAAAAAGATCCAGGCGCAGATCAACGAAAAGATCGACAAACAGCAGAAGGAATTTTTTCTCAGGGAGCAGTTAAAGGTTATAAAATCCGAGCTCGGCATGGACGCTGACGAAAGGACGCGCGACATTAATGCGCTCAGGAAAAAGCTGGAAGAGCTGAAGCTGGAAGGAGAAGTCAAAGAAAAGTCGGAGGATGAATTAGCAAAACTGTCTTTGATCGACCCGAATTCCTCCGAGTATCCGGTAGTAAGGAATTATCTCGAAACGATTCTGTCTCTTCCGTGGAAAAACAAAACGGTCGATTCATACGATCTGGTAAAAGCGGAAAGAATATTGAATAAGGATCATTACGGCCTCGATGACGTTAAAAAAAGAATCCTGGAGTTCCTGGCAGTTAAAAAACTTAAAAAAGAAGCGAGGAGCTCCATTATATGCCTGGTCGGGCCTCCGGGAGCAGGCAAAACATCTCTCGGGAAATCGATTGCAAAAGCGTTAAACAGAAAATTTTTCAGAATGTCTCTCGGCGGCATGAGAGATGAAGCGGAAATAAAAGGCCACAGAAGGACATATATCGGCGCAATGCCTGGAAAGATCATCCAGGGATTAAGGATAACAAAATCTAAAAATCCCGTGTTCATGCTTGATGAGATCGACAAGCTCGGGCAGAGCTACCAGGGCGATCCCGCTTCCGCGCTGCTGGATGTGCTTGATCCAGAGCAGAACAACGAGTTCAGGGATCATTATCTGGATCTTCCGTTCGATCTGTCGGATGTCTTTTTCATCACCACCGCGAACACACTCGATACTATACCGGGCGTTCTGCAGGACAGGATGGAAGTGATCAGGCTTTCGGGATATGTTGCTGAAGAAAAATATCAGATCGCCAGACGGTACCTTTTACCGAGGCAGATTGAAAAGCATGGCCTGAAAAAGGGATCGGTTAAAATGGATAAAAACAATATATTGCATATAATCAATTCCTGGTCAAGAGAGGCAGGGGTAAGAAATTTGGAACGCCAGATAGAAAAGATTTGCAGAAAGATAGCGGCGATAACCGCGAAGAGCGAGAAAAGAATAAATTTAGTCCTGGATAAAAAAACGATCAGGGAATATCTGGGCCCGGAAATTTATTCAGACGACGAGCTTATGAAAAACAACAAACCCGGACTGGTAACGGGACTTGCCTGGACATCTCTCGGAGGCGATACTCTTACGATAGAATCAATAGGAATAGCAAGCCAGAAAGCAGGCAACCTTAAGATTACAGGGCAACTGGGTGAAGTAATGTCGGAATCTGCAAATATAGCTTACAGCTACATACAGCATCTTTTATGCAGCGACAGCAGCCAGTGTAATTATTTTAACGTCAATAATATTCACCTGCATGTGCCTGCCGGCGCCACTCCGAAAGACGGTCCTTCTGCCGGAATAACCATGGCAACTTCGTTATATTCGCTTGCCATAGGAAGGGTAATAAGGCCGGGTATAGCAATGACGGGCGAACTGACACTCAGCGGAAGAGTATTGCCGATCGGCGGTATAAAGGAAAAACTCATAGCTGCCAAAAGAGCAGGTATTAAAGAAATTATTATGCCGAAGGAAAATGAAAAGAATTTAACTGAGATCCCGGCCTATATCAAAAAAGGCCTTAAATTTCATTTCGTAAAAGCAATGGAAGAGGTAATCGAAGTGGCATTCAATATTCCTTCAAAAAAGCGCCGGTCAAAAACGGCATAATATCGGATTATTCGGGAAAAGGGAGCCCCGGCAGATAACTTAAAACAATTTTTCGGAGGATATTTTATGGCAGTGAGAAATCTGATGGAAGATATTGTTGATTCGCTCGTTGAAGAAGTCCTGGCGAAAACAAACAGGGATGAAAAAGATGATGCGGTTATTTATAAGGATGATGTCGTCACCTATGTATTGAACAGAATTCCTCCGAAGTATTATACAAGTGAAAGAGGCATGCTGCACGGTAAGCTTGATTCGCAGTTCGTATTCCAGCAAAAGACCGATATACTTCTTCTTGCTCATGAGGGGATAAAAATCATAAAGAAAAGAAGATCGTCCGAGTTGCCTGCGTTTAAAGAAGATAAAATAAAGGAATATTTTTTACCGCATATTCTGGGAGAAGTACTGGAAGAAACCACTTTTTCAATTATTCCGAAGGTAACGGTAACCCTTCTCTACAATGATAAACCGGCAGGGATGATCGATAAAAGCTGGAAAAATCCTTATGTTACCAATAAATCGACAAAAGGTTTTTTCCATTTTTGGCCGAATCTGCAGGATTTCGAAAAAGAGATTAAAAAAGGCGGCAGGGAGATTCCGTTCAGCGTACTCTGTTCGCATCCCAAATTTAACAAGAAAAAGATGGATTTAAGCCTTTCGATAGCAGAAGGACAAAATTCGCATAAGTCTTATATAATGCCTATGATATTAATGGAAAAACTGGAAGGTGTTGATCTGTCTTTTCTCAGCGAATAAGAACCTATTTTAGCGGATACTGTACAGTCGGATCATGGATAATCTGTCTGCTGCGATACGCTTAAAATAATTTTTGGGCGATGCTGGACTTGAACCAGTGACCTCCTGCATGTGAGGCAGGCGCTCTAACCGGCTGAGCTAATCGCCCTATGCGGTTTTGACACTCTAGCATACAATTAGTGTGTGTCAAGAATTATTGAATATACTGACAAACAAAAATTGACCGAGGGAAGATGAAAATTCAGAAAATATTTTACATTTGCGCGATATTTTTTCTTTCAACTGTGAATTCTTATGCCATCGGCCAGGCTGCTTCCATGGGTAATCTGCAAACCGTCGTACCGAGCGGACCTTTCGATGCATCGCGCAATCCCGCGCTTCTCACAGCTCAAATACTTACAAACTCAACAGGCTTGTTTGTCAGCTATGCCGGTCATTTTGCAAAAGAAAATTCGGCTGAAAGCGGAAGCCATAAAGAATATGCATCTTCGACAAATAATGACATTAAAGGCAATATCGAAATTGAAGATCCGGAAATAAAAGGATTTAATGTCAATCTGGCAAATTTAACAAAGTCTAAAAGCTCTGCGATCGGATTTGCATTTGTTAATAACGGAAATGATCAGTATTCATTCGAAGAAAGAAAGATTTCCCATTTTAATTCAGGGACAATAAATGACCCGGCCGTTGCTTATGAGCAAAGATCGAATGAAAAATCAAAGAAGACCGAATTGAATCCCGCTTTCATTGCTTCGATGGGATTTAATATTTCAAATAAAAGCTCTATCGGTTTCCAAATCCTTGCAAAATATTCCGGCAGCACCGAAAAAAAAGAATATTATGAAAATAGAACTTTGCCTTCAACTTATGAGAAAAATGAAAAAATCACAAAAGAAATAAATGTATTTTCAGGGGAACTCGGTTTTGGATATTTTTTTAAAGGGGATGGTTCCGAGATCGGATTACTTATAAAATCCGGAGATTTTTCCTGGATAAAAAAAACATTAAGCGCAGATACAAACAGGATTTCAACATCGGAAAATTTAAAAACGGATGAAAGTATCACGTTGAATGGCAAATACACTTCCGGGCCCAGCATTGCGGTGGGGAGCTATAAACGATTTTCTTCATTTTTTGCGATTGCGCTTGAAGGCACATTTACAATGGAAAACAGTTTTACCGACAGAGAGTTAGACTTGGATGATAAGCAATCCGGACCGACGTCTGTTAAGATAAAAAAAACAACACGGACAAACAAACAATCCGTTCTATTTAACGGCGGAATGGAATTTAATTTAACAAAAAATCTTTCATTCCATTTAGGTATGGGTTATTTAAAAGCGGCAGTATTAAACAGCGGGGGTGACGATATCGGCTCGCATAGAGAGGAGACCAATATAGAATACTGTATGTTATCATCGGGTTTAAATTATATTTTAACGAAAAATATTGAGATTTGCCTGACAGCTACAGGGATATCTTATTCGATCAAAGGAGCCCGACACGGTAAGGCCGAAGTCGAAGGAAGTTGGGAAGAAGATTCATATTTAAAAATGGAATCGAAAGGTTATTATCTCTATACAGGATTGGGTGCAAGTGTGTCTTTTTAAATCCGGTTAAAAAAATTTTTTTCAGCAGCCAGGCAATACTTGAACATATTTTCGTTTTTATATATTTTCCCAGAAGTTGTAATGTTTTTTCTCTTTACATTATTTTTAATATGATTTCTAATTCGTATCTTTGTAGAATTTGCGTAAATCTTTTTTTGTTATTGAATATTCAACGGTAACATAATCGTCATATACATTGTATTTTACAATGTTGCCGTTCTTAACCACATCTACGGATTTGTCGAATAAATCCCGCGCGGAGAATTGCGCGTTTATCAAAGCGGCTTCTTTTGCGGAATCCAGTTTTGCCTTCCCGGTCAGGCCCTCCTTCGGCCATCCCCTGCATATAATAACGAAAGTGCTGTCGTTCTTGAACCATTTTTTTTCTATAACAATATCTTTAGACGTTTCTTTTTTATCGTCGCTGTCCCAGAACCACGAGACAAGGCATAAAGCAAGTAAAACCGTCGCGAATTTTTTCATAAAGGGACTCCGTGTTTTAAAATTCAAATATTATATAATTTTGAAATGATTTCCGGTATTTTTCAGTGAAGCGTATCTTCGTCAGTCGGGTAGTAATGCCTTCTTGCCCATTCCAGATCGCTTCTCTCTTTATGTGTTAAGGAGCTCATTCCTTCTTTGGCGATTTTTTCAAGGAGCGAATCTATTATGTTCTTCGCCTGTATTCTCCTGTCTATTTCCTGCTGTTTTCTTTTTAATCTTTCCTGCATTAAAAACTGGTTGAGTTTGCCGGTTTTTGAAGAGCGATCGCTTTCATCTTTTCGTGATTTTTTTCTGTGAAAAACAATAAAAATAAATCCCGAGATAAGACCTCCCAGGTGTCCGATATGGCTTACGGAACCTCCCGTTCCGGCAGCGCCTGCAATTGTACCTAAAAATTCCATTAAGCCGAAAGCAATAACGAGATATTTTATTTTTATCGGGAAAAGAAAATATAAAAGCACTTCCCTGTTCGGCCAGGTCATTCCATAAGCTAGAAGAATTCCGTATATCGCCCCGGAAGCACCGATTGTAACAGGAGCATAGCCGTAATAGGTATAAACAATATAATTCATTGCAGCAATAAAGAAACCGGCTCCGATTCCGCAAAAGAAATAATACTGCAAAAATATTTTTTTACCCCATCTTTGCTCCAATTCGCCTCCGAACATCCATAGCGCGAGCAGGTTGAAGATCAAATGCAGGAGATTTCCATGCAAAAACATGTACGTAAAAAGCTGCCATATCTTGAATTCATATAAAAGCCCTACGTGGTTCAGTCCGAAAATGCGTTCGAAGGCTCCTGATAAAAAAAGGTCGAGGATATGTTGCAGCACGAATATGCCTGCGTTGACGATTAATAATTTTTTTAAAATATCTGTTATCGGGCCTCCGAAACGAAAGCCGATATTCTGTCTCAACATTTTTTAAACCTCTGTAATTTTCATTTATACATTAATCATTCTCTGTTGACAATTTTATTCAGCGGATATTCGATTATACCGTCCGCTCCTCCATCCATCAGCGCGGGAATAAGTTCTCTTACCAGTTTTTCGCTTATTACCGTTTCAACAGAGAACCAGTCGACGTTATAAAGCTCCGAAACAGTAGGTGCGGTAATGCTCGGGAGCATTTTTACAATCGATTGTATATTTTTTTTAGGCACGTTCATTTTAAGGCCGACCAGGGTGTCGGCACTCAGCGCGCCTTTAAGAAGCATTGAAATTTGCTGAATTTTTTTATTCTTCCACGGGACTTCAAGGCTTTTTCGGTTCGCTATCAATTTAGTGTTTGTTTCAAGAAGCGTGTGTATGATTTTTAATCCGTGAGCTTTTATCGTCGAACCGGTTTCTGTCACTTCAACTATTGCATCCACCAGGCCTTCAACGACTTTCGCTTCAGTTGCGCCCCAGGAGAATTCAATATTTACAGGAATTTTTTTTTCACGGAAATATCTTTTTGTGAAATTCACCAGTTCCGTTGAAATGGTTTTGCCGGCACAGTCTTCGAGCGCCCTGATGCTGGAATCTTCAGGAACCGCGAGCACCCATTTTGCTTTTTGCGTGCTTGCCTTTGAATAAACCAGATCCGTAATGGAAACGACATCCGATTCGTTCTCCAGAATCCAGTCAAGGCCTGTAAGCGCAACATCCAGCACTCCGCTTTCGACATATCTTGCCATTTCCTGGGCTCTTATCAACGAACAGGATATCGCGTCATCATCAATGCACGGATAATAGTTTCGAGCGGAGACCGAGATCCTCCATCCTGCATTTTTAAACAATTCAATTGTCGGTTTCTCAAGACTGCCTTTCGGTATCCCTAATTTTATTTTATTGTTCATTGTTTATCCTTTTCGTGGTTTTACTTTTTATAAACTTCGTCCGGATCAAATATTTTTACTCCGTCTTCAATGAATTCGCCGTTTTTTAAAAGCCTGAAAAAGCAGCTTCTGTAACCAGTATGGCAGGCGGCGTCCCCGACCTGTTCTACTTTTAGCAGGATCGTATCGTTGTCGCAATCCACTCTTATTTCTTTAACCTTCTGTATGTGCCCGGATGACTCGCCTTTTTTCCAGAGTTCGTTCCTTGACCTGCTCCAGTAATGCGCTATGCCGGTTTTAAGCGTTAATTCCCAGGATTCTTTATTCATAAAGGCCATCATCAGGATTTCGCCGGTTTTTTCGTCCTGTGCAATCGCAGGAACCAGCCCGTTAAG
Source organism: uncultured Leptospirales bacterium (assembly GCA_964626055.1). Lineage (GTDB taxonomy): Bacteria > Spirochaetota > UBA4802 > UBA4802 > JAFGDQ01 > JAFGSG01. The sequence goes on from CAZVDF010000005.1 coordinate 101,787, forward strand.
TTTTTTAAAATTAAGTTCTGTCATTTTATCGCCATTGTAAAAAAAATATTTAAAAGCCAGTCAGATGAGTAATTTATTATACAGTATTATTGCAAATAAAAAATAACACAATCGTAAAATATTATTCCATGTTATTCTTTAAAAATGAAACAGGTGAATATTTATCCTTATTCCCTGGTTTAGTCAAGTTACTTATGAGTCAATAATTAATTATCGATTTGCCGGGATTTTTATCTGGAGGTATTGTGTTTCTGTATTAATTGCTGGCAATTGTGAATGCCTAACATGGCGTCATTGGCCCACGAGTCTGCGCCTGTGAATTCCCGCACCTGTTCATCAACCAGCCCGCCGATTATAAATGAAGGGACGGGACGGACTTCGGAACGCAGAAGTCCGATCGTAGATCGCATTGCCTGGTAGGAAGAATGCAGCAAACATGACAGGCCTACAATATGCGGTTTTATTTCCTTTGTTTTATCAAGGAAACTTTTCGGAGGAATATCAACGCCTATATCGAAAACAGTAAAACCATAGCATCGCAAAAGGACTTTGATTATATCTTTGCCTATGTAATGGATATCGCCTTCTACCGTGCCTAAAAGAATACGGCCAGATTCGCTCCCGGTAACTCTGTTTTTTATCAACGGGAAAAGCAGGTCGCCGGCCTGATGCATAATCTCTCCCGCCATTATTAATCCGGAAAGATAATATACGCCTTTTTCGTATCGTTCGCCTACCATCCGTATGCCCTTCTGGCATTCATCAGCTAATGCCAGCGGATCATCGCCGTTCTTTATCCTGCGCGATATCTGCTTTAACGCTTCTTCTTCCTGCAGGTCTGCGATCAGGATTGATAGAGTCGGATGGGATTCATTTTTCATGATTTTATCCCTGCATACGGCTGATCGGTTTTCTCGCCGAGCCCCACCGTTGTTTTAAAAGTCATGCGGTCGCCCCTGCAGATGAAATATCCCCAGCTCACCGGGCGGTTGTCATAGTCGTAAAAAATATGCTCAATGCGGAATGACGGAAGTGCCGGCGGCGCAAGCAACAGCTTTGCTTCATTTTCATCCAGCACGGCGGCCTTGATCGCAAGTTCCCCGCGTTTCAGGTTGGTTTCTCCGCTGCCTGCGAATAATCCGTAAAGCGCCGTTACTTCCATCTCCGACTCAAGGATAGGGCTGGTCGGATCATAAATTATATATTCCCTGTGATAAAAAATGGGCTCCGTATCTTTTATAATCAGCCTGCGGATAAGTATTATCCTGTCGTTTATATTAATATTGAGTCTGCGCGAAATATCCTTGTCGGCTTTTACTATCCGCACTTCGAGCAGCTTGACTTTGTTTTCCGTTTTTTTATTAAAGATGTTCTGAAGCTCATCCAGCCCGAATTTAATTGAGCCGAGTTCAATAGGCTTGACGAATGTTCCTCTTCCCTGTGTCGTGCTAACCAATCCGTCCTGTAAAAGGATGTTGATGGCTCTGCGGACGGTCATCGGGCTTACATCGTATGAACGGCAAAGCTGGGATTCGGATGGAAGGCGCTCGCCTGGACGAAATTTCCCCGAGTCGATCTGACTGCGAAGAATATTCACAAGCTGAATATATGCCGGTTCAAAAGCGTTTCTGTCTATTGATAAAGTATTATCCATCTGATATCCTAATATCCGATTATTTTATCACATATGTTCGTAATTAAATTACTCAAGTTGACTGACTTTTATTACACTATTTCTTAATACTATCGA
>CAZVDF010000006.1:0-94074 GCA_964626055.1 uncultured Leptospirales bacterium
TGTCCAACAACTCCTTTACATAATAATTTATTTGATTTAATGGTTTATAAGCATTCGGACTTTCGCAGTCCTTGTATTTCCGTTAGCACTCTCGGCCGTAGAGTGCTAACTTCTGATTAATTTATATCATATATTAAAAATAGTGTCAATAAATAATACGTAAAAAAAATATTAATAATATTGGATTGACATGTTTGTCTTTTATGATTATTTATGACTAATATATTATTTTTTTTATATTACGGAATAACTGTTGCAAAAAAAAATTTCTTAACATTAAACTGGAATTGATTGTATGAATGATGTTGAAACTCAAAGCGGCTTAGCTGAGCAAAGAAATCTATTTATATTAAAAGGAAGATTTAAATCCAATTCGCTCAATTTCTACGGACTTTTTCTTCTTATATTTAATACGCGCGGCGAACTTACAGTCAGTCATATTCTTGTCTCGACTTATTCAGCAGCCTACGAACTGGAACCTCATTTTGCCTGGGAAAAATACGAAGAATTTATTGTAAATTCAAAATGGAAAGGCAACTATAATCCCAATATGACTGCCTCCATTGAAAACTTTTTTAAGCAAATTACTTCTGAAAAAAACGGACAGAAAGAAATCCTTTACGAATACATCAAAAATTATGACTACGATAATATCGATGCTTTCATGTTCGATATTATAAACAGAATTATTCACGATAAAAATTTAATTATCGAAACAGGTATTCAGGAATCTACAGAAAAGGAATTTCGTGAAATAAAAGATAATAAATCGCAAGCTAAAGAAAAAGAGTCCGCGCAGACCTTAAAAAAAACAGCGGTCGAAGAAGGCGTAACACTGATTATACAATTAATACTTGCGCCTGTATCCGGTAAACCGATCTATGAGTTAAAAATCGGCGACATCATTATGTGTAAAATAATCCCCAATACCGATCGCGCCAATTATTTCATTGATCTTCTTGATTTGAGAGTTGAAAATCTTATAAAACCGGTTCCGGGTAAAGTCATCGATATTAAATCCGAGGGTAAAGGCCAGCCGCTGGAGATCCTGACTGAAATCGGGCCGGGCATTTACGGAAAATGCATAGAGGACGAACGGCAGGTAAAACTGAGAATGTACGATCCTGCAGTTGACGAACGGATAACCAGTAAAAAAATTCAGGAAATAAAAAAAGACATAGAAGAAGACGCTTCCGTTTCAGGGAAAATACAGATTTGGAAAAAAGTTAATTTTATAAAACTCCTGTATATTTCGATCGGCGTCCTTGTAATAATAGGATTGTTGGTAATTCTGTACTTTCTTCTTATTTTATAAAAAATTTATTAATGAGTAATTATATAGATTTACATTCTTATAATCCCCCGTTTACTATAAGAAGTGAATCTATTATTAATTTTATATTAAAATAATTTTTATAAAGGTCTGTGAGGATGCGTTCTGAGCTTCTGCAACTGACCTTTCAGTATTGAAATATCCAGCATATAATTGCTGTATGTAGCATGCATTCCTTTTGATTTAGCCAGCCTGGCTTTTTCCTGCATACGTCTTATTTCATCTTCGACTCTGCTTAATCTTGTCTTATCCTTTACTCTCATTTTTATACCTCCTGTATTTTAAAAAGAAAAAATATATACTATTTTTGTAATAAATTATTTTCCCCTTTTATGTAAATCATTAGAAGGTATAAAAAAAATTGTGCCCGGTCAAATAAAAGCTAAATTTTTTTAACTTTTTTTGAAATTTTTTAAGAGAATATTATTGCTTTAAAAATCAGATCGTCACATTTAACCTGGCGAGTAAAATGAATTTTTTTGCGACAGAACGGCATAGGCCGTTAAAAAATTAAATTATATTTCACTAATCCTTGAACGGATCCTTCTTCGCTGCTTCCTCAATTTTCTTCTGTTTTTCTATAACATCTTTTAATATGTATTTATAATTACTTGATCTGTCAATATTGATTTGTTCCAGGGGAACCCTGTTTTCATTAGACTTTTTTTTGCAATTTACAATTAATAATATGAAAATCAGGACCGCTAAATATTTTAATAATTTCATACAAAAATATCCGATATTGCATTATTTGCAATTTTATAATATTGCTGTAATTATTGCACACGAATTCCCTCAAATGCAATAAAAAAAAATCCGGCAGACAAAAATCTCAATCGGTAAATTACAGAGCTGTGCAATTAATCTTATTCCTGAAAATATTAACGGGCGAAAGCTAACAAACAGATTGACAGATACATGTACATATATTATTATTTATTCAAAATGCGGGAGGGAGTATTTTTTATGAAAATTAACATGAATATCGATACAGCTGCATCCGGCAAAACACAGAATCAAACAATAAGCGCCGGTCCAAGAAATACCGGCAAAACGGAATTTTCACACGAAAGATCTTCTGCAGTATTACATAATATTTCACAGAAAAAAACTTTTATAGACGCGGTAATTATTGCACAAATCGCCCAGGATTTCTTCCAGAAAGCCCTCCTGATCAGCTCAAAATTGAAAAATCTGGCTTCCGAAGCTTTAACAACGGGCAAAATCAAAGAACCTGAATTAAACGATACCCTGACAAATATATCAGCCTTGAATAATATAAGGGATGGCTTTACTGCAGCATCTGCAGTTCAAAATAACGCGAATACGAGCCGTGTCGGAATAATCGCTCAGGTTCCTCAATTACAGATGAAGGAGGACGTTAATTCCCTTAAGGAATTCGCGAATGATCTATCAACTGGCAATATCGATTTAAAAAAGATTGACAGTATAAACGAAAATCTTACGAATAAAGCGTCTGCAGCTGATAATTCCTTTAATCAGCTCATAGACAAGTTATCCGTTCCTGAAAATTTAATCGCTGACTCCGATGTAAAATATCCTGAACTCGGCCAGTATACTGCGAGTCAGATCGCAAAATATCCTGAGAATGCAATAAAATCACAGGGAAATATTAATTACGAGGCGGTAAAGAATCTAATATAGATCTGAATTTACCAGTATTGCCGTATCAAATAAAGGCAAGGATAATCGACCATGGAAGTCTTTGACGGTTTTATAGCTGCAATAGCGTCCGAATTCAAAATTCAATTTCAAAAAGATCCGGACGGCGATGCATATACCACTGATATAGAATTTGAGAACGGAAGATCACAGAAGATATTAATTACATTATCCAAGGATGAATCCGGCGACAGAATAATTCACTATTATTCCGTAATTGGCAAATTAAAGCACGATTCAATGGAGCTTTACAAATATTCCCTGGAACTCAATTCCAATCTTGATTATGGCGCGATAACATTAATGGACGGCACTTTGCTGCTCAGGGAATCGATTCTTCTGCATCACTGCGAGCCTCAAAGGTTCATGAAATCTCTGATATATATTGCAGCAAAGGCCGACGAATTGGAAGAGATGTTCAACAAGCATTACGATAACAGATAAGCAATACAAATATTATCAAGAAAAAAATCCCTGACGGATTTTATCAGGAGACTGTCAGAATAAATTAAAAAAGGTGACCATAATGAAAATAATTGAAGGAAAACTCGATGCTTCTAATTTAAAATTCGCAATAGTTGTTTCAAGATTCAATGAATTTATTACAGGCAAATTATTAAGCGGAGCGCTTGATTGCTTAAAAAGAAATAAAGCGGATGAAAAAGATATTACCGTTGTCTGGGTACCCGGCTCGTTTGAAATACCCTCTGTGGTGCAAAAACTCGCCGATTCGAAAAAATATGACGCAATTATTTCTCTTGGAGCGGTTATTCGCGGAGCCACGCCGCATTTCAACTATATTGCCGCTGAAGTAACAAAAGGCATAGCGCATATCAGCCTTACATCTAATATCCCGATCGTTTACGGTGTTTTAACGACGGACAGCATTGAACAGGCTATTGAAAGAGCAGGAACAAAGTCGGGCAATAAAGGATTTGATGCTGCGCTTTCTGCAATTGAAATGTGCAATATTTACGGTCAGCTTCAGTAATGCCGATCTTAACATCAGACAGTTAAATCAATTTTAAAATGTAACATATTCTTGCGAAACCGCAATTAAGCAAAAAATTTGAATTAGAAGCCATCTCAAAATTATAGATACATATAATTGATTAACGATAAATAATTTTAAGATGACTTCTAATTATAACTGTTACTTAATAATTACAAGTTATTTTAAAATTAATTTTGTACTTAAATAAAATTCCCTGCAATTCAGCCAAACTTGAAATTTAAATTAAAAAACAATGGGACAAAGACATAAAGCAAGAGAGTATGCCTTACAGGCATTATACATGTACGAAACCGTACAAAGCCCTGCTGGAGAACTGACCTCGCTGAGCTGGATCGATAAAAAAATCCCGGATGACGTAAAAAATTTTACAGTTTCCATCATAAACGGCTCAATTGACAAGCTGGAATTCATCGATAATATAATTAAGAAATATTCCAAAAACTGGAGATTTGAAAGATTAAGTGCTATCGATAAATCAATATTGAGGTTATCAATATACACTTTTCTTTTTCTGCCGGATATCCCGCAGGCTGTCGTAATAAACGAAGGAGTTGAACTCGGGAAAAAATTCGGTGGAGAAAATTCGGGCCAGTTTATAAACGGTCTTTTAGATGCAATAAAAAATAAAGAGTTAACCAGGGAGATCGATCTGCAAAGTGAACCACAAAAGAAAAAATAGATTCTCTTTTGCCGATGATGAGGAATTCCGGCCGGAGGGAGAAAACCGGATTAATTCAAAAAATCCTGTCAAAAACCGATTAAGCAAAATTGAAATCCTTTCCCAGCCAGTAACCGCAATCCGCTCCCATGGCCGCAAAGCCATTGCCGTTGCGATCGCATCGCTTGTTATAGCTTTAGCGGTTGTTTATGTAATTGTCGATTATTTTTACAAAAAACCACAGATATTTAAACCTTCCGAAAAAAGCAGTCTGTTTTCGCTGACAGAAAAAAAAGACGTCCCGGGCGCAGCGTCGACAAATGCCAAAATTGAAAAAGGAAAAGAAAATTATTCTAAAGGAAATTTGACTACCGCGCTTTCTTTATTCAACGAAGTAGTGGAATCCGATGCTTCCAATTCGGATAAAGCAATAGCTCTCACATATATTGGAATTATTAATGACGACAAAAGCAATTATAGTAAAGCAATTGAATATTATCAGAGAGCATTGAAATATGACGAGAAAAACGCAATCATATACAGAAATTTAGCTATTGCCTACAGGCATGCAAACGACCTTGATTCCGCGGAAAAGACCATTAAGAAAGGAATGGAATTCGATAGCGATAATGTACAGAATATGATCCTGTATGGGAACATTTTATATGAACAGCAAAAATATTCCGAAGCAATTAAACGCTATGATGACGTTCTTAAAATTAAAAATGAGCCCGCTGCCCTTCATAACATGGCTCTCGCTTTTTTAAAGACCGGCAGGGAATCCCAGGCTCTCGAATTTTTCCTTAAAGCCGGAGCGGCAGACAGGGATGGTAAAATTGCCCAGCTTTCATATTCCAAGCTTGGAGCACTATATATTGAAAGAAAAGACTTTGAATCCGCTGAGAAATATTTAAAACTTGCCGATTCCATAAATCCAGAAGATCCGGTAACAAAATTTAATCTTGGCGTGGCATATTTAAAGATGAAACAGCTTGAAAAAGCCGTTGCGGAATTCGAAAAGGCCGGCGAACTTGGCAAAAACGATGAAGCTCTTCTTCTGAATCTCGGCGAGACATATTTTAATTTAAACGATTACGATAAAAGCATTGATATTTACAAACGGCTTCTTGCTAACAATAAAAGAAATGTAATAATTCTTTCAAAACTGGCTGAAGTTTATTTCGAAAAAGGTGCCCCTGAAAATGCAATGGAGCTTTACCGGAAAATAACCATACTCGAGCCTGCATCGGAAAATGCCAGGGTAGCATACATTAATATCGGGAACATACTTGACGACATGGGCAGGTCGGAGGAAGCCGTAGAAGCCTACAATAAAGCTCTGACCATCAGCGGAGACGACGGATCGGTCCTTTACAACATGGGAATTGCGTATAAAAAAGCCGGCAAGCCCGAACTGGCGATAAAGGCCTGGTATAAATCATACGAACTTAATAAAAGCCCCAAACCTCTTATGGCTATTGCGGGCGTATACGAAGAAAAGAATCTGATTGATCCGGCTATCGAAGAATATCAAAAAATTATCAAGCAATGGGATAACAATCAGGAAGCACATTTTCATCTGGCTGTTTTATATTACAGAAAAAATCTTTTGGATTATGCAAAGGAAGAATTTAAAAAAGTAATTGAGCTGAATAAAAACAGCGAATATGCAGCCAGGTCATACACGAATCTTGGAATTATATTATCCAAAAACGCCGGGAAAAATGAAGCTTTGTATGATGAGGCTCAGCTTTATATTCAAAAATCCCTGCTGCAGAAACCGAATGATCCGGAAGCACTCATTTCGCTCGGATCGGTATATTACAGGAAGGGTATGATGGACAAGGCGGTAGATACGTTTAATCTGGCAATTTCCTCTACAAGGGACAATAAACTGCTGGCCGAAGCATATAATTATATCGGCAAATGCTATCATAAAAAAGGACAGTACAAGAATGCGCTTGCGGCATTTTCACGCGGCCTTGAACAGGACCCGACCATGGAAGAGATCCGTATAAACCGCAAAGTATCAACACAGGCTTATGAAGATAGTCTGCGAAGATAACAAATATTATTAGAAGCCATCTCAAATTAAAATTTTACACAGGAAATTAATCATATATTCCTGATGGGGAATATATTCTTTTAATCATTTATAATTATAGAGACCATTATGAATAAAAAAATTATCCTGAATATTCTGTTGCTTTTTATCTGTCTGTGCTGTACTGACAGCAGGCAAAGCGGCAGAGTTACGGTTATAGCAACTCTTTTCCCTCAATACGACTTTGCAAAATATTTAGCAAAGAATAAAGCCGGTGTTCGCCTTCTTCTTCCGCCCGGCGTGGAAGCACATTCATACGAACCCGCCCCAAGAGATATTGCCGACATAAAAAACGCAAATTTATTCATTTATACAAGTGAATACATGGAGCCATGGGCAATTCAAATTACAGGATCAATCAAAAATTCTTCCTGCATCATTATTGAAGCCGGTGCAAAAATAAAAATCGAAAAAAGAAACGGAACTGATCATGAATCCGGTAAGATAATACATGATCACAAACACATGGCAATTGATCCTCATATATGGGTTGATCCCGTCTATGCACAAAAAATGGTCGATAACATTCTTGCGGGTTTTATCAAAGCAGACCCGGAAAATAAATCTTTTTATGAAACAAATGCCTATGCTTTAAAAACAGAGCTTCAAAAACTCGACAGGGATTTTATCGGCCTTTTTAAAAGCAAAAAAAATAAAACTATAATTCACGGAGGCCATTTTACTTTCGATTATTTCGCAAAAAGATACGGTTTAAAATATATTTCTCCATATAAAGGCTTTTCTCCGGATGCGGAACCTTCACCGCAAAAAATTGCCGAATTGATAAAAACAATCAGATCAACCCGGTCAAAAGCAATCTATTATGAGGAATTGATTGATCCAAAAGCTGCAAAAGTCATAGCAGGCGAAACAGGCGCGAAAATGCTTCTTTTACACGGCGGCCATAACGTATCAAAAGAAGAGCTTGAGTCGGGAACTACATATATATCAATTATGCGCGGCAATCTGGAAAGATTGAAAGAAGGGCTGGACTGAAATTAAAAAATGAATATACTCGAATTAGAAAAAGTATCGGTAAATTACGGGAAAATATCAGCAATTACCGGCGTCACATTTAATGTCGAAGCAGGAGATTATATCGGAATTGTCGGTCCCAACGGATCGGGTAAAACAACATTAATGAAGGCAATACTTGGTCTTTTGCCTGTTTCTGAAGGAGTGATCCGTATCCCAAACGGGAATGGCAGGATTCGTGCCGGTTATGTGCCGCAAAAAAATTCCGCTGGCGAAAATTATTTTCCCGCAACCGTAAAGGAAATAGTTTCCACCGGTCTTCTCTCGTCAAAAAAAGGCCTTAAGTTCATTTCCAGAAAAGATCATGACAAAGTTGACTCAATGCTCGAAAAGCTTCATATTGCCGATCTCTGTCTTAAGAAAATTCAGAACCTTTCGGGCGGGCAGTACCAGCGCGTTCTTCTGGCGCGCGCGCTTGTTAACGAACCGAAGCTCCTTATACTGGACGAGCCCACAAGCGCCCTTGACCCGCTGATACGGGATGAGTTATATACGCTGCTGTCGGACTTCAATACCGCAGGCGGCATTACCATACTTCTTGTTTCCCACGATATCGGATCAATAGGAAAATATACAAAGAAAATGCTGTATCTCGACAGAAAGCTTATCTTTTACGGCTCTTACGGGGATTTCTGCGGTTCCGAAACAATGACCGAATATTTCGGATACGAAACACAGCATCGCATTTGCTGGAGGCATAATCAATGAACAGTGCTTGGCAGCTGATAGCCGAAGCCGTGCAATATGATTTTATTCTTAAAGCGCTTGCAGTCGGGTCGTTCCTCGCTCTATCATGTTCTTTTCTGGGTATGTTCCTTGTTCTGAAAAAATGGTCTTTGATTGGAGACGGTCTTGCTCATGTTTCATTTGCAGCAGTGGCAGTGTCATTGCTGTTGTTCTCATCGCCGCTCTTGCTTACAATGCCTCTTGTTGTTGTATCTTCTTTTGTGATCTTAAAATTAAACGAGCATGCGAAGATAAGCGGCGACGCCGCAATAGGCCTCGTATCCGCGACCGCCGTATCTGTCGGAGTGCTTGTTTCAAGCGCAGGTAAGGGTTTTAACATCGACCTGTTCAGTTATCTTTTCGGCAGCATTCTTACGATCGGCGATTCGGATATTATCTTTTCCATTCTTCTCTCCGTATGCGTTATTTCAACAGTGATATTTTTTTATAACAGCCTGATGGCCGTGATTTATGATGAAGACTTTGCCGGCATAGCGGGAATTAAAACAAAGTATATTAATTATTTAATTGTAATATTAACGGCCGTAACCATAACTATCGGCATACGCATAGTCGGGACCATGCTGATTTCGAGCATGATAATTTTTCCTCCTGTAAGCGCCCTTCAGCTGGGCAGGAGTTTTAAGCAGACAATATTCATATCGGTACTGATTTCTGTTTTCTGCGTTATTTGCGGCGTGTTTTTATCATATATTATAAACATGCCTACAGGCGCGGTTATTGTTATTCTGAATGCCGCAATATTTATATTTATTTTTCTATTTAAGAGAAGAAAATAACCTTTTTCTCTTTTTAAAGTGAAGGGAGCAAGCCAGGACAAATTTAGAATGAACTACTGCGGATACGAAATAACAGGCAAACAAAGATTTTTTTTAACAGCAGGGCCGTGCGTGATAGAATCGCACGACATGATGCTTAAAACAGCCGAAATCCTTAAAATTATATCCGAAAGGCTGGGGCTATTTCTTATTTTTAAGTCGTCATACGATAAAGCAAACCGAAGTTCAATATCCTCCTACAGAGGTCCAGGCATCGAAAAAGGTCTGAATGTGCTGTCCGAAATTAAGAAAACGTTTAAAATACCGATTACTACCGATGTTCATACAACGGAAGAAATTAAGATGGCAGCCGGAGTTGTCGATGTTCTTCAGATACCTGCTTTCCTGTGCAGGCAGACGGATCTTCTTATAAACGCAGCAAAGACCGGGAAAACGGTAAATGTCAAGAAAGGCCAGTTTCTCGCGCCAGGAGACACTGCGAATATTATTGAAAAGCTGAAAGTCAACGGATGTAAAAGCTACGCTGTAACGGAAAGGGGATACAGCTTCGGCTATAATAATCTGGTAGTAGACATGCGGTCTTTTGGCATCATCCGTTCGCTCGGCATACCTGCGGTTTTTGACGCAACGCACTCGACCCAGCTGCCCGGCGGGGGATCTGCTTCGGGCGGGGAGAGAGAGCATATTCCACTGCTGGCGCGTGCAGCGGTTGCTTCCGGCATTGACGGTCTTTTCATGGAAGTGCATCCCGATCCGGCGCGCGCTTTGTGCGATTCAACTAACCAGTTTTATCTCGACAAACTTGAAGAGCTGCTTAAAATTCTGATTGAAATTGACGAAATTATAAAATAATCCGCGGCCAACTATCGTTAGCCAACAAACAATAGCTCCATGTCATTTTATAATAACTAAACCGGTTAACTATAAGAATGATCCAATATATAATGATAAATATTTATAATTTTATTGATCATCTGTTAAATAAGCTGTACATTAAAATATAAATATTGCAGAAAAATTAAAACTTTAAAAATCTCTTTAAGCAACATGGAGATACGATATGAAATTAAAAAATACGGATAAATTGGAAATTTTCGATAGAAAACTCAAAGTTAACGGCAGATCTTTTATTGTCCAATATCCTGACGAACCCCTGTATTGCTGCACAAAAGACGGCAAACTTGGAACCCTGCTTTTCAAAGGTTGCGGCTATACGTGTCATAAATGGGAACCTGAAGAAGTAGAAGGGTATTTTTCAGATCAGGAAGAACCGTTATAATACGCTACACCACAGCAAGCAGTCTGTAGTATCAGTAAATCATACCGACAACTGATCCTGTCATGCATGTGGCCAGGGCTCCCGCCAGAATGGATTTTATTCCCAGTCCCACGATCTCCGCACGGCGCTCAGGCACCAATGCGCCCATGCCGCCGATCATAATACCGAGTGAGCCGAAATTAGCAAATCCGCACAATCCGTAGGTCATTATTAAATTCGAACGGCTGCTTAAAGCGCCTGCCGGCAGGCCAGCCAGATCCATATAAGCAAGCAACTCATTCAATACGGTCTTGGTCCCCATCAGGCTCCCGGCTGTCACGGATTCTTCCCATGGCACTCCCATAAGCCATGTAACTGGCGCAAAAAACCAGCCGGATATGCGCTGCATTGTCAACGCCTGCCCGCCGACACTCGGCAGCAGGCCCAGGATCGAATTAACAAGATATACCATAGCAACAAGAACGATCAGCATGGCGATAATGCTGATGAGCAGCTGCATGCCTTCCAGAGTTCCGCGGGTTATGGCATCCATAACTCCGCGAGCGTCCTGTTTAATTTCAATCTTACCGCTCGAAGGCTTTCCCAATTCAGGCACCATTAATTTTGCAGTCACAACCGATGCCGGCGCGCTCAACAAAGATGCGACAAGCAAATGCCCAAGCACGTCCGGGATTACAGGCTGAAGAATATTTGCGTAAAGCACCATAACGGTACCGGCAATACCTGCCATACCGGAAACCATTATCAAAAACAGTTCGCTGCGGCTGATGTGTAACAGATAAGGCTTAACCAGAAGCGGCGCCTCTACCATCCCCACAAAAATGTTCACGGTTGCGCCAAAACCTTCCACCCCGCCGATGCCCATGGCACGCTGAAGGAACCATGCAAATCCCCTTACAACAAAAGGTAATATCTTCCAGTAAAACAGCAGGGAGGATATCGCGCTTACTACCAGTACCAGTGGCAGACCCTGAAAAGCCAGAATATAACTTACTCCGGGATGTTTCTCAACAAATGGCAATGGTGCTCCGCCAAGGTATCCGAACACCATGGAAGTTCCTGCCTGCGCGGCTGCCGATAGAGCCAGTACAGCCTGGTTCAACCAGGAGAACACTGCCCGGCTTGCAGGCAGCTTAATCAGCAGCAGCGCCAGGATTACCTGAAGCGTCATGCCGCAGATGACCGCCTGCCAGTTCACTTTGCGGTGATTTTCGGAAAACAGCCATGCAATAAACGCTAAAGCTATAAAACCTAAAATACTCTGTGCCAATAACATAAGTCTTTACCGCTGTCGATGACTATTGTTTATTATATTGACGGATCCGTCTCTGACGAGTTATTTATACGAAAGAAAGCGGAAATTTTTTTCAATTGATCAGCCTGTGCGGAAAATTCTTCACTTGTTGCGGCTATTTCTTCTGTAGTCGACGCGTTCTGCTGGATCTCATTTTGCAGGCTTTCGATAGCTTTTGATATCTGTTCAATGCCTCTGGCCTGCTCCGAGCTTGCCACATTAATTTCCTGCACCAGCCCGGAAGTTCTTTTAATCTGTGGCACGATTTTTTCTATTTGTTCGCCGGCTTCGTTGGCAATTTGAAGGCTTTTAACGGTTATTTCGCTGATTACCTTGGCAGCCTCAGAACTTTTTCCTGCGAGATTTCTGATCTCGTTTGCTACAACTGCGAATCCTTTGCCTGATTCGCCCGCCCGCGCGGCTTCGATAGCAGCATTAAGTGCCAGCATATTTGTCTGGTCTGCGATTCCTTCAATTACGCCTATGTTCTCTGAAATGCTCTTCATAGCTTCCACTGTATTTATTACCGCAGTTCCGCCAACTTCCGCATCCTTTGCGGCGATGTCGGAAATGGACGCAGTCTCTCCCGCATTATCGGCATTCTGGGCAACTGACGAATTGATTTCCTCTATCGAACTCGAAATTTCTTCGATGCTTGCCGCCTGCTGGTTCGCGCTTAATGCCATACGCTGGGAGCCTTCGCTCATTTCCTTACTGCCTGCAGCCACCTGATTTGATGCATTCTGAACGCTTGTAACAAAGTCGGTAATGTTTTTAACGCTGAGCTGCATAGATTTCAAAATAATATCTTCTTCGGAACGGGGTTCAATCTGAATATTAAGATTTCCTTTCGAAATATTCATTGCGGTTTCGGTTACTTTTTTCATGGAATCGATAAGTGAATTAACATTATCCGTAAATCTTTTAAAATCACCTTTAAATTCACCGGTTATCATCTCAGGAATGGCTCCTTTTGCGATAACAGCTATATGACGCGCGGAGATGCTCATCGGCAATATAAACGCATCGACAAGTTTATTTATCTGTTTTAATATTGGGATAAAATCGGGCAAAAAAATTTTCCCCGGATCGATCCTTGATGTAAAGTCGCCTTCCATTATATAATTTATTGAAGCCGAGCTATTTTCCAGGAGATTTTTGATACCTCTATTGATCACACGAAAGATCAGAATAATTGGAAATAATATGCCGATTATTATCCCGAATATCGAACTTATAAAAGCAGTCCACAAAATCAACTCTCCGGATTCTTTTGCGCTCTGCGCTTTTTCTTTATATTCCCGCATTAAAATATTATTTATGCTCGCCAGTTCATCATATATATTAATTCCTTTAACTTTCTTTTGCGCGGCAATCTGGCTGCCGGCGTAATTTTTATCGGTTTTTGACAATACAGCCAATTCCTTGCTGAATTGCAGATACTCCGGTATGTGCGTTTTTAACGAACCGATCATCTTTAATATTTCATCGTTTTTAATTTCTTTCTCTATATCATCCAGAGCAGCCATGAAAGATGTATTATACGAATCGAATATGGCATTTACATCGGCATCCATGTTCCTGTAAAATTTGTCATCCTTTTCATTCAGCATAATCTGCATCTGGCTGAATCTTTTTTCAATCTCCTTTACCGCTACAGTGTTGCTGAATTGAATATTGTTAGACTGAATTGTATCGTTTAGCTCCCTGAGCCCGAAAATCTGAATCCCTATTATTATTATAAATATTAAAATCAATATTATGAAAAAAAGCGAAATTTTGCTGCCAATCGATCTATGCTCCCATTTTTTAATAATCCTGCTAAAAGCGTGATTATTTATTTTGTTCTTAAAATTCATAGATTACCTCATATACAGGATTTATAATTTATATAATAGGGATTATATACAATTATCGACATGATTGCAATGATATAATTAACAAAATCCTCTCCGCCGAGATCTGATGCAGGAAAATTGTTTATCTCGGCTTTTTGGAGAGGATTTAATGAATAATAATACGGAGAATAATTTTTCTATTTCATGAGCACAGAAGGTAAATAAGTTGCTATCTGTGGGAAAATGAACAATAATATAACTGTTATAATCAAGGAAATAAGAAACGGATACACCCCGCTATATATCGTTTTTAACGGCACTTTTGTAATGTTCTTAACAATGAACACCGGCATGGCCATGGGAGGAATTATTGCGCCTATGCCAATTGTTATAGCAACCATGATGCAGGCCCAGATAGGATCAAATCCCAGCTTGATGAATATGGGATAAAATATCGGCGTTGCCAGGATCATGAATGCAAGGTCGTCAATAAATGATCCGCCGAAAACATAGATGAGAAGTATTATTATCATTATGATATTGCGGTTGAAAGGAAGACTTACGGACCATCCGGCAATTGTGGCTGGTATACTGGTAACAGTCAGAAAATGACCGAATACGATAGAGGCAGCAACCAGCATAAGAACCATACAGGATGTACGCAGAGATTCCTGGAATGATCTCCGGAAATCTTTTAAACCCATATCTCTTTTAATTATGCTTAAAATAAAGATAGAAAATGCCCCGACGCTTCCGGCCTCTGTGGGAGTGAAAAAGCCGCGCATCAATCCGATAATCATTATTAAAAAGATTAATATCGGCCACATTACCGACGGCAGACTGGTAAATCTCTCTTTCCACGAAAACCGTTCTTCGCATTTCGGCCCGATTTCGGGATTTATACGCGCCCATCCGAAAATAACAACTGCGTAGAAAAAAGCTATTATTAATCCGGGGAATATACCGGCAAGAAAAAGCTTCCCAATCGATTCCTGTGTCTGAATGCCCAGAACTATAAGAATCGTACTTGGAGGAAGAAGCGTTCCCAGAGCGCCCAGCGATGCGACAATTCCTGTCGATAATTTCTGGCTGTATTTGAACTTGTCCATTTCAGGCACTGCTACGCTTGCAAAAGTCGCAGATGTTGCAAGCAATGAGCCGCAAATCGCCTTAAATATAGTACCTCCGACCACGGTTGCAATGCCGAGTCCGCCTGCGATATGGCCCAGGAATTTATGAGCCGCGTCATAAAGCTTTCGTGCAAGGCCTGCATTAAAAGCGATCTGCCCCATTAAAACAAACAGCGGCACTACAGTCAGAGAGTAGCTTTCCAGCTGTTCATAAAAATCATTGGCCAGTGAATTCAGGGCTGCACCCGGAGACGCAACAAGGCAGTATCCGCCAATACCGATAACAGTCATTATAATAAAAAGTTCCATGCCTGTCAGAAATAATCCCAGTAAAATAACCAGTCCGATAACACCTATAGTAATCTCATTCATTTTGCTTCCTCACTTTTGAAAATTTTAAAAATGTCAGTTAATAATGTAAAAGCTTCTATTGCAAAACAAAATGATAATACATATGCAACCGGATAATACGGGACGTGGAGAGTCATCGATACTTCACCGGATCTATACAGGGTAGTGGCTTTTACAAATAATGTATAGGATAGTATAACTATTGTAATTATACCGATTATTCTCGTTGCTATAAAAAAAGAATTTTTTATCGCGGATGAACGATTCTCAATCATAAAATCGACAAAAACATGTCCTCTGTCCCATGATGTCTGCGGGACGGAGAATCCGACAATAAGCGCTCCAATCATTGAAACCAGTTCATAGGTGCCTAAAATGGGGCTGCCAAATGACCTGAGTATTACATCAGAAACTGTCAGCATCATCATAAAAAAAAGTAAAAATTCTGATATTGAATTCAGCCAATAGTTAATTTTTTTAAATATTTTAATAAATACTTTCATTCGTCCTCCTTCTTCAGAAAAACAATTCCTTCTATGGACTTTTATAGTTTAAAATTTTTCATAGCTATTCATTATAAATATCGCCTGTCTGACGAATGGGATAGCTAAATAATTACAAAAATAAATCATATAATATTCAACAAAATAATATGCTCGATAAAAAAAATGACGGAGTATTTTACTCCGTCATTTTTTATTTATTGTTATTTTGCGTTCTTTTTCAGATACTCGCGGGCAAACTTAACAACCTGATCGCCCGGAAGCCCTTTTTGCTTCATCTTGGCTATATATTCGTCGAACATCGGTTCCACTTTCGCTTTCCATCTGGCATGCTCCTGAGCCGGCAGAGTAATTATCTGGTTTCCTCTTTTTTTGCAGAAATCTTTTCCCTGAAGATCCCATTTATCCCAGAGTTTACCGTGATAATCTATCCATTCCTTATTAAGCTTTTCAATGATCTTCTGATCTGCGGCAGGTATGCTTGCCCATTTTGCTTTGTTCATTGATACGATGAATACGGCGGTATAGGAAACACCGAATGTTTCAGTCGTATATTTAACTACTTCGCCTATTTTCCAGCCTAAAAGCGGTTCATACGAGCCTATTGTTCCGTCTGTGACCCCTTTGGAAATCGCATCGTAAGCTTCCTGCATAGGCATGGCAACAGGAACTCCGCCCAGAAGAGTGACTAACCTTGCAGCCGTTCCGGATACGCGTATCTTCAGCCCCTTAACATCCTCAAGCTTTCTTATCGGTTTGGATCTTGTTGAAAAGAAAGTCGGGCCCTGGCCGTGAAAGTACATGACCTTTACTTCGTCAAATTCTTTTGGTTTGAATTTTTCGTAATATGCATTCATTAATCTTGTAGCAACTAATCCGCTAGGTATACCCAGAGGATAATCCAAAACTTCAGTTAAAGGGAATTTACCTACTGAATATCCGATTATATGATTGCTGACATCGGCCACACCCTGTACAACGCTGTCGTACATCTGCGGAGGTGAATTAAGAGTCGCCCCTGGGAAGTAAGTAATTTTGATCCGGCCTTTTGTTCTCTTTTCAAGCTCTTTGCACCATTCTTCCAGAACTATGGAATTTCCACCGGTAGCCGGGAACTGGTTTGAAAATTTGAGAGTAATGACTTTTCCCTGAGCATTGCCTGCTGTAGCGAACATACATACAGCGGAAAAGACAAACATCAATAAAATGTATCTGGTAAAACGCTTCATAAAACCTCCTTAATATTTAAATAATTAATATTTTGATGAAGATATATCATCAACAGGATGCAGGAGTTATTAATTTCGCCCGCATCCAAATGTGCTATTTAATAACCTAAGTAGTAATATGACAACGATTAATTACCGTATAAATGGAATATCTATACCTGATATGCAATGAATTTATAATAGCTAATTTTGTCAATATAATTAGCAGTGAAAAATAAGTATTAAATTTGTCAATTAAAATAATATATTAATATAATAACTAGTTATAATTATAACAAGATCAATTTAATAGAAGTTGATCATAATTTGCTAATTTTATTTTAAAACAATCTCTCATCGATTGAAAATAAATTTGACTTAAAATCTAAAATGCACTAAAATTGTAGCCATATTTCATCAAAAGTGATCAATTAAAGGGGTACAGATGTTAAAAAATTTAAATCCAATGTTCATCTTTTGTGTCATTTTAAGTCTTGCCGGCTGTTCCAGTCTGGATGTTGCTGTTTCGAATAAATTAAACACGCAGAAAAAAATCGAAAAAGTTGTCGTTTTCCCGTTTCAAATCGAAGGAACAAAATGCGGATCTGAATTTGCAGATGCGGTTTCGCATCAGTTTGTTAAATCAGGAAAAATTGACGTTGTTGAAAGAGAAGCGCTCGATAAACTTATTAATGAAGAAAAGCTTTCTTTGAGCGGTTTAATCGACGAAACAAAAGCAGCAGCGATAGGGAAAAAACTCGGTGTTGATGCCATAATTCTCGGGCGCGGTACTGCCGAACAGATAAAAAATTACAACTGCATTAAGTCGTTTTCATTGAGAGTGATTAGCGTTGAAACCGGCTCGCTTTTAATTACCATACGTATGGCAGAAGGCAAAAATCCGACCTATGACGATCTGGCAAAAGATATGGTCTCTGAGATAATGGAAGCTATGGATCAAGTTGAGAATAAAAATAAATCCGGTGAAAAATCTAAAGAAGCCGACAACAAAGCCAGCAATACCACGGCTGTAAAACCATCAGAGCCCGTGCTGGCAAAATAGAATGTATCATTGTCTTAAGCAAGTACCGTTATCGACTGTAAAATTTTAACGCATTTTTTCTGCATTTATCAATGAATATCCCGCATTTAATGCAGTCAGGGTGATTGAACTCCCCAGGCAATTGTTTGTGCGGAGCATGTTCCATCGGGCACAATCTGGCGCATTGGCCGCAGCTGTTGCAGGATTCGCTCACTATGACCGGATTCATTGAAAACCGGATTCCAATACCAGATCCATCAAGGGACATTTTATTTGTGATAAATGCCATCAGAGTTCAGCAAATGATCTGATCGAACGGTTCTGCAATAATGCAAATGATACCGACCCGATTAGCATGGCAATAAAACTTATGAACAGCCCGAAAATAAAAATGCATGGACCGGAACATCATTTTTTAGTTCCTGCCGTATTGCTGGCAGCGTATTACAATCTGGATGCCGTCGAGCATATATCACCTGAAGATAAAGCCGAAATAATAAACAAAGCGCGCCAGCGTGCGGAAATAGTGCCGGGCGGATTTTGCGGTTTTTATGGCTCCTGCGGGGCTGCGATAGGCACGGGGATTTTTATAAATCTGCTGACTAAAGCGACGCCTATCTATATAAAAAAATTATGACAGAAGAACATATTTTTTTCACATCACAAAAATTACAGGTAGAAGCTTTAGTCGAAATTAAACCGGGCGAAAAAGCTATCATTATGTGCCATCCTCATCCCCTATACGGCGGCGATATGTATAATCCCGTCGTAGAGGCTGTTTTGGATGCTTACAGTCTGAAAGGATTCAGCACTCTGCGTTTCAATTTCAGGGGTGTGGGGTCCAGCGAGGGAGAGTACGGCAACGGCATAGACGAACAGGAAGACGTATTGTCCGCTATTGAATATTTTGCCGGTCTTGAAAAATCCGATATAAATCTGGGAGGTTATTCGTTTGGCGCATGGGTTTGCGCTTCAGGTCTGAAGAACTGGAAACAGGTTAAATCGCTCATTATGGTATCGCCGCCTGTTGCCGCCATGAGTTTTAATTTTTTGACTTTTGATCCGCGAATAAAATTGATTATCGGTGCCGATAGAGACGACATCGGTCCCGTCGATACGATCGCCGGCATGATTAAAAAATGGAATCCCGGAGCTCTCTTTCAAATAATCAAAAATTCCGATCATTTCTATTCAAATAAATATTCAGAGATCAAACGAATAGTCGGAGATTATTTATCAGCCGAATAACTGCTACTATATATTTATGCCGGCCATATGGTATAATAACAGACGCTCCATGCTCACCGGAGGCGGATTATGGCTTCGAGGCGGTAAGATGAACGTTGCCTTTAATAAATCCCGCACTTTAATCTTTAAACAGGAGATCGAAAAATGAAATTGCGGATACCGGTGTTCCTAATCAAACTGATTGGGGATATTTATCTTCATAAATTTCCTTTATGGTGCCTTTACAAACCATCACAGCATAAAGTCAAAGGGTATGAAGTCAGAAAAATCATTAAAGTTCTTAAAATCGGTGATATACTTATAAGACGGTATAACGGATATTTAAATACATTATTTACTCCGGGCTTCTGGGGACATGCCGGACTATATACTGGCAAGGACAGAATAATACACGCGATCGGACAGGGAGTAATTATGGAAGATATTCTGGATTTTTGCAGAACCGACAGCATCGCAGTGGTCAGGATTAAAAATATAAAAAATATTAAAATCAATAAAGCGCTTTCTACTGCCCGTAAATATTTAAAGGATCATGTCGAATATGATTACAGGTTCAGGGATGAAAACGGGAAAGTTTATTGTACTGAACTGGTAAATGAGTGTTATAATCATTTGTTCAATAACGATTATTCGGATTATTTCGGGAACAAAATATTAACGCCCGACGGTGTTTTTAAAAGTAAAAAAGTAAAACAGGTTATTACGATAAAACACTGATTTCCCGGATAATTTTAATATAAATTAAAAAAAATTTGCTTTTTATAAAATTTTATAATTGATTGAAGATGCCTGCTAAGGCATATAATCATTAAAATTGCTATTCCGAAAAACGGATGTATTATCCCCGCAGTAAGGCTGCGGTGGATTGAATCTTAAAAGATTAAAAAATTCTAATTGAATAAGCTTAATTAATTTTTTTGTGGAGATATTATAATGCCTATCGCACTTGAATACAATGACGAAAAAAAAATTTTATGCGCAACTGTAATAAAAATGATGAGTTCGTCTGAATTCCATGACGCCCTTAAAAAAATAACCGATGATTATCCGCCCGATACTCAGATTCTATGGGATACAAGTTCAGTTTATGTGCCGGTTGGCAGCGATAGATGTAAACTGGATTTAATCGAATTACACAAAAAGTTTCCCGAAGAAGGTAAAACAAAAATTGCGATTATTACATCAAGCGATTACACATTCGGCGCTTCCAGAAGAAATGAAATGCTTTCAAGTAAGTGGCCTAAAAATATTATGGTATTCGGTAATTTTTTAGACGGCGAGGAATGGCTGGAAGGATGATGCCGTCACATTTTTCTTCAAGGACATATTTTAAAAGGTGAGAAATGGCGATCAACAAGCCAAAAGAGAATCCTTCGCAGGATGGACTTCAAATTTTCGATCTTCTTAATGAGATATATTTAAAATTCAATCCTTACGATAATCTGGATAATTACGTTAAAGAATGCAAAAAACAATTCGCTAATATAGAAAATGAAAAAAATATTGAACCAATTATTGATGATTTGTTCAGAAGATGGGCTAACGGACAGATAGATTCGCTTATGGAACAAAATAAAATTCCCGACAGGAATAAAATTATTTCGTTCTTAAAAAACGGGGTTTTTGTAATTACAGATTATCAATACCTTTTCTATAAAATGACTTGTCTCTAATTATTAAATTGCGCCGCAAATAATTATAAAAAGAAAAAATAAGTATTTTTAACCTCCCCCGATAAACCTTGTTATCTGAATCATATCGCCATCAACAATTTTGTCAAACTTTTCCGCCGTTTCTCCGTTTATTTCTACGGTCAAACCCGCAGGGGATTTTATTTCCAGATATTTTAACAGATCGGCAACTGTAAAAGGATTTGATTCTGTATTTATCGTAAAATCATCTCCATTAATAACCAGCGTCATAGGCCGTGCTCCATATATGTTTCTAATCAACAGCTGACAGTTAAAAATCTCTTTACTGATTTAAATCATTTAAATCAAAGACATTTTTAAATTCTAATCAGCTATATTTTAATTTATGAACGAATAACTAAAAAGTCAAAAATATTTCCATTACTTTTATTGTAGTAATTATTGTGAGGAAAACTATGCTCATTAATTCTGCAAAAATATCGTTCGAACCGTATTGTAAAAATTTTATTTTAAGGCCGGATCCTGGCTATTCAAATTTAAAACAATAAGAAAGAAAAACATTTTTATTTAAAGGATTCGCGTAAACACTGATATCAGGATTTACGCAGCTAAATACTGTCTCAATGATTCCCAGCGTCAGTCCGCTTATTAGCCCGCCGGTTACGGTATAATAAAAATCCTTTAATTCGGCATTACCTTTACCCATCCAGTCATCATATATCACTTCCTTGGCCGCACCGGCCAGACCTGCCATACCTACGCTCCAGACCGAGGGGAAAATTCTCGATTTATCGAAAACCACTTCTTCCAGTTCAGGGCATATAAAATATGAAACTCCGCCGATTATAATTCCTGCCTCAAGATGCAGCTTTTTATCATGCTGCATATGATAATCTCCGTAAATTTTCGAAGATGAACTGATTATACATAATACAATTGGTAAAATTATTATTTTCATTTTATTCCGGAACAAATTATTTTTTTAAATGTTCGTAAAAAGTTTAATTGACTTTTTACATGCCTGCTAACGATATTCAATAAATTAATAATAACCCTTAATAATTATTAAGGAAGCTATTTTTTATTTATTCAATTTATGGGGTAAGCTTTATGGCTTCAATTTCCGAATTCCGCAAAGGAATGGCAATCCGTTTTAATAATGATGTATGGATAATTACCGAATTTCAGCATGTAACGCCGGGCAACTGGAGAGCTATGGTAAGGACCAAAATGAAAAACGCAAAAACAGGACGAGTCCTTGAGAATACTTTCAGAATGACTGATTCTATTGAAGAAGTCCGTCTCGAAGAGAAGGAGATGCAGTATATTTATGAGGCAGACGGCGAGCTGAATTTTATGGATAACGAAACATTCGACCAGATATCCATTTCCTCCGATCTTTTAGGAGATCAAAAGCGTTTTCTCAAGGAAGGGAATCTGTGTAAGATCCTGTTCATGGAAGGAAATGCTATTTCAGCGGAGCTGCCGACAACAATAAATTTTAAAGTAATAGAGGCGGAACCAGGGCTGAAAGGCGCATCGGTTACGAATATTATGAAAAATGCGGTTATTGAGACCGGAGTTAAAGTACAGGTCCCCATATTTATAAATGCAGGAGATACTCTCAAGATCGATACGCGGACCGGCAAATACATCGAACGTGTTTCCCGCGATAAAGAAAAATAAACCTCAAAAAAATATTGAAAATATCGGTTATTTCAAATACCCTATATCCCTGGATATTTTAGAAATTAAAAATATCCGGTTTATAAAATAAATGCATAGTCCGTAGTCTTTAAACTCAAGGATTACGGGGAGGTCAACGTGATTTTCAGGAGCACAGGCGTTGTAACCGATAATTTTTTTGTAATTGCAAACGCTCAGTTCCCGGTTTATCTTTTTAACGGCCTGCAACCGGTTCTATTCGACGGCGGGATTTCTGCTGCCGGGAAACTCTATATTGACAGCATCAAATCAATTCTTAAAAACAGGAAGCCGGAATTTCTTTTTTTGACCCATGTCCACTGGGATCATTGCGGAGCCGTAAATTATATCAAGACGGCTTTCCCATCCCTTCATGTGGCTATGTCAAAAAAATCCGCTGATATTATTGCAAAGGAATCCGCACAGAAGAGAATGGCTGAACTGAATATAAAAGCAGAAGATATTATTTTCTCCTCTCCGCATATAAACCCGTCAGATGTTATTCATGAAGCCTTTCGCCCTTTCAAACCGGATATAATTGTGAAAGACAACCAATCGATTGCGTTAAAAGACGGGAGTAATGTTGAAGTCATTGCTACACCCGGCCACACCCGCGATTTTATGAGCTACTACCTGCCCAAGCAAAAGATCCTGATTTCCTCCGACGCCTCCGGATGCTTAGACAGCAACAATAAAATAGCAGTGGAATTTCTTGCTGATTACGACGACTATTTAGCTTCCCTTAAACGTCTGTCAAAACTTCCGACAGATATTCTCTGCCAGGGGCATCGGCTGGTATTTATCGGAAGAGATGAAGTTTCAAATTTTCTTTCAAACTCAATTCATGAAACAGAAATGTTCAGAGATAAAGTCTACAGATTATTTGAAGAAGATAATAATGATATTGACCGGGTAATTTCCAGGATTAAAGCCGAGGAATATGACACAATAGACGGGATTAAGCAGCCAGAGATCCCTTACTTAATTAATCTGAGAGCACAAATCACACATCTCGCGGAAAAATTCAGCAGGCAAAACTGATCCATTCATATAAACATCACAGTATTTTTGTATATTTAATATTTTTCTTTAAAAAACCTATTAAATTTGATCTTAAGCCCTATCATAATGATGGAAGGCATCATTTTAACCAGGAGCTTAATATATCCATTAGAAGGGTTTTTAAACAAAGGATTTTCAACCAGCATTATTGCATTTTTTTTGCATGCATCAATGCAATTCCCGCAGCCGATGCACCTGTCCTCATAATATCGATGCGATTTATTTATGAATGTATGAGCGTGCGTGTTGCATACACCGGCGCAATTGCCGCAATTATTGCATAGCGAAGCATCAACCATGACAATATTGTGAGGAGCTGCCAGAAAATTATTGCTGAAATGGTTGGCTGTCTGCAAAATATGACAGCAGCAATCGCAGCAGGTACATATAACATTTTGCAGAGTGGGATCAACGTTTGCAGTTAGAAATACAAGCTTTTTTTCCCATCTCTCCGCAACTATATCATTCATTCCGCTTCTGCTTACTGACCGGCCGTTACCGCTGGAAACCGTCTGCTTTGAAAAATTCCCAATGACAAGACAGCCGTCTTCCGGAGCCGCCCGTTTGCAATTATGTCCGATCAGCTTCTTTGAGTGTCTGCAGGGGCAATAATTCAAGACCGCAAAATGATTATGCGCATCAAGCATATTTGACATAAGATCAGTATTGACTACATAATTTTTATTTTCTACCACATGCTGAATAGGTATATTCCTGATCGCATCCAGCTCGCGCGTAAGGTATTCCGCGATATACCCGGTCCCGAATAGATCGTTAAGCAGTTCAGAATATTTTTTATGCCACGGAGTCTTCTGGCCTGTCATGAAGATATATTCGAATATTCCGGGAATAAGGGGATATAGCATAAATTTTCCCTCGGATTCGTAAATAATCCGACGTTTTCCCATCGATTTAAGAATAGGCAATATATCGCTTATGCCGCGTTTGCAAATCCTGGAAATAGTCTCTGCCGGTCGCGGATACAGAAAAGTCAAGCCTTTGCAAATTTCAGCTTCTTCCGATGTAAAAAGATGAGAGACAAGCTCAATCAGCTTATCGCTCATCGGCGGCCCCATTATCTTGACGGAGCTGAATATTCTTGCCAACTCAACAAATGCCGGGTGAAATTTAGGAGTGTTATTGACGCCAATAATAATATTATTCGTAAAACCAGGATTATAACTCATTGTATTTTTTATTCATCCGTTATCTTAAATAAATTTCTTTTCCGATGTATAAATCTATAACGCTTAAACAGAGCTTTCATTTAATATTAAAAATTCCCTTTTCATTAAATTTCAACTTTATAGATTCTTTTTTAATCTTATCCGGAAATTTTACCATAGAAAATCCTTTAAGATAATATTCGCCTTTACCGTCCTTAAAAGCTTTTAAAATTCCCTTGCCGAGGCTCTTTGAGCTGAATTCATTTTTTACGCTTAAAATATTCTCACCCTTCCTGTTCAGAATATTTTTTGTGTAACCCTCCACAAGTTTATTTGCATTAATATTGAAATTATAATTAAGATCATTGAAATACAGGCTGGCTTTTGTTTTATTTTTCATTATGATATCAAAATTTACCTTAAGTTTTAAATCTAATTCCGAAGGATCAATGATCTTTGCAGTATCCCTGCCGTCTATCATTGCAGAAAACATCTTTTGTACGGAATCCGCGCTTAGATTCTTTCTTGCAGAGCGTTTAATTGCAGCTTCGATCTCCTCCCTGGAAGGTTTGGCAACCTTAAAGTTTGCTATATTTATTTCAGGTTTAATCGTAGGCAATTCCTTTTTTAACTTAAATTTAAACGTAACATCTTTAGAAATCTTCTGAAAGGAATCGGGAAGCGGCAGTATGATTAACATATCTATCAGACATTTAAGAGAATCCCTCCTGCTGTAATCCTTTACAATATCCGCAATGTCCGCATACTTAATGTTTACAAACAGGCGTGTGATCTCAGTCCCACTTGCTTTAATTTTTAGCTTATTGGTTTCGGTTTTAAAAAATTGCTTGTTCTCGACGAAAAAAGCAGCCTTTAAAGTGCTCACTTTAAGCTTTATCGGATAAGGATTTGTAATCGCAACATCGAAAATAAAAGTTATATCGGAAAGGCTTATAGAATCGATATCAAAATTGGTTATTTCAGCAGCGGGCTTAGGTATATTTATTCCATGAATCTGATCGGGAACTTCTAAAGCATTGGAATTGTTGAAAAATGCACAGGATAGAAATAAACTCGTTAAAAAGTATAGTTTTTTCATATTTATTTTTTATTATATGGGAATATTGTTAAGTTATAAAAAAAGCGAGAGCATTTGTACCCCCGCTTTTAAGAACAAAAAAAACATATTTTTAATATGTATAAAAATCTATCTTACTTCTCTTTATCTTTTTTGGCTTTTTTATCTTTCTTTGCTTTTGTATCTTTCTTGGGTTTATCTTCTTTCTTTTCTTTTACTTCCTTCTTCGGTTTTTCTTTTGTCAGCTTATCATCTTTCTTCTTTTTTTCTTCTTTCTTTGTCTTTTCTTTTTGATCCTTATCTTCTTTTAGTTTTTTTTCTTTAGTTTTTTTATCGTCTTTTTTTGCTTTAGTCTCTTTCTTTTCTTTTACTTCTTTATCTCCCTTTTCAGCAGATGCGAGTTTTCCATAGTTCTTGCTTTTTGATCTATCAACGACTTCTTTACCATCTTTATGATAATGATACTCTTTTTTCTGATGATCCCAGTGCCCGCCATCTTTGTCTGTCCTTCCGGGATGTCCAAAAGTTATCTCAATCATGAAAAAAGAAATAAAAATAAAAAAAGCGATACTTTTCCACATCATAAAGTCACCCCTTTAAATTTTTTTTCAGTAATAACCTATAAATGACTGAGGTTATATTCTTGCTCCATATGCCGGTCTTTAAAAGTCCAGATATCAATTGATAAATTTTATTTCTGAAAAAGTCAACAGAAATTAATAAATATATTCAGTAATTATTCCTTAATACGAAAGTGAGATAATTATAAATACATTTTTTTATTTTGATGAATATTATATTTTCAATTTAAAAAATAATTTGCAAAAAAACTAAAAATATGTCATGATTACTGAACATTAATAACATATAATTCCCCAAATTTAGAAAGAAAAAACTGCATTACAACATATATGCCGGATACTGATCTGAATTAAAAAACGTTTTTTAACGGTTAAATATAATATTAAACAATGACTATACGTTATAAATTGCTTGTAAGCGGAATTGCCGCAGTAATTTTACCTTTTCTTCTTGCAGGCATATTTAGTTACATAAGTCTGTCACGCTCTCTTGAACAAATATCTAAAGAAAAATCAATGCAGATTGCTTTAGATCTGGCTTACCTGATGCAGGTTTCTCTATCCAGAGAAAGTAGTCTTGTCTCAGCAGTTTCCAAAAACCCGCAAATCATAGGAGCGGCCGCCTCGGATAATTACGCTAATATAGACGCACTGATTAAATATATTTATCAAAATAGCGGCGCACTTTATGGATCGCTTTTTATTATAGACAGGAAGGGTATTATCCGCGCTGACTCAATGAATCCCAGACATAAAGGAGTGAACGTTTCCGATCGGGAATACTTTCTTCAGACAAAAGCAGGTAAAACTTATGTAAGCAATCCCATTATTTCCAGAGTAGATGCGGAGCAATCTTTCTTTATGGTCTTTTCCGCCCCCCTTGCCGGTAAAAACGGCAATTATTATGGTACTGTAGCATTCGGCCAGGATATTAAATTTATGGCGCGTATAACGTCGTTAAAAATCGGAAAAACCGGATATGTTTTTATTGTTGATTCAACCGGAAGACTGATCGCGCAGCCAAATCAAGATTACAACATCAATATAAAACTTCAAAATATGCCCGGTATGGAATCAATCAGCAAGAAAATACTCGGCGGGCAGACAGGATCTGAAAATTATATTCATAAAGGAGTCGAAAATATTGCAGGATTTGCCCCTGTCAATCTCACAGGATGGACTGTCGTTGTGACCCAGGATAGAGATGAAATTCTGGCGCCGGCCATATCGACTTTTAAATACATTGCCTTAAGCGGTTTGATTGTCTTTATTATTACTATTTCCGGCATCGTTTTATTATCGCATAAGATCGGCACCCCTATCCAGAAAACTGTCAATATAATGAAAGAGATAACAGAGCATTTAGCCGAAGTAGTAATAAATATAGGTCCCAATAAAAAAATCGAATCTGTTAATCCGGCTGCAGAAAAATTTTTAAAATGTCCTGCAGCCGATATCATAGGCACAAAACCGGTTTTAAACAATTTAAACAATATACCGGAAGAATTCATCTGGCAAAAGCTTGATAAACGTCAGGCATGGGCAGGACGCGTAGTATTTTCAGAAAACGTATCCGATGCAAAAATACTTGAAGTGCTGATTATGCCGATCCACGACAGCAAGGGGATTATTTATAATTACCTGGAGATCGGAAAGGATATAACAAACGAACTGACTAATGAAAAAAGACTTATACAGGCACAAAAAATGGAAGCAATCGGGACTCTTGCCGGCGGTATAGCGCATGATTTCAATAATGTCTTGAGTGGAATAGTCGGTTATGCAGAACTTGCGTTATACGCTCAGAACGACAAAACCAAGTCAAAGGAATATATCCAGGAAGTACTGAAAGCATCCCAGAGAGCGCGCGATCTGGTTAACCAGATATTGACATTCAGCCGTCATACCCAGGTAGAACTAAAACAGATTAATCCAAAATTCATAATCAAAGAAATATTAAAATTTTTACGAGCATCTCTTCCTGCGACTATCGAACTTAATGTATCAATCAACAGCGACTCTGTTATACTCGCTGAACCTACTCAGCTTCACCAGGTTGTCATCAATCTTGTCACCAATGCCGCCCAGGCCATGAAAGATAATAAAGGAATGATCGAGGTTGAGTTGAAAGATATTGAAATCAATGAAAAATATGCCGAACTTCATCCGGGAATTCATCCTGGAAAACATATTTTACTCAGAGTATCGGACACAGGCTGCGGTATAAAATCTGAATATTTAGATCATATATTTGAACCATTTTTCACAACAAAATCTGCCGGTAAAGGCACTGGACTCGGGCTCTCAGTGGTACACGGTATTATTAAAAGATTGAATGGAATAATTACCGTATACAGCGAAATGGACAAAGGAAGTACTTTTAATATCATAATCCCGATAACCACACCCGAACAAATAATAAATATTTCCCAACAAAGCGCCGAACCGCCGGGAGGCAGCGAAAAAATAATGTTGATCGACGACGAACAATCTATCGTCGACTCAATTCAAATAATTCTTACAAACCTCGGTTATAAGGTATTCCCGTATAACGACAGTATATCGGCTCTTGATGCGTTCCAAAAAGATCCGAGAGGATACGAGCTTGTGATCACTGATTATACAATGCCGAATAAAACAGGCATTGAAATCGCAGAAAAAATTAAAGGGATACGAAAAGACGTGCCAGTCATTTTATGTTCCGGTTTTGTGTATAAAGATATGGAGGAAGCGGCTCGCAAAGCCGGGATTAATGAAATATTAAGAAAACCGATAAATACTTTCGAGCTCGCAACCGCGATACGCAGACTATTCGCCTTGAAATAAACGACCACCGGCAGAACCGGCGGTATTGAAAACATTATTCACATTTTCCTTTGCACTTGCAATGCGCTTTTATTTTCTTCCCGTCTTTCGTTTTACTTTCATTGATCCAAATGCAATCGGCACGCTCCTTGCATCGGTCAATCTTGAGATCGTTGCAAACTTTTTTCTTCGGTGCGGAGGAAACAGAAATAACAAATAAACCGGATATGAAAAAGCTTAATGAAACAATCATTACTTTTTTAAACATAGTAAATCCCCTGTTAAAAATAATAAATTGGCTGACTTTTTTGTCAGAGCTGTTTATATCAGCGATAAAACGATCATATTATTAAGAGCGTATCCCAATTAAATGGATAAACTCATATTACCGTTTATAATTATGTGTGCATGGCCATATCAATAGTTTCTATAATTTCCGAGGATTGCCTGAGGCCGCAGGCCGAGTTCCGCAGGAAATTATAGAAACTATTGATATGATCGTAGATTACGTGCTGCTTAAATAGGTTTTGGGACGCACTCTAAATAATAGTCTAATGTCTGGATATATTATTTGTCAAGTTCATTAATATCTATAAATCAATTCTGCTTTATGATCTTTTTTATCTCGTATCCGTCTTTTATTAACACCACGGCTTTTTTGCCGTATAGAGTCCCGTCTATCTCTCCTGGTTCAAATTTAGTGTCCGAAAAATCCATCCAGAAGCCTGTATTAACATCAATCGGGACATAAAGCAAAATATTTGTGAATATTTCCTGCGAAAATCCCGAATTATCGGGAAATTCATTCATTCCCGAAAAAGCAACATAGGATTTTATACCAAGCTCTGCAAGCATGGATAAAGCGAGAATTGTTTTGTCTTCCGCACTGCCGCTCTTTTTATAAAGCGTGTCAATAGCACTGTGCGGAGAAAATCTTAAGGCGCCTTCAAGCTCGATATTACGGTTAACGTACTTATACACCGATTTTATCTGTTCATCCGGCGTTTTGCCGAAGAACAGCGGCTTAACTCTGTCTGCTTCAACGTTAAAAGCGCCCTCAAGGAGTCCTCTATACCAGAATATAAAATCCTTAATATCTTTTACTGACGAAAAATTTGTCTTATCAAACCTGTCAGATCCAGCTTTTTTTAAAGCATCGTGATTAAATGTACCCGTTTCAAGATAATTAAGATAATCCCTGAGAGAATAATTTGAAGGATTCACAGAAAGCGCTTTCTGCCAGTACATCGCAGGATCAAATCCATTTAAATAATTTACTTCTCCGAGTTTAATATGATAATAAGGATCATCATTCTCGGCTAAACCCTGGAAAATCGCCTTTCTTGCGTTATTGTAATCCTCCATGTCTTTTAATGCTTCAATTAATTCCTTTCTAAAATATCCTTCAGTGTCATAAATTTCCATTAGAGCCTTTATTTCCCGATATCTCTCCATCTGTTTATAAATATTAATAAGCTCCCCCAGCGCAACCTCGTATGTATCCATGATTAATAACGTTTTATATAGTTCGATTGATCTAAATATATCCCTGCCCTTATAGTATGAAGCAAGAAGGATCAGCGGTTCGACCGCATCCGGGAATTCACATTTCAGCGACTTCGCCTCTTTTAAAAATTCTTTTTCAAGATTCGCATTAAGCAAATAAGAGGCATAATCCAATTTAAGCTGAAGGCAGTTTTTCCCTTTTTTTAAAAGCCTTTGAACTTCTTCATCAATTTCGTGTAAACTCTTATTTTTAAAATTCTCTTTAAGCAATATACGACAGGCAGGAATAAAATCCGGATATTTTTTTACGAGATTCGAAATGATATCCATTCCTTCGGCGTAATCTGCGGATTCTTTATCCCGGTTGCTCATTTCCAAAAGACACGCAGCCAGGAAGTACAATCTGATATGATTATCAGAACCGTGCGAATCAAGAGAATTTCTGTAAAATTTCAACGCCTCTCTGCTGCCGAGACCCTGGAAGTAACGGCCCAGTTTATAATTTACACCGGATTTATAATCGCCCGATCCGCCTGATTGCTGAGCTCTTAACATTTCATAAGGATAATCCATTTCCTCTGTAAACCTGACATCTGAAAATGCAAATTCCGTATTGCCGGATTCCGTCTTTAACGGTCTGTCGTTTTCATCTGTAGTCAGAATGCGTAAATGGCTACTATTTTCTTTTAAATGCAATTTTATCATCAGCGTGATTTTATCTGTATCACGAACTTTGATTATTCTGCATGTCCTGGATATCCCGCTTTTTAGATTTCTTAATGCTTCTTTACCGTTTAAAAATAATTTATAAGACGAATCGGAATATATTCTTATTTTCACAGGCTGATTCAGTCTAATGGTCGTCACTGCATACGCAATGCCTTCCCCGGTGTATAAATATCTGTTAAAATCCAATTCCCCTTTTGTATTCCGAACAAAAATCTCTTTCCTTTTGATATCCGAACCCTTCAAATTCGTGATTATCTCGGGCATAAAAGGAAAATCAATATCAGCCCGCCCGTACTTAAAATAAGGACCAAAAAGCACCCATTTTTTTACCGGGAAAAATTGCTCCGAATATTTCCTTGCATCGCTTATCTTAAAGCGATAACACAGTCTTTCAAGCTCCAGTTGTAAATACAGGATATGAAGATTTTTTTTCTCGAGACTGTTTACGCTGTTCACGGAATCGATCAGTTTCAGCAAAGCCTGAACGCATCTCTCTTGACCGGCGATCCGGCTGAGCTTTCCGATCTCGCGATAATAGAGAAGCGAATCAGGTCCTGCCGGATATTGATACAATAACTTTACAACGCTATTAAATAATCCGATGTCATCGCCGAAGAAAATACTTTTAAATACTTCACTTTCTCTCTCCATCCTCTCTTTGAATGATTTCTCGATTTTTAAATCTTCATTCGATATCCGGTATTGCAATTTGCCGGTTTTTGATCTTTCTGATAAATTATTTTCAGATGGCTCCCTCCTCGAGTCTAAACCGCGTTTTATGTGATCGATAAGAGCGACAATCCAGCCGTTTCCGGGATCTCGCTCAATTGCCATATTTAAATACAAAAGAGCAAGTTCTTCCTTATCCAATTTATGATATAAAAGCCCGATATCCAGTAAAACGTCTTTATTGCATGGCGACATTTTCCTGGCATGCAGCAAATACGGCAATGAAGAAGCAGGATCTTTTGTATTTCCGATCAGTCTGGCATGCTTTAATCTTAACTTTACATTGTTCGGGAAAAAAGCTGAAGACTGGGAAAGCAGACCCAGTGCTTCGTCATATCTTCCTGTCATAACATAACATTCCGTTAAATTATTGAGATTTGTTATGTTATATTTATCCATATTATAAAGCATTTTGCACGGCATTAAAGCCTTATTGAATTTTTTGTTTTTTAAATAAACATCCGCCTCGATTGCGTATCCGCAGGAATTAACTCTGTTCTTGGAAGGATAAGCTTCTTTCAATACTTCAAAATGCCAGCCGCGGGATTCAAAGATACGGGCTTTCAATTTATTGACATAGAAGGAATGCGGATTGATTTCTTTTATGGATTCAGCAAGACGATAAGCCTCGACATCCAGATTATTACGAAGTTTAATTCCGGCAATTTCGTATATTGATTCTATGTTCTCTTTAAATGCGCCGAGCGATTTATTAAAATAATATTCCTTTTCATTCTCACCGGCCAGCAAACCTAAATAATAATTAGAGACCGAATACAGCGCGCCTGCTTCAGCTTTTGCAAAAAGTGTCTTAGCTTCCCCGTCATATTCGCTGTTAATGCCGGAAATATAATAAAGATATGCCGTGTTAAAGGCAGCCCTTTTCTCCATTGGTCTGATTTTAATGCTGTTTTCCAGAGAATCAAAAAATGTAATATTCCTGAATTTGCTTTTCATTGCGGACGCGGATTCGCCCGCATTCTCACTTACACTATTTCCGGTAGCCCTGCCTTTCTCATCAGTCAGCCTTAATGCGAACTGAAGCCCGCTTTTTGAATCGCCGGTCTTGATCAATAAAATATGCTTTCCTTCCGAAAGCGTCACATGTATACAATACTGGTCAAATGCAAAACCATGCTTTTCCCTGCTGGAAAAAACATTGGATCCGTCCAGCCATATATCCGTATAACCGGTCTTGCCCAGCCGTAAAATATAACCGCCGTCAGAGGGCACTGAAAAAGTATTCTTAAAATATAATACTGATTTTGAAATATCACTAAAAAGATCCGCGGCATCTATCCCGCCTCCCGGATCTGTCTGCGTATCAAACCATTCATCCTTATTGAAAATTCTTGCCGAATCTTCAAGGCTGAGTTCTTTTTCCGGCAAATATGAGAGATTGAAATCGCCGTTTTTAAACGGCCCGATTGTTTTATAATTATCAATAAAGCCGAGGGTCCTTCTTGCCTGAAGCGCTTCGTCAACGCTTCCCTTCCGCAGGTAAAGCAAGTTTAAAAAAATATTTATTCTCGCCGTTATCGAATGATCATTCTTAACGGTGCTATTTTCTAAAATATTTTTATACGCACCGATAGCCTTATCAATAAGTTCCGGATACTTTAATATCTCATAAATCCTGAAAACGTTTGTCTCGATTATAACCGGATCTTTTTCGCCAATCGTCCATTCTTCAATAATTTCCAGGGCTTTCTCATAATTAGAAAGCGACTTTTGATTCAGATATTGAATAAGAGGCGTTTCTGCGGCATAAAAATACGCAGGAAGCAGTAGAAATGCCGTTAGCGTTAAAATGGACACAAAGCTTCTTTTATTATTCCAAAATCGGGTATACGGAATCTGCGGCATCAAGTTTTTTTCTCTTAAAATAATTTCATTTGACTTATTGAATATCTATCATATCTTGATTGAAAATCAATTTATAACGCCAGGTGATATTTTCCGGTTATAAGTATCAGAACAATAAAACTAAAAATGACTAACGGAATTATCAATAATAAAAAAAATATATTTGCAAGAATTATTATATTTTCAGGAATACTCATCTCAATGAATTTATACGGTGATCCCGGCGACAGCAAATATATCCCGGATACTTCAAATCCTTTCCACGACGTTTTCTACATGTATTTCAGCAATAATAAAAAAGAAGCCGTGAACTTATTAAAAAAACAATTCAACAAAAGAAAATTAAAATATCATGCCTACCTGAATTACGGCCTCGTGAATGAATACGAAAGGAATTATTCCGAAGCTGAAAAGTATTACAGAATGGCGCTGGCGAATAATGAAAAATTATCCATACTCTATCTTAGCAATCTTTATAATAATTACGATAAAAATAAACTGCTGCCCTTAATGACCGCTTTTGAATTTCATAAAGAAGGCATATGGGCGCTCTATGAAAAAGCGGCATATTACAACCTAACCGGCGATAAGAACAAAGCCGTTGAGTGCCTGTCGCAGGCGGTTGAAAAGGGTTTTTCTTCCGCAGATCTTCTCAATAATGATCCTGCTTTCAATAATATAAAAAATACATTTAGATTCAAATGGCTGGTTCACGGGGCAAAAAACAATTATTCAAAAAAGAATTCAATTAACCAAAAGATGGATGAAGCTGAACACGAATATAAAAAAGACAAACCATACGGTTTAATCAGGGAGCTTGAAACGGCGTCAAATTTTGAAAAGGCAGGAAAAGAAAAAGCCGCTTTAAATGTTCTGGAATCACTCTTACAGTCAAAAATCCCTTTCAGGGACAGAAGCACTGCTTTATTCCGGCTTGCCCGGATAAACGCCAAGATTGGAAACGAAAAAGCTGCAAAAAAATATTTAACGGGATTTACAGAATACGTTTCAGGACAAAAAAACGATGAAACGGGTTTTAAAGATTTAATCGCACCGGTCTATAAAGATATAATGGCAAACGACATTTATTTAAGAAAAATATATCATGAATAGAAAAAAAATACTGAATCATATCCATATCAAACAGGGCGACATTACCGGAGAAGACGTCGACGCAATTGTCAATGCTGCAAATCCTTCATTGCTTGGAGGAGGCGGAGTTGACGGTGCAATTCACAGGGCTGCCGGGTCCGGGCTTCTGGAAGAGTGCAGAAAACTCGGCGGTTGCAGGCATGGAGAAGCAAGGATCACCGGCGGATATAATCTTAAAGCAAAACATGTAATACATACACCCGGGCCTGTTTATAAAGACGGTAAAAGCGGAGAAAAAGAAACACTAACGAATTCTTATTATAATTCACTGAAACTGGCAAAGGATAATAATTTACATTCGATCTCTTTTCCGGCAATTTCTTCAGGCATATACGGTTACCCGAAAGATGAAGCCTGCAAAGTAGCTGTTGATACAGTGATTCGGTTTATGAAAGAAGAAAATTATTTGATCGATGCTTATTTTGTTCTCTTTGATAAAGCAAATTTTGATATTTATAAAAAATATATTGCTAATATTAAAATTTAAATTCAATTTTTATTTTGTTTAATAATCCCGGGAAGAATATCTGGTTATAATAAATTTACAGGCAACATGGAAGTTGCCGCTGCCGCAGAGTCCACGGATGGAGTATTTGCGGCAGGAAATTTATTATAACCAGATATTCTTCCCGATTTGCAATGAATTACCAAGAGGATTTATAAAATGAATTATATTGAAAAGCTAAAAGAGTCGTCAAAAAAATTCGACAGCATCGTTTCAATGGGGCTCGATCCGGTTATCGAAGACATCCCGGTAAAAGTCGGATCAAATAAAGAAAAAATAATTTCATTCTATGAATCAATACTGAATAAAATAATTCAGCAAAACGTTTATCCGGCTTCAGTAAAACCGAATTATGCATTTTACGCCCAGTACGGGATTGAAGGAATAGAAGCGCTTCTTTCCGTCATAGAGCTTTATAAATCCCAGGATATCCCTGTAATTCTGGATTCAAAAAGGGGAGACATCGCAAAGACCGCTCTTGCTTATGCAAAGGAATGCTTCAATTTCTTTAAAGCCGACGCGGTAACCCTGGCGCCTTATATGGGATATGATTCAATCTCTCCCTTCACGGACAATTACCCGGATAAAGGATTTTATGTTTTAAATAAAACATCGAATAAAAGCTCAAAGGATTTTCAGGATATACTGATAAACGGAAATCCGTTATACATGCATGTTTCTAAAAAGATCATTGAATGGAATAAACCCGGGCTTGGTGCGGTTGTCGGCGCGACATATCCCGAAGAGCTAAAAAGAATCTTGGATAAGTTCATTGAATCAAAACTCGAAATTCCTCTTTTAATCCCGGGAATAGGTTCACAAGGAGGAGATGTAAAGACGACAATTAATATTCTTAAAAATTACCCGGATATCAGAATACACCGCATAAATTCCTCCAGTGAAATCAATTACGCATATAAAAAAACGAATAGGCCGTTCAGCGAAGCTGCTGTGGAAGCCTTAAAACTGCTTAATGACATGATTTCGAATGAAATATAATCTGAGGTCATCTTAATAATACACCAGTATTTATTAATTGTTATTCATATAAATTACTCAAGTTGACTGACTTTTTTATAAACATCTGCAATAGAATGATCAGATTATGATCAATTTTCCGCCTCAAATACCCCATCCGTGGACTCTTCGGCGGTCGGCAACATCCATGTTGCCTTAAAATTGATCATAATCTGATCATTCTATCGATAGTATTAAGAAATAGTGTAATAAAAGTCAGTCAACTTGAGTTAATTAATAATCTTAAAATAACACCTGTATTTTCTGTTAATATATTGTCGATTGCGATTATTTATATTGTTAATATTATGTCACATTAATATTATTTTTATGATCAAAAACTATAATATAATGAGACATAATACGGTTAGATGCATTAATTCTTTTTTATCAATATTATGTCCCATTATAATAACAATTAATTAACCGCAAATTATTGGTTTAAGGCCGGATTTTTCGCAGTTTTAAAAGTTATCAACAGTAAAGTATTAAATCTATTATTACTACTATTATAATATATTAAATATGTTTATAATATTAATAGAAGTCATCTCAAAATTATATATCTATATATGTGATTAAAAATATAATTTTAAGATAGCTCCTAGTAAAAGCGCTGCGATATCTAAACAGCCTCCGGCTTAAAACCGGTTTTTTTATCATTGATATATTCACTTATTTTTTCTATTCCCTCTTTAAGCTCGTTATATTTCGAGATATTTATAGCTATACCTTTTTGTGTAGGCTTATAGACCAGATTGCCTTTTTCATCAATTGCCGAATACCATATTCTGAGATTTATTAATTCCTGTCCTTTGAATTCAGATATATCAATTCTTATTATTTCTTTGCTGTTTTTTTCAATATCTTTAATAATTGTGCTCATAGTTAGTATCCCATATATTTAATTTTTTATCCCTAATAAAATTCCCCGGGGCAAGCCCCAGGCCGAAGGTGACGTACCGGCCGCCACCTTCGGTGTCGGCGGGGTATTAAGTTTCAAGGCGTTATTGATTTTCTCCGCAAATCGATAGGCTTACATCCTCGACGCAAGCGTCGAGGTATTACGCCTTGAAATAAAAATAAAAAATATAAAATTAATAATTTTATATTTAATTCACGGAAAGACAAAAAAACAATATTCACAAAATATTATAACATATCAACAATAAAAAGTGAATTATTAACAATAATATTTGAGATATCAACCGGAAATCAATATCTTATTAAGAATTTTTATTTTTTTTCGATGATTTATAAAAATACCAAATTAATTTGTTGAAATATAATATATAAATGTTTAACTAAAGACAATTGGTTCTGATAAAGTTTATCATAGCTCTATAAATCATACTCCTATTATCTGCTGTCAATACTGTAAAATATACAATAACTGTCTTTAAATAAGACATAATCAAATATTCTTTTAATTAGTTATAAACAAAGTTATCAACAATTGTTGATAATTGTAAGGAAAATGTTATGATTAATGAAATTTGGGGCCGCGTTTTGGATAATATGAAGACTGATATTAATAAACAGTCTTTTGATATGTGGTTCAAGGATACCAAGCTATTATCGGTTGATGATCAAAGACTTTATATTAAAGTCCCTGATGATGTCGCGCGAAGGCATATTGCAGATAATTATTCTCCGTATATTGAGTCGTTAATAAGTGATTTGACAAATAAAAACCTTACCTGTGAATTTGTTACCGGAAGTGAAAAGATCGAAATAAAAGAAGGTAAAGAGATGGGTGAGGCTCCCGAAAAGGATGACAGTGAATT
This sequence comes from uncultured Leptospirales bacterium, assembly GCA_964626055.1. Classification (GTDB taxonomy): domain Bacteria; phylum Spirochaetota; class UBA4802; order UBA4802; family JAFGDQ01; genus JAFGSG01. The sequence continues at coordinate 38,587 of CAZVDF010000006.1, forward strand.
TATAATATCCGATGTTGACGACGGCAGGATGTCCCTGTATCCTCACTATACATTTGAGAATTTTGTAGTAGGCCCTAACAATCAGCTTGCACACGCTGCAGCTGTATCCGTATCCAAAACACCGGCAACACAATACAATCCTTTGTTTTTATACGGGGGCACGGGTCTCGGCAAAACGCATCTCATGCACGCCATAGGCCATTATATTGCAAAAGAAAAACCGTATATGAATGTGCTCTATGTTTCAAGCGAGCATTTTATCAACGAATTTATTCAGGCGCTTCGCACAAATACAATCAACAGCTTTAAAATCAAATACAGGAATGTGGACGTTCTTCTTATCGACGACATTCAGTTTATTGAAAAAAAAGAGCAGACACAGGAAGAGTTCTTTCATACTTTTAACGAATTATATAACAATAAAAAGCAGATCATAATAACAAGCGACAGGCCGCCCAAGGAATTGTCAACACTTGAGGAGCGCCTGAGAACAAGATTTGAATGGGGGCTTATAACGGATATCCAGCCTCCCAATCTTGAGACGCGCGAAGCTATTCTCAGAAATAAAGCCGAACTTGAAGGGATTAAGATCCCGGATGAAGTTTTAAATTATATTGCACGCAGAATTAAATCCAGCATCAGGGCTCTGGAGGCGGCCTTAAAACGGCTTAACATAGTTTCGAGTATAAATAACAGCCCTATAACTATTCAGGATGCAAAGGTCCATTTAAAAACTCTTTTCGATGAAGATACGGATAAAAATATTTCCACTGCGGAAATTATGAAAAAAGTCGCACAAAGATTTAACGTAAGCATTGACGACATAATGTCAAAGAGCAGGCATTCAAAATTTATAAGACCCAGATTTGTAGCCATGTATTTATCGAGAAAACTGACAAATCTCACAACAACCGATATCGGAAAGGAGTTCGGCGACAGGGATCATTCAACAGTGCTTAATGCAATGAATAATGTTGAAAAAATGATGGAAGATGAAGAGGAAATCAGGGAATTGATAGAAGATATGATCCACGAATTGAAAATATAAGTTTTCATGATGGGATTCTTCGGATTTTTGACAAGCAGGGTTTTTAATCCCTGCTTTTTTTATCTTGAAAATTTTTTAACGGTATGCAAACGTGCGGTATAAATATTTTTAATCATTGTGCGGGAGGGGAAATAAATTATGCGAATTGAAGCGGACAAGGATATATTATTAAAATCCATAAGCATAGTTGACTCGCTTATACCATCAAGAAGCGTTAACGCGATTCTCGCAAACTGCCTTTTTACCGTTTCGAAAGATAAAATACAGATATCGGCCACTGATAACGAAATCGGAATTAAAACGAATTTTAATGCAACGGCAGATCATGACATATCATTTACTCTCAACGGAGCGAAATTTGCAAGCCTGCTTAAAGAAATGCCAGGCGGGATAATTTCAATAAATATAGACGACTCTTATCAAATAGATGTCAATACAAAATCCGGGGAAGTCAGGGGTGATTTCAGGCTGCTTGGAACTTCCGGAGATGCCTTCCCCGAGATTCCGGATTTTTATGAAAATGGGGCGGTAGAAATAGATCAGTGCGATCTTAAAGATATGATAAGAAAAGTAATTTACGCAGCGGCGACTGATACAATAAAGCCTTTTTTCAACGGAGTTTATTTTGTATCACAGTCGCGGGAGAATCTTACCCTGGTCGCTACGGATTCAAGAAGGCTTTCTATCATTACCCGAAAACTTAACAATGAAATTGACCTTGATGAAGGAATAATTGTTCCGTTAAAAGCCGTGCATGAATTACAGAAATTGCTTGGCGCCGAAGGGACATGCAGTTTTTCATTGCATGATAACCAGTGCTTTTTTAAAATTAACGGGACGCAATTTGTCACAAGAACGATTGATCATAAATTTCCAAATTATAAACAGGTTATACCAAAAGAGCAGGATATTGCAGTGAATGTGCCGAGAATCAAGCTGATTGATTCTTTAAGGCGCGCGCTTATTTTCACAAGAATGCCGGCAAACACTATTTTATGTCATTTTAAAAAAGACCAGCTTACAATTGAAGTCAAAACATCCGAGCTTGGGGAATGTCTGGAGGAAATCGCTGCCGATTCCGATATAAAAGAAGCTGTGACTATCGGTCTTAACGCTCAGTTTTTATTTGAATCAGTCAGGGAGATGGATTCGGAAACCGTAAATGTGGGTATAACAGGTCAGATGAGTCCTGTGAAATTTATCCCGGATAACGACCCGGATTTTATTTCCGTTATAATGCCGATTAAAATCAAAGACATCGAATAAAGAAAAAGTATCCCCCTGAACCGGCAATAAAAAACTTAAGATGAACTTTTGCAGCGTCAAATCATGTACATTAAAGAGCTTGTTCTCAGAAATTTCAGGAATTATTCCAATATTACAATAAATTTTTCGTCGGATATAAATTTAATTTCCGGTCCTAATGCATCAGGCAAAACAAATATTCTTGAAGGTGTTTCGGTAGTCTCGAATCTGAGATCTTTCCGGAATCTCCCGGATTCTGAAATAATTAAATGGGGAGACAATACATATTTTTGTTCATCTGTTTTATGCGATTCATCCTTTGTAAAATTTGAAATCGGCTGTTCGCGGTCACCCGATAAAATTCTTAAAAGGGTGAAAATAGACGATCAGATAATAAAAAGAATTTCCGATTATTACGGGAAATTCTTAACCGTGATTTTTTCTCCCGAAGATATAGCCCTTGGGGGCGGTCCTCCGGAAATCAGACGCAAATTTTTTGATTCTGTTTTATCCAAGGTTGATGCTGAATATCTTAATAATCTGAGCGAGTTAAGAAGAATTCTCGCTTCACGAAATAAACTCTTAAGAGACATAAGAGAGAAAAGGAGAAAACAGTTCGAACTGGAAGTCTGGGATAATATGTTCAGCCAGAGGGCGTCAGTTATCCTGTATAAAAGAATCGAGTTCTTAAAATTGTTTAATGAATCGTTTAAAAAATACGAAACGATTATTTCGGGAAATGAAGCTCCTTTCATTGAATATAATTCCACTTTGAGCTCTTACGATAAAAAAATTATCGAAGAAGAGCTCATAAAGCGCAGGGAAAAGGAGATTATCGCCGCTTCAACAACATCGGGTCCTCACAGAGATGATTATTTAATTCTATATAAAGACGGCAAAGCTTTTAAGAATTGCGCATCGCAGGGCCAGAAGAGGACGGCCGCTGTTTCACTGAAGATCGCAGAATGTGAGTTCCTGGAGAGAGAAACAGGACAGAAACCTGTTATTTTAATAGACGATATATTCGGGGAACTGGATGAAAAGAGAAGAAATAAAATGATGGATATTATTAAAGGCCGCAACCAGATTATAATAACCGCGGTAAATCCGGAATCGATTCAGACGGATAGTTCATTTGACGTTAAGAGATTTTCAGTTTTGCCCGGTGGAATCATTATCTGACAATGCAACGATGAATAATAAATTTGTTTGTTAAAATATTATGAAATTCAGATTTAAAGAAGAAAGACAGTCGAAGACTATTTCGATCAACTCAACTCTTTCATTGATACTTAAAGAGTATGGTTTAGAGGAGTCGCTCATAATCGGCCGGGTGCGCGCAAAATGGAAGGAAATTACAGGCGAATTAATGGCCGGTCACAGCATCCCGGACAGAATATTTAAAAATATATTATTTATTTCTGTCGATCATTCCGTATACGCAAACGAAATATCCATGATGAAAGACTTTATTGTTAAAAAGATAAACGAGGAATGCGGTTCCGATAAAATAAAAGACATCCGGCTCGAAACAAAGAAGCTTGACTGGCAAAAGCAATACACTAAGAATGTTTAAAATTATTTTCGTATTTAAATGGATTGACTTAAGAGACATAAGGAGGATATATAAGGAGCCTTCTCAAAATAAAGCCGGTTTTATTTGCAATATTGAAATATAATCATATTTCTTAGTAATTATAAATTTTGGGACAGCCCTTTATATTAAAAAATGCATATACACGCGGGCGACAAAGTAATTGTATCGGATAAAAAAATTATTGGTATTTTTAATGCAGAGACTATTTTTATGTCCGATTTAAACAGAAGATTTTTTAATAATATAAAGCCCGGAGATAAAACGGTTGTTATTGACAGGACTAATAAAGTAATATCAACAGGCGTCAGTCCTTTCACTGTTATTAAAAGAACAGAATTAAAATGCGAATTTGTCTGGAGAAGAAAGAATGACTCACTCTTATGAAGCCGATAAAATACATGTACTTGAAGGTCTTGAAGCCGTAAGAAAAAGACCGGCAATGTATATAGGTTCGACTGACTTTAACGGTTTGCATCATCTTGTTTATGAAATTGTGGATAATTCCATTGATGAAGCGCTCGCCGGTTATTGCGATAATATAAGCGTTACAATTCAGAAAGGCGATTCAATTGAAGTTGTGGATAACGGAAGGGGCATACCTGTCGGGATTCATAAGGAATATAAGAAATCGGCTCTTGAAATTGTTACTACAAAGCTTCATGCAGGCGGGAAATTTGATAATGAATCCTATAAAGTATCGGGAGGTCTTCACGGTGTCGGAATTTCTGTTGTAAACGCACTTTCTGAAGAAATGCTGGTTGAAGTGTTCAAGGATGGCAAAATATATTCCCAGCTCTATAAAAGAGGAATTCCTAAGCATGATGTCAGGGTTACGGGACAGACAAAAAAGCAGGGTACACGCGTTGTTTTTTTTCCTGATAAAACGATTTTCGAAACAACGGAATTCAATTTCGACATACTATCCAAGAGGTTAAGGGAACTGGCTTTCCTCAACGCGGGATTAAAAATAACTTTACGCGATGAAAGAGGCAAGGGTAAGGAACATGTCTTTCAGTTCAAAGGCGGTATTGTATCATTTGTACAATATTTGAACGAAAATAAAACATCAATATCAAAAAAACCAATTTATTTTCACTCCCAGGCGGATAATGTCGATATCGAAGTTGCAATTGAGTATATAGATTCATATTCTGAAACGGTCTATTCTTATGCTAATAATATAAATACCAAAGAGGGCGGCACTCATTTATCCGGTTTTAAATCAGCTTTGACCAGGGTTCTAAACGATTTTTTAAAGAAAGAAGGCCTTGATAAAAAGCTGCCGAATCTGTTTTCCGGAGATGATGTAAGAGAAGGTTTGGTTGCGATTATAAGCCTCAAGATCCCGAATCCTCAGTTTGAAGGCCAGACAAAGATGAAGCTCGGCAACAGCGAGGTCAAAGGCCTTGTCGAGTCCGCTACAAACGAGAGTTTAAGCCAGTTCTTTGAAGAGAATCCGCAGGTTGTCAGAAAGATTCTCGAAAAATGCATTCAAAGCGCAAGCGCGAGGATAGCGGCAAAAAAAGCGCGCGATCTTACGCGGAGAAAGAACGCGCTTGAGAACGACAGGCTGCCCGGCAAGCTTGCCGACTGCTCCGAAAGCGATCCGGCCGTATGCGAGCTGTTTCTTGTCGAGGGAGATTCCGCCGGCGGATCCGCAAAACTCGGTCGCGACAGGAAGTTCCAGGCAATACTGCCCCTTAAAGGCAAAATACTGAATGTTGAGAAGTCCAGGCTGGATAAAGTATTATCCAATGAAGAAATTATTACTATGATTACTGCCATAGGCACAGGGATTGGGGAGGATGAGTTCGATATTACAAAGGCCAGATATAACAAGATAGTGATAATGACGGATGCCGACGTTGACGGATCGCACATTACTACTCTGCTTTTGACTTTTTTCTTCAGGTATATGCCCGAGATCATAAAGAACGGTTATCTTTACATTGCGCAGCCTCCGCTTTATAATATGAAGACCGGGAAAGAAGCGGTTTATGTTTACAGCGACGAGCAAAGAGAAAAGTTTATTAAAGCTCACAAGGATGAAAAGATTACAATACAACGATATAAAGGTCTCGGCGAAATGAATCCTGATCAGCTCTGGGAAACCACAATGGATCCGGAAAAAAGAACGCTGCTCCAGGTAAAGATAGACGACGACATTGAAGCGGAAGAAACTTTCTCAATGCTTATGGGCGATGTGGTTGAGCCGAGACGAAAATTTATTGAAGAGAACGCCAGAAACGTACAGAATCTGGATTTGTAGAGACCGGCCCCCAAAACCCCCTTAAGGGGGCTTTTAGTTTTTAAAATAGAGGAGTAAATAGAATTTAACTGCGAAATAAAACTATGACAGACAAAACCAAAGACAAAGAAATAAAACCCAACATACTGGATGTTGAGATCGAGGATAAGATGAAAACATCTTATCTCGCTTATGCCATGAGCGTAATTGTCGGCAGAGCGCTTCCCGATGTAAGGGACGGACTAAAGCCGGTCCACAGAAGAATTTTACACGCCATGAACGAGAGGGCATGGAGAAGCGACAGGCCGTACGTTAAGTCTGCTAAGATTGTAGGCGAAGTAATCGGTAATTTCCATCCACACGGCGACACGGCTGTTTACGACACCATGGTGAGAATGGCGCAGGACTTTTCTATGCGCATCCAGCTTATAGACGGTCAGGGGAACTTCGGATCCGTAGACGGCGATCCGCCTGCGGCTTACAGGTACACTGAAGCGCGTCTTGCAAAGTCTGCGGAGCTTTTACTCAGAGATATCGACAAAGAGACTGTAGACTTCAGCCCCAACTTTGACGAGACGAGAAAGGAACCGGATGTTCTGCCGTCTGCTTTCCCGAATTTGCTCGTTAACGGCTCATCCGGTATCGCGGTCGGCATGGCTACGAATATTCCGCCTCATAATATGGCCGAAGTCATTGACGGCACTATCGCTCTTATAGATAAACCGGATATTTCCATTAAAGAACTCATGAAGCACATAAAAGGCCCCGACTACCCCACCGGCGGAATAATTATGGGCACTGACGGAATATACAAGGCATATACTACAGGCAGAGGCAAGATAAACGTAAGGGCAAAGCTTGAAATAGAGGAATCGAAAAAAGGCAGGGAAAACATCATTGTAAACGAGATACCTTACCAGGTTAATAAGGCCGCGCTTATTTCAAGAATTGCCGAGCTGGTAAACAGTGGAGATATTGAGGGTATTTCGGAGCTGAGGGACGAATCGGACAGAAAAGGATTCAGAATACACATAGGCCTTAAAAAAGACGCAAATACAAATATTATTATCAACCAGCTTTATAAAAACACTCCTCTCCAAACATCGTTCGGAGTAATACTCCTGGCGCTTGTCAACGGAGAACCGAGAATACTTGATCTGAAAAGCATGCTCTCCAATTACGTTCTGCATCGCAAGGAAGTAGTAACCAGAAGAACGAAATATGAATTGAGAAAGGCTGAAGAAAGGGCGCATATTTTAGAGGGACTAAAGATCGCCCTTGATAATATCGACGCTGTAATAAAAATAATCCGCTCATCAAAAGACGCCGATCAGGCGGAAGAAAGACTCATAAAAACCTTTAAGCTTTCACAGATACAGGCAAGGGCAATTCTCGACATGAGGTTGCAGAGGCTTACAAGCCTGGAAGTTAAAAAAGTAATGGAAGAGCTGGCGGCTCTTTTAAAGCTTATAAAGGAACTCAAGGCGATTTTAAAAAGCGAGAAAATGATCCTGGATATAGTTAAGAAAGAACTGCTTGAAGTAAAAGAGAAATATAAAGAAAGCAGAAGAACCCAGATCGACTTCGGCGGAAGCGATGCAACCGAGTTCGACATAGAGGATCTGATCGCGGAAGAAAGCATGGTAGTCACCATCACGCATGACGGCTTTGTGCGCAGAATTCCCGCGGATGCGTTTAAAAAGCAGAGAAGGGGCGGGAAAGGCGCGGCCGGGATGTCGACAAAGCGGGATGATTTCATACGGCTTATGTCATTATCCTCCACGCACGACAATATATTCTTATTCTCCAATAAAGGAAAGATATTCGGGCTTAAGACACACGAGATCCCGGTAGCTTCAAAGACAAGCAGGGGCAAATCCCTCAAGGGTATTATAAATCTTTCAACCGGCGAGGATATAACCGCAATATGCTCTGTTCCCGAGATTCAGCGGGAAGTATATATATGCATGGTCACCAAGGAAGGGATTCTTAAAAAGATCGATGTCTCTGAATATAAAAACGCAAAAAAGGGCGGCATCATCGCTCTCACGCTTAAAAAGAACGACGAACTGACTGCAATTGAGCTTGTTGAGAAGGATGATGATATTGTAATCGCATCGAAAAACGGACTGCTGGTAAGAACGAACATTTCCAAGATGAGGGCCATGGGAAGAGCCGCAGCTGGAATTATCGGCATGAGGCTCCGTACCGGCGACGAGATCATAGGCATGGATGTTGTAAAGAAAAATTCATCGTTATTTGTTGTATCAGCCAGAGGTTACGGCAAGAGAGTTGAATATAAAAACTTTGCGACAAAAGGAAGAGGCGGCAAGGGAATGGCGTATCTCAAGGTAACCGAAAAGAACGGCGAATCGATCGGCATAAGATCCGTTTTTGAATCTGATGAGATCATCATTGCCTCGAAGAGCGGGAAAACGATAAGGCTGACTGCAAAGGAGGTATCATCGCAGGGCAGAGCAACAGTCGGCGTTAGACTGCTTGATGTCGAAGGAGACGATATTGTGACGGATTTTGCGGTTATACCGGAAGGCGAATAAAACAATCTGCCCCCTATGGGGGATAGGGGGCCGTTGTCTCATTACCTTTTTATTATATAACTTTCCTCATATCTTTTATCTGCTGAAATTTCATCCAGAAGGTCTACTGCTTTTTTCTTTGAATATACGGGCCCGACCATGACTTTATAGAATATCCTGCCGTTAACTTTTGCGCTGTCCATATAAGCGTTGTATTTTTTGTTCTCAAGATTATTAATTTCAGAAAGAGCTTTCGATTTTTTATCAAAAGCAGCGACCTGAATTGAATAATAATTTTTATCCTTTTCAGTTCCCTTTAAAGATTTGTCCCTTGAAGATACTTCAACAACTCCCTTTTTTTTTGAATTACTCTTTATTTTTTCGGATTGCTTTTCTGCAGATTTCCTTGCGGATTTTTTTTGATCCGATTTCTTCAATAAATGCGCCGGCGGTATTATTGTTTCGATATTTTCATGTGTCAGGATATCCGAAGCAGGTTCTTTCGACGCGCTGTTATTAATATTGTTCCCCGCTATCCTCTGATTGCCGGGCAGATTGTCTTTAGGCTTGATCGAATTATCCGCACTGATAATTGAATTTTCGTTCTTCAATAAGTTGTCGTTATTTAAAGGCGGTTCAATATTATTCTCCGTTATTTCCGGTTTTTCATGATTGTCAACGGCTAAATTTTCAAGTATGGCGCTGTCGCGGCTAAAGCTTCCGTTATCCTTTTGATCCTGCTTGTTAATATTCATGCCGATAAGGGCCGAAATAATTACAAGACCGATTATTACAGAAGCGAGTATGATGATACGGGGCGTATCCAGATGAAGAATATAGATGCTTTTTTCTTTTATCCCTTTTTGTTCTTTTGTTGCAAAATCTTCCATGTTTCTATTACCTGCCTTTTTGTATTTTCAGTGGTACCGGAATTATCAATAACATAATCGGCAAGTTTGATTTTTTCATTAAGAGAAATTTGGTTATTTAATCTTTCTTTTATTTCCGTTTCAGTGATATTATCGCGGACAATCCCCCGATCGATTACCTGATCGTTGTTCGCGAAAACGACAATATTTTTATCCATAAATTTATGAAAGTCGGTTTCAAAAAGAAGCGGGGTGTTTATCATATAGATATTTTCAGGAGCTGCATTTATAATCTCTTCCATTTTCTGATGGATCAGAGGGTGCGTAATTTCATTTATGAGCTTTACTTTGATCGGGTCTTTAAATACAATATTGGCTAATTGTCTTCTGTTCAGAGTTCCGTCGGGATATAATATTTCTTTGCCGAATTCTTTTATGTACAATTCAAGGCCATATGTGCCAGGCTCCACGACCTCTCTCGCAAGTATATCCGTGTCAATTACCATTGCACCCAGCTCTTCGAACATTGCGCAGACAGTTCCCTTGCCGGAAGCGTATATTCCTGTAACCCCAATTTTCATTTTGCCTCATTGTGAGTTAATTAGTATAAATCATATAAAATAAATTTTATTATTAATGATATTGATAGTTCCCTATATAGATGATTATAGCTGAAATACTGTCTAAATTTGCATACAAAGCTTCGGGATGCACTCTAAATATTTTTCAGCAGCGTCCTGAAACGCCCGCCTTTCTTTTCAGCTTTTATTGCATCCAGCGAAGCATTTAAAATTTCATTGAAAATTTTTTCATTTTGAATAAATTTTTTCAGTTTTTTAAGGGATAATAATTTGCCTATCTCCGGCGCTTCGTCTAGTTTTTTATTTATCACAGATTGTTTGTCAATATTTCCTGCGCAATAATTATTTATAAAAAAATCTAAATCCGTATTTTCTGCACCCTTTACCGGAATACCTTTTTCATTGATATTATATATTTTATTGCTTTTAACATTTTTCAGAAATCTTTCCATCGACTCCTTATACCGGAGGAAAGATTTTCTTGTAAATTTATTATCGTATTTCAGGCCTTTGCTGGATTTAATAATATAATCGAAATTAATAGTTTCGGCAGGATTAAATCTTGAGCTTATATTCGCAAATCTTTTCTGATACGCGCTTCCGGAAGAATAGATCTTGAACCCGGGAAATGAAAAGTCAAATCCCAGCAGGCCTGTCGCTCTGAACCCGAACTCAACTGCCGCCATTACGGCGTCCCCGGCGACTGTGCCTGTCCGGGAATCGATGCTGCCCAGAATGCCCGGGAATATATCGTCAGCTAATTGCGCGACAGGATGCGTGTTAAGCGATACAAGAGCGCGCGAGTTTTTTACTCTGTCGATTACCTGCGGGCACGAGGAAAGAGTGATTATCGGGATCGCAGTTCGTATGTTTAAATCCAGAATATGTTCAACAGTAAACGGCTGCGGATCTATTGAAACAAAAAAATCCGCAGAAATTCCATTCTCTAACAGCGTACTCATGGCAGAGTCTGCCGCTATAATAAAAAATTTATTCTGGCTGGATTTTATTTCCTTTAAATGATCTTCCATGCCCGGGCCAGACGCAATTACAATTGCCGGATAACCGGTCATTAAATTAAAGAAAACCGATACAGGATAAAAAGAAGACAATATATTAAGATTTGTAAAAATATTTTTAAGGTAAAGCGGGCCGAATGCTTTTTGCGTGGCAATATTCCCGGCATTTTTATTTATGATCAGGCGGATGATATTTTTTACTTCACCGTAGAATCCGCTGAATGCTGTTACGGAGGGCTGATGTTCAATTATATCGATCCCTTTTATTTCGTTAAGATCCAGTTCCGTATTCAGATAGTCCTCAATTTCATTAATATCAGTGCCTGTCAGGAATTTTATTACAGGCGATCTTGTTAGAAAACCTGTATCCGGGTTCCCGGCAATTTCTTTTTCTATATCCCTGATGATATCAATAATAATAATTTTAGAATACTTTTCAATAATTTCTTTTAACGCATGGAGGTGGTATCCAAGTCCCGAGCCGAGGATTATTATCAGATCGAACTTTTCCGGTTCGAATTTGTCTTTAAAGCTTTCCGCTTCTTTCAGAGGATTGTACCTGCTGTGGAGATATACTTTATTGCCTGCATAATTTATTGCTGAAAGAACAGGTTTTCCGTCTCTGGATTGTTCAACTGCATATTTTATCTTTTTAAAGTCCATCATTTATCTCTTCGAACAAAATATTATTAATATTTAATGGAGTTTCGCAACAGATCCGGCCTAAAGCAACAATGTTAATAAAAAATTATAATTCTCTTAACTCAATAAAACGTCTTTCCGATTATTAAAATGTTGATGTTAACCGTATGCCGAAATAATCTCTTTATCAATTAAGAAAAATAAAAAATACCGGAAGGATATTGATGACCTGTAAAGTAATTGATTTTATCGCATATAAGATCGAAAAATCTTTCAAGAAAGACGGTTTTACTATTAAAAGAGATATGGAAAAAAACATCAATGTTCTTTTAAAAATCAATAAGGATGTCAGTGAAAAAACTGAAGTATAATATCTTATACGTCTGTTAAATGTTGATCGCATTCCTTTAAGAAATCCCATTTATTAATTATTTAAAAAAGCACTTGAATCTTTAATTATATCTGAATGATTAAGCATCATTCGGCGTAAACATATTAACACTAACATTATTGTGCGCTTTTTCAGGTGAGCGAGTGCGAAATGATATTATTTAATAATTATTTTAAGGTGCAATGGCAAGAATAAGGGAATTCAGAGGATTAAGACCGAGAAAGAATATGGCTGCACTGGTCGCGGAACTGCCGTACGATGTTGTCAGCACATCAGAAGCGAAAACCATAGCAGCCGGGAACAAATATAATTTTTATCATGTTACGCGTTCAGAGATCGATCTGCCGGGGCATATAAGTCCATATGATGATGCTGTATATGCTAAAGGCAAGTCCAACATGGAAAGCTTTCTAAAGGAAGGCGTTCTTGTGCAGGATGGTTCTGAAAATTTGTATCTTTATACTTTAGTGATGAACGGCAGGGAGCAGACCGGACTTGTGGCCTGTTTCCATATCGATGACTATATTAACAATACAATAAAAAAGCACGAACTGGTTCTTGATTCAAAAGCTGAAGACAGAAGAAAACATATTGATATTCTGAACGCGCAGACGGGGCTTGTTTTTTTATTCTATAAAGAAGACGGTTCGAAAAGAATCCTGTTTGAAAATGCTATGAAAATCGATCCGGAATATGATTTTACGTCCGGAGACGGCATACGTCATATCTTCAGGGTTATTTCAGACAAAACAGTAATCAAAGAATTAAAGAAAATGTTCGAAGGGCAGGTTCTTTATATAGCAGACGGTCACCACAGGGCATATTCCGCAGTAAGAGTAGGCCTCGAAAGAAAGAAGAAGAATCCCGACCATAACGGGGACGAAAGCTATAACTGGTTTATCGGTGCTCTTTTTCCTCATAATGAACTTAAAATAATGCCTTATAACAGGGTAGTAACGGATCTTAACGGGCTTTCAACCGGTTCATTTTTAAAAAAGCTGGAAGAAAAATATAAAATAGAAAAACAAAATGTAAATGGCGGGAAGCATAATTTGAGAATGTATATTGAAGGCAGATGGTACAGGCTTATTCCGAAATTCGATCTGCCGGATGATGCCATTAAAAGTCTTGATGCTCAAATAATGCAGGATACAATACTTGATCCTGTCCTTAACATTAAGAATCCGAAGAATGATAAACGAATTGATTTTATAGGCGGGATAAGAGGGGAGAAAGAATTGGAAAAACTTGTAGATTCGGAAAAATTTAAAGTCGCCTTTTCGCTTGAGCCGGTAATTATCGATGAACTTATCAGGGTCTCGGATGAAGATAAACTCATGCCCCCAAAATCCACGTGGTTTGAACCTAAATTAAGAGACGGACTGGTTATTCACAAAATATAATTAGAAGCCATCTCAAAATTATATTATATTTGTTGATAAATTGGGATACATTAGAAAATTTTTGAGGACGCCTTTCAGACCTGATGCAAAAGCCCTCGAAAACATGAAAAACTGACCAGGAAGGTCTGATTCCCCAGAAAATTTTCTAATGTATCCCAATTTATCGATAATCACATATATGAATAAATAATTTTGAGATGGCTTCTATTTGTTTTCTCTTGACTTTTTTCAGTTTTGACGTTTAATATAAAATATGTTGAAATCTGGAGATGAGGGGGATCGAACCCCTGGCCTCTTGAATGCCATTCAAGTGCTCTCCCAGCTGAGCTACATCCCCGTTGTTTCAACAGTAAAAGAACTGAGTTAGCTGCTGTCAACATAATTTTGAGTTTCGAATTGCCGGATTTTTAGAATGGTTTATTGAGAAGCTGCTTTTAAATGTCGATAATAATAAAAATAATTTATAAAATTTACCAGGTAACTATTCCAGGGAAAAATTAAAATGCTGATATATTTGATGATTTTTGCTTCCGTCGTTCTGGCTGCGATTTTTGGATTGTATTTTTTCAATATTTTTGTTGTGCCCAGAAAAATTGAAGAAATCGCAAAAATGATAGAGGAGGGGCAGACAGGTCCGGCCATCAAAAGGTTAAATGAATTACTGGAAAAGGACGACAGGGATTCCTACGCGCATTTTTTACTCGCGAAGGCATATAAAGCGGAAAATAACATGCAATATGCAATACTCGAATTCAGACAGGTACTGAAGCTCGGTAAATTCAACGACAAAATCAGGGAGGTCGAAGTAAGAAGCATTCTTGCCAATATTTACAAAGGCAGGAACGCGATAGAAGAAGCGAAGAAAGAATTTCTTATACTTACGCAGATAGACAGCGTAAATTTCATTAATTATTACGAAATCGGGATCATCTTTTTCAATGCGGGCAGTTTTGACAAGGCATTATCCTATTTCAAGAAAAGCATAGCGCTTAACGATAAGCACGATATGTCCCGGTATTATCTCGGCCAGACCTTATACAGGCTGGAAATGTTTGCCGAGGCAAAACAGGCGCTGCTCGAAGCGATCAAGATAGAACATTCAAATTATAAAGCCCATTATTTTCTTGGGCTTGTATTAAGACAGTTGAGCGACTATGAATGGGCAATAAAGGAGTTTGACGTCGCAAGCAAGAGCGACGAGATTAAAGTGAAGTGCTTCCTGGCAAAAGGAACCTGTTACATTGAAAAGGAGCAGTATCCCAAAGCCGTGCTTGAATTTGAAAAAGGATTGAGATATTCCAGAAAAGGCAGCGATGCCGAGTTCAACCTGCGGTATTTTATGGCCGAAGCGCAGGAGAAAATGAGAGATTTGCATTCCGCAATTCAAAACTGGGAAGCCATATATAAGTTTAAAAAGAATTTCAGGGATGTGCAGGAAAAACTGAACAAATACGGCGAATTGAGGCAGGATGACAACGTTAAGGACTTCTTAATAGCGGGGTTGGCTCAGTTCGAAATAATCTGCAGAAAGATGGTTGAAGCTCTGGGATACAATATCATCGAGATCGAGACATCCGACACAGAAGTTGAGATCATTGCGACCGAGCCTGAAGGACGTTTCAGGAACATGAAAAGAAGCAACAGGCTGATAATAATTATCCGCAATACCGATCTGATAACCGATACATTGCTCAGAAAACTCAATGAAAGCTTAAAGTCAAAGAATGCTACGAGAATAGTAATTATCACAGCCGGGGAATTTTCCCAGTCGGCTATTGAATTCGCCAATACAAGGCCTATAGACCTGCTCGGCAAAAGCAAACTTGTCGAAATATTGAGCAAAATTTAAGGTTTATATTTCCTGCAAAATGAATATTCCTTATATCCTTCAACACATTCCTTTTTTTTCTCATCTAACCGATACGGAGCTGCAGGCTATAAGCGTTTTTACAGAGATAAAAAAAATTCCGAAAAATGAAAAGATAGATATTAAGAAAATCAGCTCTTTAGGCGTAGTTGCGGAAGGCATTTTTGAACTCGGGCAGAGGACAAGAGGTGACAGGCTTTATCTGGCACCCGGGTCTTTTTTCGGTGAAATACCGTTCGCATCCGGTTTTCATGCCGGGATTTTAAAAGCTCTTAAGGACTCCCTAATTATCTTTATTAAACAGGATGATTTATATAAAACTTTACTTACGTCTTACAAAGGATTAAAAGGTTATTTAAGAAATATTAAAGACAGCGGTTTTGAACTTATAAAGCCGGGTAATGAATTTATTAAGCAAAAAAGCAAAGTTATAACTGTTTTCGGCCTTTACCCGGATTCCGGAAATTCCGTGATTACGGCTTTGCAGGGAATGATCCTTTCGGCAGTCGATTCCGTCGTAATTCTGGATGCTTCATACAGCGGGAATTCGGTATTTAATATTTTTCAAAAAGTAATGCCGCCGGCGGTATCCCATAGATCGGAGAAAAGCGGCACGGATGAAAACTCAATTCTGGGTAAAGTTGTTAATATAAATGAAAAACTTTCTTTATTGAATATTTCCTCGGGATCAAAAATAAAAATAGATCAGGAAATACTTTCGCCAATAATTTTTATCCTCTCAAAAAAATTCAAATATATAATCATCGACCATTCCGATTACGGGAAGAATTACGGGGATTACACCAGAAAGATTCTTGAAATTTCCGACATAGTCCTGCCTGTTATAAAGAACATAAAAGATAAAACTGCTCTGCATACGGTGCTGGATTCATCCTTAAAAGAAGGGCAGAGAGTTTATTATATCCTCAACCGCTTTTATGAGAAAAATATAGGAACTTTCGAAGGCGGATATATCGTAGAGGACCTTAATTTAAGCACCAAAGAAAATTTCTTACCGGCTTTAAAAGAAATTCTGGGAAACAATAGACCGCAGGTATTTGATGAACTCGCTGATCTGATCACACGCGAAAGAACGGGTCTTGCAATACAAACCGGACTTACAAATTCTGTTTTTCTTTCCGGTTTCTTCAGCTCATTATATGAAAAGGATATCAGACTCGATGTCCTTTATTCTTCTTCCTGGAGCTATATAATCGCTTTATTATATATTTTAAGCGAAGATCAGAAATCATTTGACATTAATTTTATTAAATTTTTTTCCGAAGAGAAAATAAAAAGTCTTCTGGAAGTCACATTCCCGGATGAGCATGTTTACAAAAACGGGAAGATATACGACTATGCAGGCGATATTGCCGGCGATAAAAGAGTAGAGCACTACAGCATGCTCCCTGCCGTGATGCTTGCCGATCATGGGAGCGGATCCAGGAGGATGTTCAGCACCGGCTATGTCCGCGATCTTTTTACGGCTTCTTTTCTCCTGGATATTTTCGAATCAAAGAACATATCCGGCGGTTTTTATTATTCCGGTTATCCGGATATGCGCATTAAGCCCGAAGATCTGCTCAGAACGGATATTGATAATATTCGATCTGTGACGATCGATAATAAATCTAAGCTCGGCTTTGGAGAAAAGAAAGTCCCGAAATTTTTTAAAGAATATATCGAAAATCTGAATGCGGAACACCGTTATTCGGAATTTTCAAAATCGAAAAATGATTTTATTATTGATATTGATGCGAGCGGTTATAACTTAAAAGAAATCCTTGATCTATCGAAAACGAAATGCAAGGATATGAAATAAAAATTGTTTACAAAATGAAATCGGCTCCCAGACTATGGGATAGACTATAATGACGGGAAGGGGAATATTTTTTATGTTACAAAATGAGAAGAAACTTTTTAAGATATCTGCGATTCTGTATATTATACTGATTATACTGATATATTTCGGATCATATCTGAAATATTTAATGAGCCATTCATGGGCGGGAACTGCTTCTGTGATCGCGGTGATTTTTATATGGGTGACCGTATTGTTCATTACTGTGGTGATTTCCTCCAGGGCGCTCTTTCTGATTAAAGTCCGCTTGCGCGGAAAAGAAAGGCTCGATTTTGTTGCAAAATACGGCTCTCTGATAGCAGAATACGGCAAAGCAAATAAAAATAAAAAAATGCTCGTTACGGAATTTTTTGCGCAGATCTGCAAAGAAAACGGCGTAATGAAAGCTCCCGATCTTAAAAAATACAGCAAAGAAAATTTTGCCCTCAAAGGCACGAGAGAAAAGGTATTTGAATCGCTGAGGCGGGAAATTGAAAGATCCGCAAACGAGTGGTCCAAAAAAAATAAAAGTAAGGATTCCGCAAAATAACTCCATTTCTTTGGCAGCTGTTTTTAATAATATAGTTAGAATTATTTCAGTATTTAAATAAATATCCGCTCCGGAGATAATTTATGATAAAAAGAAAAAAAATACTGATAGATAAAAAATTCCAGTTTAAAACTACATTTAAAATTATCGGCACCGTTTATCTGTTATTATTGATAATAATAGCAGCTATTACTGCGAACGCTGTTTCCAACAACAGAAAACTTTCTGAAATTATAAGCAGGCAGGAGAGGGCGCTGCAGGTACAGAAAGAGGTCCTTACGTCTCTTTTTACTTTTTCGAAAAATATGAACAGGAAAACGCTTGAACTGGCGCATAAACAGGTTTCGAAAGACGTGAATTATAATTTGAAGGCTATGAATAAAAACTCGATGGCAGTGGTCGAGATCGCGGACAACAACACTATACTTTTATACGGCATTATTATTTTTATACTCATCCAGGCTGTTGTTCTATATTTTGTCCTAATCAGAACGACTCACAGAATATCGGGCCCGATCTATCATATCTCCGGTTACATCAGGGACATTACAGCCGGCAAATACCCTGCAATCAGGCCGTTAAGGAAACATGACGAATTCAAGGAATTCCACGAACTTGTCGTCAGGATGGCCGAATCGTTAAAGAAGAAGCTGAAGAAATAGAAACTTGCAAGGTTGCTAACTTAAATGTCTGCCGAAAGAGTCGGTTTCATTTAAAAATGAAAATATTAGAATTATTTCTGTCCGGAAATCAAGAAAAGAAGAGATTAACATATATGAAAGCTAAAGAATCTAATAGATTATTTGATGAGAATAAGAATGTCTCAAAGTATCTGGATATATCAAAAGCTAAAAAATATGGACAGGAGCAAAAAGAGTAAACGTCGATTTTCCGGTCTGGATGATTAATCAGCTGGATAATGAAGCAAAACACCTTGGTGCCCCTCGGCAGTCAATCATTTAAGTATGGATCGCAGGGCGGCTTGAAAACAAGTCGTAATTACATATTCATAATAATATCCGCAAGCTGGTCTGCTCCGTTTTCTTCGAAGTAGAACTTATTAAGTTTATAATGCTAATTTAATATTTGACGAAGTAAATGATTTAATCATATATAAAATAGCGAAAAAATTTTTATCAATTATTAATGAAAATAGTAATTACTTGCACAATATATATACTTTTAATTTATAAATCAGCCTTTGCATATCTTGATCCCGGCTCGGGCAGCTATTTCTTTCAAATATTGATTGCCGCATTTATTGGTTTTATCTTCTCAATTAAATTAAATTGGAAAAAAATACTTAATTTTTTTAAAAATATTTTAAAGTCAAATAATTCTAAAAAATAGTATGCAGAGATTGATCTCTTCATTTCGTGATCCAGACGGATTTGTCTGTACCTATAAAGATACAATTTACCGTATAGTAACTTTATCCGGGGAAAAAAATTATGAACAATTAATGCAATCCGGTCTTTACAAAGAGCTTACAGACAAAAAATTACTGATACAGCATAAAGAATTAAAAAACATTAGACATGATTTTTTTTTAAATAAAATTTTCTTTGAAAATTTATATAAAATCATCCAGCCTCAGCAGATTCCTTTTTTATCGTATCCGTATGAATGGTGCTTCTCACAATTAAAAAACGCGGCTCTTGCAACTCTTCAAATACAAAAGATTGCATTAAATTATGGAATGACCTTAAAAGATTGCAGCGCGTATAACATACAGTTCTTTAATAATTCACCTGTTCTAATAGATTCTCTATCTTTTGAAAAATATATTGAAAATGAACCATGGTCCGCTTACGGGCAGTTCTGCCGTCATTTTCTAGCCCCGCTTGCTTTGATGAAATATAGAGATATTAGTTTAAATCAATTATTAAAAGAAAATTTAGACGGCATCTCTCTGCAACTTGCTGCAAAACTTCTTCCTCTGAAAAGTTTTTTTTCTTTTTCAATATTTTTAAATGTTTATCTTCATTCTAAAACAGAGAGTCGTCCTATTTCAAAAAATATCAAAAATAAAAAAGTCAGAAAACATTCCTTACCGGGAATAATTGATTCTCTTGAATCTGGAATTAAATCAATGCGCATAAAAGTCATCGATTCAGAGTGGATTGATTATTATAATAATCTCGAATATTCCGATGAATCGTTCAATCAGAAAAAACTAATTGTATCAGAATTGCTGGACAAAATTAGAGCAAAAACATTATGGGATATCGGGGCAAATACAGGCTTGTTCAGCCGGGTTGCGTCTGAAAAGGGAATACAGGTAGTCTCAATTGATGCTGATGCCGGTTCTGTGGAGAAAAACTATAATGAATGCATCGCGCAGAATATAAAAAATATTATTCCTTTATGCATTGATATAAATAATCCGAGTCCGTCTATCGGATGGAATAATCAGGAGCGGATGTCTTTAATTGAACGCGGCCCTGTTGATGTTGTTCTGGCGCTTGCTTTAATTCATCATCTTATCATTGGCAACAATTTAACTTTTGAACTTTTAGCTGGTTTTTTTAATAAAATTTGTAAATGGCTAATTATTGAATATATTCCGAAAGAAGATAGTCGGGTAAAACAACTTCTTTTATTACGCAAAGATATTTTCACGGATTATTCTGAAAACACATTTAAGTCAAACTTCTCAAAATATTTTACTATTAAATCAAGGACTATTGTTAATGGTACAGATAGAGTAATATATTTAATGCAGAGGAAAATTTGTTGAGTCAAATATATAATAAATTATCTTATCTCATCCATCCGATTCTTTTATCTTTATACCCGGTCTTGTTTCTTTACAGCTATAATATCGAACAAACTGCTTTTATAGAAATCTTATTTCCGGCTTCAATTAGCTTAGGCATTACACTTATATTTTTAATACTGTTGACTATTGTTTTTAAATCCAAATTTAAATCCTCTTTGTTTATTTCACTATTGCTTTTTCTGTTTTTTAGCTATGGTCATTTAAATGAAATATTTTTTAAAGTAATCAAAATAAGAAATCCTGATTATATACTGATCCCATTGTATCTAATACTTTTAATCTCGATAGGATGGATCATTATCAGAACAGCGGCTGAGTTGCTTAATATTACAAATATTTTGAATGTTGTAACTATTGCGCTTTTTCTTTTCTCATGTTTTAGCATAATAAAATTTTCAATTGAGACTTCTAAGACAGTAATTCCGGAACTGGATATCGAAAAAAAGATTACTACTGGTGGTAGTTCAACAAAAGATATGCCTGATATTTATTATATAATTCTTGATGGATACGCGGGAGAAGAAACATTAAAAACAGTTTATAATTTTGACAATAGCGAGTTTCTTAATTTTCTAAGAAGCAAAGGATTCTTTGTTGCTTCCAAGAGCTATAGTAATTATGCGCATACCATTCTTTCCCTAGCGTCTTCATTGAATCTGAATTATGTTAATGATCTCGTGAATACCCCAGATGATTCAGATAGAAATACAGCTTTAATGATAAAAAAAATTGAAAACAATCAAATACAAAAACTGGTTAAAGAAAATGGATATATGAGTATTCATATATCATCGAGATCATTGTATTCAGGCAGAAACCAGTATGCTGATATTGTAATAAATCCAACAAGGTTTAATGAATTTTTATTTGTTTTAATTAAGAGTACAATTTTATCATCAATTTTTGACAAACTCGGATTTTCAAATGTATTAGGAATGGGAGTAATCAATTCTTTTCAGATGTTGTCAAGAATTTCCCAGGATAAAAGACTAACATATACATTTGTTCATATATTGGTTCCTCATCCACCATATGTATTTAATAAAACCACCATGCCTGTGCGATACGAGCTTAAAGATATGATGGGATTTCAATGGGATAATAGGAATGGATATATTAATCAGCTTATTGTTGTTAATATATTATTGAAAGAATTGATTGTAAATATTATCAAAAATTCAAAAACAGATCCAATTATTATTCTACAAAGCGATCATGGGACTGCGTCTCTCCTGGAGAGCCCTGAAAAAGGCAATTGGAATAATCCGGATGATTTTATGTTGAAGGAAAGATTTAATATTTTGAATGCGTTACTTTTACCAGATAAAATCAAGGAAATAATTCCTAATAGTGTATCTCCCGTAAATACTTTCAGAATTATTTTTAATCATCTTTTTAATACTAATTATCCTATACTAGTTAATAAATATTATTTTTCACCCTACGATAAAACATTTATGTTGATCGATAAAACAGTAATAATAAAAAAATTTATTGATGCAAAATAAAGTGTGGCACTATCAAATGAGAACCTTATTAGTTTTGATAAAATCGAAATTGACCAATCCCTGTCCCATTTGTCCCGAAATCATCACGACCAGCTCCTGAAATATCATCAATAACAGAAAAAGTATTATTAGTGCTGTATTCATTAATAAAATATATACGGGGAGTAAAATTCTCTATAAATTTGCGAGCACCATATAATGGAGTAGTATATATTCCTCCGCTTTCAACTAATTCATTATTCGAGTTAAGGGAATAATCTCTTATAAAAAATAAAGAACTCATTGCATCTTCATTAAATGCGCCATAAATTTTTTGCCCTTTTTCTATTATATCATATGTAAAGGGAGTTGAACCTCCTGTGTACTGTAGAGAATTAATAATTATACCGTTCCCCGTATTAGGATCATAGGAAGTGAAATAGTTCCCATGAGCAATAATTAAAATTCCATTTGATGTTATATTAATTCCTCTTATTGAACTAATGCCTGTCATTGTAAAATCGTTTTTTAGAACTGTCCCGTTAAGAGTTGCTCTTATTATTTGAGATGCGGCGGTATAATATAGGAGATCATTTTTCCTATCAATTGCAAATGCAGTATAACTTGCACCTACTACGCCTATAATAGATGTATAAGTTGTTGAAGTAATATCATTAATTCTAAATATATCAGGAGCCGCGTCATAATAATTGAGTACATAGATTCTGCCTTGATTATCAAAATCAATTTCGTATGGTTGTAAACTAGCGATTGTAAGGCCATGTCTATTGATTGTTACATTGTCTGAAGCAATCCATCCGTCTCCATCAATATTATCAATTTGAACAATTCTGCTATTAAGAAAATCTGGAATTACAATTTTCGTTTGATAAAACATCATCTGAATAGGGATATGTACAATCGCTCCAGGGGCAAGGTTACGAGTAGCAATGCCGCGTAAAGTAGCGCTTGGCGTATGAGCAAGTAATTCAAAATGCCGGGCTTCTCCGGACGGCACTTTTATAGTAATGGCATCTGGTATTGGCGCTGGAAAAGCTTTAGTTAGATTAGGTATGTCGGGACCCGTAATATGAAGAATAAGCTCTGTGATGTTCCCGGGAGCCGGGGCTGCTTCAATGTTTTTAGTAAAAAAGCGGAACACCCGGTCTATAACTGAGCTTTCAGAGGCGTTTGAAGCTTGCTGGTTATTCAAACCGAGATCAATGCGTATAGTGACTTCGGAGGTGCCACCGGAGTTGCAGCTTAAAGTTATAGAAGAAAGAATAAAAACAGAGAGGAATAATTTAAAGAAATATTTGTTTAACATATTTACCTCTTCTTAAAATTTATGTACTTCAATAAAAATAAATTTTTAATTTGGCAAGAATAATAAAACATATATTTAAGTCATAATGTACACATATTTACATTTATTATAACAGCTATAATTTACACAATTTTATTTATATTTGTCAATATTCGCATATATATTATCTATATATTTTTTAAATAAATCAAACATTGGCATAAATGCTTTATTTACTGGAACTAAGAGTCTGATTTTTTTTTAATCTGTTTCGCCGGATTTTTTCTATTTTAGAGTGAATAAATATTTCTTTTTACATAATATAATAAAAGGATATATTATCTATTATTTTTTGCGTCAATACAATGTTTAAAAAATTATCATTTTCTCCTGTTTTTAATTGCATTTAAGCTGCATTATGCGTATTTAGTTCAAATTATGAAGAGAGAGATAATTACGAGATCCGAAAATGAGACTTGCGACTGGGCAAAAGAACTCGGAGCCTCGGCAAAGCGGGGAAGCGTATTTGCGCTTTATGGCGAGCTCGGAACCGGCAAAACAATTGTCGCAAAAGGAATTGCTAAGGGCCTCGGTATTGACGATGATGTGACAAGTCCTACTTTTTTAATGATGGAAATATACAAAGGAAGACTCCCATTTTATCATTTTGATTTATACAGGATTGATAATTTAGAAGAGCTTGACGAACTCAACTTTGAAGAATACTGGCTCGATGACGGAGTATCCGTGATAGAATGGGCGGAGAAAGCCGGGGAGCGGATACCCGCCGGCTCTGTCAGGATAACGATAGAATGGACAAGCGATTCGGTAAGGAGAATAAGCGTTGAATATCCTGGCAATTGACACAGCGACAAAGATCGAAATAGTAGCCGCAGCAGCAGGGAATTCCTTTTCAGAAGAGATAAAGATTGTAAATGAGTCCCACTCGGTCAGCCTTTTTGAAAACATCGATCTTGTCTTAAATCGGATCAATATGAAAATAAAGGATATTGATCTCATAGGCGTCGGCATTGGGCCGGGTTCGTTCACCGGTATTAGAATTGCAGTTACTACCTGCCGTATGTTCGCACAGATTCACAGTTTGCCGCTTGTCGGGATTAAAACGCACCTGATGTATGCGGCTTCGGTATGCGCAGGAGTCAATGAAGGCGACTATATTTTAGTGGCTTTCGATGCAAAAAAAAGCAGGGTTTTCGGCGCTCTTTACAGAAAAGAAAAAGATGATTTGAATCCAGTTGAAATTGTTCCCCCGGGAGATTACGGCATCGAATATTTTTTTAATTATGTTAAGCCTGCGGATAATATTTTTTTAATCGGTGACGGAAGCGAGAAATATTTAACTGAATTAAAAGGCAAAATGGATAAAAGTGTTCTTTTGACTAACTTTTTACCATCGGGCAAAATAATATGCAATCTGGTCGAAAAAATATTTCTGAAAAATCCGGAAAAGTACCGCGATCTTAACAGAGTGCTGCCGTTTTACGCGAGAAGATCGGACGCGGAGGTCATGAAAGGGAAAGCATAGAATTTTTTATCTCATGGCCTTCATTTCCCTTAAAAGCCTGCTTTTATAATCCTTGATCATCGGATCTATCATGTCGTAAAATCTTTTCATCTCATCGACCCTTGACGAATTACCCGCGAAGTCGACGCCAACAAACACTTCATCATTATCGTTGTAGATGCTTTTAATTTCCCCGTAAATAGTTATCGGAGCCTGCAGCTTGAATACAATATCGAATACGAATCCTTTTACTTTATTTATATATTTTTTTAAATTGGCATCCGTTATCTTTAACTTGGCTCCGTTCCTGCTTATATCTATAATTTCCTGATGTACCTGTATCAGCACGGTATTAGCGTCTCTGATCCTGTCTATCAGTTTAAAGATGAGATCTTTTACTTCGAGCACTTTATCGATCACATAATGTTCGGATTTCGATATTAATTGGATATAAGCGAAAGGATTTGAATGTTCCGAATCCGTAAGATAGATGACCGGCGTTATTATTATCGATTTATATCCCTTTTCAATATTTTTCTTTATATAAATATTCAGTTCATCGCCCATTAATTTGTACATATCTATAAAATCTTCCGTAAGGGCTTTATATGAGTCGGGATTGGAAATATCTTCAATAAATAAAGTTTCACCGGTTTTTTTTATATGTTTTAAAATAGGATCGTCGCTTTTAAGGATATCGACTTTTACAATATCGCTCAAACGGGAGTTCTGCGATTCAAATTGATCAAGAAGCACCTTTATGCTTGTGGGAATGTTATATCCGGAAACGTCTATCGTCTGTTTTGAAATTTTAAAATTCGTTGCCGTAACATTTTCCGGGGAAGTTTTAAACCGGATTTCTTTTCTGATATTTTCGGCTTTCTTCAGCTTTTCAATACCGCATTTAAAATAACCCGGGCCTCTTGTTTCTTCGATATTAAGGTCGATTTCAATATATTTATCCAGCAGCCCGTATAGTGAAAAATTTTTATCCGGAAGAAAATTGGGATCAGTGACTACCATAATTGAACCATCGTCCAGGAATTCATTTATTTTAACTTCACCCATTTCCGGAGCCGATTTTATCAACAGGGGCCTGTCATACAGGAATGTTTTAATAAAGCCGAAAATCTCATCTTTCGACTCGAGGTTGAGGTCGTCAAATGACCTGTCTTTCCTTTGTTTTATATTTAGCAAATGCATCCTGCCGAATTAAATATTTAAGGATATAATATAATAATATTTAAAAATAATGGCAAGAAAAATATGAAGTCTTAATTGATTTATATGAGGTTTTACCTATAGATAATAAAGGGCTGTCTTTAGAACCCGGCTATTTCATTACTTATGAGAATAATTACGTAAATTACTCTCATGATATATATGGATTATCCTGCTCATCAGCCCGGTATAAGAGAAAAGCCGGAATATTTCGGGTTAATGAAATATATAAAATCCAGCAGACAGCCCTTTTAGAAAAAAGAATGAATTATCTTTTTTTTGAGGAAGCCTTTTTCTTTGCGGCTGCTTTTTTTACTGTAATGGATCTGTCCATTTTCGCAATAAGCGCTTTTTCCGCCCTTAATTCCGCTTCAAGCTTTTTAACTTTCAGGGTTTTTCTTTTTTGATCTACCAGCAGTTGTTTTAACGATTTCTCGCTCATAAATAATTTCACCTCGAATTTTTTTGTATGACTTGTTTGTATTCGGATAAACATGGAAAAATTATATTTTTGGAATACTGCAGAAAAGAAAGCGAACTGCTTTCTCCCTGACAAGTCATTTTTACTTGAATTAACAAGTATCGCATAGAACCAGTCAATTATAGAGCTGCAAATCCTCAGTGCAAGTAAAAAATATATTAAAACCGCACTAAACTATTTTCATGGACAGATCGAATGCCTTAACTGAATGTGTAAGAGCGCCTATGGAAATAAAGTCAATATTTAAATTCGAGATTTCTTTCAATCTCGCTTCATCCATGTTCCCAGATACTTCTATCTTTGCTTTACAGTTTATTATACTTATGGATTTCTTTATTTGTTCGTCGTTCATATTATCAAGCATGATGACATCAACTCCGCATTTTACTGCTTCATCCGCCTCTTCTCCGGTTTTTACTTCAATTTCGATTTTAAATTTTTTCCCGTACGAATTTCTTATGCGCTTCACGGCTTCCGTAATTGAACCGGCCGCTTTAATGTGATTGTCTTTGATAAGCACCATATCGAAAAGCCCGATCCTGTGATTTTTTCCGCCGCCGCATTTAACCGAATATTTGTCGAGCATACGCAGGCCCGGTGCGGTTTTTCTGGTGTCGAGGATATTTATTTTTGTATTATCTAAAATATTAATAATATTTTTTGTTCTTGTAGCGATCCCGCTCATTCTTTGAATAAAATTTAAACATGTGCGTTCGCCTGTGAGCAGGCTTTTTGTGCGGCCTGTGATTTTTAAAACCGGATCCCCTTTTTTGACTTCTTTTCCGTCTTTCTTTATTACAGAGATTTTGACTGCCGGGTCGATTTCATTATAGATGATTTTAACAATGTCTCCGCCGCAGAAAATTCCGTTTTCCTTTGCCGTTATAACTGCTTTTGATTCGCCGTTGCTGTTAAATATCGCATTTGTCGTAATATCGCCGTCGCCGATATCTTCTTTCAGCGCTAGAATAATTATCGGCCTTATATCCTTTTCTTTAAGAAAACTTTTCATTATTTTTTTGTCCTTTCAATCAATTTGATCTTGTTTTCCGTCTCTATCATCTGATCCCTTAAAACCGCGGCTTTTTCAAAATCAAGATTCTCCGCAGCTTTAAGCATGTTTTCTTTAAGTAAATCCCTGAGTTTTTTCAATCTGTCCGGGTCTTTCGATCCATAATCTTTTTTATATTCCTCCACGTAACCCGCATATTCGTCTTCCGTTTTGTATTCTCTTTCTATTATGTCGAAAATTTCTTTTGTAATTGAACTTGGTGTGATGTTATATTTTTTATTATATTTGTCCTGTATTTCACGCCTTCTGTTCGTCTCGCTAATCGCGGCTTCCATCGATCCGGTCATTGTATCCGCGTACATAATTACTTTGCCGTTGATGTTGCGTGCAGCCCTGCCGGCGGTCTGGATGAGCGAACGCTCCGCTCTCAGGAATCCTTCCTTGTCCGCGTCGAGTATAGCTACAAGAGAAACCTCCGGGATGTCAAGCCCTTCTCGTAAAAGATTTATCCCGATAAGGCAGTCGAATTCGCCCTTTCTGAGATCGCGAATTAATTCTACTCTTTCTATAGTTTCAATTTCCGAGTGAAGATATCTTGACTTTATGCCTATATCGGCAAAATACCTGCTCAGGTCTTCTGCCATTTTTTTCGTAAGCGTTGTTACAAGGACGCGTTCTTTTGCTTCAGCGTGCTTTTTCACTTCGCCTATAAGGTCGTCCACCTGGTTTTTTGCGGGCCGCACTTCGATCACAGGATCAAGAAGACCCGTAGGTCTGATGATCTGCTCAACGACCCGTTCGCTTACCCTGAGTTCGTAATCCTGAGGCGTTGCCGAAACAAAAATTACGTTATGCATTATGCTCTCGAATTCTTCAAAATAAAGGGGCCTGTTGTCAAGCGCGGACGGAAGACGAAAGCCGTGTTCTACAAGGCTTTCTTTGCGCGACCTGTCGCCGTGATACATGCCGCGCACCTGGGGTACGGTTACATGAGACTCATCTATAAGCGTAAGGAACGGACCTTTAAAATAGTCGAAAAGGCATGCAGGCCGTTGACCCGCTTTTCTGCCAGCAATTATCCGCGAATAATTCTCTATCCCGCTGGTATATCCCATTTCAAGGAGCATTTCAATATCGTATCTCACCCTTGATTCAAGCCTTTGAGCTTCCAGAAGCTTGCCCTGCTTTTTGAAAAATCCGAGCCTGTCTTTTAACTCGTCCTCGATATCTTTTACGATTTTTTTCATGTGCTCCTGAGATGAAACAAAGTGCTTTGCGGGATATATGTATGCGCTTTTAAGATTCTGTTTTATCTTGCCTGTAACCGGATCAACGCTGTATATGCGTTCTATTTCGTCGCCGAAAAATTCGATCCTGTATGCTTCCTGCAGATAGGCCGGGAATATCTCCACAATGTCGCCTTTGACGCGGAATGTGCCGCGCACGAAAGAAAAGTCATTACGTTCATAATAGATCGCCACAAGCTTCCGGAGGATATCATCCCTGTCGCTTGTATCTCCGACTTTAATGCCGACCTGCATATTTTCGAATTCTTCAGGCGTGCCCAGGCCGTATATGCACGAAACGGACGATACAATAATAACATCCTTTCTGTCCAGTATCGAGGAAGTGGCTTTGAGGCGAAGCCTGTCTATTTCGTCATTAATTGAAGCGTCTTTTTCAATGTAAAGGTCCTGCGAGGCGACATACGCTTCCGGCTGGTAATAATCGTAATATGACACAAAGTACTCGACGGCATTTTCCGGAAAGAACTGGCTGAATTCGCGATAAAGCTGAGCTGCGAGCGTCTTGTTATGAGTTAGCACCAGAGCCGGTCTATTTACGCTCTCGATCACTTTTGCCATAGTGTATGTTTTGCCTGATCCGGTTACGCCCAGCAACGTCTGAAACTTCATACTGGTGTTCACTCCGTCAGCCAATTCCTTTATTGCTTTGTGCTGATCTTCTGAAGGCTTGAAGTTGGATATCACTTTAAATTGGGGCATAGAAATATATAGGATATAGTATTGAGCACAACAAGTATTGAATCAAAGACTTCCAGAAATTATTAAGATCGAGGGCAATTTAAAGCAAGAAAAATATTATGATATTTATTATTTGAAAAATATATAAACAGTAATACGCTAAGGAATGTCCTCTGGCACCCGTTATTTAATTATCATAGATCTTTCCCGGGTATAATAAAGTGCTCGGGTACGCGAAATTTTGAACAAAGCAGAAGGACTTCTTTCCCGGTTTCCTCGATAACGGTTTCATTATCGATATTATCGGCGACTTTGGCAATGAAGCCGGCTATCAGATCCATCTGGTCTTCTTTCATCCCGCGCGTGGTAACTGCGGGTGTGCCCAGCCTTATCCCGCTTGGATTGAAGGCCGATGCCGTGTCGCCCGGGACCGTATTATAATTGGCTACGATTCTTGCCCTGTCGAGAGCCTTGGCAAGTTTTTTCCCGGGTATGTTTTTATTTCTCAGATCAATCAGCAATAAATGATTATCCGTCCCTCCGCTTACAAGGTTAAAGCCGTAATCCAATAGTTTTTTTGCCAGCCTTCGGGCATTTTTCACGATCTGTTTCGCATAGTCGACAAATTCTGCGGTATCGGCTTCAGCGAGCGCGACTGCAAGAGCCGTTATTGTGTGCATATGCGGTCCGCCCTGGACTCCCGGGAATACGGATTTGTCTACCTTGTCCGAATGTTCCTGCTTGCAAAGAAGCATCCCCCCTCTGGGTCCGCGGAGGGTTTTATGCGTTGTGGTGGAAACGATATCCGCATATGGTACGGGGCTATTGTGTATGCCGGCTACTACAAGACCGGATATGTGAGCAATATCGCTTACATGATATGCGCCTGCTTTTTTTGCTATTTCTCCGAATGCTTTAAAGTCGATTTCTCGCGGATAAGCGGTAGCGCCGGAGATTATGATTTTCGGCTTATGTTTTTTTGCCATGTCTTCGATCATGTTATAATCAAGTCTGCCGGTTTTAACATCGACTGAATATTGCACTGAATTATAGAATTTACTTGATATACTCACATTCCATCCGTGAGTGAGATGTCCCCCATTGGATAATGAAAGGCCCATGATGGTATCGCCGGGTTTGATAAGCGAATTATACGCTGCAAGATTGGCAACAGAGCCGGAATAAGATTGCACATTTGCATGATCGGCTTTAAAAATTTTTTTGGCTCTGGCAATTGCAAGGTTCTCTATGAGATCTGTAACCTGCTGTCCCTCGTAATATCTTTTACCGGGATAGCCTTCGGCATATTTGTTCGTAAGACAGCTCGATGAAGCGCTCATTACCGCCTGTGAAACATAATTCTCTGAAGGGATGAGGCGCAGCGAACCGCTTTGTCTAGCTTCCTCCTGCCTGATCAATTCATAAATCTGGGGATCGTATTGTTCAAGCGCTGAAATCATAGAACTTGCTCCTAAATAATTTAAAAAATTATCGTTCAGCCGGGCTGGCAGTCACGTGTCTTTCTTGCTATCTTGATTATCCTTTATGCTTTTGCGAGAGGATATATAAATTAGATCTTGATGAATAATTGTATAGAATGAATTATTCACCGGGAACTAATTAACTCGTGTATTTATAAAATTAATTTGAACTTGTTTTATTATCGGTGCTATATTTATCAAGCAATTTATAAAGCTCCCATAAAGAAAAGAAAAGGCTGAGGAGAACGGGTCCGATTATGACCCCGGGCAAATTGAATGCCTGAATGCTCCCTATCAGCAAAAAGAAGAAAATAAGAGGGTGAAAGTCCAGCCGTTTACCGAATAATCGCGGTTTAATGAATTCTTCCAGAAAAAGATAACCCAGAAGACACCATAATCCGAGAATCGTTGCGCTTAAGTAGGAACCGGTTGCCGCAAGAAAAATTACCGCAGGAATCCATATGAAAGCGGTTCCGACTGCAGGTATAAGAGACAATATAGCAGTTACGGATGCCCATAGTAACGGCATGCTGAAATTGAATATCCAGAACCCGATTCCGACAACAATTCCCTGCAAAGCCATGATAAAGAGATTACCGGCGAATAAGACTTTTATTACGGTGTTGATTCTTTTTACAATATCCCTCTCTATGTCTTCCGGGAACGGAAGATTTCCGTAAAACATGGCCGAAAGTTTATCCCCTTCTTTGAAAAGAAAGAAAAGGATCAGAAGCATCGTTAACAGGCTCAGAATAAATTTAACGGAAAATGAAATAACTGCGGTTACGTTGGAAAAAACCTGAAAGGATGTTTTGCTTAAAACGCTGATTATCTGCTGAAGAACTTCTCCATGGCTTTTATCGATAAGGATAAGAATTTTTTTAATTAATATATTGTTTTGCAAAAACGCCGTGAATGTACCGGCTACAAACTGGCTCTCTAAATACAAATATAACTCATAAGCCTGA
Organism: uncultured Leptospirales bacterium; assembly: GCA_964626055.1. Classification (GTDB taxonomy): domain Bacteria; phylum Spirochaetota; class UBA4802; order UBA4802; family JAFGDQ01; genus JAFGSG01. The sequence continues at coordinate 70,672 of CAZVDF010000006.1, forward strand.
TCGGCAAGGATAAGCAGTACGAAGGATAATGGTATTATTACGAAAAAGATAATTGAAAGTATTAAAAGTGCTGAACACAACGATCTGTTCTTAAAATATTTAACAATAAAATTGAATGCCGGTTTTAAGGCAATATATAATATGAGCGCGAATAAAAACGGCCAGAAGAAATAACTGAAAATATAAATGATTGAGACAGAGACTGCGAAAAGCAGAATAAAAAAAAGTATTTTTAATTTTTTGCTTTCTATGAGTTTTGTGTAAGATTCCCTGTTATCCATGTTTTTACGATAAACATGCATAAATACTTCGCAAGCATAAAATTATTTTTATACGAGGAACAAGGGCTGCATTAAAAGACTTCGATACTCTCTCTTAAGCAGCCCAAGAGCATATTAATATACTTATCTTCATTTAGTGAGATAGCGGGATAAATCCGTGGCGATTTTTTTTATCGCGTGATCCAGATAAAGATCATCTGAAATTTTTTGTTTAAATTCCTCTATTCTAGAAGAGCGGCTGCTTGTTTTTTTTTGTTTTATCTCACGCTCATCCCTGTTCATGAGATTATCCTTGAGCATATATATCTCCATCGGCCATATCTGTTCCTCCTTGAACGTAAGTATCGACCTATTAAATCCATCGGTATTTTAAACATTCTACTTTAGTTGTTTTATAATTATTCGCGGGATTAAGGAGTGAATTAAAATGTGATCTTTGCTTTGCTTCGAACGGGCTTACTGCCCGGGGAAGTCCGGGTGTTGTTTGGGCTGGCTATAAAAAAATCCTGAATACATTGGTTATTTTAAGGCGTAAAAGCTTTGAATAAAATGGCACTTTAGCGCCAAATCCGATAGTAATTACGGAAAGGATCATTGCAATTATCGATGCGGAAGCAGGAATGCTGACTGCAAGCCTGTTGATGATTATTTTTATAAAAGCCATGATCGGCGACTCTTTGGGACGGATTTCAACCATGAATTGTTTGATGACCGGCTCCGTCCATGATAATTCTTTTCTATTATTCATGGACGGAGCATATCTTCCCTTAACTGCGATGATATACCGGCCATTCTGCAATTCGGACACACGTAATTTATTGCTTTTTAAATTGATCCTGTCTAAAGGCATTTTTTCTTCTTTGCCGACGTAATATGAATAACCGATAATTTCTTTTTTATCTAAATTAATTGTTTTAATTTCCGCTTCAAATGAAGTATTGTCGAATTTTTTTGTCAGGTCGAACGGGAGCTCTATATCAACTGAAGGAAATTTAGGTTTAACCGGTATTATTTTTTTCTGCTGGTCGACGGTAATATTCTGAATAAGTTTCGCATATTGGTCCGAATCAAGCTTTTCCGCTTTTCCTACAATAATTTCATAAGAAGCAATAGAGCTTAATGTATTGGTTTTATCCACGGATCTTAATGTGAAAAAATACCTGCCTTCGCTTAAATTATTGAATTTGATTTCACGATCCGTTGTAAACTTTTCGGGCGGCAAGATCGTATTCTTTGAAATTCCATATAATACGCCTTTAAGCCTGGCGTAGTCTTCGACCGACCAGTTAAACACGGCGTTGGTTGAATCAGAGGATTTGCCTTCCGGGTGAGTCGTCGATTTTACTAAAGGTATCGAAAGCGGGTTCTTGCTGACCAGTATTTTATAGCGTACTGTCCTGCTGAAATTTCCTGCTCCGTCAACTGCCCTTATGTTAAAATATGATATTCCGTCGGACAATTCAGGCGTTCTGTATTCCGTTATATTTCCGTCGATGTTGGGAATTGTGGGATCGATATCGGGCAAATTATAATCTTGAGGTCTTTTTAAAAATACGGCGTATCCCGAAATATTCGATTCATCCGCAGGTACGGTCCATTTTATAACCGCCGTGGAAGATTTTGACCAGACATTCTCCGGGTGACTCGGCGAATATACGACCGGAGGTTCGACATAAATGTCTGTGCTCTTTGCGGTTATTCTTCCGGCTTCCTCCCATAAGACGATTACTTTTCTTCCGGCAGAAAAAGCCAGAGGTTTTTTTGCAGAAACTCCTGTTCGCGAGAGCATTACTTCTGAAGGGGGATTATTGATCTGGGGCGGAAGTTTTCTCGCAAATATGCCCGGTATCTTATTCCGCATGTCATACCAGATCACGAACAAATTTTCGTCTTCGGATCTTACAATTAATGGCGAATAGCAATCTGCGTTTGTTGTCGACACGGTGGCTGGATTAGCCCACCTGTTCCCTCTTTCTGCCCCCCTGACTAATTTAATTGCCCAGTTTTTTGCTTCATTGTTCTGGTACACCAAATAAATAGTGCTGTTGTACGATGTAATGAACGGCGAACTGTCTTTAACAACGCTTTTTGTAATTAATTTTTTCGACGACCAGCTTCTTCCGTAATTGCTTGATTTAATAAAATATAAATTATCGGACAGGGTATCCATCATTTTTTCTTTTCCCTGCCAAACTATATAAATATCGCTGCCTTCTGCCCTAATCGCAGGGAAAAATGCACCTCTTAATTCCACCGATATGTCGACAAGGTTTTCAGGTGCAGAGAATGTCTTTTCGTCTTCGCTTACAATATGAAAGAGATTAAAACCCCTGTCTTTATAAGCAGTATAAAAAATATGCAGCCTGTTTCGATCGTCATACAACGCTTTGGGAAGCATTTCCATTTCGGTCGGTGAATTATATTTTTCCGGAGACGACCATGTGGCGCCCATATCTCTGGATATTGCGTAATAGATACGGCTGTTCGGATCAGCCTCGGTAAGTTCCTGCCATACTGCGGCGACATGTCCGTTCATTGAAACTGTTACATCCGGATACCGGTCGGTCTTTGATATGATGTCCGCAATTTTTACAGGCTGAAGAAATCTTTGTCCGTCGTTAAAAGACATTGAAATATAAATCCCGGGAATTTTGTTCTTTTCTCCTTCATATACCAGAGCTATAATGCTTCCCTTTTGCTCCAGCTTGATATTTTTAACGTTTATGTCATAAGGAGTAATATAATAGCTTTTCTCCCAGCCTATTGGGAGCGTGGAAACTCTTGTGTTTTCAAAAAGCATGATGAAGCAAAAAGAAATTATACTGATGACAAAAACAGCCCAGCCTATTTTTTTATAAAACGGCATCTCCGGGAGAATAAGGAAAATATTTTTAATTTTATTCTTCATTATATATAATTAAGCATTAATATTTTATTTATCAAGTAAAAATACAGATAATATGTCAGAAAATTCCTGCCGATTTAAAAATCGGCAGAATTGTGCACAAATTTAATTTAAAGATTTTTACGCCTCCGGGAAGAATTTGCATATGACTTTAAAGAATAAAAAAGAATGGACATTAACTATTTAAAATTTATTATTAATTTAATTTTAAATTGAGAGAAATATAATCCCAACATGTATAAAGCAGACAGAAAGTATCTGGAGAGGATGGAAGAAGAGCTATTGGCTCCCTATGCTGCTAAATCCGCCGGAACACGGGGAAGAGCATATCCGGAATCTCCGCATCCTTACAGAACGGAATTTCAGAGAGACAGGGACAGAATAATCCATTCAAAGGCTTTCAGAAGGCTTGAGTATAAAACTCAGGTTTTTATTAACCACGAAGGCGATCATTACAGGACAAGACTCACTCACACAATGGAAGTAGCCCAGATTACCCGCTCAATCGCACGCGCTCTAAGATTGAACGAAGATCTGGCAGAAGCGCTGGCTCTGGCGCACGATCTGGGGCACACTCCGTTCGGACATTCCGGTGAAAAGGAATTCAACGAATTAATGAAAGACGAGGGCGGTTTTGAGCACAACAGGCAGAGCCTGCGGGTTGTTGAAAAGCTGGAAGAGAGATACGATAATTTCCCCGGGCTGAATCTCACATGGGAAACAAGAGAGGGAATTATCAAGCATTCCTCAAAGAACCATCCTGAAATAAATATATATGCCCCGGATGAACATCCTTCGCCCGAAGCGCAAATAATCGATTTTGCGGACGAGATTGCCTATAACAATCACGATTTGGATGACGGTTTAAGCTCGGGTTATCTGGATATTAAAGATATTAAAAAATTAAACATTTGGGAAATGGCATTAGCATCTATAGGGGAGAAGAATGCTCCTAAAGACAATAAGCTATTAATAAATAAAATTATACGAACAATTATTAATCTTCTGGTTACGGATTTTATAGGTACTTTTATCAACAATATTAGTGAATTGTCCATTAAAAACTATAGTGACGTAAGAAAATCTTCAGAATTAATTGCAGGATTCAGCCCCAAAATTGAGGAGGCAAACCAGGAGCTTAAAAAATTATTGAATAAAAAATTATACCAGCATTATAAGGTAGTCAGAATGGGCATTAAAACGCAAAAGCTGATTAGGGAATTATTTAATTTATATTTGGAATATCCGAATGCTCTTCCCGAAAGCCATTACAGAAGAATAAGGACGGACGGGCTAAAGCAGACAATATCCGATTATATTGCTGGAATGACGGACAGATTTGCCCTGGAAGAACATCAGAAACTGACAGAGCCTATGATCCGGGTGTAAACCATGGGAAAAGCATATCCAGAGATACCTGATTATTTAAAAAGGATGATGAAGGATGGCGGAGAAGTGGATGAAATCAGAATAGATCCCGAAGGGCACTGGTTTCATAACGGGGTCGTTTTTAAAAATAAAAAACTGATAAGTTTTTTTAACAAATCGATTGATATAACGAAAGACGGCGTATATGTGCTTAATTACGGCGGTTTTGTTTATCCGATAACGGTCGAAGATGCTCCTTTATTTGTCACAGGATTTCGTTTTATTAATAATGATAATAAAGAGTCCATCTTAATCGCTCTTAATTCCGGGGAAGTTGAAAAACTGGATTTAAATACGCTTCATTATAAAAACAATGCATTATACTGTTTTGTAAGGAACGGCGAAATTCTTGCAAAATTCAAAAGATCTCCCTCCTATGACCTGCTTCAGGACGTTAACGATAATGAGGATATTTATTATCTCGAGTTATGCGGAAAGCGCATAGTGCTGTCCGAAAAAGTTGAATCATAATTATAAAATATCATACGGATCAATATCAATCTCCAGATAAACATCCCTGCCGCTTACTGTGTTTTTAACTGCTTTAACGGTCTGCCGGATTGATTCTATATCTTTTGATTTTAAAATAATATGATATCTGAAATTGTTGGAGATCCGTGAAATGGGAGCTGCGGCAGGACCCAGTATTGTAATTGTTTTTTTGTTATTCGATATTTCCTTTTCAAGCGCGGTTTTGAGATCATTTATTGATTTGACAACCTTTTCCTCTTTTTTCCCTCTCACTAAAAGTCTGGCCAGCCTTGAGAAAGGGGGATACTGGAGCATTTTTCTCATTGAAAGTTCATAATTATAAAATCCCATATAATCATGGTTTTTCAGAAATTTAAAGATATAATGATCTTCGTTAAGTGTCTGGATAACAACCCTGCCGCAAACATCGCCTCTGCCGCATCTGCCCGCAGCCTGCGTAAGAAGAGAAAATATTTTTTCCGAAGCCCGGAAATCGGGCATATTCAGTCCTATGTCGGCGAGCAGAATCCCTACGAGAGATACTCCGTGAAAATCAAATCCCTTAGCGACCATTTGAGTCCCAAGCAGAATATCTATTTCGCCTTTTGACATTTTTTCAACTATATCGAATACGGTGTTCTTTTTTTTAGTGCTGTCCTGATCAAGCCTGAAGACCTTTTGCCCCGCGAAGTTAGAGTTGATCATTTCTTCTATTTTTTGCGTGCCGGCCCCTAATTTCAAAATGTTCTCCGAATTGCATTGCGGACATCTCCGGGGCAGCTTTCTGCTGTAACCGCAGTAATGGCATATCATTCTCCCGGTCCGATGGAGGTTCAGGCTTATATTGCAGTGAGGGCACGCAATGGTTTCATGGCAGTCGTTACATAATACTATTGGAGAAAATCCTCTCCTGTTTAAAAGAAATATCGCCTGGTTTTTTTCCTGCATGGCCCTTTTGCTGTAAAGCAGAAGCCTGGAGGATATCATAGCCTCGTCTTTTTTTGGATATATTTTAACGATATCTATTTCCGGAAGAACGGCTTCGCCGTACCTGCTTTTTAAAATATGCAATGTGAAGATACCCTGTTCGGCTATATATAACGATTCAATTGAAGGAGTTGCAGAACCCATAACCAGCAGAGCGTTCTCTGTTTTGGCTCTATAATATGCGAGCCTTCTCGCGTGATAGCGCGGCGTACTGTGTTCTTTATACGACCAGTCATGCTCTTCGTCTATTATAATCAGACCGAGATTGGGACATTGTAAAAAGACGGCGGATCTTGTTCCGACGGCCATCTTGACATCCGCATTAAAAAATTTTATCCAGCTGTTAAGTCTTTGATTTGCCGTTAATCTGCTGTGATAAACTATAAGGTCATTGCCGAAGACTCTGTAAAGCCTTTCGAATATCTGCGAAGAAAGCGTTATTTCGGGCACAAGATAAATGACTGAACGCCCCTCTGCCATGACATGTCTTGCAAGCTCAATGTATAATTCGGTTTTGCCGCTCCCTGTAATGCCGTAAATGAGATGACATGATTTGCCGTGACTATGAGAGTTTATTATATCATTGTATGCCGTATTTTGTTCCGCGGTCAGCTCAATTTTTTTATTTGCGGACACTTTATCTCTGAAAGGATGTTTGTACCTTGCGGAAGGTTTTTCACCGGACGGCAGAGCCATGGCCATGACTTCACCGATGCTGGAGATGTAATTTGAAGCAGTATATTCTGCAAGCGCAACAAGCTTCCGGTCAAAGATCGGATATGGATCAATTAGCCTGCCGATTTCCTTTATTTCCGGTAATTCCGGCTTCTTACTGTGAACTCTGCGGATGAAAGCGGTAACAGTCCTTTTTCTAAAATCAACGCTTACCCGCATTCCGGGAAGAACATTCATGCCGTCAGGCACTGAATATGTAAAACTTCCGTCGATGGGATAGCCGACATATACATCAGCGTATTTTTTTTCTTTGTATATCATTAATTTCAGTCGGTATCGGGAATGATTGACTTTACGTAATCAGTTTTGAATTAGTTTTGCGATCTTTTGAAGTTCCGCCCATGCGGATTTTTTAAGCTCCGGATTTTTTATTAGAGTCAGCGGATGATCAATTCTATGCCAGTTAATTTTTTTATTTTCATTCATCAGTTTTTTTACCGGAATATCATCACCCATTACGATAAGCACACGCGGTTTGTGTTCACTTATTTCTCTAAGCAGAATCGGCTCGCAATTTTTCAGCATAAGCCCTGGTCTTTTAAACGAGCTATCCGCATCGCATTTTATTAAATTGGTTGTATAGCACTTTTTAAGATCGATCTTTATTGCTTCGAGCATTCTAATAAGCAATTCTTTTGAACTCTCTTTTAATTTTTCCCTTTCGTTATTGCTTATACCTGTCGGTGTATTAAATAATATCATTATACCGTTTTCCCCCGTGCCGAATCCGAATTTTTTATTTGCTACATTGCCGCATTTTTTGCAGTTTTTAACCATTTCCGGAAGCGTATCGTCCAACGATGCCGGATTCGGGCAATTTCCCCCCGGTTTAATTTTTTCTTTTCCCCACAGCCAGTTCTTAAGAAAAACGAGTTCATCGTTGCCCCGGTGAAGAAGCAGCATCCCCTGCGAGGATAGTGAATTTATATATAATAAAAGGTCGCTGTAAATATTGTTCATATTCTTTCAATGTTTATATTATACTGCTTTACTTTTCTGTGAAGATTTGTTCTTTCGATCCCCAGTTCTTTGGCTGTTGAAGTGATATTTTTTTCGTTTTTAATCAACGCTCTGATTATATATTCTTTTTCGAATTCTTCCCTGGCCTGCTTGAGCGTGGATGAATCGCTGGACATTACATCTTCATAATCGTTTGATTCTATATATTTTTTAATGTCTTTTTTATCTATAACATCCGAATGAACCATAATGCTTAACCGTTCAATAATATTTTTAAGCTCGCGCACATTTCCCGGCCAGTTGTATTTAACAAGAAAGTTCATAGCTTCCTCCGTTATTTCTTTTTCGCCAAGGCCGTGTTCTTTTGAAAACATATTTAAAAAATAATTCGTAAGCAGAGGGATGTCCTCTCTCCTTTCAGTGAGCGCCGGAACGTTGATCGGGATTACATTAAGCCTGTAATATAGATCTTCCCTGAACCTGCCGTCTTCGATAGCTTTTTTAACATCAATGTTGGTGGCAGCTATTACCCTTACGTCAACCGTTACCGGTTCATTCCCTCCCACTCTTTCAAACTGTTGTTCCTGAAGCACACGTAGCACTTTTGCCTGAGTGTTCGAGCTCATATCGCAGATCTCGTCAAGGAATATTGTGCCTCCGTTAGACACTTCGAATTTGCCGAGTCTTCTGGTTACTGCCCCCGTAAACGAGCCTTTTTCATGGCCGAATAGCTCGCTCTCGATCAACTCATCCGGTATTGCCGCACAGTTGACTTTTATCATAGGTTTTCCCGAACGCTTTGAGTTTTTATGAATTGCTTTCGCGACCAGTTCTTTACCAGTACCGTTTTCGCCTGTAATAAACACTCTTGCGTTCGTACCTGCCGCGGTTTCAATTATCTTCCGAACTTCCATGATGCTTTCCGATTCTCCGATCATTTCATCTTCAAATGCGGCTTCCTTCTTCAGCCTTATGTTCTCTTTTCTGAGCATAATGCGCTCAAGCGCATTATTAAGCGATGTAATGATTCTTTGCATCGATAATGGCTTCTCGAGAAAGTCGAGAGCCCCAAGACGGGTGGATTTAACGGCAATATCTATGGATGCGTGGCCCGATATCATAATCACCGCGGATTCGGGAAATGTTTTTTTTATTTTTTCCAGCACTTTTATGCCGTCCATATCCGGCAGCCAGACATCCAGAAATATAAGGTCAATTTCATTATTTTCCAAAAAAGCAAGCGCGTCCTTAGCATTTTCGCTTGGGAAAACGTCGTGTCCTTCATCCTGCAGAATAGCGGTAAGCGTTTTAACAATATTACTTTCGTCATCAACTACTAATATTTTTGCCACCCGGCACTTCCTCCAGTACGGGAAATTCGATTACAAATTCCGCGCCTTCTCCTTTTTTTGAATAGAAAAATATCCTGGCATTATGTTCAAGAATAATTTTTTCGACGATCGCAAGACCCAGACCCGTGCCTCTGTCTTTTGTAGAAAAAGTCGGATCGAAGATCTTATCGAGATTTTCTTCGTCGATTCCGGGCCCGTCATCCTTTATGGACAACCTTACGAGCCCGTGAGTCCTATCCGTATATTCGGATTTTACCGTAATATTGCCGTTTTTTCCCAGTTCGTCGATGGAATTCTGTAAAATATTTGTAAGAGCCTGTCTTATTAAAATCTTGTCGATAAAGAGTCTCGGGATTGTACCGTCCAGGGTTAAATGAAAAGTTATTCCCTCATGTCCCTTAAAAAAATTCACGCTGTTTTCAATAATGGGATTTAATGCCATATATTCCCCATGCATTTCAGGGAGTCGTGCGAATCCTGAAAATTCATCCAGTATCTTGGTTAAAACTTTTACTTCTTCAATGATTGTGTCAGTGCCTGTATTAATTATATTTGTCATGTCCTTATGGCCTTCTCTGTATCTGCTTTGTATCCTTTCAGCGGCAAGCCTTATGGGGGTTAGAGGATTCTTGATTTCATGAACAAGCTTTCTGGCTACTTCCATCCAGGCTTCAATCTTCTGGGCGTGATACATTGCCTTTTTACTTTCATCCAATTGCTGAACCATTTTATTGAATGATCTGTATAACAGAGCTAATTCGTCCGGTGCGTCTCTTCTGAGAGAGATCAAAAAGTCACCGGACGCCACGTGCCCGGCGGCTTCGGCAAGTTCAAGCACAGGTTTTGTTATCCCTCTTGACAGGAAGTAGCTAACGCTTATTGAAATCAAAACTATAAGAATCACAATAAAAAGTAAAAGCAATCCTATATTAGTCTGAAAATATGGTTTTAAAATTTCGTTATTTTCGTATTTTTTTAACGAGTCTTTATATAGATTAATTCTGCTGTATAAGATACCCGGAATTTCCTTTATAATTGAGACAATAAAACCGTTAAAATATATCTGACCCAGCAATAAAGATTTATTATTGATCGAGATATTTGATACTTTTGATAATATCTCCAGATCCGAGTATTGGAGAAATTTTGTTATGCCGGCAGCATAATCTTTATTTTTTATTCCGTTTGTCTGGATCTGAATTTTGTTGAATTCATTACTCTTTTCTTTGACTTTATAAATATTGCACATCAGGCCTTTATGATTGCAGTTTTCCACGATCAACATTCTTCCTGAATCTGATTTTATATTGACGATTCCTTTTCTAATTGAATTTTCCACAGAACTTAATTCACCGCTTATATCCTCATTATATTTATTAATATAATCTCTTGACAGATTAATTGAATCCTTAAGCGAATAAATCGTTTCATCGGCAATTAAATTGGATACTGTAATATTTATTATATGGTTTGAAATGATTATAATGGCCAGAGACGGCAGGATTGCAACCGAAGTAAAGGCAAACATCATTTTGAAAATAATGCTTGAACTGAAATCCGATGTTCTGGAATAAATTTTTCTTGAGAAAGAAATAAAAAGGAAATAGATGGCACCCAGAATAGGAATTATCATTATTAAATTAATGAAATATTCCCTGTTGGCACCCTCTTCTATATTTGCATCAGGGAAAAAGCCTAAAATCAAAGCCGCCGAAAAAGCAAGTACGCCGCTGATGAAAATAATATCCTGAAATCTGGATTTTCTAATAGCATATTTTTTCAGATTTCCGGCAATTGACATATTTGACCTTGATTTGCTGACTAAATTGGATATTGAATTGGAACGCAGATTTTTTACGAGTGAATGCGATCAATCCTTTAATCCTTCACTCACGGCCTCTTCTTTAAAATCATGCTCGATCAAAGACACTAACTCGCGTACAGCTTCCTCCTCGCTCCCGCCCTGAGCCCTGATTCTTAATTTGGAGCCTTTCGTGATCGCGAGGGCAAGTACTCCCATTATGGATTTGGCGTTCGCCTCTACATCGTCTTTGATAAAAAAAATTTCACACGGATATTTCATGGCTGTCCGAACAAGCATCATTGCCGGTCTTGCATGAACTCCCGCATCGCTGCTGATAAATACTTCGTCTTCGGTCAATTTTACTCCTTGCCAACTATATCTCTAATTTTTAAATCCAGTTCTCTGGCTGAATTTGTTCCCATCTTTTTTAATCTGTGGTTTAATGCCGCCGTTTCAACCAGAATGGGTATATTGCGACCCGGTCTGACCGGAATTGTGACATATGAAAGATCAATATCAAGTATAGTATATTTCTGCTCATCTATGCCGAGCCTGTCATATTCCCTGGTTTCATCCCATTCTTCCAGCGTTACAATAAAATCAATCCTTTTTCTGTTCCTAACGGATCCTATGCCGTATATTTCTTTTACATTTATTATTCCGATTCCCCTGATTTCCATATGATGTTTTATGATTTCCGCTGCCGCACCGAATAAAAACAATTCATCTATTTTTTGTATTTCTACAACATCATCCGCTACAAGCCTGTGGCCTTTCTCAATAAGCTCGAGCGCGCATTCGCTTTTGCCTACTCCGCTTTTGCCGAGCAGCAGTACGCCGACGCCAAATACATCCACCAGAGAACCGTGCATTGTAATAATCTGAGCGAAATACTGCTCAACTGCGTGCGTCCAGAGGCTTACAAACCTTGTAGTCCGGTATTTCGAAACGAAAGTCGGGATTTTTTTTGCGTTCGCAAGTTCAATAAATATATCGTCTGGTCTTTCTCCATGAGTAAATACACAGCATAAAATGTCATATGAGAAGAACTTATCCAGCATTTCTCTCATTTGCTTGTCCTGGAGATTTCTCATATAAGCTGTTTCGCCCAGACCGAAAATCTGCATTCTGCTGAAAGCAAAAAAATCGAAAAAACCTGCAAGGCTGAGTCCGGGTCTGTTTATATCTCCGACACAGATTTCCCTGTCAAGTCCCTGCTCGCCGGCTATCAGTTCAAGCTGAAGATTAATGTCCGTACTGCCGTCGATAAGATTATGTATATAAAGTTTCTTCTTTTCCATTCTATTCTATTATATTTTTCCAATATTCTTACGCATAGGAAGAATATTTTGAATTTCTTTAGAGTAAAATTGGCTGATCATTATATAATAATTTTCTGCCCGGATACAATTCATACATTCTTTCTTAAGCTTGTCAATCAGTTTGAGAAATGTGGAAGCGGAAGTTGATATCGCAGGCAAATTTATATAATCATTAAATAGTAACGGTGACATGCGGGATTTATTAATGCCGGATTTGCGAACTTGTATCGTAAATCCGGCATTAATATCCGTCCTCCGTCCGTATGTCAGTACCGGGGGCTTGCCCGGCTGTAGTCTATTCAGACGGTATCATGACTTCCAAGGCATTGCCGTTCTTGTACAGGATATTAAATGAATTTGTTTCACTGTTAAAAAACGGTAAATATTCGTGGTCGGAATCCAGTATTTCTTTGATTGCACCGTTCATTTCGGTACATTTTATTGATTTTTTTTTGCATTTCTTCAGTTTGATTTTAGGCTTTGTCATTGAATCATTTTGTACAATTAAATCGAATTCCAGTAATTTCCCCGGGTCAAATCCTAATTTTGCAGGCATTTCCGCCATTTTAAATCCGTTGTCGGATTTATATATCACTGCATATAAATTATTTTTAATTTCATCCTTAATATATTTATTGAAAAGAATGAAATTCCTGTTTTCCATTTTCATTTCCAAAAATGCTTCAATTTCATCTTTTGGTTTATTTGTCGTTTGATTGTAAACTATATTAGTCTGCTTTCCCTGTTCAATGTTCTCAATGTTACTTTTAAGAGGCTGTACTTTATGGCCGGAATGCTTTTCTTTATGTTTTACAACCTGCTTTTCCAGACTTTTCATAAGGAGATCGACAGAAGAGTACATATCCGAAGCTTTCTCAGTTCCAAAAAATTTCATCCCGTCGCCATTAATAACAGCTTCTATAACATGGTTGTGTTTTTCAAGGTACATTATTACTTCAATATCAATAAGCTTATGGAAAAATTTTTCAAGCTTCGCAAGTTTTTTTTCAGCATACTTTGACAGATCTTCAGAAACTTCAAAATGTCTTCCAGTAATTGCTATTTTCATTTTTATTCCTCTTAATTGGTTTTTTATAAAATTCAAAACTAAAAATATGATTAAATTTTGCCTCCTTAAAATATTTTAAAATTAAAATTAATCATGTCTTGAATTTAAATGAGATTTACCTCCTTATTATTTAATAAAATTTAATTTTTTACGCATGCTTGACGGAGCAATATTCAACTGAGCCCTGTATTTAGCAATAGTTCTTCTGGCTATATTTATTCCTTTTTTTTGAAGTGCATTTAATATCTCCATGTCAGATGCAGGTCTGTTCGGATCTTCATTCGCAACAATTTCTTTAATTAAAGTCATTACTTCCTCTGAAGAATGTTCTGTGCTGTTCTGCGATTTTAATTTTGAAACAAAAAAATATTTCAGTTCAAAAACACCCCATGAAGTCTGAACAAATTTATTGGTCGCAGTCCTGCTGATCGTTGATTCATGCAGACCGACTTCATTGGCAATATCTGCGTATACAAGCGGTTTCAGATGTCCTGAGCCTGAAGCTAAAAATTCGCGCTGATGCTCCATGATGGCGCTTACGACTTTTGTAATTGTTTCTCTTCTGTTTGAAATACTGGAAAGTAAATTATTTGCGGACTGCAGCTTGCTGCTGAGATATTCCAGAAGTTTAGGATCGGCCGGTTTTTTCTTTAATATGTTTTTATAATAGGAATTAATTTTAATTTTTGGGATCCAGTCGTCATTCAATGAAATAATGATATTGCCGTCGAAATATTTAACGTCAATATCGGGAATAATATATCTTATTTTTTTTAATGAATATTTTATCCCGGGGAAAGGTTCCAGATTATGCACAAGCTTGCTCTTCCTTATCACTTCTGCAGTTGAGATATGCAGAACTGCAGAAATTTTGCCATAATCAAGTTTTTCAAGATCAATAAAATATTCTTTTAATATCTTTATTAGTATCTCATCACTGGGATATATCTGCATAGCCTGAATAATTAAGGATTCATTTACATTATGGGCACCGCAGCCTATCGGATCAAGAATATTAACGGCAGCAACGGCTTCCCTGACTTTCTGTATGTCAAAAGAGCCTGCTTTGGCAATCTCTTCGTGGCTGGCGGTTAAAAACCCGTTGTCATCCAATGATGTAATGATTGTTTCGAGAAGTAAAAGCTCCGATGAATCTTTTGCAATTAAACTGGCTTGTTTGATTAAATGTTCATTAAGGGATTCTTTTTGTGTTACGGCATTTTCAATAAAATTTCTTTTGCTGTCGTTATCATATGAATCATAAGGCGTGCTCTTCTCGTCATATTCCGCGTCCCATGCTTCCTTGGTTTTAAATGCGGACTCGTCCCCGCTTAATTCTTTGTCAACAGTGGAAAGCAGCTCTCTTTCATTATCGCTGGAAGCCTGTAATACCAGGGAATTTTCTTCCTCAAGTACCGGATTTTCAATTAACTCGGATGCTATTTTTTCCGCCAGTTCTACATTTGAAAGCTGCAACAGTTCAATGGAGTTTACAAGCTGACGCGTTAATGTGAGTTTACCTGTCTGCTTTAAACTTATTTTTGCGGATAAATTCATGAGTACCCCGGTATTATTTATCCTGTTGATATTATATTATAACTAAAAATTTAAAGTTTGCAAACTTTTTTTATAATATTTCCGATCAAAGGTTTATTGTGAAATCTTGCGAAGACGGTCATGCATAAATAATTTACTCAAGTTGACTGACTTTTATTACACTATTTCTTAATACTAGCGATAGGATGATCAGATTATTATCAATTTTCCGCCTCAAATACCCCATCCCTGGACTCTTCGGCGGTCGGCAACATCCATGTTGCCTTAAAATTGATAATAATCTGATCATCCTATCGCAGATGTTTATAAAAAGTCAGTCAAGATGAGTAATTTATAAAATATAATTATAAAATGACTTCTTATAATTTTCACTCTGTGTCTTAAACACCTTTGAAGGAATTTATTTTTAACATCACAGCGAAAATTTTTCCCCAAGATAAATCTCTTTGGCTTTTTTGCTTTTAATCAGCTTATCGGACTTCCCGCTTATAAGAACTTCGCCTTTATGTATAATATATGATCTGTCTGTAATTGTCAGTGTTTCTCTAACGTTGTGATCGGTTATCAATATGCCGATATTTTTTTTCCCGATCGACTGGATTATCGATTGAATATCGGCAACCGCGATGGGGTCGACGCCTGCAAAAGGCTCGTCAAGCAATAGGAAATCCGGCGTGGTTGCAAGTGTTCTGGCGATCTCGATTCGTCTTCTCTCCCCTCCTGAGAGCGTATAGGCTTTTTGGTTTTTGACATGTTCGATTGATAGATCCTTCAGCAACATATCCCTTTTTTCAATAATTTCACTTTTTGTATAATTCTGCATTTCGAGAATCAGTTCAAGATTTTGCGCTACAGAAAGCTTTCTGAATACCGAAGCTTCCTGAGGCAAATAACCGATACCGCATCTTGCTCTTTTATACATAGGCAAATCCGTAATATCCTCCTTATCAATATATATCCTGCCGGAATCCGGTTTTACAATCCCTACCACCATATAAAATGTGGTTGTTTTACCTGCACCATTAGGACCCAGAAGGCCGACTATTTCTCCCTGAGAGATATCGAAGCTGATATTATCGACAACCCTGTGTTTTTTATATGATTTTACAAGGGAATCAAGCTTTAGAACTTTTTTATTTTTTTCTTTATTTATCATTTATATTAAATATATTAAAAATCCTGATTTCGTAGTAATGTGTGAGATGCTTCCGGATACAAGCAGTGCTGACTTAACGTTTATTCCCTCCTCTTATATCCCCTATCAGCTTCGTATTGTTTGTTTTTGTATCGATTGTAATTGCCGATGCAAGTACTGTCGAATTGTCCTTTACTATCCGGGCGTTTCCAGTGACAATCAAATAATTGTTTTTTCGAAGGTATTTTGCAATGTCGCCTTTTATTGTCCCGTCTTTACTGATAATTCTGACATTGCCGGATATGTAAAGCTCGTCTATATCCCGGTAATGTTCCAGATAATCACCGAATATTCTGGAGGTTTCTGATCCTGTTTTCGAGTCATTTATTAATATACAGGCATTCCCCCATAGAACAGTATTGCCTTCCCTTCTGTTTGATTTGAAATTTTTACCGAATGCCTCCACATTTTCGGTTTTATACTTTATATGAATATTGCTGCCGTTCAGATCTTCTTTTCCTTTTTCACCTTTCATCTCCAGTCTATCGCCTGTAGTCACTGAGTCTTCTCTTATTATTATGGCATTCCCTTGCACTATAGTATATTTTTCTTTGCCTGGATTATGCTCGATCCTGTCTCCGCCGGCATTTATTAGAACTTTTTTAATAACGTTTGTTTTTGGATCTTTCTCTTCAGAATATGCCTTAATAAACGCATTTTTATTTAAAATAATATTTTTCTTATCCGTATAGTAAATGATTTCCTCCGCTTTAAATATATCATTTCCATTTTTTATTTCAGGATTTTTGGAAAAAACTGCAGTTTTAGAGTCTCTGCTAAATACCGCTTTATTTGATTTAATAATAGTTTCATTGTTTATTAAATGTACTTTTCCTTCAGCTTCCGCAGTATTTGAATTTAAATCGTATTTCATGGTGTCTGCTTTTATGTTAACAAAAGATTTATCATCTCCTCTCTTAAGCTGTGCGCTGGGTCTTCCGTAAAATTCAATAATGTTCTTTTCTTTAAAAAAAACAGCCTGGGCGGCAATTATTTTCGAGCCGTTTGTTTTGTCATTTAAAACCACATTGCCTATAGCTTCCGCTATTTCTCCATTGTTGCCGCGTATTATTATTTTATCCGTTCTGAGCTCCCTGCCGTCTGACTTAATCGCAGGATGCCCTGTAAGCTCGGTTACATATGTTTTTTCGCCTTTCCCGTCGGTGACAAGCCTGCTTTTTGCATTATCTCCCGTAACGGTTACCGGCTTTTTGTCCGGATAATCCGCGTTTATAAAAATAAATACAAACAAAAATATAAAAATATATTTATACATTTCCATATTATTTTATTTAATTTTAATTAAATAATTAGAAGTCATCTTGAAACATAATACCCCGCTGACGCCGAAGGCGGAAGCCGGTACATATATGTACCTGGGGCTTGCCCCGGGGAATTTTATTTCTGGATGCCTTCTATTTATTTTTCTTTTGATCTCTTTTAATCAGTTTCCCGCCCATTTTAACGGACACGGCTCTGACTTTTTTCTTGATCTCATATTCATTAAGATTGTAATCGGCTCTGAGCCCGGTTCCTTCAATCTTATCACCGTTTTTTCTTATAATTTTTACCGGTTCATCGGTATCCAGATGCCCGTTTTTATTATTCCATCTGATTTTTGTCGTGAGCAGCCTGTTGCCTGTTGTTGAAACCATATCGACATTTCCTATTAAATCGATATCTTTTGATTCAGTAAATAATACCGCGCTGTCCGCCTTTACTGTAGCCGAGATTTTATTGTTTTTATAATAATGCAGTTTAATATTTTCAGCAATTGATTTTTTTTCATCATAATAGTAGAGCGCTTTTTTCGCTTCAAGATACCATATGAGTTTACCTTCTTTGTAACTTGTAGTATTATAATTTTCCACAATCATATCCGGGCGGAATCCGGTTTGTAATGGTATCGCTTTTTCACAGGCTGCCTGGCTGAATAACAGCATGATAGTAATGTATTTTATATATGTCAAACCATAACTCGCTTTATTGATCAGCATATAGCATGAATAATTCAAAACCTGAAAATATAAAATCTTTTCCGTATTAAACTGAAATTTTCATCAAGTACTGAATAATAATGTAATAAGGACTTAAAAGAGAAAGCAATTATTATTCTGCTAACTTCTTATTTATGACTTTTAAGTGATTCTAAAGCTTCTATTATTTTAAAGGATAAGTAAAGTGTCAGTGAACAAAATATGCCCTTTGCGAGTATATACCAGGCAATGCTTTCATTCTCGAATTTTCCGGCAAATACTCCATTGCCCAGTAAAAAAGAATAAATACAGATTACAAATACAACAATTGCGGCAGCTATTACAAGTTTTTTTAAAATAAACATTTTAACGCCTCCTTGAAAATTTTAAGGATTAAGCTATTTATAATTCAGGAGCAGAAGAAGGGATAAGACAAATAAATACCAGCAGGTTTTTGCCTGTATTTCTGATCTGATGTTCTTCATTGCCCGGGATAAATACCGCATCCCCTGTTTTTGCCGGATTCCATTTTCCATCGTTCAGAAACTCGCCATTACCTGCATGTACGAATATCTCATGCTCCCACTCGTGCGTATGTCTGGGAGTATATCCGCCGGGGGCTACTTCAAACACACGCATACAGAAATTATTCGCCCCCTCCGCCTTCCCAATAGCAATACGACCCGTTACTCCTTTCGTTTCCTTACTCTCGAACTTTTTAGGTTCAATTTTACTGTATTCTCTTATTTTCATTATTCACTCCGTATAATCATTAGAATTATATACTATAAGTTTCAATTTACTTAAATGCAAAACTTATTTTAAGAAAACGTTTTATATCCTGCCAGAGAAAATCACACATCGCGTCAAAAAAATTAATCTCCGACAAAGTATCCATACTCTTTCGCGTTTATGTTTGTTCTTTTTTCATGGCCTATGGTTGAGTTCGGCGTTGGGCCATAGTCGTGTCCCGGCCATACTATCGTATCGTCCGGAAGCTTCATAAGCGTTCGTATGGAAGCACCCAGCGTGGGCCTGTGCCCTCCGGCCAGGTCCGTGCGGCCGCTGTCGCCTACAAATAGCGTGTCGCCCGTAAACAGGTGTCCGTCTGCATAAAGGCATAGTCCACCGGGGCTATGACCGGGAGTTTGGAATATTTCAAGCGTAATGTCCCCGACCCTGAATGTTTTTTCATTTTTTAGGCGAATGTCGGCTTTTGCATCCCCCCGTACGAATTTATCCTCTAGTTCATGCATTATAATTTTTGCTCCTGTCAGCTTCTTGAGCGCTCCGTTCCCTTCGGTATGATCGAAATGATGATGAGTATTAAATATATATTTTATTTTAAGATTTTCATTTTTTGCTTTTCCGGCTATCATTTCAGCGTCCCCGCCGGGATCAATTACCATTGCGTCCCGTGTTTTTTCGCATCCTATAATATAGCAGAATACTTGCATGTATCCTACCGGTAGCTGAATTACTATCATATAATATCTCCTTGAGGTAATAAACGCAAAGTAATTTCTGCGCTAAGTTTTCTTAAAGGCGTAGTACCTCGATTTTTAAGTCGGGGAACAACGTTTATAGATTTATAGAACAAATAGATAATGCCCTGAAACATAATATCTTCTCTGTCACTGCGACCGTACTGGAAATGGCGGACGGTATGTAACCTTTGCCCGGAGGCCTGTCCGGGAGAATTTAATTTTAAGATGGGTTTAACTTATTTCCACGGTAGCCCGGGCGCTAATTTGATGCAGCCATTATTGCATGAACTTACACATTGCTCGCAGAGAATACATAACCTGCTGTTTATTCTTCTGTTATTTTTAACAAACCAGCTTACTTTTATCAGCATCGGGCAGACATTATCGCATTTGCCGCATTCAGTGCATTTTTCCGGATCTACCGGCTTGATCTTGAACAGAGAAAATCTTGATAAAAAGCCGGATATGGTTAAAAACGGGCAAAGCATTCTGCAATATGCCCGTCTTCCCCAAATTGACGATAAAACAAAACCTGTCAAAAGTAAAAATATATTTTCCCCGATAATCCAGTATATTCTCTGGTTTTCATTCAATGCAGGATTGCGATAAACTGAAACAGTTGCAGCGACTATTATAACAAATATAAGAAAGCCAAATGCCGTATATTGGGATCTGTATTTTACTGATTTTGAAAATGGGAGCATATTTTGCGTAAGTTCAAACAAAGCTCCGTCCCAGCAGACCCTGGAACAAAATGCATTTCCCACAACGAACGGCATAATAAGTCTTGCGATAATGAACTGAATCAGCGCTCCGGTAATCAACAAACCGAAAATATCGAAAATAACCCCTGAAAACTGAAAGTTGACCCTGAAATTAAATGATATCCCGAAAATCAGACCCCCTCCTACCATGCACTGAATTATTCTGCGGAGAATCTGTTTTTGTCCCGGGAAAAGAATTATGATACATTCTCCGGCGGCAACGATAAATCCCATTCCGAAGAACAAAAAAAAGTATTGTATTTTTAATTTGTAAGCATAAACTCCGAGACCGAGAAAAGTAAATATTATAACAAGAAGTATAGGCAGAAGGAACTTTTTTATAAAAGACATAATTATGATTTTATTTATTCATAGGATAATTAATCTAAAGCAACATTTTTCTGACAATATGAAGAATAAATGATAAGAATATAAGTTTCATTATTAAATTCAATTTATTTTTTCCTTCTCTGCTTCTCTTTTAATGACCGGATATTTACGGGGATATTTTTGAGGAGTATTTTCCTCTTTTTTAAAGCATAATCCGGATTCAGCCAGCCCGTTTTCTTTCATTTGTTGATGAGACATAATACTAAGACCCAGTTTTTCCGATTGTTTATCTATTTGTTCCGGCATCTGATGCGGTAAAATAGTTGAATAAATATACAGGAGGCCTTCTTTTTTAACAAAAGGAGCCGCGATCTCAAGAGTTATATATAGTTTTCCGAAAGCGCGCGCAAAAACCAGGTCATATTTTTCCCTGTGTGCATCATCGGATGCCAGTGCTTCCGCCCTGACGCAAATGGCTTCAAGATTTTTTAGCCTTAATTTCCCAATTGCGCTTTTAATAAACTCTGCTTTTTTTTGATTGGATTCTATCAATATGCCAGAAAGTCCGTCAAAGAACAATGCAAGCGGTATACCGGGTATCCCTGCCCCGGATCCGATATCCGCAAACCGCGTTCCACGTGGAACAATTATGTCACATAAAGGATCAATGCTTCTTAGCAGCAGTTCGGTTATAATATCGTTTTTTGTTTTAAGACCGGTCAGGTTAAATTTCCGGTTCGTATTGTTAATTAAATCTGCGAATAACAATATTTTATCCGTGAATTCATCTTTCGGATCGATTTTCCGTTCTGAAAGCCATTTTGTGATTATGTCACGTTCCACATGGAACACTCCTGTTGTTATTAATGCAGCTTTAACAGAATTATAATCGCATGTCCATTTCTTTTTAAATTGGGGTTAGCAATATAATAATTTAGAGTGCGTCCCAAAATCTACATAAAGAAAAAAGTAATCAATGGCAATATCAAAACTAGCTATAATTTTTAAAGCATATCAGGCTGATGGCAACGTTAAACTGCTGCGGAATAGTTCATCGTTAAGGTTTTGTCGCGAAAACGTAAGCTCTTCTGCTTTCGTACTCCACTCCGGGATAAGGTTCTCTCTCTGTTATTTCTATCTTTTTAAATCCGGTATTGCTTAAGCAGCTTAATATATAATCCGGATTATAGAACATAAAATCGATGTTGATTTTTTTGTTTAAAAATTTTTTTATGTGTACAGTCCCGTCACCGATATGAAATGTAATCAGTAACAATCCGCCGGGCTTCAGCACCCGAAATATTTCACTTAAAGCTCTTATAATTTGTTTTTTTGTAAAATGAACTATTGCATAAAAAGCAACAACGCCGGCTACGGAATTATCGTTAAACTCAAGATCGAGAATATTGCCCTTTTGAAACCGTATACCGGGATTATTTTTCCTTGCCTGCTCCAGTATTTTCCCCGAAATGTCAAGCTCCGATATTTCAATGCCAAGGTTGTGCACATATCCGGTAGTCTGGCCTGGGCCGCAGCCAAAATCCCAGACCGGTTTTCTATTACCGATTATCTGACAGAATTTTTGTAATAATTCGCGGTCTTTAGGTTTCTTTTCGTGTTCGCCGGTGAATTTTTCCGCATATCCTTCGGCTATTGCATCATATGCTTTTTCTATTTTTATTAAATCTCGTTTCATCATAAATGGATTAATACGCATTTCATCAAGTCTGGTATGCAAATTGCCAACGCCTTGAAATAAAGGTTCATGGAAATAAGCCAATGGATTCAAAAATCAGGCGGATTAGTATTTACAAGTTATCATAAAAAGATATTTCCATTAATAAGCCGGTTCTTTTGAAAATTACTATTTATGATTATTCAGGAAAATTTTTATTAATAATTTCTTTAACATCTTCCAGCCATTTTTTACGTTGTTCTTCTGAGCTTGTTATAATTATATTGAACATGTGCCTATAAAAGTATGTAATCCCGCATAATCCAAAAATACAGTTTTTCCAGATTGTTTCAAGCGGATCTTTAAATACAATTTGTTCGCGTTCATCCGATGTGTTGGATGTGTTGAATACTATTGCAATTCGTGCTTTAAGCAGGCCTCTTGGCACTCCCTCTCCGGAGTCGCCTTCGAGAAATTCGTAAGCAATACCAGGGCGGATAATTCTGTCGATCCATCCTTTTAATATTGCCGGAGGCTGGCCCCACCAGTTCGGGTGAACTATTATTATTCCGTCAGCAACGGCGATTTCAGCGCAATGTTTCCGGACAATTTCAGGCAGGAGTGCATTATCAGGTATTTCTATGTATTGTAAAAGCGGATCGAATTTTTCAGAATATAAATCATGGAAGAATACACTATGCCCATTGGAGACAAGCCGATCAATGACGGCCTTCGCAATAGCATGATTGAAGCTTTTTTTATTTGGGTGTGCCAGAATAACAGAAATTTGCATGGATGCCGTCTTAAATATAAATTTTTAGATGGCACTCAGGCTTTTTTTATAATACTGATTATAAAAAGAAGAATCACGGCTCCTACCAGGGCAATTATAATCGATCCAATTAATCCGTCTCCGACATATACTCCTAAAAGCCTGAATAAAAAACCTCCAATAAAGGCTCCGATGATACCTACTATGATATTGCCGACAAGTCCGAATCCTCTGCCTTTCATTATGAGTCCTGCAAGCCATCCGGCTATTGCGCCAATTATTAAAATGATAATTAAAGATGTAACGGTCATGGTTTTCTCCATTTTGATATTT
>CAZVDF010000007.1:0-22559 GCA_964626055.1 uncultured Leptospirales bacterium
GATAATAATCTGATCATTCTATCGCAGATGTTTATAAAAAAGTCAGTCAAGATGAATAATATATTATTAATTGCAAACCAGCCTTCGTATCCGTAAATTATTTTAAATATACTTATGAAAACAAATTATCTTCAGGAACTCGCAGAGTCAATGAATTTCACAGCAGAAATACCAAGGGAAGAACTGCGCAGATTATTCAGAAGGAAAAAGATCATTCGTCTTAAAAAAGATGAATATTTTTTAAATGCAGGCGAAATCCCGAACCGTATCGGATTTAATATTTCCGGCCTGCTGCGTCTTTTCTATATTGATGAAGACGGGAATGAGATCAATAAGCATTTTTGCACTGAAAACACACTGGCAATTGCTTATAAGCCGTTTTTACGAAGAGAAGAAAGCGAGATCTACATACAGGCGCTTGAAGATACAAAATTATTTGTTATTGATTATAAAACCTACGATGATCTGCTTAACAGTCATATCTGCTGGCAGAAAGTTGCCAGAAAGCTGGCAGAGATTATACTGATGCTGGGCCAGAAAAAAGAATCCGAATTATTGCTTAACGATGCGCAGGAAAGATATCTGCAGTTTCTGAAGGATTATCCGAATCTTGTAAACAGGATAAGCCAGTATCACATTGCATCATACCTGGGCATCACTCCCGAATCATTAAGCAGAATCCGCACAAATTTAAAACAATCTTAACATACATCAATGACAGCCTGCCGGCCTTTCTGTTATATTCTCCTCAGAAAATATATTTCTAAATGAAAAAAGGAGAAAAAATTATGAAAGGAAAAATTGCAGGAGCATTAATGAGCGGTATTTTCGGAGGAATACTTTGCAGCATAATATCGGGATTGCTGAATTATTATGTATTCCCTTTCCCGGAAAGCATTATGGACAACATAATGGGACACACCATTGGAGGATTTTTCTGCGGTTTCTTCGCGGGTCTTATCGGAGTATTGATGCATATAAAGTTCCATGCGGACAATAGAAACAGTCAAATACCAAATGATTGATATCAGCCTGATTTTCAGAGATTTGTCAGAATATGGAGGATAAAATTTGACGTTATTTAATAAAATTTTAAAAAAGCCGGTTTTAATATCAATTATAATCCATTTAATTTTACCAGCTTTTTTAACCTGTACGGGAAATAAACTGGGTAAAGAGAAAAACAGACCGGTTGCTTTAAATATTGAAAATATTGATTTTAAAAAAGTCAGGGATGGGAAATATATTGGAAAATACAATATTATGATAAATTCAGCTGAGGTTGATGTCTTCGTGAACGATGGAGTTGTTTATAAAATTGATATTCTTAAACATTACCATGGGCCGGGTTATGGTGCTGATAAAATAACAGAAGAAATAATTAAAAAACAAATCCTTAAAATTGATTCAATCACAGGAGCAACAAAAAGCAGTACTGTTTTAATAAAAGCTATCGAGAATGCATTGATGCAAGGATTGTAAAATCAGGACGAAAAATATGAATTTAACAGATAAAATCATTGTAATTACAGGAGCTTCAAAGGGACTCGGCAGGGAGACAGCTATTCGCCTGTGCCGCAATAATCCTAATCTTGTGCTTGTGGCGCGCACGCGGGAGCTTCTTGAGAAGACGCAGAGCGAAATCATGAATATTTCAGGACACAGGCCGCTGATCATTCCATGCGATATTTCCAGCGAAGCCGAGGTCAGGCATATGGCAGGAATTATTGCTGAAAGATATAAACAGGTTGATATTCTTATAAACAATGCAGGGGCAGGCATTCACAAGCCTGCGGAAGAGATGTCCGGCGATGAAATGAAAAAGCAGTTCGAGGTTAATTTTTACGGTACTTTCTACTGCATTAAAGCCCTGCTACCCCTGCTTAAGTCAAGCAATTCAGCATATATTTTAAATATTGCCTCGCTTGTAAGCAGAATTTCTTTCCAGGATAATAGCGTTTATGCAGCCACAAAATCCGCGCTTGTTAATTTTTCGACAGGCCTCAGGCTGGAGATGAAAAAATATAACATAGGCATCGGATTGTTTATGCCTGGATTGATGAATACATCATTCCGGAATGACATGGAAGATAAGGTAAAAACCCCGGCATTTATGATCATCAATCCGCAAAAAGCTGCCATTAAGCTGGAGAAAATGATAATTAATAAAAGCAAACAGCTCTATACATACAGATGGATGCTTTTACCTATGAAAATTAAACAAATGTTTCAGTAAAATATAATTTTAGAAGTCATATTGAATATCATATAGTATTTATTAATAAGTAGGGATATATTACAAAATTTTTGAGGACGCCTTTCAGACCTGATGCAAAAGCGTTCAAAAACATAACAGGCTGACCAGGAAGGTATTCCGCAGAAAATTTTGTAATATATCCCTACTTATCGTTAATCATTTAATTGAATTATTAGTTTTAAGATGACTACTAATTATAAAATAATTATTTCTACTTTCCTTCTTTACGCTCCATGCTTTTAAGAACCGAGAGCACCCGCTCTGTGCTTTCAATGGCTTTATCCGTATATTCGCGGGCATTCTTTATATCACCGCTTTTATCTGCCGGCAATACAATCGTATTACTTAACTCTGCACGCGCAGCTTTTAAATTCTTAAGCGCAACTTGAATCCATCCATAGGACCTGTCATTTCTGGTGCGACGTTCATGTTCCTTTTTCGCATAGGTATATGACACTGCAAGCCCCATCACAAATATCGTACACAGAACAATCGTTGCAATCTTCCAGTAATTGCGTTTCATATTCTTACTCCGTTTTTTATTTTTTAAAAAAAATAATAATCCCCCACCCTATAAACAAAGGGAGAATATTAATAATTTATCGGCAAATAATAAATATTTCCCGGAAAAAATATAATGTAAAAATTTATTTATTACCAAGAAAAGTTTATGTTTTTATTAGATGTTATTTAAAAATTATTGATACAATAAATTCCTAGTTTCTCATGCTTGTGACAGGCGCGGGCAGGCGGCCGCCGCGTTTAAGAAAATCCTTTGAAGAATAGCGGCTTACTTCCATTATTGGAGCTTCGCCGAGCAATCCGCCGTAATCAACGGATTCGCCCGCGGTTTTGCCCGGCACCGGGATAATCCGTACAGCCGTAGTTTTATTGTTGATGATACCGATTGCAAGCTCATCGGCAATGATCGCGTTGATAGTCTCTGCCGGGGTATCTCCCGGAATCGCGAACATGTCAAGGCCGACCGAACATACAGCAGACAGCCCTTCGAGCTTGTCGAGCGAAAGAGAACCGCGCTTTACAGCATCGATCATATTCCTGTCTTCGCTCACAGGAATAAATGTGCCGCTCAGTCCGCCCACGTTCCCGCTTGCCATGGCCCCGCCTTTCTTTACGGCATCCATCAGTAAAGCGACGGCCAGCGTAGACCCGTGCGCTCCTATAGACTCTATCCCGAAAGCTTCTATTATACCGGCTACCGAATCGCCTTTGACTGTCGTAGGTGCAAGTGAAATATCAACAATACCGAACTGTACGTCAAGATTCTTCGCAAGCTCTCTTCCGACAAGCTCGCCGCCCCTTGTGATCTTGAAAACAGTGCGCTTAATGATCTCCGAAAGCTGTGTAAGATCGCAGTCCTTGTTTTTTTCCACAACGCTTCGGACCACTCCCGGCCCGCTTATGCCGACATTAAGCGACATGTCGCCTTCTCCGGTTCCGTGATAAGCGCCTGCCATGAACGGATTGTCCTCGGGAGCATTCACGAATACGACGAACTTGGCGCATCCGACAGCGTCCTTTGTCCTTTGAGCAGTTTTTTTCAGCATTACGCCGATAAGATTCACGGCATCGAGATTCATGCCTGCGACGTTAGTGCCAACATTCAGGAACGAGCAGATCCTTCCCGTTTCAGCAAAAACATCCGGGAGCGATTCAATAAGTACTCTGTCCGATTTCGTCATCCCCTTCTGCACGCTTGCCCCGAATCCCCCGATAAAATCAATGCCGGCGTCTTCCGCGGCCCTGTCCAGGGTCTTTGCCATCTCAACAAATTTTTTACCTGTACAATGAGTCTCCATTATCAGGCTCACTGGAGTAATTGATATCCTTTTGTTCACTATGGGAATACCGTATTTATGTTCCAGCTTTTCGGCTTCTTTTATAAGCCTGACCGCATTACTGAATATTTTTTCATATACTTTATCTTTGAACGCGTTGAACTCGGAGTCGATACAGTCTTTAAGATTTATTCCGAGCGTAGTCGTGCGGATGTCCAGGTTCTGGTAAAGAATCATGCTCGCGGTTTCGTATATTTCTTCTACGGTTAATGTCATGTCTACACCCTGTGCATCATCTTGAAAATATTCTCGTGCTGCAATTGTATCTGGACGCCGAGCTTTGTGCCGATATCTTCAAGTCTTTTGCGTATTTCTTCAATAGGGATCTTCGCATCCTTAATATCAACCAGCATCATCATGACAAAATATGACTCCATTATCTTCTGGCTTATATCCTCGATATTAATATCGTTTTTGTAAAGAAAGTCGGAAATGCGTGCGACAATCCCCTTCCTGTCTTCTCCTATAACAGTTATAAATAGCTGTTCTTTTTGCATTTATTTACCTTTGTATAATTAATGTATAAGTGATCTGAAATTATTTTTCCAGGAGCTTAAATTCCGTGCGCCTGTTCTTTGCATCAACTTCATCCGGGCCAAGCTGCGGAATAATTGGCTGTCTTTTGCCCAATCCTTTTATAGTGAATCTCTTTTCGTCAAGGCCTTTTCCGGAAAGATAATCCTTTACAGATTTAGACCTTTCAAGACTCAGCTTATCATTAAATTCGTCAGAGCCGTGCAGATCGGTGTGGCCGATTATTTCAAAGCGCATCGAGCCGTGCGCTTTTAAATATTCCGCAAAAGCATCCAAATAAGGATACGATTCCGGTTTTAGTTTCGAGGACTCAAAGTCAAAATAGATCGAATGTATATCGAAACTTGCTTCTTTTTCGATTGGAGCTAACTCCAGTATCTGCGGTTTTCCTTTTACTGAAGGAATCTCGATTGTCTCAAAAAGAGGCAAATATCCTTCCTTATTTATAAATACATCCAGGCTCTCTACCCTGGGATTATGCTTCACTATTGCTTCGCCTTTGGAATCGGTTTTCTTTTTAATTTCGTAAGTTACAGAGCCGTCATCGCTTTCTTTCACTTTTGTGGATAAATTCATTTCTGCTTCAACCGGTTTTTTCGTCTTTTTATCGCGCACAATAATTTTCAATGCGTCATCCTCAACCGATATCTTTGCTGTATAGATATCGTATGCGCCGTACCCGCCTTCTCTGTTAGAGCAAAAATATATTGAATCTTTAATCACAGAAAGATTGATCTCATTCTTAGGTGAATTTATTTCGGGACCCAGATTAATCGGTTCACCGAATACTCCGTTTTCAAACTTTACGTAATAGAGATCCCATCCGCCGTATCCCCCCTTTCTCGTTGATGAAAAGAAAAATCCCTTGCCGTCGACCGAAGGCACAAGCCCGGTATCCTGTGCATTAACGTTCACCGGGGCAGGAAGCGCCTGCGGATTAATAAAGTCGCCGTCTTTATACTCTGCTTTCATTATACGGGCCCTGCTCACATCGCCGAAAGGCATGCTTGTATAATACAATTTCATCGAGTCGGGGCTTAGACTCGGCATACGCTCGTGGCTTGGAGTATTTACTGCACCCGGAACTTTTATCGGGGCGTCCCATCTCCCACTAATACTTTTACTGACATAAAGATCTGAAGACACCCGTACCTGCCCTGAACCGTCATTCGGCATCTCGATACTTCCGTCCCTGTCGGAGGAAAAAAATATATACTCGCCGTCCGGTGTGATGAATGGGCTTTCATCCGTATATCTTGAATTGATCGAGTTAATTGGAGCAGGATTAGACCATGTATTGTTCTCAAAATGGCTTATGAAAATATGCTGATAACCGCTTCCTCCGCGTCTTGAGCTGAACACAAGGGTTTTACCATCGACAGTAAATGAAGGGGCGAAGTCGTCGCCCGCCGAATTTATCGGTGTGCCCATATTGACGACTTTATCAACATTTATTAACTGTGCTTTAACATCCGAGTAAATCATTAAATACAGAATGATTAATAATATTTTAATTATATAAATATTGACTTTAATCATAAAATTACCTGTAATATTATATATATTATCTGTATTATTTTCTCCTGTTTATCTTTAAAAAGATATAACAAAATAAAAAAATTTAAATATTTTTTACTAGAAGTTATCTTAAAATAATTGATTCATATAAATTATTGACTATAAACAAAATTTAATTTCAAGAAGGCTTTTTTATATTATAAAGCGAAAATCCGATGCAAAATCTATCTGATACAGAACAACGAATACTGAACAGGATACAGAAAGACTGGCTTATCTGCGAAGCTCCGTTTGAAAGACTGGCTGAAGAGCTGAATATAATCGAAGACGAACTGATCAGGATTATTACCGCGCTGAAGCAAAAAAAAATTGTCCGCGATATCTCCGCTATATTCAATGCTGCCGCGCTCGGTTACGAATCAGCTTTAATTGCATTTGAGATCCCGGCAGAAGAGCTCGAATATGCCACCACCATGATAAATGCCCATCCTGGAGTGAGCCATAATTATCTCAGGGACCACAGATATAATATCTGGTTCACGCTTGCTGTTGAAAAGACTATAACGCTGGAAACAGAAGTAAAAATACTAGCTGAAAGAACGGAAGCACGAGATTTCCTGATTTTAAAAAATG
This sequence comes from uncultured Leptospirales bacterium, assembly GCA_964626055.1. Lineage (GTDB taxonomy): Bacteria > Spirochaetota > UBA4802 > UBA4802 > JAFGDQ01 > JAFGSG01. Next base: position 6,802 of record CAZVDF010000007.1, read on the forward strand.
AAAGACTTTTTAAAATAAACGCCGTGTTCCGGATAGGCGAAACGGATGATCCCGAAGAGTTGAACGATAACGATGAGATAAACGCCGGTTATCCGGAGGAATTATCACCTGAAGAAAAACAATCCGTACGAATTTTACAAACCGATCTGCCGATTGAAAAAAGGCCGTTTAAAAAGCTGACCGAAAAATTAAACCTCGGCGTCAGTGAAGAAACCCTTGTGCACAGAGGAGAGGAATTCAAACAGAAAGATATAATGAGAAAATATTGTGCCGTATTAAAGCATACCAATGCCGGCTATAAAGCAAATTCGATGACCGCATGGAAACCGAAAGATTACAATGATAATAATATAATTCAAATATTTTCCACTAATCCCCATATTTCGCATCTTTATTTCAGAACAATATATCCGGGCAAATGGGAGCACGGGCTTTTTGCGATGATACACGCAAAGAACGAAGAAGATCTTTCCGGGATAATAAAAAAGCTTGAAATGCAATCCGGCATTAAAGACTATTTGGTATTGCGCTCATTGAAAGAATTCAAGAAACAAAGAGTGAAATATTTCAGCGAAGGAATATAATTGTATTGAACTCATCTATAAAATAATAATTCAGATGAAAAATTTTCAATAAATTGGAATACATTGCAAAATTTGCTGCGGAATCAGACCCTCCTGGTTAATTTATTATGTTTTCGAAGGCTGTTGCATCAGGTCTGAAAGGCGTCCTCATAAATTTTGCAATGTATTCCAATTTATTTAAGTAACTTAATAAACATATGATAGACATCGGTAAATTATACTGCGGCGGGACATCGACGGGCGATGGGCTCCGGTACGGAACCGAATCGCACGCGGACCGCCACGGGAACATGCCTCATAAAAAAGAAGAAGCTGCCGGCCGGAGAAAGCCCATCGTCGTCTGGAATGTAACAAGAACCTGCAACCTGAAATGCGTTCACTGCTACACAGACTCCGAAAACAGAATATACGAAAACGAACTTTCAACCGACGAAGGATTAAGACTAATCGACGATCTGGCGCAATTTAAAATCCCTTCGCTGCTGTTTTCGGGCGGCGAACCGCTGATGCGGAAAGATATAATTAAGCTGATTGAGCAGGCAGCAAAAAAGGAGATAAGGCCTGTGCTCTCAACGAACGGCACGCTTATTGACAGAAATACCGCAAAAAAACTAAAGGATTCCGGAATTGTCTATGTCGGCATAAGCCTTGACGGTATGGAGTCGGTAAACGATGTTTTCCGCGGAGTCAAAGGAGCATTTTCAAAAGCAATGAAAGGCTTTGAAAACTGCCGCTCGGCCGGCCAGCGAGTGGGCTTAAGGCTGACCCTGACCAGACGCAACTATTTAGACCTGCATAAAATTTTCGACTTTATTGAAAAAGAAAGAATCAACAGAGCATGCTTTTATCATCTTGTCTATTCGGGGCGCGGTGAAAATCTATTTAATGACGATCTTTCTTACAAAGAGTCGAGGAATGCAATGGATATCATTCTCGAGAGGACAAAGGACTTCTTTGACAGGGGCCTTGACATAAACATACTGACAGTCGACAATCATGCTGACGGGGTCTATATTTACCGAAAGCTTGTCGAGCAGAATAGCCCGGAAACTGGAAAGATACGCGACCTTCTGGAATGGAACGGCGGGGGCGCAAATTCGACCGGCGTGGGGATAGGCAACATAGACTTTACCGGCAATGTGCATCCTGACCAGTTCTGGCAGGATCATTCTTTCGGCAATATAAGAGAAAGAAACTTCGGGGATATCTGGATGGATGAGAGTAAGCCGCTGATGCACGGCCTTAAGCATAAAGCTCTTCACATAAAAGGCAGATGCAGAGTATGTGTATATAAAAACATGTGTACCGGTTCAATGAGAGTGAGAGCTTTACGTATATTCGGAGATGCATGGGCGCCTGATCCGCAGTGTTATATCACGGACAAAGAGATAGGACTTACCGAAGAGAAAAAGAAAGAACTTATCTCAAAAGGAGAGGATTTCAAAATGCCTGAGGAGCTTACGCGATAAATGAAGCTTTATCCGATCTTCCTTAATATTGAACATAAACTTGCGGTAATAGCGGGCGGCGGGGACGTTGCATACAGAAAACTGAATGACCTGCTGGACTGCGGGGCAAAAGTAAAAATCATCGCGCCCGATATCCATGATAAAATAAAAAGACTGCGGAAAGAAAATCCCGGTTTAATAGAGATCATACAAAGAAAATTTAAAAGCAGCGATATTATTGGTGCATATATTATATTCGCTGCGACAGACGATCCCGCATTAAACAAAAAAATATTTCAGATTGCAGTAGAAAAAAATTTACCGGTTAACTCCGTTGATGATCCGGAGAACTGTTCATTCATAGTGCCGTCAATAGCCAGAAGAGGCGACCTCACAATTGCGGTTTCGACAAGCGGCGCTTCGCCCGCAATGGCCGCAAAGATCAGGAGAACGCTCGAAAAAAATTTGCCGGCAAATATTGAAGACATTTTATTAGCGCTTCAGGAAACGCGAAAAATTCTGAAAGGAATACCGAAACTCACTCAGCCGGAAAGAGCCGCAATTTTAAAAAAAATAACCGAAGATGAAGATATGCCTGAAAAACTTACCCGACATTTCAATGAAGGCACTATTAAGGATTTTTTAATAAACTACTTCCGATTATATTAATAACCTGGAAAAACGAAGTTTACCAGATTGTCTTTCGATAAAACTGGCTTATCTTTGAATCTTTACTGAGTATAGAAAGGTTATTGATTTTAGCCGTAGCAACTATCACGCGATCTGCAGGATCGCGGTTTACCCAGTCAAGCATCAGGCTCTCCACCCAGATCTTTTCATCAACAGGGATAATATTTAATAAATTCATCATTTTTAATTTTTCAAGATAGTCAGATACGGGCATCCCAATATCCAGTTTTTTATTCATTATTTTGATCCCGATCTCCCAAATTGAAATTGAACTGATATAACCGCTATTCTTTTCAATCTCCGAACATGCCGCTCTTGCTTTCTTTGAAAGTTCGGACGGAGACAATGTCCACCAGATAAGTGCATGTGTGTCCAGTAATATCATTTACTTTTCTTCCCACTCATCTGAAGTATCAGCCATTATATTTTCATAAAATTTAACTTTATCCCGATATTTGACGAAAACTTCATCGGGAGTTTTCTTTGTTTTAAGCGTACTTACCCTGAGAACAGGCTTCCTGTTATCAGTAACTATTATGTCTTCCCCGCTTTTCTCAATTTTCCGGAAGTATTCCAGCATCTTGGATTTCAATTCGGATTTCGATATTGTAATCATAATAAACTCCAATGACCATGGTCATAACTATAGTAGTAATTTATTATCAAATTGTCAATAATATTACTTACTCAAGTTGACTGACTTTTATTATAATATTGCTAATAGTGCGTCCCAAAACCTATATGAAGCAAAAGGCAATCAACGCACTCTTAATACTATCGATAGAATGTTCAGATTATGATCAATTTATCGCAAATATTTATAACAAAGTCAATCGAGGTGAGTTCTTGCTATTTCCTGTTATGTTTCCTTCTTGCGACAATCCTTTCCTGTGACCTCTCTTTTTTTATTGCATTTTAAATAATGATAGCTAGAAATAGTACGGTAAAATGTAAAAACCCATCGGCTTAAAATCCGATGAAAGTGACTTTAAAAACTGGAATCCAATGGAAAACGCAACAATAATCTCTTACTCCCGTTCGCGGAACGATTCCCTGCTTTCGCTGACCGAATCAAGGTCGCGCTATATGCTTCCGTTCGGCGGCTGTTTCAGGATTGTGGACTTTACTATCCGCAATGCCCTTTATTCCTGCGCGAAGAAAGCGATTATTTTCAGCGACTTCCAGGACGGGCTGGAAGAATATGTCTCCAGATACGGCAGCGGCGGCAATATAAACCGGACGGATTTAAAAGTCGTAATAAAAGAATTTTCCGATATAAAATTCTGCCAGCGTATTATTTCAGAGAGCGACACGGCATTATACGTGATATATAACGGAGATAATCCCTCGATAATTGATTTTTCAAAAATTATAAGAGAGTTTAAAAATAATAAAAGCAAGGCCTCCTTATATAAATTAAAGATTTCCGGCACAGCAAGCATGGCCCACACAATACTCGTAAGCACTAAAAAATCTTTAATGGATATTATCAAAAAGGCCATCAAAAGCAGGCATACTTCTCCGAATATTTTTGAAATGATAATCAACATCATGATTAATAAGGGAATTAAAAACAAAAGTACAGACGCTTATTACTGGCCTATGAAGAGCGTTCCGGATTATTATTATTTGAACATGGAAATATTGAGAAACCAGGCTATTTCTTCCCTGATATTTTTCAAATCGCCCGTAAAAAGTTTTATAACTGAGAAAGGCCAGGCTATTCTCGGGGAAAATGCGAAAGTGGCGGATAGCATTGTTTCGGATAACTGTAAAATATTCGGGACAGTGATGAATTCCATATTGTTCCCGGGCGTAGAGATCGGAGAAAATACGATCGTTAAGGACTCGATCATACTCCCGAATAATATAATCGGCCCGGACAGTCATATTACAAAAACGATCATCGATGAAAGGACGGACAGAAAAATATTAACAGCCAATATTAACGGTAAAGAAAATACTGAAAGCGATACTATTAAAAATATCATGCCCTACCTGAATATAGGGAGCAGGTGCAGCGTAGGGACAAACGACGGGCAGATCAAGAACAGCGAGTTTCCTTCCCTGAACGGAAGCATCAGCCTTATCGGAAAAAACTGCAGGATACCGGAAGGAGCAAGAATAGGAGGTGCATGCTATGTCGCATCGGGTAAAGGGGAAAGCTATTTTCAGAAAAACAGACACCTTTATAACGGTTTATCCGTCCTTAACTGATACTATCGCCTCAAGGATATGATTTCTGCGGACTTTTCTTATAAGTATATTGATTTTATTAATGGTTAATGAATCGCCTCCGGTAGGTTTTTTATTTAAATTACCGGTTATCCAGTCGCTGAATGATATTTTCGCCAGATCCGGCGGCAACAGATCGATACGGTTCATTCTTTCAAACAGTACAGAAAGCGGGACACCGCCGCCGACAACATACTGACGGCCGAAACTATTAATATACTTCGGCAGCCTGTCGAATTCATCCTGGATTTCGCCTACGACTTCTTCAATGATATCTTCCAGGGTTATCATCCCGAGGATAACGCTTGCATCGTTGCGGACTATAGCCTGGTGGATATGACCTTTCATCATAATCGACAATGCCTCTCCGATATCCATTTCAGGCGGCAGGAACAGCGCCGGGCGCAATATTTCCCTAATAGAAGGATTCCCCGGATGAGTCTTAGCGAGAAAAAGCAATTCCTTTATATTCACATATCCGATAATTCTTTGCGGATCCGAGCGGACTTCAGTTACCGGGAATCTGGTAAAGCCTTCGAGATGAACCGTAACAAAATGCTCGGTTATATCTCCGTCGGCGAAAAGAGTCACGATATCCTGCGCCGGAACAACGATGTCCCCGACCTTTATCCTGGAAAGATTGCTTGCGCCGATAATAATTTTTTCCTGATCCTGATCGATCACGCTGCTTGTTCTGAGAGCGCTGGCCTGCGCGCGCAATTCGACGATGCCCAGATCTACCTGGGAAATTTTCTTCGGCATTCCGCGTTCAAAAATACGGACAAGAATATTGGTAACCAGTTCCAGAAAGTGTACCAGGGGATATACTATAAACGCAAAAGCTTTCATTGCCGGGCTAAGAAGCAGGCAGACTTTTTCGTTGTTTTTCAGGGCGATCGTCTTCGGAACAAGCTCTCCAATTACAATGGTTATTGCGGAAAGAGGAAGTACAATGGCGGCGATTGCTATTACTCTTGCCACCGGCCTCGAAAATGCAAAAGTCGACCGTATGAAATCGGCAATTGTCTGTTCGGCTTCAGCGCCTCCGGTTGCGGCCGCAATTGCGCCGACAATAGTTACTCCTATCTGCACAACGGCGAGGCTTGCGCCCATGCGCATCTTCATTACGAGAGCCGACATGGCGCCCTTTCTTTTTTGCTCCGCAAAAAGTTTTATCCTTCCGAGATTGACCGTGGTCAGAGCCAGTTCGTATCCGGCAAAGACGCTGTTAAGTAAAATCATCGCAAGAATAATTATTATTTGTGTAATGCCCATTATCCGCCTAAATGCTGTTCGTAAACTCTATAAGATTCTCAAGAGTACCAAGCGCCCTGCCGGTATCAATCGATTCCTCGGCAAGGCTAACGCTTTCTTTTATGCCTGCGCCGCTGCATGCCGCGATCGCGAATCCCGCATTCAGACAGACAATATCTCTCTGTGGGCCTTTAACTCCGCTGAAAATGCTTCTGATTATATTGGCATTATCGAGGGCGCTTCCGCCGGTTACTGCATCTTTCTTGCCGATCCTGTATCCGACTTCTTTCGGACTGAATCTTTTCAATTTTACATCTTTCCCATTAATATGCGCGACCAGCGTCGAGGCGGAAATGGAAATTTCGTCTAGGCCGTCCTGCGATGATACGACAAAACCTCTTTTTACTCCCAGATATTTCAATACGTTCGCCAGCTTCTCGACAAGTCCTTCTTCGTAAACGCCCATGATCTGAAATGCCGCGCCTGCCGGATTTGTAAGAGGTCCGAGTATATTGAATACCGTGCGCACTCCTATCTCTCTTCTTGGCCCGATCGCATATTTCATGGCAGGATGCAGCTTTGGCGCGAACAGGAATCCGAGTCCCACCTCGTCTATGCATCTCGCCACGTCTTCCGGCGACAGATCGATCTTCACATTGAGAGCTTCAAGCACGTCCGCGCTGCCCGCTTTGCTCGACACGCTGCGGTTGCCGTGCTTCGCTACTTTCACCCCTGCGCCGGCTGCCGTGAACGCAGCGGCGGTCGAAATATTGAAGCTGCCGGATCCGTCCCCGCCGGTGCCGCATGTATCCACAAGGTCCCTGGCGCCAGGCATTATCTTTACGGATTTATCGCGCATTACCTTTGCGAATGCGGCTATTTCCTCAACAGTCTCACCCTTCAAGCGGAGCGCCGTAATGAATGAAGCGATCTGGGCATCGGTAGCGCCGCCCTCCATAATTTCATCCATTACTCTTACTGCAGCCTCCCCGTTAAGGTCTTTTTTATCTATCACCGATTTAATGGCATCTTTAATAAGAATGCCGTCCGCTTTTCCCATATATTTAAACTCCAGAAAATTCTGCAATATTTTTTTTCCTTCCCTTGTAAGTATGGACTCGGGATGTACCTGTATTCCTTCGGTCAAGTCGTATTTATGTCTCACCCCCATTATCCCGCCGTCTTCGCTCTTTGCCGAAATCTCCAGCACCTCCGGAAAAGCCTTTTCTTCGATAACGAGCGAATGATACCTTGTAGCTTCAAATCCGTCGGGTATATTCAGAAAAATACCTTTATTGTCGTGATATATTTTGCTTGTCTTACCGTGCATAAGTTTCGCGGCATTCACTATCTTCCCTCCGAACACGTACCCGATGGCCTGATGCCCGAGACATACTCCGAGGATCGGTATCCTGCCCGAAAACTCCTTTATGACATCGACGCTAATCCCGGCGTTCTCCGGCCTGCCGGGCCCGGGAGAGATCACAATATGCGACGGATTCATTTTTCTGATTTCATCAATTGAGATCGCGTCGTTCCTGTAAACTTCTACTTTCTGGTTCAATTCAAGAAGATATTGTTTTAAATTAAACGTAAATGAATCGTAATTATCGATCAGTAAAATCATTTTAATTCTCCGCCTGTTCCATTGCCTTGGAAAGCGCTTTCATTTTCTGCATTGTTTCGTAATACTCGCGCTCAGGATTCGAGTCTGCGACAATGCCAGCCCCTCCCTGAAGGTAGGCCACGTTATTCTTAATAATTACTGTGCGTATGGTTATGCAGCTATCGAGCTCCTGCCCGCAGGTAAGATACCCGACCATTCCTCCGTAAATGCCGCGTCTTTCGGGTTCTAGCTCGCTTATAATTTCCATAGCTCTTATCTTCGGCGCGCCGGATAATGTCCCTGCCGGGAAGACCGCTCTGATCAGATCGAATACGTCATGTTCGGGAGACATTCTTCCCACGACATTAGACACAATATGCATTACATGCGAATAATACTCTATCACCTTAAGCTGATCTACCCTGACCGTGCCTCCCATGCATACCCTGCCAACATCGTTTCTCCCGAGATCGACCAGCATTATATGTTCGGCCAGCTCCTTCTCGTCCGTCAGAAGCTCTTCCTTGAGCTGAATATCCTCCTCGGGCGATTTGCCGCGCGGCCTTGTGCCCGCGATCGGCCGCACAGTCACCTGCCCTGCCTTAAGCTGTACAAGCACTTCAGGTGAAGAACCGATCACTTCCACATCGTTGCATTTAAGATAAAACATATACGGCGAAGGGTTCACCACGCGAAGGCTTCTGTAAAGGTTGAATCCGTCGCCGCTTACGGGGACATTAAGCCTCTGGGAAAGCACCATCTGGAATATATCACCGTCATAGATGTATTTCTTGGCTTTTTCAACGGCTTCTTCGAATCTCTTTTTTGAAAAATTAGATTTAAAAACAGGTCTGCCGTTTTTTGTATAAATCCTGAACGGCTGAAGCGGCTTACCGGGAGCTTCAATTTCAGCCAGCATCATTTTTATCCCTGCGGTAGCATCCGCGTATACTGTAGCCGGGTCATCCTCTTCTCCGATCAGCGGCGAATAGACCACGTAAAGCTTATGCAGCAGGTGATCGTAAATGATGATTTTATCGGCTATTATAAGCTCGAAATCGGGGACATCCAGATCATCCTTTTCCGGAAGCGGAATCTTTTCAAAGTATCTGACCGAATCGTATCCAAGATATCCTATTAATCCGTTCGTGAACGGAGGCAGCTGCGGATGCCTGTACGGGATTATCTTCCTGAAATATTCACGGACGTATTCAAGTGGATTATCATAATTGCCGCAGTCCTTTACTTTTTTACCGTCAATTAACGACACATTGCCGTTCTTGCATACGATTGCTTTTTCGGATGTGCCCATAAACGAGTAGCGGCCGAAGAATTCCCCGCTTACCGCGCTTTCAAGAAGGAACCGGTATCGCTCTTTTTTTAAACGCATGAACAGCGAAACGGTCGTGTATAAATCGGCGCGCATCTCCGCGTACACTGGAATCAGATTGTACTCGTTTGCTAATTGAATGAATTCACTTTTCCCGGAATTGATCTCTGGCAAAATAAAGCTCCTTTATAGTTCTTTGAATAATAATACAATTGCCGATTATTGAATTTTATCATCACAGGGAAATCCGCCCGTGATCCGACGGCAGAATGAGTTATTCGAACAAGTGTTTCTATAAATAGGAATGTGCTTTTTTATTCAACACTTTTTTTTAAAAATAAATAAAAATGAAATTAACAATAATTCCGGATCCTTTGATCAGATTTAATTAAACTGCGAAAAACGAAGAAAATCAGAGGTTGAACAACAATCGATTGAATTACTGAATATGCAGAAAAAATACCAGGATATAGCTATGGACCATACTAAAACACAAGGAACCTCAGGTTGTAAAAAAACTTACTTTATCTCTGAGATTTTCAGCCATGGAAGCCAGTTTATGGGCATTGGCGGAAATCTGCTCTGCACCGGTCGCACTTGACTGCATAAGTTCGTTTATATTTGTAATCGCTTTCATTACTTCGCTGACAGCATTCCTCTGCTCTTCCGAGGCAGTCCTTACCTCGTTCGACCTGTTCATTAAATCATCCGCACTTTTATTTGCAGAATTATTTGCCGTCTGCTGTTTCTCCATATCTACAATAATATTGTTCATCATACCATCTATGGACTCAACGCCCTGAATTATCTCTGTAATACTACTAATAGTATCAACCGCATTTTTCATGCCATTGCTTATTTCAGTATTATTTTTCTTGATAAGAGAATCTATATCGTTTATACTCGTTGCTGTCTGATCCGCCAGTTTAGATATCTCGTCCGCAACAACGGCAAAACCGCGCCCGGACTCACCCGCCCTCGCAGCCTCTATAGCAGCATTAAGAGAAAGAAGATTGATCCTATTGGAAATATCATCAATTATACCGATAATATCCGTAACCTTTTTCGAGCTTTCAGTAATCTCATCCATACTGCTTTTCATCTGATTTAAAGTAATACTGCCGGCTTTAGCTCGCTCGGTAATATTTTTGGATAAACTCTGAGTATCGGATATCCTTTTCGCCATTTCGTTTATGATATCTGAAAGCTGATTCATTAACCCGACTACCTCATTCAGCTTGTCAAACTGAAACTGTGTATTGTCGGATATGCTATCAATCCCTGCTGATATCTCCTCCATTGTTGCCGTTACTTCCTCTGCAGAAGCTGCCTGGCTTTGAGAATTCACGGAGAAACTGGCAGTTGTAGCCGAAAGCTCATCAGAAGATGCTCCAAGGTCAACTGACGCATCCTTTACTTCAATAATTACTTCGCGTACTTTATCTATAAATTGATTAAACAGTAAACCGAGCTGATTAATCTCATCTTTGGCGCCCGGCAGTGAAGGATAACTTGTGTTGAGATGGCCAGATGCTCCTTTGAAAAATATCTGCTGGAAAAAGGATAGAGAACCGGATATATTTCTTGAAATCATTATTGCAATAAAAATCGCAACAAATACAATCAATACCGAAATTATCAGAGAAGCCATCAGTATATCCCTAAATATTTTTTTTGATTCATTATGAAATTCCATTGCTGTCATTTCTGCATGAAAGTTCATTTCTGAGAGTGCTTCTATGTAATCCTTTAAATTTGTCTTTACAGCGTCTGCGGCCTGCAGTGCAGAAGCGGCATCCTCTTTTTTAACATGAATAATGAGCTCTTCAATGCTTTGCTCCCAATTCCCGAACATTTTTTCGACATTGGCAAAAAGTTCTTTGCCTTTTGCATCTTTTATTAATTGACCGACAGTATGTATATTTCCTTTCAGGGTTGTTCCCAGGGTATCTCTGCCTCCGGCAATAGTACTATAAGCTTTGTTTATATCCTTTTGATTTATCGCAGAAATGAAGTCATTTAAAATCTTTTCAAAATGATATATCGAAATTTCGGCTTCGAAAGATTTGTTGGAAACCAGAGACGTGTTATGGGAATCTTCGGTAATTTTTTCAGTATGTTTCAATTCATACATAAAGAATCCAATTAGTCCTATAGATAATATAATTAGAATCAAAAAGCTGGCAATAAGCTTTGTTTTAATTTTAATCCGTGACAGATTCATTTTTTTTCTCCGTCATTTAATATATTATTTATATTAAGCGATTGACAATAAATGTTATCTGAATGACCCATCGGAATAATGTTTAAAACAAAATGCATCTTAACAGATATGATATAAAAACCTCAGGATCCCATTTTAAACAAAACCAAAATTCCCTGTGATAATTATAAATGTCATACTTTATAAAAAGTATAATTAATTATATTAGAAATAATAAAAATTTCAATTAAATATTCATTAAAATATTTTTATTTATTTAAATAGCATAAAAATGAATATTATACAAAAAAAAGACCATCTTACATGGTCATTTTTCAGGCAATAGATATACTCTTTGTAATTTATTCTAACCGATTGACTCTTTTATTAAAATATCATTGATAAAACGGTAAAGTGATCAGGTTTAAATCAATTTTCCGCCTCAAATACTCCATCCGTAGGCTCTTCGGCACTCGGCAACATCGAAATATTGAATGCCGCGGAGGCTGGGAATGGCCACGTTGCCTTAAAATTGATTTAAACCTGATCACTTTACCAAAAATATTAATAATATAATTACTGAAAGTCAGTCAGATAAGTAATTTATTATTATTTTAAAAACTGAAAATAATAATAAAATTCCCCGGGGCAAGCCCCCGGTACTGACGTACCGACCGTCACCTTCGGTGTCGGCGGGGTATTTTATGTTTCAAGGCGTTATCGATTTGCTCCGCAAATCGATAGGCTTACATCCTCGACGCAAGCGTCAAGGTATTACGCCTTGAAATAAATTTATCCCAAGAACACAATTGGAAAAATTCACATTAACGTTTATTCCATGGCTTCATAACCACAAATTTTTCCTTAGCACGATTTAAAGGATATACCGGAACCTGTTTCCCGTCTCTCCACTGGCAATCAGCAACAGGGAAAATAGCCACGCCGTCTTTATCGTACTTTGCAGGACCATTAACGGTTTCAAATGTATTATCCAGAACCGCCTGACGTACTTTGGCTCCATCCACAGTGCCTGCTATTTCAATTGCTTTCCATAATATCTGGCATGTAGCATAGTACATTCCAACGCTGACTGAACGATCACCAAACTTTTTTGTATAGCGTTCTCCCAATTCCTTGGCGCCCTTAAAAGGATAATCCTCAGACCAGAAAGCATCAAGAAGGACACCTTCGGCATCATTTCCCAGCGCTTTGTAGAATTCCGTAGACCATGTGCCCTTAACTCCCTGAAATGCCTTTACGCTAAAATTATTCTCCTTCATCTGGCGAATTAAAGTAACCATTTCCGGCACATTAGCCATACTAATAATAGCATCAACACCGGCTGCTTTTCCTTTTAAAACCTGTGTGGAAAAGTCCTTCGCGCCCAGTCCCATTGTAACGCGCAATGCAATATTATATCCATACATCTTTGCAACCTGCGCAGCGCCATCGCCCATTGCTTTGCCGTCAAAACTGTCTTCCATGAATAAACCGATTTTTTTTGGACGATCTTTTCCCGGCAATGTTTTGAAGACTTCAAACGGCATAATTCCAATCGCAGGGATTTCTATGAAATACATGGTTGCCCATTTGAATTTATGAGCAAGGAAATCATGTTTCCATATGATGTTGCCGTGATAGTATTTTTTGTATTTTTCCGCTGTGATCATACCCGGAAGAACACCCATGGCTCCAACCTGGCCGCTCAGGATCATATCAACCTTATCGCGTTTTATAAGGCGTTCTACCGCAGCTGCCGCCTTGCCGGAATCCGACTCATCATCTACAACTATAACTCTGACCGGGAGTTTTGCATTGAATTCCTTGACAAAAATTCCACCCTTATCATTTATATCTTTGACCGCCTCTTCGTATGCCCACTTCTGATCCGCGCCGACAATTGCGCCTACTCCGCTGAGCGGAAGATGCGCGCCGAGCAGAATTTCCCTCTCAGCTTTTTTCCCACAGGAGAAAAGAACACCTAAAAGAAGAACTGTTGCAAAAACAAAGCCTGTGATTTTGAAAAAATTTTTAAAGCATTTCATTTTACTCCTCCTTTTTAATATTTTCCTCTATTATATTTACATTTATCTGCATAATCTATGAAATCATATCTTATGCAACTAAGAGGTCAGATTGAATATCCTTATCTGCCTTAAAATGAAAAAAGCTATGTCTTTTGGAACCTCCATTTAAAAATGGATAATTTCTGTAAAATTGTCTGTTTATTGCCTGTAAAATAACTCATAATGCCGAATGGAATAAAAAGTGTTATAATCACAATAAATGCGCCGGAAAATATCGGATGAAGCTCCGGTACCCAGATGTTGATCAGTTCAAAGGCAGCGCTAAGTATAAAAGCCCCGATGATCGGACCTAAAAAAGTGCCCGCACCACCTAAGAGAACCATTAGAACTGGGATAATGACCCAATTAAGACTGAACGCTCCCGGAGGATGCACATGAAATTGATAGTATGCATTTAAACTGCCGCAAAGCCCTGTAAAAAATGCACCTATAATAAAAGCTATGGTCTTATATTTCAGCACAGCAATTCCATTCGCAGAAGCGGCTGTTTCATTATCCCTGATAGCCATAAGCGCCAGTCCTATTCGGGATCGCGAAATAGCTAAAATAGCAATAAGAGTGATTATCATAATTGAAAACGCTATATAGTAATAATAACTCATGGAAATATACGAGTCCGACGGAAGGCTCAGCCCGGATGGGCCCTCTGTAAGGCTTCCACCGTTTAAAGCAGCCACTCGTAAAATCTCACCGATCCCGAGACTGCCCAGCGAAAAATAATCATCTCTCAGTTTGGAAAGGAGAAGCATGCCGACAACAGCTGCCAGTATAACCGCGGCTCCTCCGCTCATCAGCATTGCAAGAGGATCAAGATAACCTGTCCATCCCGCTCTCCATGTTAAGGCCGTAATATATGCACCAAGACCGAAAAAAGCATGCTGCCCAAGGGATACCTGTCCGGTGTAGCCTGCGACAAGGTTCCATCCCTGTGCCAGTGTAATATAAATAAAAGTTGTAAAAAAGAAAAAGACAAGATAGGATTTCTCGACATCCACTATTAACGGGAAAATTATAAAAAACAGTAAAAACAGGAAACCAATTCCAATAGCATAAGCTGTCTTTTTACTTAACTGTTTGTAAAATCTCATTATCATATTCCTCCGGCTTATCCTGCTAAAACTTCTCAAAAGCCCTGCCAAGCAATCCCTGTGGCCTTAATATTAAAACTAGTAAAAAGACTGCATAGGAAACTGCATCTGCCCATCCCGGACTTATTGTATATGAACTGAGGCTCTCCAGCAAACCAAGGATAAGACCGCCAAGAAGAGCTCCCCCTACGTTTCCCAATCCTCCGAAAGCTACGGCTATCAGCGCTTTAAGGCTGAAAATAAATCCAAAATACGGATCGAAAGGATAAATTATCGATGTAGCAGCGCCTGCGACGCCTGCCATAGCTATGCCTATCGCAAAAGTAACGGCGCTGACTTTTGCAGGGCTGATGCCCAACAGCATTCCCGTTGTCCTGTCTTCCGATACGCCGCGGACCGCTTTCCCTACCATTGTCTTTTTCAGGAAAAGAAAAACTATGCCTGTGGATAAAAGCGCAACAGCAGCTACTATAAGACGGGTGACCGATATATTAACGCCCCATAATCCAAGTGCAGAAGTAGAGAATGCCGTCTTTACTGAACGGACATCCGGCGACCAGAAATATAACATAAGGTTTTCCAGCAGTATCATTAATCCGAATGCCAAAAGCAATGTCGGGCTTTGACCGACCTTTGCGACCCTCTGGAACATCCCCTTGTAAATTACCCATCCTACTCCCCAGAATACCGGTATTATAAGCAGAAAACCGAAAAGGGGATTAACAGGCGTAAGCGTGTACAGCCAGTAAACACAATATGCGGCAAGTATCATGATCGCACCCTGGGCAATGAATATAATCTGCATACATCCGAAGATAAGACTGAGGCCGATTGCAGCTACGCCATACATACAGCCAAGGAGTAATCCATTAATAACTACCTGTAGAAATACATCGATTGAAGGGAACATGCTCATATTCTTACCCCCATAATTCCCAGATAAGCTGACCGGAAATTGGCATTGGTCAACAACTCGTTACAATATCCCTGCATTGTACATGTTCCGGTCTGAAGTACATAAGCGTAATCGGAAATCTCCAGGGCCTGATGAACATTCTGTTCAACAAGCAGAATAGTAATTCCCTCGCTGTTCAGAATACGTATTGTTTCAAACATCTTTTCAACTATAATAGGGGCCAGCCCCAGAGACGGCTCATCCAGCATTAATAAGCTGGGTCTTGCCATCAATGCCCTTCCAATCGCCAGCATCTGCTGTTCACCGCCGCTTAAAGT
>CAZVDF010000007.1:22659-93606 GCA_964626055.1 uncultured Leptospirales bacterium
GAAATAGCATTTAAAATGGTGCTTTTGCCTGCACCATTAGCACCGACTAAGGATATAATCTTTCCTTCATCGACAAAAAAGGAAACATCACAAACGGCAAGAGCGTCGCCGTATGATATATTAATATTCTTTATTTCAAGTAGATGGTTTTCCAAGGTATGCCTCTATTACTCTGATATTTTGCGCTATTTCTTCCGGTTTTCCCTCAGCGAGTATCTGACCGTAATCCAGCACTATTATATAATCACAAAGCTGAAAGATAGCTTCCACCTTATGTTCAACCCATAAGACAGAAACATTTCTTTCCGCACGAACTTTTTTTATTACATTGAGCATATTATTGATTTCTGATGGATTCAGACCCGCCATCGGCTCGTCAAGAAGCATTATTAAAGGTTTGGAAACCATAGCCCTTGCAACCTCAACAAGCCGCCTGTCGGACAAAGTCATATGTGATGTTATGATATCTTTTTTGTTTTCAAGGCCGACAAGTTCCAATGCCTCCATTGCCTCCTGTCTGGCCTTTTTATTGTGCACTTTGTGGCCATAAACAGCACCCACAAGAACATTATCAAATGCACTCATGCTTAGAAATGTTTTCGCAAGCTGGAATGTTCTGGAAATGCCCATCCAGCATATGTGATGTGACGATTTTCCTGTAATTTTTTCATCCATTAAAAAAATATCACCTCCATCCGGCTTATATATGGACGTGGTGACATTAAACAGGGTGCTTTTACCTGCACCGTTTGGACCGATTAGCCCTGTTATCTGATTCTTATTAACACTGAGGCTAATATCTGTTAATGCATACAGACCTCCAAACCTCTTTGTAACATTTTCCATTCGGAAAACTGGACCATCAATCGTTCTGCTCATTATATATTACCTTTTGATCCAAGTTTAATAAAAAAAATGAAAGCCAAACAAACATCTCAGTTTACAAATTATAAAAGCAATGTATAATAAATTCAAATATTATATAATTTGGCTGACTTTTTTTTTAGCTAAAATTGCACTGGCGAAACGATAAAATGAATAACTCACCTTGACTGACTTTTTTATAGACATCTGCGATAGAATGATCAGATTATTATCAATTTTAAGGCAACATGGATGTTGCCGACCGCCGAAGAGTCCATGGATGGGGTATTTGAGGCGGAAAATTGATAATAATCTGATCATTCTATCGATAGTATTAAGAAATAGTGTAATAAAAGTCAGTCAACTTGAGTGAATAATTTATATATCACCCCTTAGCTGATGAACATACAAAAACAAAATATCCACCCAAAAATTTTTAAAAAATGGCGGATATTTTATATCCGCCATTGGCATTTAATCGCTACTTGTACACCCCGTACTCTTTTGTAAAGTCAACCATTGCCTTTACATTCTCCGGTTTTGCCTCATCGAAGAAAGCCCCGTTGCTCATAATATAACCGCCACCCTTCCCAACAGTATCGATGAGATTTTTACAATAGTCCTTCACTTCCTGACTAGTTCCCAGCTTCAATAGAGATGAAGGTACATTGCCTGCCAGGCATGCATTCTTGCCCAAGGTTTTCTTGGCTTTTGCTATATCCGATTGGTCAACCAACCACAATGTTTTACCTTTCGGTATGTCCTGGATTATCTCCAGACGCGAAGTCCACGATCCTTCGAGTGCCGGGAATGGGATGCATCCGCCTTCAATCAGACCCACAATGACCTGTCTGAAAGTAGGCCAGTAAAACTTTTTAAATTGCTCATTAGACAGGAAACCGTCTGCCGCTTTATGTAGAGGTATAAAAATAAGAGGATTTCCCGTCTGCTGGGATGCACCTACCCCCATAGCTATCATTATAGGCACAAGCGCATCCAACGATTTTAACAGCTTGTCTGGCTGGCGGTACATATCCATCATTATACCTCTGGTGCCTCTCAGGGTATCGCCGATCACATCAAACGGCGCCTTGGTGAATCCGCCAAGAATATTAGGAAATCCCAATGACTTTAAATACATATCCGAAGCACCCATAGCCATTGCCCATTTAAGAGCTTCCGCACCGGCCTCAAAAAGGGCTTTATACGTGGCCTGTACGGGAGGAAGTGCATATGGAATAAAACTGAACGCAAGACCGTACATTTCGAGAATACCCGTCAAAGGCGGAAGCATCGTAAATCCCTGCAACGCTCCCATTATACGCGGCAAATAAAAGTTTCTGAAGTAAAAGGACGGGTCCATGAGAAACAGATCGTATTCTTCCGGTTTCATGTATTCACCTTCTACCGCCTGATAACTATGTTCGGGTGCTACACCGTGTCCCGGCCATTTATACAGTTTGTAGTCAAGAATTTCATAGAATTTTCCCGGACCCGGCGCAGAAGCAGCTATATTCATATCAGGCTTTATTCCCTCGATGAATTTATTAAAAGCCGCAGTACATTTATCATAATCATACATAGCTTCCTCAACTGTCATTCCGGCGCTGATATACGGAAACATGCTGGGGAATATAGCAACTGGCACCCTGTCCGGAGTCTTCTTTAACTGGATGGCATCCTTTAATCTGTTTATACTGCTTTTATAATTTGATTCAGCTTCAGCACTTTGAAATTTAAGCGGATTGCCCTCAGGGTCTCTCGGCGTAAGAAGTTTCTGGAACTGAGCTTCCTGTTTTTCATCAGCGTTCATCTGTGTCCAATTCTTTTCCATGATCATTTACCTCCTATCCAGCTTTTCGCCAGTCTTACTGCTTCCACGGCATCTCTTCCATACGCGTCGGCTCCCGTGTATTCCTTTACCTTCTCGTCTATCTGCCCGCCGCCAATCATAATTTTTAACCTGTCGCGAAGTCCTTCTTTTTTCAATGCATCTATCGTCGCTTTCATGGAATCGAATGCCAGCGTAAGAAACCCGCTAAGAGCCACAATAGCGCTGCCCGTCTCTTTGACCTTATCCACAAATTTTTGCACGGGAACGTCAATACCGAGGTCGAACACCTCATATCCGTTTACATCCAGCATAAAAACAACCAGGTCCTTTCCGATATCATGTATATCACCCGCCACCGTTCCAACAATTATCTTCCCGTGTTTCTCGGTACTCCCGGCTTTCTTAAGATGAGGCTCCAGTTTCTGGACAATTTGCTTCATAATTTCTCCGGAAAATATCAAATCGGGGATAAAATACTCTCCGCTCGCAAATCTCTTGCCTACTAACGACATAGCTTCCTGTGTTTCACCAAGAATTTTCAACGGATCATCACCTTTCGCCAGAGCTTTATCAACATATTCCAATGATTCTGGCTCCTGCAAATCCGATAAATATTTTACTAATTTACCTGCCATTAAGGTAACCTCCTTAAAATATTTTAAAGCAGCAATCCGGTCAAAATTATCACAATAAATGAAATATATTTCAATAACTTTTAAATAATAATTTATTTATTTTATATTTTCAATAATTAATTCCGCGGCCATCCTCGCCCCGAATCCGGGCGCAAGGCCGCATTTTTCGAAACCTTTTTCCTTTGCAAATGCAGCCATATTTTCTTCGCTGGCACCCGGGTCCATATTGCGGCCAAAAATTACTTTCTCCTGTATCTCCGCACAGCGCAGATAACCGAACTTTTCAGTGAATTTATTTATAAATTTCCGGGCTATTTCGATAGTTCTGCCTTTCGTTTCATGATCAGTAATATTTTCATTTCCGAAAATAATTCCGAACGCGACAAGACTTCCAGTGACTGCTCCGCAGATATTACCAGTTCCGCCCAGACCCGGGAAGGGACTTAACGCTTTTATTACTTCCAGACTGCCAGACCCGAATTCATCCATAATCGCAAGCGCCGTGGCCTGGGCGCAGTTTTTGGCATAGTAATTGTATTCTTCCGCCCGAATTTGTACCCGGTCAAGAATAATGTCCTTTTCAGCTGTCAGGGCTTTTTTTTCGACCTTCTTCTTCGGGATCCCGCTTTTTATTATAATTTCGATTCTGCCGGCAATATCCCGAGTATCCCATACCCTGTTTTCAAGCTCTTTAATTCTCTGTTCTATCACCGGATCAGGTTTCATCTATTTAATATTTTTTTAAGTATTTTTATCTGTTTACTGTTCTTTGAACTATATCACATAATATGAAGACAATAGCGGATTAATCTAATCGGGATTTAAAAAAAATAGTTTTTATTTAAAATCCTGTCGTCTTCGCTGAATTACATTTTCACGATATCGTTACCCCCAGTTCATCCCTGCGCTTGCGACCGCAGAGCCGTTCGGATCAACCACACAGGCTCCGCCGTCAACCGGGAGCACCGCACCTGTCATGAAAGAGGATTCGTCGCTTGCAAGATAAACAACAATCCCCGATACTTCTTCCGGAGTTGCAGGACGTTTCAGAGGCGTATATTTAGTCAGCCATTGCAGAGCACCGGCTATATCGGTTTTAATCGCCTTAGACAAAGGTGTCATTGCGTGTTCGAGCATTTCGGTACTGACAGCCCCCGGGCAGACGACATTGCAGCGTATATTGGAAGGGCCGTAATCGAGCGCTGCCTGCTGCGTCAGGCCGATCAATCCGGCTTTTGACGCAACATATGCGGGCATAGCCGGGATGCAGCGAAGAGCGGCAAGAGAAGCTATATTAATAATTGAGCCTCCGCCGTTCTTTATCATATAAGGTATAGCTGACTTCATAAGCAGGAACGGGCCGGTAAGATTGATATCTATTATATTTTGCCACTGCTCGACCGGAATGTCGACAATGCTTCCCGGCGGGTCGATCCCGGCGTTATTCACCAGTATATCGATCCTGCCGCCGAATTTCATCGTTGCCTCAACCATCTTTTGAGCGTCATCAACTTTCGAGATATCTCCTGCGAAGGCAAGAACGGAGCCTCTGGG
The DNA here is from genome assembly GCA_964626055.1 of uncultured Leptospirales bacterium. Taxonomy (GTDB): domain Bacteria; phylum Spirochaetota; class UBA4802; order UBA4802; family JAFGDQ01; genus JAFGSG01. The sequence goes on from CAZVDF010000007.1 coordinate 27,547, forward strand.
GAGAGAAGCGGCCGTTTTATCAAGAATATCTTTCCTTCGGCCGGTAATGCAAACCTTTGCTCCTTCTTCCACAAACCTGCTGGCAAAATCGGCTCCCAGTCCCGTACCGCCGCCGGTAATAAGCGCAACTTTTCCTTTTAACCTCATATTACGTATCTCCTTATTCAATTATAAAATAATTCAAGATAGATATGATAAGGTATAATCTGATTATTCGTCCCGCCAGTCCCAGTCCCTGCCGCCCTTAAAGACTGCAGCGTTCATTTCGTTGCTCAGGAAAATAAGATTGGCCTCGGGAAAACGCATTGCCATGGCGTAAAAGAATCCGTCCGTATTTTTTGTTTTTGCGAGCTCTTCTTCCGTGGCGATAAGATAGTCCTTCATAAATTTGAAACAGGATGAATCGAAGGACATTCCCGGCTTCTGATGCCCGGGGATGACTACCTCGGCGCCGAGCTTCTCCAGACGTTCGATATCCCTCAGCCACTGTTTGCGCTCTTCTGCCGTAATTTCACAGGTGAAAGGATGGGATTGATTGAAAAGCACATCGCTGCCGTAGAGGGTTTTTATCGCCGGGATCCAGACAACGGTATTGTATTTCAGATCGCCCATAATTTCGGGTATTATCTCGATACGGTGCCCTTCCAGCTCAAAGTAATTATTTGCGAGAGGTTCAATAGTGAGCGCTTTTACAGGTACATTCGTGGGTCCGATTATCTTTTTCCAATGATCGATCTTGCCGTACATCTGTTTGTTGATGGTACTTGCGACTGAAGAAAGAGCAACGACTTTCGCTTTGGGAAATGCATCCGCAATCGGCCCCAGCCCGAAATAATGATCGGGATGGGCGTGTGTTATGTAAATTGTTTTCAGTTGTTTCCCGGTCTCCAGTATCTCCGCTGCTACGCGATGGCCATTCGATAATGTCCACTGCGTATCGATAAGAGCAGCATCTGTTCTTCCCATTACAATAACAGAGGCTACTGAGAATCCGCTTTCATCAGAAAAAAATACCTTAGTGGAAAGTGAATTTGATCCGTGTTTATTGACTCTTACTTCCATTGACTTGCCCCCGGATAATATCAATTTTCGATATTTCGATTATTATTTTCAGACAGAGATCCTGCCGGCAATATTGCCGCCCGATCTCTGTCTGTCTTTATCTGGAAATAATTTTGTTATTTCTTTTTCCACGCAGGTTTTTCGATAGGAGGAGCTGTACGTTTTGCACCTGGATCAATAACTTCGAATACTCCTTTCTGGTATTGCCCTATCTGTCCGGGATGATTTGCGGATATCTGCCTGTCGTCGTACCAGAATTCGCCCAGAACTGTATCAAATTTCTTTTTAGCCATTATATCTCTTATCTTCTCCTGGTCGAGAGTTCCTGCTTCTTCTACAGCTTTTGTAAAATGTTCCATTGCCGCATAGAAAAATATGGATCCCCAGTAATTGCCCATTTCCTTACCCATGACTTCCTTGAAATGTTTAGAGAATTTTTTTGCCCCGGGAGATGATTTTTCATTCCATGCACCTCCTCCCATTACTCCTTCAATCGCCGAACCGAAAGCTCCCTTATAAAAACTGAATGCCGGACCTACGCTTAGGAAAAAGACCTTTGGATTATAATTGATCCCCATTATCTGACCTGTTGCCATCATACTGTCATCCGGATAACTGAATCCGATCAAAGCGTCAGCATTAAGCGATTTTGCCTGTTTTAATAAAGGAGACAAATCCTTAATATCCATTGGATAAGTCTTATTTAAAACAACGTCAATGCCGCGTTTTTTAAATTCAGGAATAGCCAGTTGACTGTATTCAGCTCCGTGCAAATCCTCAATCGCAATTATCGCAGCTTTTTTAATCTTTAATTCAACCAGTATATCTGCAAGCGCAGGAACCTGATTTTCCGCTATGTTTAAACTCTGAAAGAAATATGGAAGCTTTAGATCTTTAAGCTTCATTGCTCCACCTGCGCCGCCGATAAGAATGTATTTATGCTTATTGGCAACCGTAGAAGCTGCAAAGAGCAGCGCAGTACTTACCGGAGGAAGTAAAAAGTCGACTTTCTCTTCCAGAATCAACTTTTCCAGAAGCCTTGTCATAGTGCCTGAATCCGACTTATCATCATACTTTTTCAGTTCCAATGGAAGCTTCTTCCCATACTCTTTTACATAAATACCACCTCTTGCATTTACATCCTTTATCCAGAGATCATAATATGGTCCACTTACAACTGCATCCTGCACAGCCAGAGGGCCAGTCATTGAAACAGCCTGACCGATAACAATTTTATCTTTTGGCGGCAGATCTTTTTTGCATACAGCTCCGGTCATAATAATTAATGCAGAAAGAAATAGAGATAATAAAAAACACATTTTGTTTTTCATTACAAACCTCCGTATTTTAAAATTTTAATATTTGTTTAAAGCTAAATAAAAGCTTATAAACCCAGATAAGCCCTCTTAACATTATCATCATCCAGAAGATATGAACTTTCCCCTTCCGAAACAATACGCCCGTTTTCCAATACATAGGCCCTGTCGGATATCTCCAGTGTTTGCTGTACATTTTGCTCTACCAGCAGTATTGTCATTCCCTGATCGCGAATCAATTGTATAATCTTGAATAAGTCTTTTACAAGTTTAGGCGACAATCCATAAGATGGTTCATCGAATGTGCAGAGTTTCGGTCTTGCCATCAAGCCTCTTCCGACCGCGAGCATCTGCCTCTCTCCTCCGCTTACAGTCCTTGCAAGCTGCTTTTCCATTTCTTTGAGCCTTGGGAAGAGCCTATAAACCAATTCAAAGGTCTCATGTCTTTTCTTCCAGTTTTCTATAGTGTAAGCGCCCATTTCCAGGTTTTCACGTATTGACATGTCAGGGAAAACTTTGCCCCCTTCAGGTATTTGCGAAATCCCTGCCTGAACGATCTGAGCTGTATTCATTCGGCCTATCTCAACATTATTAAATTTAACAGATCCAGATGCAGGCTGCAACATGCCGGAAATAGTATTTAATAAAGTTGTTTTCCCGGCTCCGTTGGAGCCGACCAGTCCGATAATTTCTTTTTCATTGACTTTAAGAGAAATATCCCATAAAGCTCTGAACTTATTATAATATGTATTCACTCCATTTAATTCAAGCATGATTCTATTTCCCCAAGTAAATATCGATTACAGTCGAATGATTTGCTATATCAGTCGGAGTACCTTCAGCTATTTTCATGCCATGATGCAGCACTATGATCCTGTCGCATATGGTCATGATCGCTTTCATAACATGCTCTATCATGATGATAGTAATTCCTTTTGCATGAATTTTTTTCACCAGTCCCATGGCTTCGGTCGTCTCAGTAGAATTAAGCCCTGCAATAAGTTCATCCAATAAAAGCAATTTTGGTTTTGTGGCTAGTGCCCTTGCTAACTCTACCCATTTTTGATTGGCCATTTTTAAATCCTGTGCCGGAATATCTGCAAATTTCTTCAATCCAACAAAATTCAGTAATTCCAGGGCTTCTTCTTTTGCCTCATTCATCGAGATGCTTTCCGAACATCCGAAAAGCGAACCAAGCATTACATTTTCAAGAACAGTTAATGAACCGAATATTTTCGTGGACTGGAATGTCCGTGCAATACCATATTTGCATATTTCATGCCGTCCTTTTCCGCTTATCTTCCTGCCGTCGAAATGCATTACGCCTGCGCCGTGGGGTAAAGCAGCTGAAATTAAATTGAATAAGGTTGTCTTGCCTGCTCCATTTGGTCCTATAAGACCAAGGATTTCACCTTCTTCAACATGAAAGTCGACCTGTGAAACTGCGGCTAATCCTCCAAAATATTTACAGACTCTTTCGCCTTTAAGAATTTGCATTTCTATCTCCAAAATGATTCAAACGATTCCTGCGCCATTTTTCGATCAATCCGGTTATACCATCCTTCATATACAGTATGGAGATTATCATTATTATTCCGAATATCAGCCTGAACAACTCCGGAAGTTTGGTTAATAAAAACTCCTCCAGATAAGAAAAAATAACCGAACCAGCAATTACGCCGTAAATTTGTCCCATGCCACCGAATATGGCCATTAAAGCCGGCATGAAAGTATAATCAAAATTAAAAGCAATTGAGCTGTCAATGTATGACCATCGCGTAGCCATAACTGCGCCTGCCGCGCCCATAAAAGATGCACTTATTGCAAAAGTAAATATTTTTAACATCGTTACATCAATCCCAATATGTGCTGCAGCTTCTTCATTCTGACCCATCGCTTTTAAAGCAAGACCGTATTTCGATCGATTTATTATGTGTGTAACAATTAATAATAGCAGAAGAACTACTAACATATAATAATAAACAATGTTCTGATCAACTGTCACGATGAATCTTCCACGTGTGCCGGTTATAGTCAGTTCCAGGTAAAGAACCAGGTTACTCATAAGAGCTACAACACCAAATGTAAACATTGTAAAGTATATACTCTTAAGTCTTAAAGTAATTAATCCAATAAATATTGCTAAAATAAAACTCGCCAGAGCAGCTATCAATATTATGAAAGGGAACCATATCGCCTCACCCAGAAATGCCGTTGAATAGACGCCGGTACCGAAGAAAGCGGCAGTCGCCAGCGACATATATCCTGTAGGCCCGCAAAAAAGAGTCCAGCTTACAGACAATATGATATACATGAATATACTGGTTATCAATAAAACAGTATAGCCTTTCCAGTAGAAAGGCAAAGCAGCTAATAGAATAAGAATAATGAAAAAAATTATTAAATTTTTCCAATTTTTAGTTATAAGTTTTGTGATATTCATTTTTCTATTTCCCCATTATGCCTGTTGGTTTGATCAGAAGCAGCAGGATAAATATTAAATAAAATGCGACCATGACAAGACCGGGTTCAAGATAGGTTACTATGCTTCCAACTATGCCCAGAATAAGTCCTCCTATAAAACTTCCCGTGATGCTTCCCATGCCTCCTAATATTACTACAATAAGAGCTATCATAGTATATTCCATACCCATCATCGCTCTGACAGAATAACACATACTTATAAGAGAACCGGCAAAGCTCGCCATTAAGGTCCCAAGACCGAAGCACAACGCGAGAACATTATTAATATTTACACCCATAAGGCCGGCTGTTGCAGGGTCCTGAGAGGATGCCCTGATTGCTTTACCTGTCCGTGTGCGAGCTAAAAAGAGATAAAAAATAAATGCGATACCGATTGAAAATAAAAGTGTAACAAGCCTGTTTGCCTGAAATGTAATTCCTGCCACATTAACAGGAAAGTTTAAATAATTATATCCCCTCTGGTTATTTGAGAATATCAGAATTGCTATATTTACAATCACATACATTAAACCAAAACACAGCATTATGGACCTTCCTTCAAAATGATCCATTGAATAAGAAGTATTAAGAAGACTTCTTAATATGGTTTTGTGAATAATAAATCCGATTAAAAAAACAAACGGTCCTGCAATGACTAGCGAGATAAACGGATTAATCCCCAGTACTGTATGCAGAACAAATGTGGCAAAAGCCCCGATCATGATAAATTCGCCGTGTGCCACATTAAACACTCTTGCAACTCCATATTGCAGACTTAGCCCTACTGCGATAATGGCATATATTCCGCCTAATAATAGACCGGAAACCGCGATATCCAGAATTGTAGAAATCATTATAATTAATTCCTGATTATTTTATCTTATTATAACTTCTATTTATAATAGAAAAGTCAGCCAAATTGAATAAGTAACTCTTTAATTCAAGCTTTTAATAATTTATAAAAATTATCTTATTTTCGATAAACAATATAAATAATAAAATTTAATTCAATTCATAAAGAAACTGCCTTTTACTCTGATCTTCAATATTTTGTTATTTTCCCCATACTCATGAGTTGTACGTCCATAGTACGATCAATGCATTGACAAAAGTCCTGGAAATGCAATAAATCCGAGTATATGCCTGCTGAGGTTCAGATAGATCACACCCGGACAACATATCCCGCTTTAAAACTTCGTTTGCACGGGATATGTTGTCTAAAAATTATTTAATTTTAAAAACTACTTCTTTGCTGCCGGTTTCGGGAAATCCGGTTTTGGATATACTGGCTTTGCCGTAGCTTTACCCTTATCAAGAATTTCAAATATTCCTTTCTGCCATTGAGCAATAAAGCCCGAATAGCACTCGATAGCCAATAAACCACCGCCATTTTTACCCTGCTGTTCATACCATGTTTTGCCAAGCAAAGTGTCCAATTTCTCAGTCATCATTACATCCCTGACCTTTTTCATGTTAAGAGTACCGGCTTTTTCTATAGATTTCTCAAGCATCTGCAACCCGGCATAATAAAGAATGTCACCCCACCAGTCGAGATTCTCGGATCTATCGTACTTCAAGAACATATCAACATATTGCTTGCCGCCGGGGACCGGGGTTTTGACGTTAGAAGTACCAAAACCCATTACTCCTTCAGCCGCATTCTTCCCTACGACATTAATGAAAGTTTCAGTATTGCATCCTGGACCTATTAAAACAGATTTGAAATTAATTCCCAGTGCCTGGCATTGTGTAACAACATCAAAGCTGATAGGAGGATAGGTAAAGGACATAAATGCATCGACATCAAGTTTCTTGGCTTCTTTTAATAATGGAGATATATCTTTAATATCCAGAGGTACACCTTTGCACATTTTTACTTTAATTCCGGCTTTTTTAAATTCTTTCTTCGTTGTACCGGAATATTCGATACCGTGAAGATCATCAACATACATTATCGCCACTGATTTTACGCCAAGTTGTTTATAGATCGGCACAAGGGTCGGTATTTGATACCAGTCGGAAAAAGAGAGATTGCCGAAAAGATAAGGTGTATTTTTCATTTTATCTTTAATTGTTGAAAGTCCGCCCTCTCCGCCTATCAGTATATATTTGTATTTCTCGGTTACAGATATAGCTGCGAATAAATGAGCAGTACTTGTAGGAGCCAGTACAAAATCGACCTTGTCTTCCACAATCAGCTTTTCCAGTAATCTTGTCATTGTGCCCATATCACTTTTATCATCATAAACTATGAGCTCAATCGGCAGCCTCTTGCCATACTCTTTTACATATATACCGCCTTTTGCATTGACTTCTTTAACCCACATTTTATAGTTCGGGCCATATGCAGTTGCTTCAAAAAAGCTCAGAGGACCTGAAATAGATCTTGATGCTCCTATTCTGATCTTATCCTTTGAATAGGCAGCAAACGGAATTGAGATAAAAAAAAATAATAAAGCGGCAGAAATCATAAATTTAAAATACTTACAGATGATCATGCTATTCCTCCTTTAATTAATTTATCCCCGATGCAGACATCGAGGTGGTATACATTGGAATAGAACCGAACTATAGTTTACGATGACAGGCTTATTCCGGTAAAATCAATATAATATTCTAATGATCTGCTGAAATATTTAAACTGCTGATATTCGTTCAGTCAGCGATAATTCTCCGCATAATTGCAATAGCAGACCGCGGCTCCTCTCTTTTTAAGCAGTCTTCCTCGTCATTTTTTAAAATAAGACCCGGCTGGAAATTGAATAACTCGATAAATTGGAAAAATTAAAAAAATTATGATATATATTTTTACCTTCTTTAATTATATAATAAAGGTAAAATTGCGGATTAATCTAATCGGAAGTTAAAAAAAATAGTTATAATTTAAATTACTCAGTCGACTGACTTAAAAATCTGAAATAGCATCGATAAAGTGAATAATTGCTCTTTGATCCGTCTTCCTGTTTCCTATTCCTCAATTGCCGGTTCAACAGATCCTGGCCGAAACCACCTTACAGGGCGATAATGCCTTGCAACCATGCCATTCTGTCTGAATTTCGGATAGCCAAGCGCAAGAACCGACTCAACCTTCCACGGTTCACCGAATCCGAGCCTGGATTTCAGCTCGGGAATATAATTAACAGCATTCCCGAAATTGCTCCAGCAGACGCCAAGGCCGAGAGAGTTTGCAACGATATTCATATTCTCCCCGCATATACCGATCGACATTTCAGGATCATTTAGGCATTTATGCGCTTCTATAAAAATAAGCGCAGGAGCATTAAAAAAAACAGGGAGTTCTTTTAAAGCTATGCATTTTGAGCCATATTGTGTCCTGGTATCAAAATTTCCCGGCATTAAATCCAAAATAATATTCATCAGCTTATTTTCATTTTTATAAGCTGCAAATCTTTCAACCCAGAATGAGTGGCACACTTCTTCTATACTGGCGATGAAATCAGAATCAGTTACTACAGTAAACTTCCAGGGCTGATGATTGCCTCCGCTTGGAGCGAACCGACCGGCTTCCAGAATCCTGCGGATAAGATGATCCGGGACAGGATCCTTCTTGAAATGCCTGACACTTCTGCGTTTTAAAATTATTTGTTCAACTTCATTCCAGCTATCAGGATTGCCGTCAGCATTCTTAGGATCCATCGGCATTTTTAAGGGAGGGGTCCCAAAATCAAAGAAACTGTCTTTTTTATGATAAAATACTTCGCTGATAGAAATAGCGTTTTCAGGACATGCAACGATGCAATTGGAACATGAAAAACAAATTGCGTCCTTTTTCATTCTGGGAATATTATTTTCATTCATTTCAATGCACTTAACGGGACAATTCTGAATACAATAGCCACAGCTGTTGCAACTGTCTGGATTTATCTTCATAGCTCCGTTCCGGAATCCATCCGGGTTCAGCATGGATTTCAATTTTTCCAATTTAAGTGGTACCTTTCCACTTTTCATTTTTCTAAATGATTCCAGCGTTAAATCTTTCATGAATCGATCTCCTTTTTAATAACATCAATTCTATAATGAATGAATCAATAAGAAATCCTGACTGCTTATCACTGCAATTAAATAACCTGGAACAGATAAAGCTTTCAAAAGAAAAGATAATATATCCGTTTCTTAAAAAGTCAATTTCAATTTTGTGGGGAAAAATCTGGTGCAGACTGTTATTAAGGCAGACTGTTATTAAGAATGAGGGATTTTAACCCTGAGGGATCTTTTAAGTAGCAGAAATATTATAACGTTCCAGGCCTCTATGCAATAATTCAATTATTCCACGTGCTGCAGTAAGAAACTCATCTCCATTTGTACCGAGTGCAGCAGAAAAATCGCCTTCAGTAAGAGCATCTGCCTCTTTAATTGTCCTGCCTTTAATGAGAGAACAGAATATTTCTGCAACAACATTGGCTGTCGGCCGGCATGTGCACAAATATTTAATTTCGTCTATCTTATTATCATGAATATTTATATATATGTGGACATAAGAATCCACTGCTTTTGAACACAATGCTATTTTTTCACCTGCAGAATCTAGAAAAATCGAGGGATTATTCAAAGACCCGGCATATTTATAGCCTTCACGTGTTATCATACGGTAATATTGTATAACCTTTTCGTCCATATTCTTTAACTTTAATAAGTAGACTCGTAACTTGTTAAAAAAAATATCGGTAATACCCTTCCGGCACAGGCTGAGATATATTACCAGCTATATTCACAACTATATAGTCCAATTCAGAAACAATTCTAAAAATTTAAATATAGCAACGTTCTTCAAACACAGACCGCAGCTCATCCAAAAACACCATGCATTCTTCAAGAGTATTGTAAAAATAAAGAGATACGCGATACGTCATCCTGTGTTCAGACGGCAGTCCCGGCCTCATCCATCCTTCTCCGAATTTTTTATTAATAAATGAATGAACGCAGAAACCCCCATCTCTTATCATTATGTTGCTTCTATCGCTGAGATCCTCTGAAATACCTACAGCATTCGGCCGTTTAACTTCAAAAGTAAGTATCCCGCCTCTCCTGCTGATTTCCTTTGGGCCGAAAATGTTAAACCATCCTGCATCACCGTATTCAGAAACAAGTCGCTCTGTAAGACATTTATTCAGGGCAAACATATGTTCATTTATTTTATTAAAACCAATTTTCCGTATGTATTCAACTGCAGTACCGGCAGCGATCTGGCCGGATAAATTCTGAGTCCCAACTTCGAACCGGTCCGGAGATTCCGATAATGAATATGCATTATAAGTTGAGTCAGACACTGTGCCTCCGCCGAGAAGGCATGGTTTGATTACGTCATCTGTTTCATCTTCTTCATGAACGAAACGCCCCAGCAGTTCCTGCCTGCAATACAGAACTCCGACACCTCTTGGCCCGCACATCTTGTGAAGGGAAAATGCGAGAAAATCAACATCAAGATTCTGGACATCAATAGCCTGATGCGGTGCAGTCTGTGCTGCATCAAGCAACACCCTGGCTCCATATGCATGTGCCAGTTTTATAATTTCGCCAGCTGGTATCGTATAACCAGTGAGGTTTGAAGTATATGCCATACTGACAAGTTTAACTTTTTTTTGCTCAAGCTTCTGCTTTAAGCTCTCAAGTCTGAAATTTTCATTTTCATCTGATTCGATATGTTCCAGATCAATTATGCCTTTTTTTTTCAGACGAATCCATGGAAGCAGGTTGGAATTATGCTCTTTATCTGTCAGCACCACAGTATCACCTTTCTTGAATTCATATCCAAGCGCTACTATATTTATGCTGTGACTGGCATTCAGGGTGAATATAATTTCTTTTGGGCTTCTGGCATTAATGAATTCTTTTATTATATTTCTGGAACCTTTTATGCCGGTATCCGGATTACCTTCAATTCGTGAATATACCTCCCTGGCGAACCAGTGTTTACTTCTGGCGGCGCCGCAGCCAGGAAAACCGGAATAATAATCAATAATGGACTGGATTACCTTTCCGGGTACAAGTGTTGTACAGGCATTATCAAAATATATTGGAGGCTTACCGTTTCGTAAATTATTCAATGCCGGGAAATCTTTTCTTATCTCACGGACCCATTCTTCATTGATCATATTCGTCTCCTGTATCCGCGATAGATTTGCTGCTTTCGTGAAGATAAGTTATCGTAAATCCACAATCTCGTAAAGTTTAAATTTAATCATGAAGAAAATATTTCGGATTGAATGCATTCATCAGCCAAAAGGCATGAAAGCTTAAGATTATTCGGCACAATTTTAATATGACGATCATTTGTTTAAAATATAAAGCAGAACCTTTTTTTAAGAGGTTCTGCTATTATATTTTAAAGAGGAATTCTAATGATTTTATCTTTTAGCTGCCAGAGCTGCTTTAATCTTCTCGGGCGATGCCGGAAGATTATATATCCTGACGCCGCAGGCATTGTATATAGCATTTGTAATAGCCGGCGCAGTAGATACCATTGTCATTTCACCGACGCCTGTAGCTCCCACAGGTCCCCTCGGTCGCGGAGTCTCGCGTATAACAAAATCCAGATCAAAGCTATGTTCAATTTTGGGAAATTTAAATGTTATCCAGTCTTTTGTCTTCCCGTGATCGTACTCCTCCCTGAGGGCGAAACCAATCCCCTGATCCATACCGCCCTCCAGCTGGCCTTCAAAGTTCTGTGGATTAATCACAGTGCCTGCATCAACAGCAGTTGTCATTCTCAATACTTTAACTTCACCTGTATCAGTATTTACCTCAACCTCTGCAATCTGTATGTTATGCACCTGAGAATCATATGAACCCGTTGATTGTCCTGTATTGTGATCGAATTCATCAGAGCCCTCGATTACCTTAACTTCTTCATAGCGGGTTTGCTTGCCTGCCTTTTGCAGCCCCGCATATGTCTTTGTACCTGCTTCTTTCATGGCTTTTGCAAGCTTTTCAGCTGCTGTTACTGCTGCCCCGCCGTTCAGATAAGTCTGGCGGCTGCCGGCAGAAGGACCAGCCATCCATGTGTTTTTACTGTCCCGCATATATAGGCGAATCTTTTCAAGCGGGATCTCAAGAGTATGAGCTACCAGCTGGGCAAACATCGAATCATTCCCTTCACCTGGGTCTGCTACAGCACCATAAACACTCACGGTATCGTCAGGATTAAGTTCCACGCAGACATGCCCCGGGAAACCACCTGCATCACCTATCCCAAAAGAATGAGCAGCGATACCCACTCCACGTTTAATCGGGCCTTTCCCCTTGTATGCTTTTTTATCTTTCAGCGCTCGATCGTAATTTGGTTTTACTGCATCGCAAAGCTCCGGGAATGGCCATATGTCAACCGGTACTCCGTCAGCACGGGTCTGACCACTCTTCATTGAATTCATTTTGCGGAATTCCAATGGGTCTTTACCTGTTTTTTCAGCCAGCATATCAACAAGGGTTTCAAGTGCAAAAGTGACCTGAGGCGGTCCAGCACCTCTTGCAGCTCCCCCGCTTGCGTCATTGGTATATGCCAGCTTGGATAAAGCATATACATCATCGATATTATATGGCCCATTGAACATATGCAGTGCACGTTTGGGAACAATAAATCCGAGTAAAAAGTAAGCACCTTTATTTACAGTAAATTCATGCCAATAAGCGGTTATTCTTCCATTCGAGTCCGCTCCCAATTTAGCTACCATGGAAAATGGATGGCGCTTGGAACTTATCCACATTGATTCAGTCAGGCTCGGAATATAACGTATCGGCCGTTTAAAATGCATAGCTGCTGCCGCTGCGATACCTTCTGATGAAACTGTGGCCTTAATCCCGAACTGACCTCCCGAGTAAGGCTCTATGTATCTGTATTTCTCGGCGCCGACTGCCTGCTGAATCATTTCTCCATGGACATGTATCATAATGCTGCGACCGAAAATGACCAGTTCGTTTCCGTCAAGATATGAAACGCAGGTTTCAGGTTCCAGCGGGGCCTGATGATTCATTTGTGTTGTAAATTTGCCATCAACCACAGCTGCAGATGATGCCAGCGCTTTTTCCGCATCCCCCTTTTTCATTGGGAACGACCAGCAAAGATTTGGCGAATTGGGGTGGATTTGCATTGCTCCGGGAGCTAAAGATTCTTCAGGCGTACGCATCACCGGTAATTTTTCATATGTAACTTTTACTTTTGCTGCCGCTGCTCTTGCCTGCTCTCTTGTCTCCGCTGCGACAATTGCAATCGGATCCCCAAATGTTCTTACCTTATCTTCGCAAAGAATAGACTGGTCGGGCATAATAAACGCCAGTCTGTTTGTGCCTTTAATATCCTTAGCCGTCATTACGCCGGCAACACCTGGCATTTTTTCAGCTTCAGAATAGTCGATATTTTTAATAATTGCGTGAAATTCAGTACTGTGCACTGCTGCAATTTCAAGTGCATTCTCCGGGAAAATATCCGCTCCGAATTGTGCCGCCCCGCAGGCCTTCAGCATGGATGACGGACGCGGATGAGATTGCCCCAGCATTTTATTTTTATTCAGTTTAGCGCGAACCTTGGCCGGAGTTATTTCCTTGCGCAGGAATTTAGCCGCCAGCATTACTGCATCATAAATTTTTATATAGCCTGTGCATCGGCATAGATTATGAGCAAGCGCCTTTTTAACGGCCTCTTTGTCCGGATTCGGATTTTGATCAAGCAGAGCTTTCGTTGCCATGATCATGCCGGGTGTGCAAAATCCGCATTGTATGGCACCGGATAGCACAAATGCTTCCTGTATCAGGTGCGGATTTTCCGGAGTTCCGAGTCCTTCTACTGTTATTACTTCAGCGCCGTCAAGATCGATAACTTTTTTTAAGCAGGAACGGACTGCTTTACCGTCAATGATTACAGTGCACGCGCCACACTGGCCTTTACGGTCGCAGGATTGCTTTGTCCCAGTAAGTTTTAAATCCTCGCGTAAAAATTCGAGCAAAACTTTATCCGGACCTGCAATGTATTTTTTAGGGACGCCATTGATATTAATAGTTACTTCTTTCATAATATACCATCCTATTATATTTATTTATTCACTTAAGAAAAATCATATCTGGACCTTTCCAGTCTTTAAGAATAAAGGCTAATTGCTAAAAATAATATATCTGAGATTCATATTAATCTGGAATGATATATTTGCGAGCCGGCCTGGCAAAAATTCCAATTAAGATGAGTTAATATATTATTTTATTAAAATCCAAAATCACGGACGCAATATAGCTTTTAAAACCTTTCCTTTTTCGGAATCTTCAGCAGCTTCATTGATCTGGTCAAAAGAATAATATTTTATCATTTTATCGAATGGGAAACGCCCCTGTTTATACAGATCTATCAGTTTTGGGATAAACAATTCCGGAACAGTATCCCCCTCTACTATTCCCATGAGCGTGCGGCCGTTGAGTATGTTCTGCATATCCAAGTTCACTTCCGTCCCCATAGGAGCGACACCTATCAACCCGCAAATACCACCAATCAATACTGAATCAAATGCCTGACGCAGGACTTTTGAAAAGCCAGTGCATTCCAGGGAATAATCTGCGCCGCCGCCGGTGATCTTCTGGATTTGTGTTACGGGATCGGTTTTTGAACTGTTAATGACATGTGTTGCCCCGAACTCCTTTGCGATCCTGAGCCGTTCATCGCTAATGTCCAGCGCGATTATTTTTGTGCATCCGCAGACTACCGCCGCCATTATCGCGCTTATTCCGACGGTGCCTGTGCCGAAAATCGCGATAGAAGAACCTGGGCCGGCCTTAACCGAGTTAATCACCCCTCCTGCCCCCGTCTGGATACCGCAACCCAGAGGCCCAAGCATTTCAACTGGTACGTCTTCTGGAACCTTTACAACATTTTGTTCGCCGGCCAAGGCAAAATCCGCAAATGCAGACTGGCCGAAAAAAGAACCGTATATTGTCTCATTGCCCTTTCTCAAAGTTACGGAACCATCCGGCCGCTTCCCGAAAAAATTCAGCGGGAACATTGCTGAACAATGCGATGGAACACCGCTTAAGCACGGGCCGCAGGCACCGCAGGTTACATAGCTCATTACCACATGGTCCCCGGGTTTGACTTTCTTTACGCGCGTCCCGACCTTTTCCACTATACCCGAGCCTTCATGACCGAAAACACCGGGAAGCGGCGAGGGCAAATGCTGATCCCTTACCACAAGATCGGTATGGCATAATCCGCATCCGGCAACCCGTACGAGGACCTCATCCTCCCTCGGTTCGTCGATTTCAATATCCTCAAAAACAAACGGGCCGGATTTTTTTCTCACAACGGCAGCTTTTATTTTCATTATAAACCTCCGGATATTTAACGAATTTTATACTTGCGGAAAACCGGGATTAGAATGCATTTTTAATCCGGATTTCCTTTTAAAGCCCATATGCTCTGCGGGAGAGTTGATAGATTTAAACGAACAAACTATTAAATAATCACCGCTATGTCTTTTATTGTTACTCCCGGAATCGCGCCTGTCTTGTTTAGCAGGCGGGCTTCAAATAAGTAATTTCGTAAAATCTTACCTATATAAGAAATATACTCATAACATTCAAAAATAATCTAATCGGTGCTTAAAAAAAATAGTTGAAATTTAAAAATGTAGTATCTAATATGCGATTGGCCTTAGAAGGTTTAAAAAATTTTCCATTCTATACAGCTTTGTTCCAGATTTGCTATTTCATTGATATAACGCCTTAGATATATATTACAGCGGTCAGTTTTTAAGGTCTAAGTAAAATTAAAAAGCAACTGAGTACTTAAAAGTGTTAGAATTTCTCAATTATTCACCGGATCTAAAAATAATCAATTCATTTGATCGAAATATTGAATTGGCCAATGGCCTTGAAACCGATTATTTAAGACTATTTTATTATCAATTTGATCATTATTATAAAAATAATTACCGATCTTACGAATACTACAAATTATGCACTATCTTTAGCGGCAGCAAACACATTAAAGCCGGGGATAATAACGATTTTATTCATAATAAAGATGAATTTGTCATCCTTCCGCCGCATATAACATTATCCGTAGAAGTATTGGACCAGTGCAAAGGAATGGTATTTGAGATCAGCGATAATCTTCTCGACCGGATCCGAAATAAAGCATGTATCAGAGATGAATTTGAATGCGATCCAATGGACGGAGACCGTCACCCGATCATCAGGGGAAATCTCAGGCCAATCCAGGTAGATATAGAAAAAATCAAAGTCACGGCACTCGGGAACATGAAGGATAAGGAATTTCTTATTGATCTCTACGCCCAGGAGCTGATCTACAAGCTGTTAAATAACATAAGCAACAATATTATTCTTGAAAAACATAACAACCATTCAATACCCAGAGCAATAGAGCTGATGAAAACAGGATGCACCCAGAAAATGGATATTTCGGATATCGCCCATTCTCTGAATATGTCGCCCGCTCTTTTTTCAATGAAATTTAAAAAGATCACAGGACTATCCCCCAATGTTTATTATACGAACATTAAACTCAATGAAGCCAGAAAGATGCTGAAGAATAAATCCGTAACTGAAGTGGCTTTCGATCTCGGATACGATAATATCTCGCATTTCATTCACATATTTTTTGAAAAATTCCAGTTAACGCCGAAACAATATCAGCTTCAATATTACAGCAATATAGTTTAATTAAAGCGGAAAATCACCATGCAACCAAGACCTTCCTGGGACGAATATTTCATGAAAATAGCGAAGGATGTGTCCGAAAGGGCGACCTGCATTAGAAGAAAAGTGGGCGCAGTGATCGTTAAAGACAAACGCATCCTTTCTACAGGCTACAACGGCGCGCCTGCGGGTATAACGCACTGCACAAACGAGACATGCCTGCGGACGCTTAACAATATTCCGTCCGGAGAAAGGCACGAGCTCTGCAGGGGCCTTCATGCCGAACAGAACGCCATAATCCAGGCGGCTCTGCACGGCGTATCGATCAACAACGCAAGCATATACATTACCAATCAACCATGCTCAATATGCACAAAAATGCTTATCAACAGCGGAATAAAAAGATTTATTTACCGGGAGCCGTATAATGATGCGCTTGCGATGGAGATGATGAAGGAAGCGAACATCTCTGCCCTTATCATGGAAGAAATATATTAGAGGTCATCGTAGAATATTTAAGTAAGAACCCATCTCAAAATCAAGTCTTATACTTTAATAAATTACTATTTTTAAGATATGTTGCAGAGGTTATTTTCTGACTGTGACGTTCAGGGTGTAACCGCTGCCCCTGAAGTATGATAATGTAAAATGAGAAATGACTTCCGGATCGTAATATTTACTGCTGAAAATATCAATGTAGGCCGTATTCGATTTATATGCAAAATGTCCGGAAACGAGTGAGGATTCTACAAACTGCGTCATTGAGCAGCCCTCGCATTTCGGCTCAGAACCGACTGACGAAAACTGCGTTACGCCGTAACATTTCATTTTTAAAATTTCGCTTAATTGCTGAACATATTGCTGGATCACTTCCTTATCCCTTATATACTCAGGATGGCAGTTATGGACATCTACGCTGGTATAAAGACCCCAGGCTTTTTTCTCGTTATAGCCGTCTATCGGCGCTATTCCTTTTCCTTTTTCTTCGGTCCTGGCAATTGCGGCAAGCATGTTAAAGATACCTCCAAAGAGAAGCAGCTTCTGAACAACAATCTTTAAAACGCACACAAAAAGGCACATTCTAAGATAATGTATATTTTGTAAACAATTTTTAATTATATAATTATTAAAAATTGCTGACTTCTATATATTATATCGGAAAATAATTATAGAGAAATCAATAAAAACATATACAAAAAAATAAAAATGAATACCATATTCAATATTATGTCACTTTAAATCAAATTCCGGTAAAAATATCAACAATTATTTAACATTTAATAAATTTTTTATTTTCCGCCAATAATCCATACTAAAAATATTATTGCAAAAATTTAAAAAACCGAATTAAAATTACATGGAAATATCATATTTTTCTGGCTCAAGGAGTCTCGATATGGCAAAATCCGGGAAAAGACCCGTCCTTTCAAAAATTATCCCATTATTATTAAGCTTAACTCTATATGCCTGCGGCGATCTTAACTGCAGGGACATGACAAGTTCCAGTCTCAGGAGATACGGAGCGCCGGAACGAATTGAAAAAATCAATAAAGAAATTACTTCACTTGAAAAAAATAAAAATGATGCGAAAGCTATTGAACGGCTGGGCGATCTTCATGAACAGCTGGCCACAATCTATCTCGACCAGGACGACTTCAATAATGCGCTCGCGAACATAAACAAAGCATTTTTTTACAAGCGTAATACGCCTTATTTGAATTATCTGGCCGGGCTGATATACGGGCACTTTTCCACGAAGTCCGGTTCAAAAGAGGATGTCGAAAAGGCGGAACAATACTACAGAAAAGCCATTGAGCTCAAAAACGATTATACCGAAGCCCTGCATGCGCTTGCAATGTTATTATTTTTCTCTAAAAAGGAACGCAACGAGCCGATAAAAATTGTAGAAGACCTATATGTAAAACATCCTTCCAATTATCGGGTCAGGTTTACTCTCGGAAGATTCTATTATGAATCAGGAAGGAAACAGGATGCTCTTGATGTATATAACGCTTTAATGATCGATCTGCAGAAAGCGCCTGAATCGCCGATAATTAAGGAATTTTTGGACAATTGTAATATTAATATAAAAAAAATAAGAGCTGAATTGAATACGATCGAATAGAAGCAAGTTAAAATTACATTATTAGAGAGAGTCAACAATGAACATTGGCATGATAATCGGTATTGGCGCCGGCTTGATATTTCTTTATTTAGGAATAATCATAGCGGATGGAAACATACTTTGGTTTTTTGACCCTCCTTCTGTAATGATCACAGTCGGCGGAACAATAGCTTCAATGCTTGTCGGATATCCGATTAAAAAAGTAATGAGCATGATAAACCTGTTCAGGATAGCGCTCTTCCCTCCATCATACAATTACGAAGAACTGATACTTGATATTATATCTTTTTCGGAAAAGGCGCGCCGCGAAGGCCTTCTGGCGCTTGAAGACACCATACAGGAAGTCGACGACCCGTTCATGAGAAAAGGTCTGCAGCTCATCGTCGACGGGACGGATCCTTCGCTTGTACGAAGCGTACTCGAGATCGAGATATCGCAAATGATGAGCAGGCATGACGGCAATAAAAAAATGTTCGACGACGCGGCGACATACGCGCCTGCATTCGGCATGATAGGAACCCTTATGGGACTTGTAATGATGCTTGTAAACCTTACGGATAAATCCAAAGTCGGCCCGTACCTGGCAGTAGCGCTTATTACTACTTTTTACGGCGCTGTAATGTGTTACCTGTTCTTCACTCCCGTGGCAGGCAAACTTGACCAGATGACACAGGAGGAAGTGCTGGTAAAACAGATCATTATCGAAGGCGTACTATCAGTACATTCGGGAGAAAATCCGAGGATTACAAAAGACAAACTCGTATCTTTCCTCCCGGCATCCGTTAAAGAAAGTATAACAGAAAAAGTAGGCGAATAATGGCGATACAGTTTAAAAAATCCCAGCAGAAAGGCGCTCCGCCATGGCTTGTCAGTATGGGCGACATGAGCAATCTTCTTATGTGCTTTTTTATCGTCCTAATGGGCGAAGAGGTCACGACAATAGGCAAAGAAGATTTTTCAATGATACTGTCTTCGTTCAAAGGCAACGTCGGAGTAATGGAAGGCGGAAAATCGGTTTCCAAGGGCAGGCTTGCGGATCTCGGACAGAACGTACTCGGTCTGCCTTCAACCGAAAGAAAGAAAGCCTATGACAGGGCATTTAAACACGCGAGGGAGATACTGAGGCCGGAACTTCTCGCGCGCACTGTGCGGATGCGCGAAGACGAACGCGGTCTTGTTATCACCCTGTCAAGCGACGCATTCTTCGACCAGGGCAGCGCGGCCATATTAAAGGAAACCAGGCCGACGCTAAGAAAAATATCGGGAATATTCAAGGAAATACCTAATTACATCAGGATCGAAGGTCATACTGACACGATTCCGGTGCGTCCGGACGCGGCGCACGGATACGATTCGAACTGGGAACTTTCCGCGGCGCGGGCCGTGAATGTCCTTCGCTTTTTCTCTGATGATGAAAAAATACAGCAGAAAAGACTCTCAGCCGTCGCCTTCGGCCAGTTCAGGCCGGTTGATACGAACAACACCCCCGAAGGCAGGGCATATAACAGGCGCGTGGATATCGTAATACTTAAGGAAAAAGAAGTGCCCGAAGATAAAAAAGAGCATCCGGAAATAAGCAGGCCTCTGCCGGACGAAGAGTGGAAATAAGTAAATCGTCGTTGCAAACTTTTTTAATTTAACTATGAAAATTCGCGATACGATGATCAAAGATTATCATTAATTAACTTATGCAGCACTCTCTTTGCCGCATCCGATAATTCAATTATCTTGCATGTGTAATAGTGAATATCGCCTTCGCTTATTGTTTTATCGGCCATAAGCTGGACAGGAGCGTTCACTTTAAAATCCTCAATTTTAAAATCAACGGCATATTTTATCCGGTAATCAAGTTTCTGCGAAAGACGGATCACGAACTCATTCTCGTTCAGCTTAACAATTGTAGCAGGTATTTGCCCGGTCGCTTCATCGCTCCCGGTCTTAAGCTCTTCCGGGATCGAGAGCGTACATTCCACAAAAACGTCTATATAAGGCCGGCGCACTTCTTTTCCGCGCGTAAACTCTGCCGGCATCTCAATAACGACACGGCTGTCATCATAGGAAAGCAATTTTGCCCTGAACATGTACTCGGCGTCACCTGAGCGCCACAGGAAGAAATCATACGTCGAGTCAATCTCGATCTCCTGCAGATGCCTTGTATGGCGGAATAATTGAAGAATTATCTTCGAATCGTTTTTTTCAATAAGCTTACCCACATAAACCGCGGATGGATTAAGATAAAAGTACAGCATGATCCCTTCTTCAATATCGGAAATCTTTTCAATCGGCTTCTTTGCGAACGAATGATGGTAAAGCTTTTCATAAGTTATAACAATATCCTTGCATATATTAACGAAGGATTCTCCCTCCTCGGTTGTGCCGCTTTTAAAATATGATAAAATATCCCCCATGCTTTCCTCAAACATATCCGGATTTTTAAAAATAATCTGAGGATCTTTCAATTTTCTTGTTTCGACAATATGATTAACGATTCTTTTCTGCATTCCGGTCAGTCCGAATTGTTTTATCTTGAACTGGAATAAAAGCCTCGCGTGCAGAATTCTTTCATTTAACCTGAGATTATATTTATACAGGCAGTATGCAGTAATGATAAGCACAATAATTATTAACGCTATGGATACTTCCGTCGAACTTATCGCGTCTCTCCATTTAATTCCAAAAATTGTATCTACATACATTGCTTTTCTCGCTCTTTAATATTTATTATTGGACAGAATTGCTTAAAACCGGCATGTCATTCCTGCTAAGGGATAAATATTCTTTAAATGATTTTTTATAACTTTTTTCCATAACAAATGCTTTCGAAATATTACCCGATTGAAAAACCGAAAAGTCAAAGCACTCCGACCGCTTTATCCATCTCCACACTTTCAAGAAACACATCCGTAATTATACCTATTTTATCTCTATTTAGCAACGAATTTTTAATATCCATTTTTATATAATTGGAGCCTACTGCCCTGAACCCGCCTCCTGTTTTATTCTTTTCTATGATGGAAGGCAGCATTTTCCCAATAAATTTCTTCCTGTAATTATAACCCGTATCGGCTGCCAGCTTCCGCAGTTTCGAAGACCTTTCCGATATCTCCTCCATGGAACAACCGGCCATGCGTGAGGCGTCTGTCCCGGATCGCGGAGAAAATGTGAACTGATGCACGTAGGAAAATTTTATTTCTTCAACAGCCTTTAAAGTGCGGCGAAAATCCTCTTCGGATTCTTCGGGAAATCCTACTATAATGTCTGTGCCTATGGAAATATCGGGATATTCTTTTCTTATTTTATCAATAACCTTAAAATAATCCCCTGTCGCATAAGGCCTTCTCATAAAATTCAAAATCCTGTCCGAGCCGGACTGCAAAGGGATGTGAACATGCTGACAAACCCTGGGAGACGCAAAAGAACGGACAAGATCGCCTGTAATGTGGTTCGGCTCGATTGAAGAAATCCTAATCCTGAACTTTCCGTCTAAATTTACTATTTCTTCCATAAGATCCGGAAGACTTTTATTGCCGGAATCATATTTACCTATCGTAATGCCGGTCAGTATAAGTTCAGGGCAGCCCGAGGCTATTAATCTCCGCGCATGATCCAGAACTTCATTAAAATCCCTGCTGACCGGCAGGCCCCTGACGGACGGGACGATGCAGTAAGAACATTTTCCGTCGCATCCGTCCTGGATCTTCACAAGGCCTCTTGTCCTGTAAAACGGAAGAGGATAGCCCGCTGTTTTTCCGGGTATATTATCGTATCCGGGATTCTTAATTATTCCATTATTATTTAAAATCAGACTGCTATACTGTTTATCTGCGATGGCACTTATGTTTGCTTTCTCCGAATTCTTTACAACCTGAAAGACTTCCGGCATTTTAGTTATATTTTCCGCGTCCCTTTCCGCGAGACAGCCTGTGACGAGGACTTTGCCTGTTTTTGAGAATACCGCTCCCTGCCTTATATAGTTTCTGCATTTCTTATCGCTTTTATTTGTTACGGTGCAGGTATTTATAATGACAAGGTCGACATTTTCACCGAACGGCCTGGATATCCATCCCTTGCCGAGGAATTGCTCCGCTACTAACGATGATTCGTATTGATTGAGCTTGCAGCCCAGCGTCTTGATTGAAAATGTTTTTTGCATAAGACAAACTGCGTTTATTTGCCGGATTGTTTCCGTATCTCAAAAAATGAGTAGGCTATCCTGACTATTGCGGTATAATTGGTTAGAATTGCCATGAGAACAAGCGCTATTATCATCGGATACTCTGCAGTTATGCCGTATCCGTTTAATATAATCATGATAAACGGATGGAAGACGGAAGCCGCGCCCAGCAAAACATATCTTTCCGTCCTCTGCATTAATCCCAACCTGGCAATAACGCCGTTTAACTCTGCCCTTGCTTTGGCATAGCTTGTAATTTGAATTCCTATTATTGAAAGGATCACGATCAAAAGAACAAACAAATTTTCCCTGAAATAGAGAGCGATCCCGCAGAAAACAATCCCGTCCGAATATCTGTCAAGGTTGGAATCGAGATATGCGCCTTCCTTTGTGATCTGATCAGTGGCTCTTGCCAGTCTTCCGTCCAAAAAGTCAAGGATCCCGCCGAAAAGAAGGATCCATCCCGCAAAACCGAAATTGCCTTTATAATAGAAATACCCGGACAATAATGCGAAAAAAGGCGCTGTGAGGGTTATCGAATTCGGCTTAAGTTTCATTTTAATAAAAATATAATTTACAGGTTTGGTGACCCAGTACCCGTATTCGCGGAGGAAAGTACCGACGAATGTTTTATGGATAAACGACGGAATTGTTGTATCCTTCGGCCTCTTTCCGTAAAAAAACGAAAATACCAGCAGAGTCGAAAAAAAGACGCAGAGCAAGAAGAGTACGGGTCCCAGCGACAGCAAAATTTCATTTTCTAGCATAACTGTATCATCCAGTAGAATTTATCATGCGATTGGTTATGATTAAACACTATAACGATCATAAGTATAGTCAATATAAATATTGTTTAAAAATCAAGTTTAAATGCATACACCGATTCTCTGTTAAAAATCCGGACTAAAACGACAAAACCTGTTATTTATAGAAAAACACTGAATACAGTTAAACAATTATTTTTGAAATAGTCCCAATAATTATTTGACTAATTCTTATTATAATCTTAAAATATATTCACAAAAAAAACACAAAGGCCTGCAATATTACATGGTTGACAGCATTCAGGACAGCAAATGAGAAATAAAATATTTACTGCCTTATTATTAACATTAACGCTCCTTTCGTCTGCCGGATCGGACTCAAATAAAAAAAATTTAACGATTGCCGATGAAGACAAACAATTCTGGGATGCTCTTCTGAATGAAAAATCGATCAATAATAAAAACCTGTTATATGCGAGCTATATTGCGTACAAAGACAGGCTAAACGACCTCTCCATTGAAACATTTCAGGAATGCATAAAAAACAATTCGGCAAACAGCATGATAGTGGGGATTTCAAATTATTACATCGGTAAAAATTATTTCCTTATCGGGAAGTATGAAGATGCCGTCACTCAATTTTCCGTTGTTGAAAACCACGATATGGCAAGGTACAATTATTTAAAGATCGCCGCGATGCTTAACTCTGCAATTGCCTATTATCAGCTGGGAAATGATGAAAAATTCAGGGAAAATCTGCAAAAGGTTATAAGCGGCGACGCAACCGGAAATTACAAAAAACATGCTCTGGAAATACTCACGCTGGTTCAGTAATTTTTTAATATTTCTTCAAAATATCCGATCGTATTAACCAATCCGTCTTCAATTTTAACACGCGGCTCCCACATCAACTTTTCTTTTGCTTGCGTTATATCCGGTTTACGTCTTACCGGATCATCTTCCGGCAGCGGATTAAAAATAATTTTAGACCTTGAATTCGTTAATTCCAGAATTTTCTCGGCAAGCTCCAGAATTGTATTTTCAACCGGATTTCCCAGATTGACAGGGCCTGTAATATCGTCCGGAGCGTTCATCATACCGATTATTCCTTTTACCATATCATCGACATAGCAAAACGATCTGGTCTGACTTCCATCGCCGTAAATAGTGATATCGTCGTTCTTCAACGCCTGAACAATGAAATTGCTTACCACCCTGCCGTCATCCGGTTTCATCCTGGGGCCGTAAGTGTTAAATATCCTTACGACGCGTATGTTGACCCTGTTTTGCCTGTGATAATCGAAGAAAAGGGTTTCCGCGCATCTCTTGCCTTCGTCGTAACAGGCCCTCTGCCCGATCGGATTAACACTGCCCCAGTAATCTTCCTTTTGCGGATGGACGTCAGGATCGCCGTATACTTCGCTTGTGGAAGCCTGCAGGATCTTTGCTTTGACGCGTTTCGCTAGACCCAGCATATTTATCGATCCCATTACGTTTGTCTTAACGGTTTTGACCGGGTTATACCTGTAATGGACAGGAGATGCCGGACATGCAAGGTTATATATTTCATCGACCTCAAGGAAAATCGGGAATACGATGTCGTGTCTGATCAGCTCCAATCTGTTATTGCCGGAGAGATGTGCGATATTATCCTTCAATCCTGTAAAAAAATTATCGATGCATATAACTTCGTGTCCCTGCTCAAGAAGGTGTTCGCAGAGATGCGATCCGATAAATCCGGCGCCGCCTGTTACCAGAATTCTTTTCTTAGTATTAATATGCGGTCTCCTTTGATATAAATCACAATATCGTATATTTGATATAATAAAATAATAAACCAATCGCTTCTCTTGCCGTAACAGCAGCTTGATTTAAGCTGCCGATATTAGGCAAAAAATCATATATAGATAATACTTTATTTTTGCCGGTCGATATTCCGCATGAATGTATATAAATATCAAATCCGGTCTGTTTAAAAATAAATTCCGATCTTCTTATATGATAGGCGGAAGTTACGAGCAAGCCCTTTTTGTACCCTTTCTTTTTAAATATTTCTTTTACAAATAACGCATTTTCCACAGTGTCCCTGCTTGACCCTTCGATAATTATATCCTTCTCTTGTACTCCGAGGTCAACCAGAAATCTCTTTGCGACCGCAGCTTCGCTTACTTGGCCGGAAACAGTTCCTCCGCTTACGATGATCGGAAGTCTGTATTTTTTATGAAGTCTTGCGGCATCCACAATGCGCACCATCATATCGGAGGAAGGAGCGCTTGTGCCTGTAATATCCGGTACGCCTTCAACGACGCCGCCTCCTAAAAGGATAACCGCATCCGCGGCGGGTTTGCCGTTATAAATGTTTTCTTTTTCGATTAAGTTCATTAAATTACCGCTCACAAAAGATATTGAAAGACAGTATAAAATGATCCCGACAAGCAGATTGAATTTTAAAATAAAATTCTTTTTTCTTATGCCGTAAGTTCCGGTAATAATTAAAAATAAAATAAATATGCCCGGTACGGTAATAAAAGAGCTTATTATCTTTTTTAGTTCAAACATAGATTTTTATAATTTAAACTTATTTCCAGAATATTAGGTGAATGCCGTCACTCTACCCCCTATCCCCCAAAGGGGGCACCATCACTGAAACTTATATTTTGTTCTTTCAATAATAGAATTAAGGTTATTCATTATTTCTTTATGAATAGTTGATTTTTAATATTGTTTTGAAAGGATTATCATTCACTAACTCTTTTTTATTTATATAACTTTCAGAGTCTATGGATCTGAAAGTTATAAATTATAATTTTAACAGTAACAAACTCTCAAAGCAGATCCCCCCTCCGGCGACGGGCATAGATGCCCTAGTACCGGATGCGGACATGGATGTCCGCTTGCATCCGGCTTGGTTAGGGGGCTAAATGCATTTATAATATCTATATGTTAATTGATTTTTTTACTTTCCCCAACTTACCGGAATGACCTATATTAAAAAATAATTCCGGCAGTGACCAGAATATCGACAGCCCTGACAACGCCGTTATATTCTATTGTGTATTCCCCGTTTTTCCTGCCGAGATAAGTATTTATTGTAATGCCGGCTTTAAAGTCATTGATATTCTGATAATCCAATCCTCCGGACACAATATACGATTGATCGGTGATATTCATAATGCCGTTAAGATTGAATGTCAATTCTTCTATGAAAACTCTTTTTACGCTTGTAAATATCGCTGCATAATACCTTGATAAATAATTCGGTTCGTACAGACTGTTTCCGCGATCGTCTTTCCCGGTCAGGTAAAGCGTTTTCGGGCCGTATGTAAACGTATGAGAATTGCCTTCGTCATCTTCGATTGTCACAGGTTTATCAAAATAATAAATATTCGGATCATCAATTATATTATTTGAATATCCCGCGCCATTGTAGAAAAATTCAAACTTGAGCGAATACCTTTTCGGGATGTCTTTCCCATCGAACTCCCTTCCGAAATCAACCGATGCTTTCGGAATCCATTTATCCCTCTCCTGGTAGGTCTCCAGCCTGTTCCCGTCCGCGGTCCTTATTTTTCTGTAATTATTCCCCTGCGAACAGGAAGCTTCGCCTACGAGGTCCCAGCCGAAAATCCTTGTTGAAAAGTCATAGCCGTAGACCGGATAATAATGTTTTTTCCCCCATACTGAAAAAGCCATCTCCGTGTTGCCAAGCAAAAATTCAAGTTTATATGCTCCCCCGACATCGCTGGATTTTTCGGTTCTATTCATATCCGCAAAGCCGTACATATTAACCGATGTCCCGAAAGGTACTGTCATTTTTAATCCATATGTTCCCTCACGCGACTGTACACGGGTCAGGAACGGTGTCTTTTGTATATTAATTACATCGGTCGGATTCCATAAATAGCAGCGCCCCCACCTCAGTACCTGCTTGCCAGCCCTGAAATAAACCGCTTTGTTAAAATTAAAATCCGCGAAGAGTTCCCGCAAATAAGCGTCTGTTTTCGATCTGTCAGGATGGTATTCCAGATCCGCGTTTGCAAATCCTTTATAATTGCCGGGAAGCCTGGCATCGAAATCCAGGTTCCCGAACATATACGGATTAAACGTGTTATCCTTAGAGTCATTATGAAACAATGAATCCCGCGTTGCGCTGTATGGAAAAACGCTCATGATCTCTCCGGAAATCCCGACGGATTTTTTGTTTATCATATTTTCCATTTCCGGATTTACAGGCTTCTCCTCCTGAATAAAGGTATCGGGATTTGAGAAAATCTCGTTTTCATCCACATCGAATTTACTTTGAGCATTGATTGCAGCCGGAAGAATCATCATTATCAGTAAAAATACGCATTTCATATGTTGCCCCGCTATTTGCTCAAATTTTCCAGATAGGGTTTGGTAAAAAGATAATTATTTAATTTTTCAGTGGATATGCCGGATATCTCCACCAGGCTTTTATTTCCTTTTTCGAACTCGTCGATAAAAAGCGCTTCTATCCATACGTATCGTCCGTCTATGATTGTATATTTTCTGAAATATGATGTCTGCATAAGAGTGCCCGACATCGAATGAGACAATTCCTTTAAAGGCAAAAAATTGTCTTTTCTGATCCAATAAGTTTTTTTAGGATAATCGACATCGTTGACTTTAGCTATGACTTCAAATCTGTATACCGGTATCTGTCCCAGCATTTCTTCTTTTATAATCTCTTTCCCGTCTTTGCCCTTTGCAGGTTCGTAAAGCTCCGTAAATTTACGCTTTTCAAAATCCTGTCCCCTGGCATTCGTTCCTCCTATGCTCTCATCGCGGTTTATATGCTGGAAAGTCCTTGTATTACGCCGGTACATCCAGAAATTCTCGCCGATGCGAAGATAACCGTTGCCCTTATCCGATTCCGGAGCCACCATCACGATCAAAAACGAATCATCCGAATCGCGGCGATAATAAAGCATCTCAATTTTTTTCATACCCTGGTCGACCTTCTGCTGGGTCACCTCGACTTTCGCGCGAACGTCGGTCGTTATTTCCATTATGTATTCCACTTTTTTCATTAAATCAGTCACGGGCGGTTCCGCTGAGATTTCATCCGCAGCTGTTATCGCATAAATTATGATTAAAAAAAATATTGATGTAATTTTATTCATTGTCGTCGGCCTCTGTAATTATATATATGAATCCTTACGAGTCCTATCTTCAGACCCGCTGCAAGCTCTTTTTATTCATAATGTCTTAAAGCGTCCGCCGCTGACATCGCGGCAGCTCTTCTGGCTGGGAAATACGCAGTGAGCGCTGCAATTATGATGATTAACACGATATTAAAAATGATGCCTGTAACAGTCGGAAGAAAATGCAGATGCTGGTTCAGCAGCAGTATCCCCATAGGATTGTCCACAACATTGAATTTAATGAGAGATAACAGCCCCATGATAATAAATGAAAGTATTATGCCGGAAACAGCAGCGATGAACGTAAGGGATACTGTTTCGAGCATAAAGATTGAGCGGACATCTCTTTTCTGCATGCCGATCGCACGTATTGTGCCGATCTCGCGCGTACGCTCGCGAATGCTCATTCTAAGCGTATTAATTACACCGAGAACTATTATGAAAAACAGAATGAGCACCGCGATAATAGTGATAAGATTAAGGGCGCCTTCGAGTTTCAGCACATCGCTCGCGGTTTCGTACATTGTATTAACGTCAACAGTCGCAGCCTTGATCTTCTTCTTCGCGATCTGCGCCTCCTTCTTCTTTGCGTCGTCGGTCGTGGCGGTACGGTCAAGAAGTACCCATTCGTTGCCGAGGGCACTTTTAAAGGAAGCGTCATTCGGAGGGATAAACGCATTATCTTTATCCTTCACAAGATCAGGAAGATCAGCGTAGAAATTTTTATAAAATAATGATTCATGCATGTATATTGTCCTGTCGCCCGTAGCCGGTGTTTCCGCAAATATCCCGTTTATTTTAAATGTAAAATTCGCATTTTTATCAGCGAATTTCGGCTTATAGCTTACCGATATCTTTGCGCCCGGGTAAGCGCCGACCGTGTAGGCAAGCTTCAGTCCTATCATAACTCCGTCTTTTGCGAGCACATCATCCATTCTGCCCGCTGTAAGCCTGAAAGAATTGCGCAATATTTTTTTTGATTCATCATCAGCCATAAAAGGAAGGATAGTAGCTTTTACACCGGCTGGCCCGGTTAAAGTACCTGCGATAAACGCAGGGACCGGTTTTAAAACTTTGTGCAGCTTATCAGCCGTTCTCACGGCATCTCTTACAGGATCTTTAAGGATTATTTGGATGTTTCCGCATTCCTGAGCTCTGTAACCCATCATCCTTTTTATGTTTTTTAACTCAACGAACATGACACCCTGCATAAAAATATTGTCATTTGCCATAATACCAACCACAACCATGTTAACAACCTGTCTCTGTCCGAAAACATTCCTGTACCTGATCCGGATGATGTCATTTAATTTTACATTCAAGGAACCGGCTAACTGCTTGGAAAGTAACAATGGATTCTCAACATCCGTTCGGATAAGGTCTCTATATGATCCTTCAACGACATTGAAAGAAGCCATATATTTTTTCATAAGCTCATCGCTTACTATTTTTGACATATCTACACCGACAACAATAACATTCTCGGCTTTTCCGTTTCCTATTGCCTTGGTGAACATTGCTACAGCTTCATCGATATCTTCGAGCAGGTCTTTATCCACATTTTTTTTGATCACACTTAAAAGCCATTCTTTATCCCTGAATATGGGGATCCTTCTGCCGCTTCCTTCGTTAAAATTAATACCAACATGGCCTGTCATGTAAACGACTATCTTATTGAACATTATATCGGAAACGCCGTGTGAAAAAGAATTTGCGGCAATAAGTATCATCACTCCGAATGCCATTGCTGACCCGAGAAATATATTTCTACGCCTCTGGCGCAGGAGGTTCCTCAGACTTATAGTTAAAAGAAATTTTAAATGGCTTATTATATTGCGCAAATTCATTATTAATGAAAATTTCATGTCATTCCCTCGCGATCGCGTCGAGCGGAGTAATGCTGTTCGCTACTTTTATAGGATAAATCGTCGTAATAACTGTTACAAGCAAAAGCTGAATAATAACTATCAGCATGTCGAAAAAAGAAAGGAACGGCTTAAAGGTATCGCCTCCGTACAGGAGCTGGAGAAGATCGTTACCGGTCGTAATTTCAAAAAGCGGAATAATGTTCACAATCAGTATTCCGAGTATAAATCCCAGTCCTCCGAATATTCCGGAAAGAATAACAGTTTCACCGAAAAACATTTCGCTGATAAAATTTTTTCTAGCTCCAACTGCGCGCATCATCCCTATTTCAGTCGTTCTTTCTATTGCGGCCATCGTAAGCGTATTGACAATAATGACAATTGCTACAAAGAATATCATCATAACAAATATAAAAAGTGCTCCTTTAATGATTACAGCCATATTGCCTATGAATCCGGTAGCTTTTTTCCATGTCACTGCGCGAATTTCCAGCTCGGCCTGCCTGAATTTCGCGTTAAGTTCATCAATCGATTTCTCAAGCCTTCCGCTGTCCTTAAGTTTCACGAAAACGCAATTATACATTCCGCTTTCAAGATCAATTCCGGTCTGGGTAGTAAGCTTTTTTTTCTTGAAATTAATCGAACCGACATCCGAAGTACCGACATCGCGTACAAAAAAAGCATCCTTTCCGAACATTGAATCCAGATTGTCGCTCTCAGCCGCGAGCAGCTTTTGTTTGTCCTTTGATATGTCTGCTGCAAGATCTGAAGCTGAAAAATAACCCATACAGTTGCGATACGACTCGATATCCATTATCGAAAAATGTCCCCAGAAAGTATTGAGCGCCTTGAATTTGATTATTCCCTTAATACCAAGACGGATATCCGAAGTTGCTGAATCGTCTCTGTAGCCCATAAATACAGCGTTTGTTTTTAATGATAATTCATTTTTATAATGTTTCGCATCTTCCGTTAAATTATTCTCATTTAATCCCGCATTCTCGGGTATCAGCCAGACGTTCATCCGCATGTAAAGCTCGTCGCGCCAATAACTCGGTATGAGCACTCCAGGTTCATCGTCATTAAGAAGACGGCCCTCAATCGGATATATATTATTTTTAAAGATCTTTTTATATTCTTTAAAATCCACCCCAATTATATACATGTACCAGGGGTCTCCGTCATTCTCACTAAGCATCATGGCCATGTTTTTACCGACAGGAATAAAGGAATCGATGTAAGATTCTTTGATCAATATGCTTTTGATCTCTTTATAATTCGGAATCGTGTTTATTATTCCACCGTACATTTTGAAAAGTATATTATCGGATCTTTCCTTGCTCGAAATGATAGCAATATCGCCCATAAAGCCGTTAATTATATTCGACTCAATGCCCTCGTTCATCCCGGATATAACGCCATTCCCGAGCGTCATTAACAGCGCTCCGAGAAAAAGTATAACCCCTATTATAAGGCTTTTCCCTTTATGTCTTTTAATGTTTCTCCACGCAATTTTTAAGATCAGTTCCATCGGGTTAACCCTCAATCAATCCGTCTTTTATTTTGACTATATCCTGGGCGTATTTTAAAACATGCTCATCATGCGTTGAGAAGATAAACGTTGTCTTTTCGATCTCGTTCATTTTTTTCATGAGCTCAAGGATCTGAGAGCCGGTAACCGAATCGAGATTCGCGGTAGGTTCGTCGGCAAGCACGATGTCCGGATTGGTCACGAGCGCGCGCGCGATCGCGACCCGCTGGCGCTGCCCGCCTGAGAGCTCCGCCGGCCTGTGTTCCGCGTACTCGCTTAGCCCGACTTCATCTATAAGCTTTTCTGCCCTCTTCCTTATCTCTGTCCTGGACTGGTCCTTCATCAGCAGCAGGGGGAACTCAACATTCTCGATAACGTTCAGCACGGGAATAAGATTGAAAGTCTGAAAAATAAATCCTATCTTATGCAGGCGAAGATCCGTAACCTCCCTGTCAGTCAATGCGGTTATCTCGGTGTCGTGAACTTTAACGCTTCCTTCCGTGGCGAAATCAATGCATCCGATTATATTCAAAAGCGTGGTTTTCCCGCTGCCGGACGGGCCGACAATGCTCATGAACTCGCCTTCGCGTATTGCAAGATCGATTCCCCTCAGCGCGCGGACGGTTGTTTCTCCAAGAGCATAATTCTTTTTTAAGCCTTTTATCTCTATTATATCCACAGTAGTCTCCTGTAATTAAAATTATAACTATATATTCAACAAATTCCAGGGCAAAATTTACACTCACTAAATACCTGAAAGGATATATCCTGTATTAAATATTCAATTTCGGCATGATTTCGGAAAAACTGATTAAATCGATAACATAATGAGCGAACAGAGAAGGCAATATCGAGTCTGTCCTTATGACGGAAATCATTGCGAAAACACCCCAGACAGCCGTTGTAAAAACAGGCACAATACCGACCGACCAGTGTATTAATCCGAAAACAATCGAGGAAATAATTATTATCCTTGTATTATTAACTGTTTTTTCTTTAAAATACGAATACCAGTATCCCCTGAATATCAATTCTTCGGTCAGGGCGACTATTATCAGTCCGAAAGTAAGATCGACTATTCTGCCGACCGGTCCGTCATATTTGGGGTAATTAAAAAAATAAATTTTAGGAACAATTTTTAATAATATTTCCTCCAGGATGAAAAATACTGCCGATCCGATAAATACGAGACATAACGACCAGAGTATGAACGCCTTAACGGACAATTTGTTCAATTTAAGAAAAGAGATATCTATTATCTTAACCTTAAATAAATACAGGATTATAACGATGGATATTGCTCTGAACAAATAATCTGCTGCGAGATACTGTGTTATTGTACCGGTAAAAATAAACACAAAATCGTTGAATAAATATATTGCCGCAAGTATATAGAAAAAATACGATTTAATGTATTCTGATTTTATTTTATTCATCTGGATGCACTGATACTCATAATTACCGGAAATACATTCGTTATTCGTACAGCCGGGATATCCCCGTGACGGGCAATAAGTTTAAATTGACAAAGTTTAAGATCGCATTTAAAGTGAGATTGTCAATTTCTTTTTAAAAGCCGTTTCGAAATAGTTACCGCTTTGTATATTCAACGGTATTTGCTGCAATTTGTTTCTATACCCGGACCAGATATGGATGAGAAAATAATAAAGATCGATCTTGAAGATGAACTGGACCTTCACTACTTCGATCCCGAAGACGTGAAGGATGTCCTGATCGAGTTCATCGAAATTGCCGCCGCTAAAAATAAAAGGCAGATACGAATTATCCACGGTAAGGGAATCTCCGTTCTGAAAGCCATAGTGCATAACGAACTGAAACGGAACAGCAGAATACTTTCTTTCAGCAGCGACGGCGGCAACTGGGGAGCAACGCTTGCCATATTAAAAAATGACCCTTAGCGAAATCCACAGGCAATTAAGACTTTATCATAACAAGCATCATTTTAAATTTTTCAACAGCTCTTAAAGCGTGCGGTTTGTTGGCAGGCATAATAATCATCTCGCCTTTCTTTACCGATGAATCAATGCCGGATATGGTTATCTGCGCCTGACCGTCAATTATGTAGACCATAGCATCGAAAGGAGCCGTATGTTCGCTCAGTTTCTGATCTTTATCGAAAGCGAATAATGTTACAGATCCGCTCGCTTTATCCAAAATTATCCTGCTTACGATCGATCCTTCCCGGTAATCAACCGATCCGGATAAACCGGCTACTTCGTTCTCGGATTTCATTTTTACCTCATTAGAGTTGTTGTGTTACTGGTTTTTACTGATCACTAATAATTGATAATTCAGCACATTTAAAAAAAATTTTCAAGTAATTTTATAATAAACTATTTGATTATAATATTTTTGTTACGGAAGTCATCTTAAAATTATATTTTTTTATATTGATAAATGAATCAATAATTTTGAGATGGCTTCTATATTTTTATTGACTTTTAAAAAATTTCAATCGATATTCCATCGTACTTACGGAGGCATATATAATGAAACTTCAGGAACTCCTCACATTGGTGAAAGGCGATATTTTAACCGAAAACGTGAACCTGAATCGCGAGGTCAAGGGCGGATGCGGGGCCGATCTTATGAGCGATGTGCTGGCTTCCATTCAACCGCGTGCGGTTCTTTTAACCGGGCTCTGTAATCCGCAGGTCGTACGGACTGCCCAGATAGCTGATGTGGCGGCTATAGTTCTTGTACGGGGCAAAAGGCCGCCCAAAGAGACTATCGATCTGGCTAACCAGGAAAATATTCCGCTGATCTCTTCACCTTTCGGGATGTTCGAATTATGCGGGCATCTGTATAAAGCAGGCCTGCCCAGCCTTGAAAAAGATATAACCTAAATTTAAAAATATTCCGGGATATGATGAGCAAAATCGATAATAATAAAGTAAAAAATAAAACAAAAAAGATAACAGACGGCGCTGCCGGCATAATCTCAAGAGTTGAAGAACTGGCTTATGAGCTAAAAGTGGAAGAGGTAATGAAACGGGACGTCCAGACAGTTACTCCCGAGATGCATCTTTTGCAGGTTCTGGATATGTTCCGCGAAATCCGTATTTCCGGCGCCCCGGTAATTAAAGAAGAAAAACTTATTGGGATCATTAGCATTGAAGATCTTATCCGTTCTTTAAGGAAAGGCGACATCGAAGCTCCGGTATCGAAATATTTCAGTACTAACGTCATAACCATCAAGTCTTATGATCCCGTTGTCGAAGCGCTTAAGGTGTTCGGGCATACATCGGTAGGACGACTGCCGGTTCTGGATGAATCTGATAAACTTGTCGGCATCATAACAAAGGGCAACATTACCAGCGGCATATTAAGAGCTCTCGAATCGGACTATCAAGCTGAAGAAGTAAGACGTTACCGGGCCAGCCATCTTTTCGAAGATATCGTTTCGGACCGCACAGGCCTGATTTTAAGATATAACATAAAACCGCGAGATTTTATTCACGGCGGAGCCGCTTCAAGCTATATCAAACGCGCTCTGGCAAGGCTGGGCGCGAATCCCCAGATAGCCCGGCGCTGCTCCATTGCGGTCTATGAAGCCGAAATGAACCTTATTATTCATACTACCAGCGGCGGAACCATCCGCGTAGAAATCGAACCCCATATGATCTCTATACGCACCATTGACGACGGCCCGGGCATAGCGGATATCAAACAGGCAATGCAGCCCGGTTTTTCCACTGCGCCCGAAGAAATACGCGAAATGGGTTTCGGCGCGGGCATGGGACTGAAAAACATCGAACGATGCGTTGATGAGATATCACTGAAATCGACAGTCGGCAAG
The DNA here is from genome assembly GCA_964626055.1 of uncultured Leptospirales bacterium. Taxonomy (GTDB): domain Bacteria; phylum Spirochaetota; class UBA4802; order UBA4802; family JAFGDQ01; genus JAFGSG01. The sequence continues at coordinate 63,484 of CAZVDF010000007.1, forward strand.
GGAACCAAGCTTGAACTTAAAATAAATCTGCAGCCCAAGGACATCTTTAAAGAAACCCATACGAACAGGGGAGACTAAAGAGCTGAAGGAATCTATGCCGTTATCAGAACGCGTTTTAAAAGTACTGGAATGGGACAGTATCCTTAAAGAGCTCGAAAAGAGATGTGTAACGTCCCCGGGTAAAAGCATCGTTTCCGCGATAAAACCTATTCCTGCAGACATAGTAAAACAACGCCTCAGATATATTACAGAACTTAAAGAAACGCTTAATGACGAATCTCCCGATTTCACAGGAATTTCAGACATCAGCCCTCTCGTGGAAACTGCGTCAAAGGAAGGAGTGCTGGATACGGGCGAACTTTGCCGGATCAGGGATTTCGTCAGAGCGCTGAACAGGATAATCTCTTTTCTCGCAAGAAATAAATCCAGGTTGAAAAATGCATCGGAAAAATTCAGCACGCTGAATAAGCTCCCGGAACTCGGCGAACTTTTAAATTCGTCCCTCACCGACAATAACGAAATTAATATCGACAAATACCCGGCATTGAAAATCATTAAAGAAAGCCTCTCCAGGGCAAAACACGAAATTGAAAAAAAACTCGGAGATATAATGCGTTCGCAATCGCTTTCTTCGGCAATCCAGGAAAAAGTCCATTCCATCCGCAACGAGCGTTACGTGATCCTGATCAAATCCAACATGAGGGACAGAATCAGGGGCAATTTCCATGACGTGTCGTCCAGCGGCGCAACGATCTATATAGAACCGGAAGAAATAATAGGCCTTAACAACAGAATGATCATGCTCGAGAGGGATTACAGAAATGAAATATACAAAATATTACGCATCATATCGGGAATTACCGCGAACTATGCAGCCGAGCTTTTGCATGACCAGGAATTGATCGCGGAACTCGATTTTCTCACTTCTTCCTCAAGGCTGAGCGTATCGCTTAAGGCGAACGAGCCGGAAATCTCAAACGACGGAATTATTGAACTGTACAGCGCGAGACACCCCCTGCTCTATTTAATGAGCCCGGGAACCGTAGTCCCGAACGACATATCGATCGGAAGAAAATATAATTGTATGATAATATCCGGCGCCAACACGGGCGGTAAAACCGTGCTGCTCAAGACTGCAGGGCTATGCGCGCTTCTGGCAATGCACGGGCTGCATATACCGGCAGGGCCGGATTCGGTCATAGGGATATTCTCGGATATACTTGCCGATATCGGCGACGACCAGAGCATATTCCAGTCCCTGTCGACATTCTCCGGGCAGATACTGGTCATAAACGAAATGATAATATCCGCCGATCGAAACATGCTTGTGCTTATCGATGAAATACTCGCAGGCACAAATCCGCGCCAGGGAGCGGTCCTGGCCGAAGCCGTGCTGGAACAACTTGCGGAGACCGGTGCGGTGATCATTGCAGCTACGCATTATCCCGAGCTGAAGGAACTTGCTGTAAAAAACAGAAGATTTGAGAACGCATCTGTCTCATTTGACGTCGGTACCCTCAAACCGACTTACAAGCTCAGGACAGGGCTGCCGGGGACAAGCTACACCCTGGATATCGCGCAGACATACGGGATGAGAAGCGATATAATAGAGCGCGCGAAGCAGCTGCTGGACAGCCGTGAGATGACAACGGAGGCACTCATTGAAAACATCCAGAAGCACAGGGAAGAGCTCGAAGAAGAACGCGGGAAAATAAAAGAAGCCGGCATCGAACTATCGAAAGAGAAAACCAAATATTACGAACTTCAGTTAAAGCTTAACCAGAGAACAGAAGAGATAAAAAAAGAACGCGGCATAGAATTTCTTGAAGAAATCGACAGATACAGGAAGGAAATTGCACGTAAAATAAAGGGATTAAAAGATGAAAACGAAAAAGACCTGGGAAAAATAAGGCAGGAGCTTGCAAAGACCAGGGATAAAATTTCCGCAGGAATAAAGAAAGACAGAAAAACAATATTCCTGAGTAAAAACAAAGCATTTGATCCGGAAAAAGCTAAATCCGGAGACATCGTTTTTATAAGTTCGCTGGAGAAATCCGGAAGGATTAATGCAATCGATATAAAAAATAAAAAGGCATCGGTGATCATAGGCAATTCCATAAAAGCGAAATATAAATTCGACGACCTTCTGACGCCGATCGCGAGACAGGCAAAAAATAAAAAACAAAAACCCGTGAAAAATATTTCCGCAATTGTTTCCGGACAGCACGAAACGGCTGACGGGAAGGAAATCCCGGGCGTAGTCCAGACATCGGAAAATACAATTGATCTTCGCGGTCTGAAAGTAGATGAAGCCATCGCAAAGCTCGAAAACGATCTTGACCGCATTATGCGAATGAACATAAAAACAGCTGTCGTTATACACGGGCACGGCACGGGCGCGCTTAAACAGGCTGTCCGGGCCCAGCTTAAGCACTCATATTATGTCAGGAACTCGAGGGCGGGCGGATACGGCGAAGGCGGCGACGGCGTCACTGTCGTAACGCTTTAGCAATCCCCGAATTTTCTTGCCTTTCCCCGGGCCATATTCTATAATTAATTAAAAATATTTTTTAAAAAAATATTTGACTAATATTTACCGGAACTTAATTTTTGGTTTCTTTATTTATATTTTAAATGTATATTTGATACGAAATTTCATCTATAGAACTAGCCGGATAATATCTGTTCCGAACCCAATTATTATAGTAAAATTTCATAAAATAAATAATCTAAAGTATTCAAGTAGACTGACTTTTATTACGATACTTTTTAACACTATCGATAGAATGATCAAATTTTATCGAAAATATTCATACTTTAATTATAGAAAGTCAGTCCATATAATTAAATAATTTTAAGGATTATTATCCTTTTAAAAGATCAGGAGTTTCATTTAATGCAGGAAGACATTTCAATTATACGTAACATAGGTATCAGCGCGCATATCGATTCGGGTAAAACGACTCTTTCGGAAAGGATCCTGTTCTATTGCAAAAAAATACACGCAATACACGAAGTTAAGGACAAAGAAGGCAAAGGAGCCACGATGGACTCCATGGAACTGGAGCGCGAACGCGGCATAACCATAGCATCGGCAGCGACAAACGTCGACTGGAAGGATCATTCCATAAATTTAATAGACACTCCGGGACACGTGGACTTTACCATTGAAGTGGAAAGAGCGCTCCGGGTTCTGGACGGCGCCATACTTGTGCTCTGCGCGGTTGGCGGCGTGCAATCGCAGTCGATAACGGTAGACAGACAGCTTAAACGCTATAAAGTCCCCCGCATAGCCTTTATAAACAAATGCGACCGTACGGGAGCGAATCCGTACCGCGTAACGGAACAGCTTCGGGAAAAACTCGGTCTTAACGCAGTTCTTCTGCAGATACCTATAGGCATTGAGGACAGGCTTAAAGGCGTGATCGACCTGGTTTCAATGAAAGCGATCTACTTCGACGGAGAAAACGGAGAGAATCTCCGTACAGAAGAAATACCTGCCGAGCTACGCCCGGAAGCCGAGAACAAACACAAGGAAATGATGGATGCCGTCACGATGGTTTCGGACGAACTCATGGAAGCCTATCTTGAAGGCAAAGTTACCGAAGAATTAATCCACCAGGAAATCCAGAAAGCTACAAAAGAGCTAAAACTTGTTCCTGTGGCTTTAGGATCGGCTTATAAAAATAAAGGCGTTCAGCCGCTTCTGGATATGGTCATTAAATATCTGCCCGATCCGACTGGCGTAACGAACATTGCTCTCGACCTGGATAATAACGAGGAGGAAATAATCCTTATATCCGAGCAAGACAAACCGACAGTCGCGCTCGCGTTCAAGCTGGAAGACGGACAGTACGGGCAATTATCCTATATAAGAATCTACCAGGGTTCTCTGAAAAAAGGAGACGAGCTTTACAACAGCAGGTCAAAAAAGAAATTCAAGGTCGGACGTTTGATCCGGATGCATGCGGATAAGATGGAGGATATAAGCGAAGCAAGATGCGGAGACATCGTTGCCGTGTTTGGAATAGACTGCGCTTCCGGAGACACGTTCACGGACACAAAGCTCAACTATTCCATGACTTCCATGCATGTGCCGGAGCCCGTTATTTCGCTCGCCATTGCACCGAAGGATATAAAATCTTCGGACAATCTGGGAAAAGCGCTCAACAGGTTCACGAAAGAAGACCCGACATTCAAAACTTATACGGACGAAGAATCCGGAGAAAGAATAATAAGCGGTATGGGCGAGCTTCACCTCGACGTTTATATAGAAAGGATGAAGCGCGAATACGATGTTATTGTAGAGGCGGGAATGCCGCAGGTAGCGTACCGCGAAGCCATAACAAAAGCCGTCGATTTCAATTATACGCACAAGAAGCAGACGGGCGGCGCCGGTCAGTTCGCACGCATCGAAGGAAAGATCGAACCGTTTCACGAAGGGATATTCGAATTTGAGAACAATATTAAAGGCGGAGCCATCCCGACAGAATATATACCCGCGTGCGAAAAGGGATTTTTTGAGTGTCTTAAAAAAGGCAGGCTGATCGGATTCCCCATTGTAGGCGTTAAAGTGAGCCTTAATGACGGGGACTTTCATGCTGTCGACTCTTCTTCGATGGCCTTCCAGATCGCGGCAACATCGGCCTTCTGGCAGGTATATCCCAAGGCCAATCCGCAGATACTTGAACCCATAATGAAGGTTGTCGTTGAAGGCCCGTCCGAATTTCAGGGCAACGTATTCGGCAGCATAAACCAGAGGCGCGGAATTATTGTAAGTACAACGGAAGACGACATTATGTGCCGCGTTGAAGCCGAAGTCCCGCTTTCCGAAATGTTCGGGTATTCCACAGACCTGCGTTCTATGACGCAGGGAAAGTCGGAATTCACAATGGAATTCTTAAAATACACAAAAGTCCCGGACAGCATAGCGGAAAAAATTAAAAAAGATTTGGAAGAAAAAAAGAAGAAGAAAGGAAAATAACAGAGGAGAGATTATTATTAATGATACGAACTGAACAAAATAAAAGAAATCCGCTCAGAATTCTTGAGCAGTCGATAAAAAAAGAAGTCGGTAAAGGCAATATCGGCGTTATAGCCGCGCGCAAAGGAGTCGGGAAGACAGCATGCCTTGTGCATATTGCAACAGATGAATTATTCGATAACAAACATATAATTCACGTGTCTTTCTCGGCCAACACAAAGCATATTATTGACTGGTATGAGGATATTTTTGAAGAAATAGCGAAAAGTGTAAACCTTGAGTCCGCCATGGACGTACATGATGAGATCGTTAAGAACAGGATAATAATGAACTTCAACCAGGACGGAGCAAAGATAGTTCAAATCGCGAACAGCATTAAATCGATGATCAAATTCGGGAATTTTTCCGCAAACACGATTGTAATAGACGGATTTGACTTTAACAAATGTTCGATAGATGACATCAGGACACTCCGATCTTTGGCAGACGAACTGGGACTTGAAATATGGATAAGCGCCTCGCTAAAAGATACTGACGGATTTGATAAAAACGGGATCCCTTCACTTCTGAATAAATTTATTCAGGAAATTGCCATAGTTGTCTATATGAAACCGGAAAACGACTATATCCGTCTTCAGCTGGTCAAAGATCATGACAATATGCCGGTACCTGATCTGCATCTTAAGCTCGATCCCGGATCTCTATTAATAGTCGAGTCGGTATAATCGGAAGTCATCCTCTCTTATAAAACGCAAACAGATCTTTAGGTTCGGGCACAACCTCCAGTATATCGCTGCCGCAGATAACTATATCGCAGCCTAAATATTTATTCTGCAAATCCTCAAGACCCAGATCGCCGGATTCCTTTGCCCATCTTAAGTACTGGCTCTGCCCTATCACAACATACCTGGGTCTTATTCCTTTTCTGGTCAATTCAAGTATAAGAGCGTCAATTTCTTTTGTCAGTTTCATAAAATTTCCGTTAGTAATTATTTATCAGATCCCGGTGAAATTTCCGGATTCTTCAGCTGGCATCTGGAAATAAGCTAAGATCTAATTTGTAATCAGGTTATATATTAACCAGATAATCGATACAACCCCGAAAAAAATAAGCGATCCGCTGTATCTGTCGCTTTTACGTTTGTGGCGCGTTAAATTAATCATAAAACCGATGAAACATACAAAGATAACCAGTACCAGCGTTACATTGGATAACATGGACAATAAAGAAGTCGACGATGACTGGCCCATCAAGCTGTATCTTTTACCGAACAGAGAATCACTTGACGGTTTGGCATATGTATTGAAAATTAAGGCAAGCAGTACTAAAAGCCACGAAATCCCGGCAAAAATACTTATTGCCTTTTTTAAAGTATCGGGACCTCTCCTCCTGTTCATTATTTTACCGTTCATAATTTACCTCCAAAAGAAAAATGTTACGCGGATCTCTTCTTTAAAACAGGCGAATAATAGAAGTCATCTCAAAATTATAAATGCATGTAAATGATTAACGATAAATTGGAATATATTAGAAAATTTTCTGCGGAATCAGACCTTCCTGGTCAGTTTTTTATGCTTCTGATGGCCGTTGCATCAGGTCTGAAAGGCGTCCTCAAAAATTTTCCAATATATTCCAATTTATCAACAAATAAAATATAATTTTGAGATGGCTTCTAATTAATTCAGTAACTAAAAACTCCTTAAATATATGTTCGACATTAAAATATTAATAATACAACTATATTCTCATCGTGGTTGACTATTAATGATTTAATTATGGATATTTGCGATAAAATGATCAAATATTAATCAATTTTAAGGCAACAGGCTGCTTTTCGCCGCTCATGGCGTTCGCGGCATTCATCACATCCTGTGCCTCGATGTTGCCTTCGGCCTCAGACAGTCCTCGGAAATTATATATGGTATTGATTTTACGATTGATTACATTTAATTTTATAAAGGTTTTAAGACGCACTATAAATTAAAAGTCAGTCGACCTGAGTTATTAAGTAACGCGATATGCGGCTCTATTGGGAAGAAACAATATTCAGAGGGGGAAAAAAATTATTTACAGCCCGGAAAAATCAAGTGTTGCAAAGTAATCGTCTATTGTTTCCGCTCTTCTTATCATTTCCACTTTCCCGTCGCTTTTAAGCAATAACTCCGCAGAGCGCAGTTTACCGTTATAATTAAATCCCATCGCGTGCCCATGGGCCCCGGTATCGTGTATGACCACGATATCGCCGATATCGATCCTCGGGAGCTTTCTGTCGATCGCGAATTTGTCGTTGTTTTCGCAAAGCGAACCCGTGACATCGTATGTATGGTCAAGCGGCCAGTCCTCCTTTCCAATTACGGTTATGTGATGATAAGCGCCGTAAATGGCCGGTCGCATAAGATTGGCCATGCTTGCGTCAAGGCCGACGTACTTCTTGTATATATCCTTTTTATGCAATACAGTGGAAACAAGGTACCCGTAAGGGCCAGTGATCATCCTTCCGCATTCGGAAAATATTTTCAGGGGATGCATATCGTTCGGGATAACGATATTTTTATATTCCTGTTCAATTTCCCTGCCCAGCGCTCCGAGATCAACGGCTGTTTGCTCCGGCTTATACGGGATCCCGATCCCGCCGCTAAGATTGACAAACTCCACACGAATGCCCAGTTCTTTCTTTAAATCCGCCGCCAGCTCGAAAAGCATTCTCGCCGTTTCGACATAGCTTGACCGGTTAAGCTCATTGGATATAACGAAAGAATGCAGACCGAATCTTTTTACGCCCTTTTCGCGGACAATTATAAATCCTTCGAATATCTGAGACCGGGTGAACCCGTATTTTGACTCTACCGGATCGCCTATAATAACATTGCCTTTGCGCAGCGGACCAGGATTGTACCTGAAGGATATAACTTCGGGGATGCCGGCGTATCTTTCCAGGAAAGATATATGGCTGATGTCATCAAGATTAATTATGGCGCCAAGTTCTCTCGCCTTTACGTATTCATAAGCCGGAGTATCGTTTGACGAGAACATTATATTTTCTCCGGTGATCCCGACTTTCTCCGCCAGAACGAGCTCCGGCAAAGAGCTGCAATCGGCCCCGAAGCCCAGCTCTTTTGCAATCCTGATGATATACGGATTAGGGTTTGCTTTAATTGCAAAATACTCCTTAAAGTCCGCCCATGAAAACGCGGACTTTAATCTTTCGCCGTTCTCACGTATGGCTTTTTCATCGTATATATGGAACGGAGCAGGATATTTCTTTATGATAGCTTCGATTTCAGTTTTTGTGAATGGCAGCTTTTTATCTGTCATATTTATACTCTGCGTTTAATATTAAGAGTGCGTCCAAAAACCTATCATTAATTGATAAATTCGTATTACTGCCCGGAATTATATGTGCAGAGCAATATCAATACTATCTATAAAGGTTTTGGGACGCACTCTAAGTGATATCATATGAATTTCTAAAATGAAAAATTGTAAAGTAATAAATTAGTTTATCCGGGAGCCAATTTAAAATTATGTTTTATATGAATCTGTAATATTGAGATGGCTTCTCGATATATCAGATAAAAATAGCATTTTTGCAAGACCGGTTTTAAGTAAAACATTACTTATTCAAGGCCTTCTATCTTTTTTCCTTGACAATAAATCCCTTTTAAATCTTAGTCTTTTGCTATGGATGCTTATATGAACATATTAAAAAGTTATTACTTTTATTATTATTTTAATATCAAATAGGCGCCCGGCTTTGCTTTCGGGAAGACGCAAGCCATGGGCGCAAGCCTGTGGCTTTTTCATATACTGCCATGGGATTTTTCCATGGTTTTTTTAAATTTCGGGGAGAGAATATGATTATATCAAAAAAAATGCAGGAGCTGATCTTCAACCAGGAAGGCTGGACTCGAAGGATGTTCGAGGAAGGCCAGAGAATAAGAAAGGAATTCGGTGAAGATAAAATATTCGATTTCACCCTTGGAAATCCGGACACGGAGCCGCCGGATCAGGTTCAAAAATATCTAATAGAAGCACTGAAGAACCCTGAAAAGGGAACGCACCGCTATATGTCGAACAACGGCTACGAAGAAGTTCGCAGTGAAATAGCCGCTTACATGACCGAAGAATACGGACTTCCGTTTTCCTCGAGCCATATTTTTATGTCCGTAGGCTCGGCCGGAGGATTCAATATTCTTCTGAAAAGCATTTTAAATCCCGGAGACGAGGTGATTATCCCATCGCCTTTTTTCTGGGAATTCAAGAACTATATCGAAAACCACGGAGGCATTGCACATTTCGCAAAGTCACAAAACGATTTTCAGCTAGACGTAAACTATATCGAGAAAGCCATAAACAAAAAAACAAAGGCAATTATCCTGAACAGCCCCAACAATCCCACCGGAATTGTTTATAACGACGGGTGCGTCGCGGATCTTACGTCGCTGCTGAACAGGAAAAGAGAAAAAGGCCAGAATATTTATATAATTTGTGACGAAGCCTATAAGAAACTGCTCTATGACGGCGTAAAGCTTCCGAATATATTTAAGAAATATGACCTTGTGTTCTCAATAACCTCACATTCCAAGGACCTCGCTCTGGCGGGAGAGCGTATAGGATATGTCGCCATTTCACCGAAAATCGAAGAGTATCAGGCGCTGGTTTCGGCAATGATGATTTCCATCAGGAGCCTCGGATTCGTCAATGCGCCCGCGCTCTTCCAGAGAATAGCCGGGAAATTCCAGAGGAATTCGGTGGACATCGGCGCATACCAGAAGAAACGCGATCTTCTTTACGATATTCTTACGGAATCCGGATTCGATTGCGTAAAGCCGACGGGCGCTTTCTACATGTTCCCCAAATCCCCGATCCCTGACGAAGTCGAATTTGTCCAGACGTTGCAGCGCGATGAAAGGATTATGATAGTGCCCGGACGAGGCTTTGGAAGCGAAGGATACGTACGGATCGCTTACTGCGTTCCCATTGAAAAAATAGAAAAAAGCAGGGAAGGATTTTTACGTGCCGGCAAACGCTATAAACTGAGGTAAATATGAGCTCATCAAACAGCATTAAGGAGTTAATGAAATCGTCTTCCTGGATCAGGGCCATGTTCGAAGAAGGCGAGCGTCTTAAAAAGGAATTCGGTGCAGAAAACATTCTTGATTTTACTCTCGGGAATCCGATCACGGAGCCTCCCGGAGAGCTCCTGGAGGAACTTAAGATCGCTGCCGCATCCGAAAAAAAAGGAATGCACAAGTATATGACAAATGCCGGTTACGACTTTGTCCGCGAAGAGATAGCCGGTTTTTGCAGAAAAAAAACCGGGCTGCCTTTCGCCAAAGACAATATAGTCATGACTGTCGGAGCAGCGGGGGCGCTTAACGTTGTTTTTAAATCGCTCCTCGATCCAGGCGACGAAGTGATAGTAATAAATCCTTTCTTTGTCGAGTTCATGTTCTACATCGGGAATCATAACGGCATAATGAAGCTTGTGGACAGCAGGGATGATTTTCATCTCGATATCGGGAAAATAGAAAAAGCGATAACAAAAAAGACAAAAGCGATCCTCATCAACTCTCCGAACAATCCTACGGGCGTTGTGTATAATGAAAAAGAACTAGGAGAGTTAGGCGAACTGCTGGGCAAAATGAGAAAGAAAGGCCGGTTAATATACCTGATCTGCGACGAAGCATATAAAAAACTTATATATGACGGCACTGTGCTGCCCGATGTATTCAGCCTGTACGAGAACACAATAGCGGTGACATGCCATTCCAAGGATCTGGGCCTTGCCGGCGAAAGGATCGGTTATATCGCAGCTTCGCCTTCGCTTGAAGACCTGAAACCGATAATGGATGCGATGATATTTTCCAACAGAATACTCGGTTTTATAAACGCACCGGCGCTTATGCAGCGCATTGTCGGAAAATTCCAGGATATTAATATAGATATCACGGAATACAGGCGCAGGCGCGATGCAATATATAGTATCCTTGTAGAATCCGGATTCGAAGTCAATAAACCCCTCGGAGCTTTTTACATATTCCCGAAGACTCCCATTACCGACGATATAAAATTCATCAGGGAACTTCAGCAGCACCATATTCTCGGGGTTCCCGGAACCGGATTCGGCAAGCCGGGTTATTTCAGGCTTGCTTACTGCGTGGATATGGACGTAATAGAACGCTCGCGGAAATACTTTCTGGAATTCGCAGGGAAATAGAAAAAAGACAATTTAATATATTGTTGACAAAAATAACATCGAATAATTACTTAATATCCTGGTTATTAACATTAAAGAATAAAATGAAAATTATTCACTAAAATATAAAGGTAAAATTTATGGCAGAAGAACAGGCAGTAAAAAAAGAAGAGCAGCCGGCAGAAGGCGCGCCCCAGGGCGAAGCGGCAAAAAAAAATAAAAAAATAAACAGAATGCCTTTAGACGAAATAAACAAAAAAATAGAAGCGCTGGGACAGGCAAATCAGATCAAATCAAAGTACTACCAGCACCTTACGCAGAGGAAGAACGAATTACAGGCTCAATAAAAATATTATTGGATAGCCGTGACCTGGTTTATTGTATTCGGCAGATTGGAATATAATTTTTCAAGCTCCTGATCTTTTAACCCGGCTGTTTTGACAGCCTCGTCGCTTATCTGGTGATAAAGGCCGTCGCTGCCGATCCCTATCCCTCCCATCAGGCATATTATATTTGCGATATGAACTATCGATACCAGCAGTTTTGAGTCGGGAGGCGCATTCTCGGGTTCGTGATGGAATCGGACTATATCTTTCAATGCCTGCGGGAAAGCCCATTTCGACAGTATCTTCTCCCCGATCTCCTGGTGATCAAATCCCATTATTTCTCTCTCGGCAGCCTGAAAAGTGATCTGTTTGCTTTCTACAAGCGAAACAATATCCTTAAAAACGCTCTGGACATACAGCGCCAGTACCGTTTTCCCGACATCGTGTATAATGCTCCCGGTAAAAACTACGTCGGCGATCTCAGTTTTTTTCTTCATCTGGGCAATATGTTTGGAAAGAACGGCCACTGCAAGACCGTGTTTCCATAATTCGCCTTTGGCCAGATCATAACCGAATATCTCTTTGTCAAGTATGGATTTTGTAGCGGCGATGAATACGATATCCTTAACCTCTTTTGTGCCCAGGGTTACTGCGGCTCTTTCAACAGACAATATCTCTTTCCCCCTGCTGAAATACGCCGAATTGCACAGCTTCAGCACATTGGTCGTGATCGCCTGGTCTTTGGAGATTTCTTCCGCGATCTGCGTAAAGGAGGTATTCGGATTATTAACCATGGAAATAACTTTGCCGGCGACATCGGGAATAGAGGGCAATTGTCCCAGATTGCTTATAACCTGCTCCAGTCTTTGTTTGATTTGCTCGTGCATCACTTTCTCCAAAAAAATTAATTTTTGTAATATATTTTCTCTTTACCGCCGGCTCTGACTTTAAGTCTGCCGTCCTCGAGGTGAAAATCGATAGTCCTCCCGGAATTCCCGCCTACATCGACAGCCATTATAGGTATATGATTCTCCTCCAGCATCTTTATTGTCATTTCAATATTCTTCTCTCCTATCTGCGAAAGAGATGTATTTGAATTAAACTTGAACATGGAAGCACCGCCTGCGATCTTTGCCGACAGATTCTCTTTCTTGCATCCCGCTTTCAACAAAGTGTTGATCAATAGCGGAATCGCGGTATCGGCATATTTTTCAGGTTTGTCGCTGCTCATGCATTCCGGCAATAGTACATGCACCATGCCTCCGGTTTTTTTCCCTTTGTCATAGATGCAAATACCAATACAACTACCCAGGATCGTCCTTAAAACGGTAGAATTAGCCGCTGTCTGCATCTGGGCTACTCCGACATTGATTAATGTTTGCATAATGTTTTCTCTGTTACCGGATTTATTTTTAAATTTTAATGTTTTAATATTAAAAATTGATATTTATCATAACCCTTGAGAAGAAACAGCAATAACAGTTCTCATTTTACCGATATCCGGCATAATTCATTGATATTGCTGGAAGTCGTCCGAATATTATTATTCTTCTGCAAATCGGATGATATTATATAACCTATAATTCTCCCGTGTCAAGAAAATTGAATGCCGGATGCTAAAATTACAGGCTCATTCCCAGTATTTATCGGCCTCTTCGTATAAACGGAATAGTTTATTCTGCAATTCCAGCCTGGTTTCCTCAAGAGCTTTTTTATCTGCATTTTCCGGTATTGATACGGGATTATCGAATTTAATAATTATTTTTGAAAAAGGCCTGGGAATGATAAACTTATCCCAGCTGGCGAAGATCCATTTTTTTTTGGCGGAAATTATGGTAGGCAAAACAGGCATCCCCGTTGTCCTCGCAATATGCAGCAGTCCCGGCTTAATTTCACCAGCGGGCCCCCGGGGGCCGTCGACTATATGGCCCAGAGAATAACCGGCCTTTACGATTTCGTTCACGCGTCTCAGAGCTTCAGTTCCTCCTCTCGAAGAAGAGCCTCTTACCGGGCGCCATCCGAGTTTCTCGATCATCTTCGAGATCAAGTCCCCGTCCCTGCTCAGACTTACGATAATGGCTATAGGCTTCCTCCCGGATAAAAACGTGATTCCGGGAAAAAATCTCTGATGCCACGAAATATATATAGGGAATTTTCCGCTTTCAAGAATCTTTTCTTCGATAGCGCTGTTTATCGTTTTTATGCTATATGTTGAATTTAAAATCTTTACTGCAAGCAAGCCAATATAAGGCAATATTCTGCTGAAAAGGAATCGTTTCATCTGCCGTGCCGGGTTACAGACATGAATTATTTTTAAGAAGATATCCGAGCACGTAATCATTTACGGCATCTTCCAGGGACATAAATTTAAACGGGCAGCCAGCTCTCTCAATCTTATGCATATCGGCCTGTGTAAAATACTGATAGCGATCTTTTATGGAATCCGGCATTTCGATATATTCAATTTTAGGTTTTATGCCCATCGCGGAAAAAATCGACTTTGCCAGGTCGTTCCATTTGCGGGCCCTGCCTGTACCCAGATTATATATTCCGTTTATGCCGCTATTCTGCATAAACCACCATATTATTTCAACACAGTCTTTAATATATATAAAATCTCTCATCTGCTCGCCGTCCTGATATTCATTCAGATAGGATTTAAAAAGTTTTACTTTCCCTTCCAGCATGACCTGATGGAAAGCCCTGAATACCATGCTCACCATGTCTTCCTTATGATATTCATTGGGCCCGAAAACGTTGAAAAATTTAATGCCGGTCATCCTGTTTAAAAGTTTATTGCGCATTGCCCAGAGATCAAACATATGTTTGGAATAACCATACATATTCAAAGGCCTCAGGTTAAGAGTATCTTTATCTTCATCGGAAAAGCCGAGCGATCCGTCGCCGTATGTAGCCGCGCTCGACGCGTAGATGAATCTGACGTTTTTGGCGAGCGCCCACTGAGAGAGCTCCCTTGTATACCGGTAATTATTGTATATTAAATAGTCGGCGTCCTTTTCCGTCGTTGAAGAACAGGCTCCCATATGTATAACGGCTTCCGTTCCCCGGTATTTATTATTGTCCGTCAAATTTTTTAAAAATTCGTCTTTATGGATATAATCGGCAAAACGTCTTCCGGCCAGATTTTTCCATTTTTCCGATTTGCCTAGCTCATCAACCACCAGTATATCCTCTATACCTTCATTATTAAGCTTCCAGATGAAAGCGCTGCCAATAAATCCGGCGCCGCCTGTTACAATGATCACAACATTTCTCCTTTATTAAATTGTTTTTAAAGTAAATTATTATTGATTAATATACAATAGTCAATCAGAATAACGGATTATATTTATATATTATGTAACTCAGTTCCCGGCGTATGATTCTTGTTCCAGTGATGAAAAACGAGGGATCCTGGTTTTCATTTTCGATTTATTCTATGACATCGGCAAATACCATAAAATTAGAAAAAAAAGCAAAAGCCCTTCTCTCAAGTAAAAATATCCCGAAGGATAAAATGGATATAGTATATTCCCTGCTTAACAACGACAGTCTTACAAGAGAAGAAAAATACAGCGCGGTTATCGATATCATAAGATTATGTCCCGACAGGCCTCCCCATAAAAAAGAACCCGGCAAACTAGGTTTCAGCACATCAGCGATAAAACAATATTTTGCTCCTGTCGAATCGAGCCTGTTCGTTAATCAGCTTTTCAGTAAATACAGGTCAACAAAATTATTCAGGAAAAGATATCTTATTCACGTCAACAACAGTATCGGCATCGGCATTCAAAAAAGACTCATCCCGAGTAAAAAGCTAATAAGAGCATTACGCGAGATCATTTCATTCCAGGAAAAAATTCTCGCCAGGCTTCCGGATATTCTGATGGGAATACTTAAGGATGAAACCATAGAAGACGCTTCACATTTTAATTATCTCAGGATATTCAGACGCTGGATGCTGGAAACTCCATTGGTTAAATACGATATGTTCGAAATCAAGTGGATGACTCCCGCGCATATTGAAGCCGAACTCGAAAGCTATATAAAGAATTATTTTTCTTTTCAAAAGCTGGATATCGAGACCAGGGAACAGATCCTGCTGATGGCTGAAAAAAAACTTCGCGATATGGATGATCTGAAAAAAGAAGAAGTGAACTCCGACGAATCACCGGCGCGTAAGAACGAGAAGGAAAAGAAAAACCTGGAAATAGAAAAAATCGTTTATGAATATATGATGATATTAAGGGCGTTTATACAGTCATACTTCCCGGTCTCGAACAGGAGCGATATCCTCTCGGAGCATTTGAAAGTCCGCTACCGAATTAATTCGTTTCCGGATTTTCTAATAATGATGCTGGAAACGCTCGTATTCCAAAGAGAGATAGAATTGACGGATATTATCCGTCATTACAATATTCTGCCGCATTCCGTAAGCTCCGAGAACTGGGATTACAGCAATGATTTTTTAAAAGAGATCGGCAAGGATGCCGGGTCAAGAAAAAGAAAGCAGCTGCAAAAATTAAAGGACGAACTGGTAACTTACGATGAACTGTATTCATTCCTCAAGCTGCAGAAAGACGGCCAGCTGATCCTGGAAAATGCCGTTGAGACGCAGTGGAAAATCGCGGATAAACGGCAGAAAGAATATACTTTAATCTATAATGAAGACTTCCTTACATTTATCGATGAATGCGTAAATTATTTCAACAATTCATTTGTGCCTCTGCTGAACGGTTCATCGGTCACATTTAAAGACAAAAACGGTTCCGTCGTTGAAGATAAAATATTCGCGTCGAATGTCTTTACTGGAGAAATCAACGGACTTACAAATCTGATCAATGACCTGTATTACTTCAAAAGCAGCAATCCGCGCCTTACCGTCTCCCGTGAAGAAATAAAAAAAATAATGCAGGGAAAAACGCGAACCATGTTCGAGATTGAAAGATTTATTCTGATAACGGGGGATATTTTCGGCCAGATCGCCGGAAAGCTGCACATTCTATACGGCAAGCACAGGCTATGGATATCCGGCGATAGACGATCCGAAAACCCGAAACCTATTTATTCGCCGGTAAAGAATATCCCGGATGATAATGACGAGCCGGCCCCGATCCCTTATTATAACTGCATAGTAATGGATTTTAAAGACAAACGTATTCTAACTGACAGACAAACCGGAAATGTTATACTGACCGATTCGGCGAGAGGAGGCATTTTAATTAATCTGTGCGCATTCGCTTATCAGCTTGCTTATGAGTGTTTTAACGAAAAAATATTCTCGAAACTTGCCACAAGAAAAGATTTACAAAAGAAGATCGCAGATGCGGAACTCTAATATTTCTCACGGATCATTTAAATTGAAAAAAAACGCCGTAAATATTTCGATTTTATTTTTTTTAACGGCATTTTTTTCCCCCGCTTGCGGCCCGGACAATGAAAAATTAAAAAACATTGCGGTCGTAAATTCAAAATTCGATAAAATTGACGGCACAATAAGCAAGTACGGCATCCCTTATAAATCATGTAATTACAGCGATCTTGAAAACAGCGAATTGTATGGGAAATACAGGCTTATATTTTTTCCCTGCGGTATTGAAAGCACGATTGAAACAAACATCGATATTCTATCGAGAGGAACATCAATCCATTCTGTATCTTTAAAAAAGGATTTTTCTGAAGTAAACGAAGAAAAAATTTGTAAAAACATAAAAAATTTTATAGAGAACGGAGGAAATGCGTATTTTTCGGATTTCTCATATAAACTACTTAACGGAGCGTTCGGTATAATGAAATTCCACGATGATTTCCCGAACCTCGGCATTAGCGGCAGGATAAGCCTTGAGCTCAGGAACGACCTTGCTTACTTTCACAAAGATCAGAATATAAAGGTATACATGGATCATTCAGGATGGGTTGTTCCCAGGACTGTTCCGAATTCCGAGACCCTTGCAGAATCGGAAGTAGATACGATACGCGGCAACAGAAGAAGTCCGATAATATCGCTTATAAAGAAAGGAGCGGGCGAAATAATCTACTCAAGCTATCATAAAACGACAAATGAAAACGAAATATCAAGATACATTATCTACCGCCTCGCATACAGGTTTCTCGCGGAAAAACTTATCGGCAAGGCGTCTTTCTGGAATCAGAGGATCAACTGCACAATAATTGATTCGATAAGAGAATGGGAAAACTACAGATCATATATAATTCCCGCGGAAAAGGGCAATAACACAATTTATTTTTTATCCGAAAAAGGCCCGTTCCAGATAAACGTATTCGATAAGGATAACAGACTTATTATTTCCAGGGATTCGCGCGGTACCGAATTCAGCCTGAATATAAAATCGGAATCGTTCCAGTATCTGATCCTGAAAATATTCCCCGCCGGTCCGAAGATGCTCGGGGCATATTCGGTTGTATCGGCCAGCGGAATCAGACTGATCCCGTACTATAAAAATGCTTCATATACACTGCTCATAATCGCCGCACTGGCATCATTATACTGGCTGAATAAAACTTTCGGATTTAAAAAATTTTCCGGAAGATTCAGACAAAAATAGTTGCATTCATTGCTGAATATGACTGGAATAGAACTAATTTATTATTTTGGAAGAATATCATGGGAAGAGTAATATCGGTTTCAAACCAGAAGGGAGGTGTCGGTAAAACAACGACGGCAATCAATATATCCGCTTTTTTAGCCGAAAAGGGAAAGCGCGTATTGATTATTGACATTGATCCCCAGGGAAATGCAGGCTTCGGACTTGGTATAAATGCCGAAGAAATCGAAACTACAGTATATGAAGTATTGATCGGGGAAATCCCGATTAAAGACGCTATTTTTAAAACCGAAATCGACAATCTGTATTTAATCCCGTCGAATATTCATCTTTCGGGCGCGCAGGTCGAACTTTTAAATTACGAAAGAAGAGAATACATTCTTAAAGAGCAGATCGGTGAAATCAGAAAAGACTTTGATTATATTTTTATAGACTGCCCCCCTTCACTCGGCATACTTACGGTAAACAGCCTGACAGCGGCCGATTCGGTGCTGATACCGCTTCAGTGCGAATATTACGCGCTCGAAGGTCTGAATCAGCTTTTAAAAGTGATCGCGATGGTACAGGAAAATCTGAACAAGCGGCTCGTGATTGAAGGGGTAGTGCTTACGATGTACGATCCGAGGACGAATTTAAGCCAGCAAATAGTCTCCGATGTAAGGGAATATTTTAAAGATAAAGTATTTAAAACGATTGTTCCGAGGAATATAAAACTTTCCGAAGCCCCGTCATTCGGAAAGCCGATACACATGTATGACAGGAATTGCTCAGGCTGCGACAGTTATGATAAACTCTCTCAAGAGGTGCTAGCAAATGTCTAAAAAGGTGTTGGGGAAGGGATTGGGCGCCATAATATCCAGCGTTGCTTCGGAAACAAATTTCCAGACTGATAATTATACAGAGGACAACGGGGATAAAATCATTGAACTGGATATAAATAAAATACTTCCAAATCCCGATCAGCCCAGAACTCATTTCAGGGAAGATAAGATCCTGGAACTGGCGGAATCAATAAAATCTACGGGGCTTATCCAACCGGTAACGGTCAGAAAGGAAGGCGACACATACTATCTTATCGCGGGCGAAAGAAGGCTCAGGGCCTGTAAACTGGCCGGTTTTACCAGAATCAAATCGATTGTTTTGCACAGCGACAGGGATAACAACCTAACCGTTGCCTTAATTGAAAATCTGCAGCGCGAAGATCTGGATCCCATCGAAGAAGCGAAAGCATACAGGATATTGATCAATAAATTTAAATTAAAGCAGCAGGAAATCGCGGAAAAGGTAGGCAAGGACAGAGCGACAATAGCAAACTCAATCCGCCTGCTGAACCTTGACGAAAAAATCCAGCAGGCATTATCCGAAGGGAAGATCAGCGTCGGACACGCCAAGGTTCTGCTGGGGGCGGAAGAAACAAAACAGTTTAAGATATACAGCGAAATAATTGATAACGGTCTTTCTGTAAGGGGAGCGGAAAAGCTTGTAGATTCCGAAAAGTCTGCCAATTCCCGTTCAAAATCGAAAAATAAAAATAAGCCGAAAGACGCGCATATAAAAAAGATGGAAGAGAAACTGATATCTATTCTGGGAACCAAGGTGGAAATAAAACATTTCGGCAAAAGCGGCAGAATAGAGATAAATTATTACTCAATAGACGATTTTGAAAGGATCATGGATATTCTGAAAAAATAATATTTATAGAACGATCTTTTCAAGCAAATCGCTTTCGGTATCTAGAATAGCGATTGTGTTTTCATCCGACCTGTACAATGATCCTGGATTTATAATCCTTGTATTGTTTCGCATATAATCTTCAAAATAATGCGTATGCCCTTTAATAATATAATTATATTTTCCCGCCGCTACAGCCTCTCTGAATGCGGAGACAACGGAGCCATGCAATACCAGAATTTTTTTGCCGTCGGCATTCAGCTCGCATGTCTGGCCGAGACAGCCAAAACCGAGTTTTTCGCACTCTTTGCTCAATCCTTCGACATCGATATCAGCATTACCGATAACGAATCTGCATTTGAAATCCTTAAACAGCTCCATAATCTGAGGCGATGTAAAATCGCCTGAATGGATCACTATGTCGACTTTCCTCTCTTTAAAAATACCGCATGCCTTTTCGGTAACATTATAATTATTGTGTGTATCCGAAATTATTCCAATCTTCATTAGCAGGTCAACCGAATAAAGCTTTTATTTATATAACTTTTACCCCAGTTTCGCACCGACCGGGATTTTATCGTCAATCTCAATCAGATAAAGCCTGCCGTCTTCCCTGCTTTTCGCAGCCAGAAGCATACCGGCAGATTTATGTTTAAAAATGGTTGCGGGCTTCAGATTGGCTACAAGCAGTATCTTTTTCCCGGCAAGGTATTCCGTATCATAATGCTCTGCAATACCGGCGACAATAGTTCTGTTGTCCAGCCCGGAGTCTATTTCCAGCTTTAAAAGCCTGTTCGATCCCTCGATCCTGGAAGCGTTTAATATTTTTGCCACCCTGATATCGACCCTGCCGAATTCCTCAATATCAAGAAGACTGTCCTTATTATCCGCCGCTGATCTATTTCCCTCAGGTGTCCGGCCTGCGATTTTGCGGGTTTTATTTTCATTTTTCTCTTTTGCCTGTGTTATCTTTTCGATCCGCGGGAAAAGAATACCGATATCCGTTAGACTTTCCCCCGTCGTAAGAATATCCAGTTTATGCAGATCCTCAATCCGGCCTGATTTTCCGGAAGCATTCAAAGCGGAAATTATTTTTTCAGATTTCTCGATCAGCAGAGGGGAAAGTAAAACCGCGACGCAGTAAATAGATTCAAGAAGATTACGGATAATGGATGATAATTTTTCAATGTTCCTGTCTTTAAAGAGCTGCCAGGGTTTATGATCGTCAATATATTTATTTAAATGCCTGATAAATTCCCACAGACTCTCAATGCCGGCGCTGGTCTGAAATTTCACGCAATAATCGATGTATTCTCCTGAACACCTTTCGAAAAGAGATGCAAGTTCATCTCTGCCCGCCGGATTCGCTGCACAGAACTCAGGTATCTTCCCGCCGAAATATTTTCCGGCCATATCGAAAGTCCTCTTTATCAGGTTGCCCAGATCATTCGCGAGATCATAATTGATCCTGTCGATAACAACCTCCTCGCTGAATCTGGCGTCAAGACCGAACGTCATCTCCCTCAGAAAGAAATACCGTATCTGGTCGTTGCCGAACTTTAGTTTTAGATCCAGCGGTTTTACGACATTGCCCAGGCTTTTGGACATCTTCGCCTCATCCATGTTCCAGTATCCGTGCACATTCAAATGCTTATAGGGTTGTATCCCCGCGGCATGCAGCATGGTCGGCCAGAAAATCCCGTGCGGTTTTACAATGTCTTTTGCTATGATATGATGCGCAACCGGCCAGTATTTCCTGAATTTTTCATCATCCGGATAACCGATTGAACTTATATAATTGATAAGCGCATCGAACCAGACATATGTCACGTAGTCCTCATCGAATGGAAGAGTAATCCCCCATGTCAGCCTGGATTTGGGTCGGGAGATGCACAGATCCTCAAGAACGCCTCCTTTCAGCATGGACATTACTTCGTTTTTGTATCTCTCCGGCCTTATAAAATCGGGATTTTTATTGATATGATCTATCAGCCAGTCCTGGTACCTGCTCATTTTGAAAAAATAATTCTTTTCTTCAATATACTGGGGCTCTTTATTATGCTCGGCGCATTTGCCGTTCACAATTTCCTTGTCTGTCAGGAATCTCTCGCACCCGAAGCAGTAGTTACCTCCATAGCTCCCGAAATAAATATCGCCGTTATCATAAACCTTTTTTAAAATATACTGTACCACTTTCTTATGGCGGTCTTCCGTCGTTCTGATAAAATCGCTCGGTTCAATACCCATCTCTTTCCATGTCCTGCGGAAAAGACCGCTTATAATGTCCGTATATTCCTGAGGACTTGTTTTTTTTTCGGACGCGGCTATCGCAATTTTATCTCCATGTTCGTCTGTCCCCGTCATGAAATATGAATCATGACCCAGCATCCCGTGAAATCTAAACGCAAAGTCGGCGAGTATGGTTGTGTATGCATGACCGATATGGGGCTCCGCATTCACATAATATATCGGAGTCGTCACATAAAAAGTTTTATTCATCCATGGCCTCTGTATTATTCTCTTTTAGATGTACGTCTGTTAAATTTTTAATGATCTCTTCGCTTATATAAAATTTATTGTTGACCTTCTGCAGATTATCACTCCGGACATCCACCATGCAATTATCATTCTTTAATTTCACAAATCCGTTTAAAGTGTCGACGGATATTACTCTGAATATCTTCTCCCCGACATGAATTTCCGTATCGACGGAGGGTAAATATTTATTTAGTTCCTTATATAAGGCATATTCATATCCCAGGCAGCAAAGAAGCCTCCCGCACATACCGGATATCTTCAAGGAATTCAGATTTAAATTCTGCTCCTTAGCCATTTTAATTGAGACAGGATCGAAGCCATCGCTTAAAAAACCGCAGCATAATTCCCTGCCGCAGAGGCCGAATCCGCCGATAATTTTTGTCTCATCGCGAACCCCGATCTGCCTCATCTCTATTCTTGTTCTGAATACCGCCGCCAGGTCCCTGACTATCTCTCTGAAATCGATCCTGTTCTCCGCGACAAAATAAAAAATAATCTTTGTCCTGTCATAAAGACACTTTACAGACACAAGCTTCATCTCAAGCTTTCGCTCGGCTATCTTCTTCCTGGAAATCTGAAATGCTTTTTCTTCAAGAGCAATTATTTCTCTAAGCTTTTTGATCTCCTCTTCCGAAGCGGTCCTTAAAATTCTGCCTTTTTTATCTATCTGGTTTTCATTCAAATATTTTATATTCCTGCATGTGCATCCAATATCCGTCCCGTGTTCGGTTTCTATGATATAGTGCGTATTTATTTCAACAGGCACTTCATTGGTATCCACATAGCATGCTTCGCAGCAATTACGTATTTTAATATATATGACGGACACGCTCAATCCTCCGAAAATTATCTTACTATCCGCTATTAAGACAGAGAGTACAGCATCCCTTTAAATGAATATTTGATATTTAAATGATACCCTTCGCTTCTTTTCAACGAGATCAATACTTTCAGCAAATTTAAAACCTTTTTTTCGCTATCAAGAAAAAGTCCATTTAATCCGGGAAAATTGATTTTCTCCTTTTTAATAACCGTCAAGAGGTTCAGCCTGTATATATTTAAAATAATATCAAGGAATAATTCAATTTTAATTTTATTCCGGATCACACCGAAATCAAAGTCGAATATTTTCTCCTCTTTAAAAAATAATGATATCGCCCTGCAAATACCGATAATCTTTTCGAAAATATCGGAGTCGTTCAGTATTTCCGCGATCTCCATCGATCCTCCGGAAATTTTAACAATCATATCGATAAAATCCGGATCGTCGTTTGAGAGGCCGGAAAGATTCTTCTTCATAAGTGTCTCTTTAACATCCGGGCCGGACAACGGGGAAAACCTTATTTCCGTACATCTCGAAAGTATAGTGGGAAGCAGATTATTCCTGTTGGATGTGATCAAAACGAAGCATGTCCCATGCGACGGCTCTTCAATGGTCTTCAGAAGAGCGTTCTGGCCTTCTTCGGTAATTCTGTCAATCCCGTCTATCAATACCGCTTTGCTGCCGCTTATGGATTTTGCGGTCAGGCGATCGATCAGCCACCTGACGCTTCCGGCTTCGCGCGTATCTTCATTTCCGATGGGGATAACACCTTTTTCATTCGGATTGATCTCTATGAAATCCGGATGTGTTTCATGCTCAATCTGTCTGCATGAAGCACAGGATAAACATGGAGGATTCGGATTTTTACAAAAAAGAGAGCTTAAAAATCTTTTTGCCAGTAATTTTTTTCCAATACCGGACGCGCCGGTAAAGAGTATAGCCTGGGGCACTTTATTGGATTTTAAAAGAAATTCCAGATTTTTTATCTGCCTTTGATGTCCTCTGATACCTTCAACATTCATAATATAATTTTTATCGCTGAGCCGGAAGCCCGGCACTATTTGTTTTCTTTAACCGGATTGATTTATAGAGTGGGAAAGAGCAAAAAATCCGGTACTTGGTTACATTTGCCATTAGCGGTCAGTAATAGTATTTCAAAATTTGACAGCATACTAGTACAGTAAATCAAATACAAGTCCTCTGATTTCTTCAATTGTTTTCAATAAATTAAATGCTTTATTATTCCGGCTTGTAATTTCCCGCGCGATCTCGAAAAGCTTTTCATTTATTTTTTTTACTATGATAAAATCGGCTTTATCCTTTCTCAATCGTTTGAGCTTCTGTGTTTCAAATCCCTCGTTTAAAATTTTTTTTAATATCTTTTCGACAATCGATCTGTATCTATTTAAATAATATAGCGACTGGTTTGACAAAAAATTCCTTTCTTCTTCCTGCAATTCATTGAACAATTCATCGATAGAACCCCGGAACTCGAATGAAATTCTGTCGTTTAAAACAGCATTAAAGGATTCATTTGTCTTCGCATTATGCGATTTTATTTTCGATTTTACCTTGGAGTTTTCTTCTTTCTTTGCACCAGCGGGAGTTATATTTATCAATTATAATGATCCTTTTATTGTTTTTTATTGATCGTACAATTTCCTTCAAATATGACTCCTTCTTCCATAACTAAGCCCGGTGTAAATATATTGCCCTCGACACGACCTGTTGAAAGCATAATGACCCTCTCCGTCGCAAATATATTGCCCCTGACTTTTCCGCCGACTACAACAACATTCGCCTTGATATCAGTTATTGCTTCCCCGGTCTGGCCGATCAGAACTTTGCCTTCCGTCTCAATTGTCCCTTTAAATTTGCCGTCAATTCGCAGGAGCCCGTTGATCGTGAATTCACCCTTAAATTCGGATCCCTCGCCTATTATACTATTTACAATTTTATCTTCTATTTGTTTTACTGCTCTGGTCATATATCTCCGCAATATAAACTCACAGTTATTGCATTACCGCACATGTCATAATTTATATTATTTTACAGATTTGCAAGTAAGTTTTTCTGCTATTCACACAGAAAGACTGCAACTGCAGCTCGCTGAAGCAACTTTTTTAAGCAAACAGAATGAATCGTCGGTATCCGAATTATTTATATCGTTTAATTTTCCGGCTTATCGTATTGGATTCTGCTTTGTATAGGTTTGTTAAAATGCGGATTAAAAAAAAATTTTTTTTATTAAAAAAATATTTGACATTTTAGCATATCTCCGTATAATTCCAAACACGGGATATTATTTTCAACAGGGAGGTAGCCTATGCGTATGATGAGAAATTCTATTTACCGGCTTTTAGATTACGGATGGCCGGATAGAGTTATCGCAAGTTACTTGATGATCAAGCCGACTATAGTCAAGTATTACCGTAAAAAAAGCGGTATAGTCAGAGATGAATATCAAGGGTTCTACTAAAATCCGACTAAATAATCATTTTAATTATAAACTATGTCAACAATTTTTTATGAAAAAATATTTTTTTCTAAAAAAAATCTTGAGCAAGGATAACTCATCCCCGGCAAAATTAAGAGTTATCCTTGCTAAATAATTTTTTATTCCGACATGGTCAAAAAAAATCCGATTAAATATTTTCATATCTTTCATATCTTTCTCATATTCATCCGGTTTTAAAAATCTTACTTGCTTTTATAATAATATTATTCATATACTATTCAGTATTAATCAGCTATTAGATAATAATATAATTTTCCGGGACAAGCCCCGGTACTGACGTACCGGTTCGCCGCCGTCTCCGGTGTCGCGTCGATCTCCGCTTATTGCGCAGAGGGGGTAATATTTTTAACTATTAAGGCCCATCAATACTACTATATATACTTTTTTAAGAATAAACGTGAAACCGAAATTAAAAGAAAAAACAGAAAATATTAAAGGTGCGGATGATACTCTGTTCGGACTTTTATCTGTTTATAAATTATATAACACATATTTCAGAATTTTGATGAACGAGGAAAATAGTAGTCTGCTTCTTCAAATTACCGGCAATCCTAAGAAATGGCCTGCCATTGGAGATGAAAGATATAAAGGTTACAGGCAGCTCAAGAGGGCCGAGATGGACACAACCAAGCTTTCCGTTAAATATCTTTCTCCTGAACATTTGATCGAACAACTGGGTCCTGTTCTCGGAATAAAAGTCCCTGCCAACGATGCATCGATATCCAATAATCTTGATGCCGACGGATTTTATTCAATAGAGATCAAATCAAAATACCTGCAGGAAATAATCCAGGTATTGGAAAAAATAATTGATTTATCGCCGGAAAGGAAATACGAAATACTGGAAAAATCTTTTTCAAAAAGTATTTAAAAGCATATAAACAAATGTACAAACAGGTCTGACAATGCAGGAAAACCAAGCCCCAAAAGATGCTTTCGGTGAAAAAACGAAATTAATTAATATGGCTCTCAAATATACTGACGGCGACATGGAAAGAGCCAAATTCATGATATCCGGACAATATAATGATGTAAAAATAATTAAGGGGAAATTCGACGTAAAAGAATCAAATGTCTACGGCCTCTTTCTGATATTTTTCAATCTTCCAAACAGATATATAATGCATATTAATACATTCATTCAATCGAAAGAGAATGTCATTGCAAAGGCCAGTATTTTTGACAGCTGGAAAGCATACCATGCGGATATTACGAATTTTGAGAAAACGGAAGATGATTTTATCCCTTCCGGCGAATTTATTAAACACGTTGCATACTCGCTGTCCAGCCAGAACGTTTATTCCGAAATTGAAACCGATAATCTCGAACAGCTGACCAGGATATTAACTGACATCATTAATAAATTCTATCAGACCGCTTATACGGTTTGCAAATTGAGCATTGAGAATACCAATTCATTGACGATGGAACTGGCAAATATCTCCATTGAAGAACCGCAAAAAGCAGCGGACAAAGAACCGGAGAAGCTCGACGGAGAATTAACGGGAAAAATAGCGGCGATCGAATCAAAAGCCGAATATGTCTTAAACGGCAGAATTATTATTTCACCGATCAAAGGAAAACATATCAGTGAAATCAAAGTCGGCGAGAAAATAAAAATTTTACTTACAGGCAGCGACTCCATAAATAAACAGATCGCAAAATCGCTAAAAGCGCTATCCGAAGATAACGAAATATTGCCGATAACCATGCGAATCACGGAAAAATTTCCTATGGATAAAAAAGGATATTATATTTACGGTCTCATAGCGAAAAATGTGCTGGTAAGGATCGTTGAAGAAGAAGATGTAAAAATCGAAACTGATACGGTTCAGAAAATTTTAAAATCAGCAAAACATGAAAAGAATAATTCCGATAGCCGTACAATAATATATATAGTATTACTTGTAGGCCTGCTATTCATAATTCTGGCACTTATATTAATTATTTTATAACCCGCAAAAATTTACAATTAATGTCTAAAGTCTTATTAACTGCAATTATTCCGGTACTTTTCTTATTCCTTTCAGTTAAAAATTTTTCTCTCGCTCAAATGCCTGACTGGACCCAGATTATAGATAAGGACAATAATCGATTTTTCATTGATAATAACGGGAAAATATGGACTTCCGGGAAACCCGAATTCGACTACAAGCCGGTATCTGCCGAAGGAATAGAATACTATCTGAATCAGGGAATTGGGCTGATAAAAGACCATAACAAAGCGGAGGGATTAACGCTGCTTAAATCGATTATGGCTTTGCCCGGGAGAAACGACATCGTCTACAATGCCCAGGTTGCAGCCTCAAAGCATATAAACCATCTGATAAAAACAGAAGGGACCAGATACGGCGACCTGAATGAAAAGGCTTCTCTTCTGCTAATTAAAAACGATAGTTCGGTTACATTAATAAACGATAGCATGAAATATTCCATTAAAGCTCCGGTATTCTTAAAAATAATCTCTCTCAGGACAAGAAAGAAACCGGATTATAAATACTGCGGGATTCTGCTGGCGTGCAGATTTACAGATAAAGCAGGAGAAGACAAAAAAGGATATTCGGGATATGACCTTTTGATCGCAATTGACAGCGAAAATTTTCCATACAATATAAAAGATCTTGAAAAATATAAAGATGACTGGAGGAAGAGAATAGGCAACGACACCCTCGAAAGAAAAATTGTTAGGAAAAATAATCTTCAGATAATAATTAATTATAAGGATAAATATCCGCCGCATTATTCCGGTTTCGAAGCTTTCTATATAAAAAATAATTTCGGATACTGCGTAAAAGCCATAACAGGTGCGGAGCTTTTCAATAAATATAAAGCTGAAATAACAAATGTAATCGATAATTTTAGAATATAAGTAAAGAGTGCATCCCAAAACCTATCATTAATGGATAAATTCGTATTACTGCTCAGAATTATAAGTGCAGAGCAACATCAATACTATCTATAATTTCCTGCGGGATTAGGGTTTCGCCCGTTGCCTTCGGCCTCAGACAGTCCTCGGAAATTATAGATAGTATTATATTGCCATTGATTGCATTTTGCTTTATACAGGTTTTGGGACGCACTCTAAGTGAGTTTTGCCAGCATCTCGCTCGAAAAATTTCCTTCGGCGACGCAGGATACAGTGCCCGTCATTTTTACATGACCACTTGCGTCTATATCAATATCCAGGGAGCCCCCGGGCATAGCTACCCGCACACTGCCGTCGACCAGGCCCAGTTTATATGCAGCGCTCGCCGCGGCACAGCTTGAACTGCCGGATGCGAGCGTGTAGCCGGCGCCTCTTTCCCAGATCTCGATGGAAATATTACCCCTGTCCGTCACTTTTAAAAACTGAACATTTACCCTGTTAGGGAAAAGATCATTATTCTCAATAAGTGGCCCGATTTCCCTTGCGACATGTTCGGATATATCCTCAAGAGGGATTACACAGTGAGGATTGCCTATGGAAAGGCACGTAATTTTATATGAGATTCCTTTTATGCTGAAAGTCTCATTTACCACTTCGCGTTCCTTTCCGCTGACAGGTATTTCGCTGCTTTTAAATGTTACTTTCCCCATATCTATCCTGATCAAAACCGGATCATAACTCAATACCTCAATTGGAATCTGATCGACTATTGTATTTACGAAAAAATTTTTTTCTTTCACATAACCGGCATCAATTAAATACTTGGAAAATATCCTGAGACCGTTCCCGCTCTTTTCGGCTTCACTGCCGTCCGGATTATAAATATGCAGGTTTATTTTATCGCACATAAAAACAGGGCCAAGCAGTATGCCATCAGAACCCAATCCGAAATTTCTATGGCAGATCAATTTGATATTTTCTTCATTAAGTTTTATCTTTATTTTCTGCGGATCGAGTACAATATAATCATTTCCCAATGCGTGGTATTTATAGAAATGCATAAAAATAGTTCCGATTATTCCTTATCAACATCATCGAAAAAATGTTCAGAAGATTTTGCTATTCCTTTCAATCCCTCTTCAAGGTCGAAATCCGGTTTTTCATTGACTTTTTTATTCCTGGATTTAACCCCAAGGAACTCAATATTAAAATTTTCAACGAATTTATCTATCTGCCTTTCTTCGTCAATAAATTTAACCGCAACCTCCCTGCCCTCAATTCTGATTATTTCGCCGGTAAGAATGACTTTTTTGTAATGGAATGGGAATTTAATTTGAATGATATCGCCTTTTTCGAGTATCGAGGTTCGAAGAAAACACATGCCGCCTGCGCTGATGTTAATAACATCAGCTTTATTGATCCCATTACTATTAATGATTTTGTACTCAATGGAAAAGTTATTAATCTTTAATCTGTCAAAATATCTTTTATCAGGCGTATTTCTCATCCGTCAGGTTCCTGTTACAAGTATGCCGACCGGAAATCATATATTAAAATAAGTTTTAAATTACTCAAATTGACTGACTTTTATTACACTATTTCTTAATACTATCGATAGAATGATCAGATTA
>CAZVDF010000008.1:0-93518 GCA_964626055.1 uncultured Leptospirales bacterium
TAATTTTAAAAAATATTTTAATATAATCGTTTTTTAAAAGTAATAAAACATAAATTTTTTCGATAATATACTCGGATTTGTTTTTTTAAAAAAAAAATTATTTTTTAAAAAAAAGTTTGAATTATTTTCGAGTTGTTTTTAGAAAGGATTGCTTTTAAAAAAATTTTAAAAAGTAGGAGATTCCTAGACGGAATATTATATCCAACAAAAAAATATTATAAAGCGGATCTTTGAGTGGATCCTCATCTTTTTCTTTGGGGGATGGAGAAATGGACAAAAATGTTCTCCTAAGTAAACCATTGAAGCCGGATATGGCTTCTCCTGTTCACTATCTTACCGTTGGAAACAGAATTCCAAAAGATTACTTTGTCACCAGAGGAAAGGGTGAGAGTGACATTACTATTCATGCCGGTTCATATCACCTGGCTCTTAAAAAGGCCGGCATTGAAATGTGCAATATAATAACATATTCCTCAATTCTACCTGCCATCGCACGGGAAGTTAAAAAAACAGCAAATCATGTTCACGGTTCCGTAATGGAAAGCATTATGGCTGTTGCCAATGCAAAAAAAGGCGAAAATGCTACCGCGGGAATTATCTACGGATGGCTGTACGATAAAAAATCCGGCGATAAATACGGCGGTCTTGTCTGCGAATACAACGGCAACAAAATAGATGCCGAGGCGAAAAATCAGCTGCAGGACAGCCTTCAGGAACTCTACGTCAACGGATTTTCCGGCGATTTCGACCTGAAAGATATCCGCTGCATTACGGAAAATATCATTCCAAAAAAAGAATACGGAACAGCCCTTGTTTCACTTTGCTTCGTGAACTATCTTTATCCTGTTATCAATGGATAATGTAAATGGCTAAATATCCCGGTTTCGGAGATGTACCTCCCGGCTTTTCAGACTACAAAAATTCAAAGATAGTTATTCTGCCGGTTCCCTTTGACGCCACAAGCACATGGCTTAAGGGGGCCGACAAGGGCCCTGACGCGATCATTGAAGCGTCCTGGAATATGTATTTATACGATACTGAAACAGACAGCGAAATATATAAACACGGAATTTATACCGACAAGCCTGTAAGCGAAAAAAAATCCCCGGATAAAATGGTCAGAGATGTAAAAAAAAGAGTCTCCGGTCATCTTGATAATAAAAAATTTGTCGTAACTATCGGCGGCGAACATTCAGTTTCGGTAGGCGCCGTTTATGCGCATAAGGAATTTTACAGCGGCAATGTGTCCGTTCTGCAGCTTGACGCCCATGCAGACCTTCAGGATATGTACAACGGCTCTAAATTCAATCATGCCTGCACAATGTCGCGGATAAGAGAGTCGTGCCCCATCGTTCAGGTAGGGATTAGAAGCATGGATGTAATAGAAAGAGACAGATCGGACTGCGACAGGGTTTTTTACGCTGAAAATATCCATAATGATCATGAATGGATGGATGCCGTTATTGATAAACTTACCGGGAAAGTATACGTTACGATTGATCTTGATGTTTTTGATATTTCCGTTATGCCCTCGACAGGGACTCCGGAACCCGGCGGTCTTTTATGGTATGATGTCCTGGAGCTTCTGAAAAGAGTCGCGGCCCGGAAAAAAATAATAGGTTTTGACGCGGTTGAACTGTGTCCAAATGAATTAAGCAAACCTTATGACTTTTTAGCAGCCAAACTGATATATAAACTGTTGAGCTATATTTTTTATTAAGAGAATTAAATTGCCACCCAGGGCGGGTCTGGCTCCTGCCCCCTATCCCCCGGAGGGGGCACCGGTTTGGATGGTTTTAAACTGATAATTTTAGTGCTTTATTCGGATCATTCATTAATTAGAAACAGAAATAAAATATATAGCAGAAATTTTTTATGCCCCCTCTGGGGGTTAGGGGGCCGAAGTCAACCAATCATAAAAATATTTAATTGCCATATCGTTAAAAATTATAAACTAATTTGGAGAACATATACTATGAACAAAAAAAGCCTTTTAAACAAGCAGATCAAACACATCGACATCACTTCATTTGATTCAACCAAAATAATCAATTCGATGAGAGAAATGTCTTTCACTGCACGCGATACGGCTTCCGCAGCCGATATATTCAAACGGATGATCTGCGATAAAGGCTGTTCGATAATACTGACGCTTGCAGGCAGCACCAGCGCCGCCGGATGCATGAAAATATACTCCGATATGATAAAATACAACATGATAGATGTTATTGTTGCAACCGGCGCCAGCATTGTGGATATGGATTTTTTTGAAGCGCTAGGCTTCAAACATTACAGGGGAACTCCTCATATAGACGATAATAAGCTCCGAAGCCTTTATATTGACAGGATTTACGATACGTTCATAGACGAGGAGCAGCTTCAGCGCTGCGACGCGGCAGTTAAAGCTGTTGCTGATTCGTGCGAAGCTCGCCCTTACTCTTCCCGCGAATTTATCGCTAAAATGGGAGAATACCTGACAAAGAAAGCAAAGAAGAAAGAATCGCTTGTCGAGCTTGCGTACAGGCATAATGTGCCGATATTCTGCCCGGCTTTCAGCGATTCGAGCGCAGGTTTCGGACTGGTAATGCATCAGCACGAAAGAAAAGGAAAAAATTACACTTCAATAGATTCGGTAAGAGATTTTTACGAGCTCACGCAGATCAAAATGAAAGCAAAAACCACAGGGCTTTTCATGATCGGGGGCGGTGTTCCGAAGAATTTCGCGCAGGATACCGTAGTATGCGCCGAGGTTCTCGGCAAAGAAGTACCCATGCACAGGTACGCGGTGCAGATCACGGTGGCAGACGTTCGTGACGGCGCCTGCTCGAGCTCCACGCTGAAGGAAGCTTCTTCATGGGGAAAAGTCGATACAACCTACGAACAGATGGTATATGCGGAAGCAACATCCGTACTTCCTCTTATCGCAAGTTATATTTATCACGGCAAAGACTGGAAAAAGAGGACAAAGCACAACTGGAGTAAGCTCTTTAAAAATTAATGTGCTATATATTTATCTTATCGGTATGGAGAATGCGTCCCGAGACATCGTTTAAAGATGGCTCAATCCAAAAAATACCGGATTGAAGCAGAATGCGAATAAAATTCCCAGGGGCAAGCCCCCGGCCGAAGGTGACGTACCGGCCGCCACCTTCGGTGTCGGCGGGGTATTATGTTTCAAGGCGTTATCCCCATTTCTCAGTTCTGATCCTGTCGTGAGGAATTTCCATTTCATCCAGAAGCTGTCCGCTTGTTTCGACCATGGCAGGCGGGCCTGCCATGTAATATACCGCCTCATTCCAGTATTTACATCCGTTCCTGATCATATCAACATTCAGTCTGCCTGTAAGCCCTGTCCATTTTACCGACGATTGCTCAGGTCTGGTTATTGTCATTATCACATTAATATTTTTCTTTGAATCCGCCAATGCCTGCAACTCGCTCAAAAAAACAGCTTCCTCCGGTATTCGGCTTGAATAGAACAAGGTCAGCTTCAGAGCAGGAAATTCGGCAGCGCTCTTCGTCATTGACCGGAAAGGTGTTATGCCAAGACCGCCCGCAAGAAGTACCAGCGGATGTGATTCATTTTCCGTCATTGTAAACATGCCAAATGGTCCATCGACAGCTATCACTGTTCCAACGGAAAGATCCTTAAGTGTTTTCTTGAATGCACTATCGCTGAGCCTTGTTGCGAATATCAGTTCTTTCTCGGAAGGAGATGAAGCAATGCTTAATGTGCGTTTGAGCCCTTTATCATCATTATGTCCTTTATCCGGCACCGTTAACGCGCAAAACTGCCCCGGAAGGAATTTAAATCCATCAGGTTTTTCAATTTTAATGACGGCAATGGAACCCCCGACTATTTCTCTGTTTAGTAACTTCAATTCTCTGCTCATATCCTGATTGATCCTCCTTAATTTTTATTTAGAGTGCGTCCCAAAACCTATAATTATAGGATAAATTTGTAAAATCACTATCAATAATATGTGCAGGGCCATATCAATACTATTTATAGTACACCTGTGTATCATGTACGGGCTATATTCTGAAATAGGCTTCCGGTTAAAAGAATTTAAGCGCTATTCCGTCAGTATTTTCACATACACTTTTCTGCCCCTGGGGCCGTCGAATTCGCAGAAATATATGCCCTGCCATGTACCGAGACAGAGATCATTATTTTCAATAAATACCATTTCCGAGCACCCTATAAGGCTGGATTTTATATGCGCCGGAGAATTACCTTCCGAGTGATCGAAGCGGACGCTTTCAAGTCCGATATGGCCCAGTCCTTTTATTATATCGCGCCTTACGTCCGGATCGGCATTCTCGTTTATTGTGATCGCGGCAGTTGTATGAGGCGTATAAATATAGCATACGCCATCCTTTACTTTTTGTCCCGATACGGCTTTACGCACCTCTGACGTAATATCGATCAGCTGTTCACGGTTGCTTGTCTTTACTGTAATTGTAATCATATAATCTGCCATTCCAGGATAAAATAAAATTCCCAGGGGCAAGCCCCCGGCCGAAGGTGACGTACCGGCCGCCACCTTCGGTGTCGGCGGGGTATTATGTTTCAAGGCGTTATCGATTTGCTCCGCAAATCGATAGGCTTACATCCTCGACGCAAGCGTCGAGGTATTACGCCTTGAAATAAAAAAGCTAATATACTTTCAAACACTCTCCTGTATTTTTTTTAAATACTTCTTCCCTGTCGATTTCCGCAGCTTTAAGGGACTGGCAAACGAAAAAACAAATAATCCTGTAATAAGTAAAATCAGTGTTGAATTTTTTTTCATATATAGGCCCTTAATTTTTTATATCATTAAAAAATATTTTTTGTCAATGAAAATACCGGCTCCAGGCAAATGCAGCATAATTATAAGAAGTCATCTTAAAATTAGGTTTAAACTTTAATTTTAAGATGACTTCTAAATAGTTTGACAAAATAAAATATTCATGCAAAGTATTTTTATTCTATTGATGTATTCAGTAGAATGATTTAACTTCAGGAGCATTCTAATATGTATAATATGACACATGTATCAGGGATAAACAAAGGCAAGCTTGTGCTTTATGCGTTAAGCACATGCGTATGGTGTAAAAAAACGAGGC
Organism: uncultured Leptospirales bacterium; assembly: GCA_964626055.1. Classification (GTDB taxonomy): domain Bacteria; phylum Spirochaetota; class UBA4802; order UBA4802; family JAFGDQ01; genus JAFGSG01. The sequence goes on from CAZVDF010000008.1 coordinate 5,113, forward strand.
AATTTCTCGAGGATCATGGGATCGAATATAATTACGTATATGTTGACCAGCTTAATCCGGATGACAGCTCACATGCTTCCGATGACATTAGGGTATGGAATCCGGCATGCTCATTCCCCACTCTTGTAATTAATGACGAAAAATGCATTGTGGGTTTCAGAGAGGACGCCATAAAAGAAGCGCTGGGAATATGACAAACGGAGATATAGAAAAACTCTATAAAAAGCTTTTTACCGAAGCTGAAAGCACAGGCTATTTTCTGAACCCGGATGCCGGTTTCGCAGTAGAACTCGCAAGAGGGCTTATCGCAAATGAAGAACGGTATGGCTACCGGTCGTGCCCGTGCAGACTCGCCTCCGGCAACCAGGAACACGATCTCGATATTATATGCCCGTGCGATTACAGGGACGCGGACGTTGCGGAATTCGGGGCATGCTACTGCGCTCTTTATGTATCCCGGGCTGTGCGCGAAGGAGAGAAGAAGGCCGGTTCGATACCCGAACGAAGGCCACCGCCTGAGGAACGCAGAAACAAAAAAAGCGCATATGCAGTGAATCAAACGGGCAACCTCCCCCTGCCCGTATGGCGCTGCAAAGTGTGCGGGTATCTATGCGCACGCGAAGCCCCGCCGGACGTCTGCCCCATCTGTAAAGCGAAGAAAGAACGATTCGAGAGATTCATGTAAAAGCAATTTTCCCCACTTCTGTAATTTTTTAATTTACTTTTACCAAAAATTAAAATACACTTCGATTCGAGAAGTTTTTTCCAGCAAAAAAATTCTTGCAAAAAAAACCCGGGACTCTACTTTGGTCATGTTCCAAAAACTTTTCTCGCGGCGTGCCAAATATTGAAAGACATCGCGTAGTTTTTACCGCTTTAAAATTATCAATCAATCCCACAAGGAATACATTATGGATTTAAAAATTAAAGATATTGCCAATTTATTTGATACAACGGAAAATACTGTCCGGCAATGGATCGATGAAAAATCAATCCCATTTTATAAAGTAAAGAATCAATATTACTTCAACAAAGCGGAAATCAATGAATGGATTCTGCGGAACAAGCTCGCAGTGTCGGATAAAATCCTCGACCTCAAACTGACGGCAACGCCGGTAGTAATCGATGAACTTATAGAAAAAGGCGGCATTCATTACAATATCGGCGGGAATAATCTAGTTGATGTGATTAAAAATGCGATAAAATTTATCCCGATCCCTTCTGATATTACAAGAGATGAAATTGAATCCACGCTTATTGAGCGCGAATCCATGATGACAACCGCGATCGGGAACGGCATAGCCTTCCCACATCCCCGCAATCCCGTCATAGCGGATGTCGACAGCGAACAGATATCAGTCTGCCTTCTGGACAAACCGGTAGATTTCCAGGCAATAGACGGAAAGCCCGTGCATACATTGTTCATTATTATTTCATCCAATTCAAAACGTCATCTGGAAATTCTGTCGAAATTATCATATCTTTGCCAGCAACCTGATCTGGTAAATGTACTCCAGGACAAGGCAAAGAAAGAAGTTATTCTTTATTATATTGAAAAAATTGAAAAGGAATGGGCAAAGAGATAATTTATGGAATATTTTCTATTCGGAGCGGGTATTCTTTTTATCGGAGGTTTGTTTTCGCTGTTCCTCCCGGAACGGCTGAAAAGCTATTGTGTGGCAATAGCTGGATGCGCATCATCGGTATTTGTTGTGATTCCCGCTCTGGGCGTTCTCCTGTCGGGTGACGTTATCCGTATTACAGTTACGCTTATGGAACCTGTCGGCGATGTAAGCCTGGTAATGGATCGTCTTTCCGGATTTTTTGTGGCAGTTACATCGGTAATGAGCTCAGTCTGCGCGATCTACGCTATTGGCTATATGAAGCATTATAACAATAAAAAAAGAACAGTAGCATCGCACTTTTTTTTCCTGCCTTTGCTGGTATTGTCCATGCTTCTTGTGGCTGTTGTACAGAACGCAATTGCTTTTCTCATCGTATGGGAAATCATGTCGCTCTCCTCATTTTTCCTTTTAATATTCGAGAATGAGAAAGAGGAAGTATATCAGGCAGGCATAAACTACATCGTATCAATGCATATCGGCGTGATATTTCTTATCAGTGCTTTTGTAATTTTAATAACCAGTTCGGGCAGTCTTGATTTTGCTTCTTTCAGAGAAGTATTCGAAAAAGACCGCGGATTAGTGAACGTTATATTTATCTTATTCTTTGTTGGATTCGGCACAAAAGCAGGATTCATCCCGTTTCACACGTGGCTGCCGCGCGCTCACCCGGCGGCTCCGAGCCATGTATCCGGCTTAATGTCGGGGGTCATGATAAAAACCGGCATATACGGCATTCTTCGAGTAATAAACCTGATAGGCGAACCAACGGCTTTTATGGCATATCTCGTGCTGTTCATATCGCTTATATCGGGCATCTGGGGCGTAGCATATGCCATTGCACAGCATAATCTGAAAAAACTTCTCGCGTATCACAGCGTTGAGAATATAGGAATTATAGGCATAGGGATCGGTATCGGTCTTCTCGGCGTATTTTACAAAATACCGATGCTGGCAATTCTGGGTTTTTCAGGCGGAATTCTGCATGTACTGAATCATTCCATCTTTAAATCAATGCTGTTTTATTCTGCAGGAGGAGTCTACCAGTCGACGCATATGCTGGAAATAGAAAAGCTCGGCGGTCTGGTAAAAAGCATGGCCTGGACAGCGGTTTTTTTCCTTATAGGCTCCATCGCGATATCAGGTCTTCCGCCTTTCAACGGATTCATAAGCGAATTTTTTATATACTGGGGATTTGTTTCCGGTCTTCAATCCGGCCCGGTCCCGCTGGCTGTTTCGCTCATTTTCTCGTTCGCGGGACTCGCGCTCATCGGCGCCATGGCTCTTCTCTGCTTTACTAAGGCGTTCAGCGTTGTGTTCCTCGGAAGCCAGCGTAGCGATTATCACGTCACACCGCAGGACGTAACGCTTTCAATGAAAATAGCCATGGGCATACAATGCGTTTTTGTGCTCGCCATAGGACTGGCGCCGGCCTATGCTTTTAAGATAGTAAGTCTTGTTGCAGCGGATTTCACCGGAAATACCATAGCTGCGGACACAATTTCCATAACCGGCACTCTGAATAAACTAACAATCGGACTTTTCATTTTTATCGGAATATCAGCTATTGTTTTCATAATACGGAATATTTTGCTTAAAGATAAAGTCTATCTGTTTAAAACATGGGATTGCGGCTACCAGGCAGGCAATCCGCGAATGCAGTACACCGCATCGTCCTATGCCGGCCCATTCGTGAATCTGATACGGCCTATCCTTCATATAAAAGAGTACCTCACTCTCCCTTCAGGAGTATTCCCGTCAAGATCAGATTACGAAAGCCATACCGAAGATAAATTCGAATTTTTCCTGATTGATCCTGTCATACGCTTTATAGAACGTTTCCTTAATCTCTTCAAATGGATACAGAGCGGTGATACCCAGCAGTATATTCTATACGGACTTGTGTTTCTGATAGCAATATCTCTCTGGATAATGGGGGTATGACAATGACATATATACTGATAAACATAATCTTCATTATTCTATTCCCGCTTTTCTTTCTCGGTCTGATCAATCGTACAAAATCCTTCTGGGCGGGCAGGAAAGGCCCTTCGCTAATTCAGCCGTTCCGCGATTTCATCAAGCTTGTTAAAAAAGGCGAAGTCATAAGCACTACCGCTTCATTCGTGTTCCGCATGGCGCCGTCCGTCACATTCGGCTCGGTAGTTACGGCCGCGGCTTTAACCCCCATGGCAGGGGGAGTACAGCTATTTTCTTTCAATGCGGACTTCATCCTTTTCGCATATGTGCTCGCCACAGGTAAATTTTTCACAATTATAGGGGCAATGGATACGGGCTCAAGCTTTGAAGGAATGGGCGCAAGCAGGGAAGCGACTTTCTCGGCGTTAGTGGAACCGGCATTCTTTCTCATAATAGGCTCGCTCGCTTTTGCCGGGAAGGCATCGACTTTCGGAAGCCTTTTCAGGATAGCGGGCATGGATCCTGCCATGAGTTCTGTCATTATCGCTCTCTGCGCGATCGCTCTCTTCATCATGCTGCTCACCGAAGGATCGCGTGTGCCGGTTGACGATCCCAATACGCATCTTGAACTTACCATGATACACGAGGTCATGGTGCTCGATAACTCCGGACCGGATTTCGGTCTTATACTGTATTCCGCCGGCCTTAAGATGGTCATAATCGGGTCCCTTATCGCGAATATCATCCTGCCGACGATGCAGCCCGCCGCTGCTATCGGCGCGTTTATCGGAGTTCACATTGTCATTGCTGTGATAATCGGGACAATTGAATCGCTGATGGCGCGGCTGCGCATGAGCCATGTGCCGCAATTCATTTTTTTCATGAGTTCAATCGCGCTCATCATATTTGCAATTATAATGCTGTTTATTTCCGGAGGTCTTAAATGACGCCTTTTATAATCATTTTATTCGGGCTCACAATGCTCTATGTCGGCTCCTCGAGCCGAATCGAAGCCTATATAAAAGCGATCGCCGTTCAGGGAGCGCTTCTTTTCCTGCTTATACTGTTCGATTATGACAGCGAAAATCTCGCGAATTTTATTTTCCTGGCATTTGAAACTCTCATAGTAAAAGCAATACTGATCCCGATAGTGCTCATAACAGTTGTCCGCAAAAACGGCATACATCGCGAGATCGAGCCGTATATACCGAATTTTTTCTCGCTCATAATTACAAGCGTAATATTCGGACTGGGTTTCTATGTAGCATACCTCGCGTCAAACAATTCAGTTTCCGTACGCCCGTTTTATTTCGGAGTTTCCATTTCAACCATTGTGACCGGCCTTTTTATCATTATCACCAGAAAAAAGATAATCACTCATGTTATGGGATATATGTTTATTGAAAACGGAATTTTCCTGCTTTCTCTTGCAGCGTCCAAAGAAATGCCGTTCATAGTCGCACTCGGCGTTCTGCTCGACATTTTTATGGCCGTGTACCTGCTCGGCCTGTTTGTGAACAAGATACAAGACGCGCTTGCCGAAATACATGTAGACTCTTTACAGAAATTAAAGGATTAATGCCATGATAGAACTTTTACTTTTTACGCCTCTTGCGCTCGGTATTATTGTATTTATTTTTAAGTCCAGAGCGGTAAATATAACAGCGACACTGATTTATGCGGCATTATTTATTGCCGTAACAATAATACTCTATATGCATCCGGAATCGTTCAGCGAATATTTCCGCGTTGACGGACTGAATATTTATTTCCTGCTTGTGCTTGCCGTCCTGTTTGCGGGAACGGCGGTTTATAATATCGATTTCATCCTCCACGATGAAGAGAGCGGCCGGAGCCAGTCATTATACACTGTGTACATGCTTCTCTTTACTGGTTCCATGGCAGGAGTCATATTAAGCACGCATCTGGCCCTGCTCTGGGTATTTGTTGAAGGCACTACGCTCTCGAGCGCTTTCCTGATCTATTATCACAGGACAGAGACCACTATGGAAGCTACATGGAAATATTTGTTCATTTGCTCTATCGGTATTGCCATTGCCTTTGTGGGTATTACGCTTCTCTCGATGGGCCTGGGCGGAATAAATTCATTCTTCTTCGACGACCTTGCAAAGAATGCGAAATCCATCAATCCATTCTGGCTTAAGCTCTCCTTCCCGTTCATACTGGTCGGATTCGGCACAAAGATGGGCTTCGCGCCTGTGCACGCATGGCTGCCCGACGCGCACTCGGAATCCCCTTCGCCCGTATCCGCGCTTCTCTCCGGTACGCTTTTAAATGCCGCGCTTCTGGGTATTATAAGAATGAATAAAATAATGGAACTTGCGGATATGGGCTGGTACGTACAGATGCTTCTTCTCCTCGCAGGATTTCTATCGCTTCTGGTAACTGCCGTTTACATCAGGATAGTAAAAAATTATAAGCGCCTTCTTGCTTATTCTTCAATCGAGAACATGGGAATTATACTTATAGGCCTCGGCGCGGGCGGGCCTGGACTCTTCGCCGCTATGCTGCATCTTGCAGCGCACTCGCTTGCCAAGGGTTCGCTTTTCCTTACTTCCGGGAATATACTGCATAGATACAGGACAAAAGAAATCGGAGAAGTCCGCGGACTTCTTAAGGGAGACCTCGCAACAGGATGGATCTGGATATTTTCGATTATAGCGATCATCGGCCTTCCGCCCTTCCCTATTTTTATCTCGGAATTTTATATTATAAAGGCATTTTTCCAGAACGGGCAGTATTCGCTTGCTGTCCTGTTCTTCATACTCCTTACTGTGATAATGGCCGCAATGGCGAAAAATATGCTTAAAATGAGTTTCGGTGAGGACAACGCAGCGAATGGAGCAAAGACCTCCGGACTGACCGCGTGCATTCCGCAGATCGTCTTTCTTGTTCTTCTTATGATAGGCGGCATATCAATGCCGGATATAATTCATTCTATAATTCAGAAAGCAGCGGAGATTCTGTAAGCATTGATCAGCATAAAGAAATAAGGATTAGTTAACATGAAATGGATGATTACAAAAAACAACAAACCGGTAAGGCTTAAAGATATTCCTTTGATCGACATAAGGCCATTCAGGGGACTGGTGATTAGACAGGTCCTCGGAGGCATGAGGCCGGTATTGTTTTTCGGCGCAAAGCGCGGTAATTTCCATGTTCTGTACATCGCCCTTGCGGATGACGACAATTCACGTCTTTATATTGCCTGCGGCAATCTTGCAGAACAAATGTCTTATCAATCGATATCCGAGGATATTCCGTCCTTCTGGAATTTTGAGAACGAAATACATGAAGAACTCGGGATCGTGCCGATAGACCATCCGTGGCTTCGTCCCGTACGCTTCGCACATGACCGCCATAACCGTTCAAAGACAATGGGACAATTCCCATTCTTTACCATGACCGGCGATGAAGTGCATGAAGTCGCAGTCGGCCCTATCCATGCGGGAGTCATTGAACCCGGACATTTCCGGTTCATGTGCCAGGGCGAGAACGTACATCATCTTGAAATACAGCTTGGATATCAGCACAGGGGAGTTGAGAAACTTTTTGCAAATAACAGACTGCGGTTTCCGGTGCATCTTGCGGAATCAATCGCGGGCGACTCTGTCATAGCGCACGGATGCGCATACGCGCATGCTGTGGAAGCGCTCGCGGACATCGACATTTCCCGCCGCGCACAGTCGATCAGGGCAATTGCCCTCGAAATGGAGCGTACCGCGATTCATATCGGAGATCTCGGTGCGATAGCTAACGATGTCGCTTATCTTCTGGGCAATTCCGTGTTCGGCGCAACCAGGACGCTCGTAATAAATTCGCTTCTCGCGATCTGCGGAAGCAGGTTCGGCCGCGGGCTTGTGCGCGTGGGCGGCGTTGTTTTCGATATACCGGATGGGATGAAAGCCGAACTCAAAAAGACGCTGACAAAAGTCTGGGCCGATGTGGAACGCATGTGCAATGAAATGTTCTCATCCGCGAGCGTGCTTTCGCGTCTTGAAGAAACAGGTATTGTGAACGAAAAGACTGCCCAGGCTATCGGGCTTGTTGGACTTCCGGCAAGGGCTTCCGGATTATCGCTGGACATAAGAAGCGATCATCCCTTCGGAATATACAGGTATTTCCCTGTTCATAAAGTTACGATGGACAGCGGAGATGTTTTTGCGCGCGCATATATGCGTTTTGTGGAAATAAAACAATCCATCAATTTTATTCTGGAGCAGCTTGATTCGATGCAGGATGATGATGAACTTATAATGCCGGTTAAAAAGACGGCAGCAAACAGCCTTGTTATTTCGATGACTGAAAGCTGGCGCGGAGAGGTCGCTCATGCAGCGATCACAGGAGCCAAAGGTTCGATTGAAAAATACAAAGTGAAAGACCCGTCGTTTCACAACTGGTTAGGCCTCGCGCAGGCAGTACGCACAAACGGCATTTCCGATTTTCCTCTGTGCAATAAAAGTTTTAATCTTTCATACTGCGGACATGATCTGTAAGGAGTAATTTGATGCTTAACATACTAAAAATAAGAAAAGTCCATGGGGATCAGGCAATCCCGGATATTAAAAAAGTAAATATCCGGACGCCATTCAGGGGACTGCCTTTTATTAATGTAAAGAACTGCAAAAAATGCTCGGTCTGTTCTTCAATATGCCCTACGAAAGCTATCTCTACCGATCCATTGTCGATAGATATGGGTAAATGTATTTTTTGCGGGGATTGCGAACGCGAATGCCCGGAAGACCAGATCAAATTTTCGCCGTTCCATAAAATTTCAACAGATAACCGCAAGCGGCTGATCGTTACAAAAGATGTAACAGAAGAATCGTATCAGGCAAAAGCTTTCTCCACCAGAAAGGAAATACATGATCTTTTCGGATCATCCTTAAAACTGAGACAGGTTTCCGCAGCAGGATGCAACGGATGCGAGTGGGAGCTTAACGCCTGCGGGAACGTAAACTTCGACATGGGCAGATTCGGAATAGACATCGTGGCTTCGCCGCGGCATGCCGACGGCATCCTGATAACAGGGCCGATATCCGAGAACATGGCTACAGCGCTTGAGGACGCGTACAATTCCACTCCCGATCCTAAAATCGTAATACTGGCGGGAAGCTGCGCGATCAGCGGCGGAGTTTTTCAGGGCTCGCCCGCGTTAAAACGCAGTTTTCTGGAAAAACATAAAATTGATCTTTATATACCCGGCTGCCCCGTACATCCGCTGACTGTTATCAACGGGATATTAGGTTTTCTGGGAAAATGAACGAGGGGCTGTCCCAAAATGTCTTAATTCTAAGAAATTCGATTATATTACTATAATACATTTTTAAGATTTGCTGAAGAAACTTGCCTTGTAGTTGGCCTCCTGAGCTTTAAGTAATATATTGCTGAATTTGAGGGATGAGTTGATCTCGGAGATAACGTCCGCAGGATATGCCATGCGGGGATCATCGCTGGATATTTTCACCGGATAAAACCGCTTCTGGTCGCGGTATGAATAGGTAGTCAGGATCGCGACGTCATCCCCAAAAACATTGTCCACATTACGACGCATGGTAAGTATGCGGGAACCGATATTAACGTTAAAATCGCTCCATGAGATCATCTCTCCATTCACCTCAATATTGATGTGCACAAGAAGCTTGTGGTCCTGCTTATAGCGCTTACGATTTTTTTCAAGAACGTTTTTTGCTACTGTCAACGCGTCGATGTCGTTCCCTCTACCTGTTTTAACAAGCACCGCTTTATTCCGCGACAGCATTTCAAATCCGTCGCCATAGCAAACAAGTTCTTCCGCGTGTTCCAGGTGCAGCGCCAGCTGTTCGGGGGAAAGATGATCAATCATGTTAGTCTGATATAATGCATATATAATATTCCAAATGATCTGGTAGAGTATTGGTCCTACAAGAGTTTTTGGCATTTTGACCCTGTCGAGTGTGACGAAAATATAATCGAGAATATCGGGCCTGATCAGCCGTTTGAGATCTCCCCTGTCTTTATTGATTGTTGTTGTTATTTCCCTGAGAAGATAGTTTTCCATATTAAGGCAATATTGAAAATTTGTGAAAAATTCCGGCTGTATGCCGTTAAGGAGTTCTTCCGGCGTTTTTTGATCAACATTTCTTGATGTGGCGACATCGTCTATCTTGTTTTTAAGGAAAGCTTCGTGGAACACATCACGTGATTTTTTAAGATTGCAATATTGAATAATGTTTTCCGTGTCCAGACGGAAACTCCCTGGGAAAATAAGTGTCTCTGCCATGATGTCGGTGTTGGTGTCCCCTCCCATCACAAAAAGCTCGGATTCTTTATATATCTTACGGACTGCGGCTATTTGCTCTTCAATGGAAGCAAGCGCTGCCGCATCATCGCTGTTATGGGTGGCGCAGCCGTGCCCGCTCGGAGAATGATGCATAAAAGCAATAAAAAGCCCCGGCGTTTCAGGCGTATTAAAATGGGCGTCCTTCACGATACGATCGATACGGTTCCAGAACCAGAAATTACTCATATTAAGGGACACTTTATTCCCTTCGGTCCGTCCGAAATGAATAGTGGTGGGGGGATAGCCTTTTGCCCTGCTCCCGTGCACCCGGCCATCAATGCATTTCATTACTATAATTTTTGGCGCCCGGGAAGAAAATTCCGATATTACATTGCGCATACGATCCAGAGTATCTGCATCCGATATGTTTTCCGACAAATAATTATGGAAAAAATCATGGGCGGTCTTCATATAAATATTCCTCACATTGCGGATTAAACATCTATTTTTATTAAACAAAATTTAATTAACTTGTTTAATAATTCAAGTTATTTTCAAGATTTATTCTACAAAAGTTAAATCCAATGCCGGTATTCTACCGGCCAATATGCTTTCAATAAGCAACCTAATAATTAATCGTTTGCCAAAAATTAATATTTTTATAAATTTGGGATCTGTTTGCGAATGAAAGCGATAAAATAATAATGGATATATCAAATGATATTTGACGCGCATGCACATATATTTACTGCCGGCATAATCGAGAACGTAGCAAAAAAAGCAGAGATGGTAAAAAAACTCTGCCTTGAGACCGACGAAGGTCGGGACAGGATAGGAGTTGATACGCTCGAAAAGAAAATGAAATCGGCCGGGGTCGAAGCATGTCTTGTACTGCCGACTGCTAATGCGGAGAATGTAAAGAAAGTCAACGACAGTTTTTTAGAAATATCGAAACGCTCGGACAGCATATATACGGCATTCACCCTGCATCCGGATTACCCGGACAATAAAAATGAGATAATCCGTTTTAAAAGCAAGGGCATCAATGCCGTCAAGATGTGTTCTTTTTCGCAGGGCTTTGTATTAAATGGTCACAAAACAATTGAATTATTTGATATTTTACAAAACGAAAATCAGCTCAAAAACGGAAATTTTTTTGTTATACTTGATACCCTTTACAGTGCGGCTAAGTATTTCGGTACAAAACCTGAATATACCACAACTCCGGCCCTGCTCGGCGATCTGGTGAGAAATTATCCTGCAATAAAATTTGTCGGAGCGCATATGGGCGGCCTGGATGCTCCTTTTAAACAAGTACGCGAACATCTGAGGCCAGAGGAAAATTTCTTTATTGATACATCGAACGGGGCACATACTTTAACAAACGCGGAATTCGTAGAGCTCCTTAAAATCCACGGGCCGGAACACATACTTTTCGGCACGGACTGGCCATGGTTCGGCTACGACGGCGAAATAGATCTTATCGGCAGACTGCTCGGAGAGGCCGGATACAGCAAAGAACAAAAAGAAGCTGTGTTCAGGGGAAATATCTCCAAACTACTGATGATTTAATTAATGGCGATTTTTGGTAAAATTTTTATGGCCTGGCTTAAGCAGGTTATTGCTTCCGGCGGGAATATTTATTAAAGGGAACAGAAGCCGAGTTAAAAATAAATAGTTAATTAAGCGACCGCCTGTCGGTTACTTCTTTATTTAACCTGTTGATAATAGTAGTTCTTCTCTCCGAATATGCAGATCTTCTCTCTTTATTGGAAAAATTTCCGTTATTATTAGATGTTTTTCTTCTATCTCCGCATCGCCTTTCGCCCATGCGTCTGTTATTTCCCTCATTATCATATTGAATCGACATATCAGCCATTAAAAACCCCCTTAAAACATAGTTAACTATTCTCAGGTTTTTCTTTATGAGTAATGCCGTAAATCAATCTATCCCGATATTTCGCGGATAATATTGATTTTTGGCTAATATTCTCTGTATTTAACAACAGTTTGAAGCAAACACAACGGAAGTCAATAGAAATTCCATAGCATCATATTTTTTTTGAAAGCACCACATACCCCGGCAATCGAAAAAAATTATTCATACTGGAATATTCAAATATTATTTATTACGAAAAATCAGTTATAAAGCCCGTGAAAAAATTTAGAACCCCTATACAATGGAAGTTTTTAACGGAATTTCCGATATTATTAAAATATCAACAAAAATTATTTAACAGTAAATTTCAATATTGCAGTCGGCTGTATATCGCCCTTATCATAATTGGTATGACTGCGCACTTCATATCTGCCTGTTTCGCGGACGCCGCTGTAGAATGTTATTGTGCCTTCAGTCTGCCTGCTTGTATACTGATAAGTATAATGATTTCTTGCCGGCTCGTTTTCTTTCGCAATGGATATGTAATCATATTTTGTACCGGGAAATTTTTTATAAGACACAACAATATCCTCACCGACTTTATATGAATTCTTTGATAATTTAAGAGATATCTTGGGAATAATTGTATGCCCTTCACTTGCAGGGGCTTCTCCCGTAAGCATTGCGATCAGATTAGTGATTTCCGGTACAAGAGACTCTTCGCTGTCAGCCGAAACCTTTGCGCTGTTCTCCGCCACGCCTTTTTCGACATCGACAGTCCTTGCCGTAACAACGATTGATTCCCCGATCTTCATTACGTTCCCTATCAGGATCTTTCTGGCAGCCAGCAGTTTACCGATTTTGACCGCACATTCCTGATCGGTACATGCTGCCTGCTGGAATCCCTGCTCTTTAAAGATCATGTCCATCTGGCCCCTTTCAATGACCGTAAACCTGCTTGTATTTATTAAATCCGTTCTTATCAATTCCGCTACTATCCTGCCTTTTTCTGCGGAAAAACCGACTGTCTTTAAGTCGAGAACCGCTATTCGTTCTCTCTGGCCGTCGGCTTCCCTATCGGCAGTTTCCACAGTCTTTCTGGATTGGCCTTTAGTCTGCACCTGGCCGGACTTCTTTGTAGAACAGGATGCCAGTAAAACAAAAACTAAAATTGCGCCTATCAATTTTGTACTTTTCATCATTTTTCCCATTTTAAATATATATTAGTCTAAAAAAAAAGAAATATCAATATTTATTTTAAAATATCAAGCAAATTTTTAGGCAATTTAAATTTACTAATCCACGGTAATAAATTTCAAGTCAGCCGATTCCTGATCGGGAGCGCGTCTCTAAACCTCTTTAAAATTATCCTTGCCATTTATGTCAGAGAGTGTTACAGGGAATTAAAGGCAGTCTTAAGACAATCTTCTTAAACGACGAAAAATAATTATAAAAAAAAGCTTATCCAATGTCGAAACCTATTCTGCGATTACAGACTACAACTTTATGGGATTATCCTTCCCGGCATTATAAACGCTCGATGGAGCCGGAATCGGAATATCCGGGAGCTACGCCGGCTTATATTATCTGGAACTTACTCTCGCGGTATACCAGGCCGAACGACCTTGTCGTCGATCCCATGTGCGGGAGCGGCACTGCGATAGATGTCGCGCGCGACCTAAAGCGCAGGGTTCTCGGTTATGACATAAATCCGGTGCGCAAAGATATATTCCGGGCAGACGCAAAAAAAATCCCGCTGGAGGACGAGAAGGCGGATTTTGCATTTATTGACCCGCCCTATTCCGATCATATCCGCTACTCCGGATCAAAAGAATGCATAGGCGAGCTGAGCGCGCTTTCTGAAAAATATTACGATGCGATGAGACACGTGATAAACGAACTGTATCGCATTATGCGATTTGACCGGTACATGGCTGTATATGTGGCAGATTCATTCGAGAAAGAAAAGCCGTTCATGCCTATCGGTTTTCGTTTGTTCTCAATGCTATCTGAGAAATTCGCGCCTGTCGACATTGTCGCTGTAACGCGCCACAACGCGAGCCTGCTCCGAAATAACTGGCATAAAGCGGCCGTTCAGCATAATTATTTTCTTCGCGGTTTTAATTATCTTTTTATTATGTATAAAACAAAGGAAAATAATAATCCAAGACTACCCGACAGGCGGGACGTTAAAGAAAAAGAAAAACAGGCGGATGAATATACGATAAAGAAAAAAAATAGCTGATGTTTATGCCCCCACCGCTATCCCCTCTCCAGGCCTGCAAAGAAGCCTTTTCATACTATTAATACTAAAGACTTATCAAAATAATATTTAGAAATTATGTAATGTATTTATAATTCTTAAGATATATAACCAGATATCTCTCTATTGTATATCATCTTCTTTAGAAGATGTTGAGTCCCTTTCCCGTTGAATAATATTTTCATCCGGGCTAAGCTCATTGTCTGTAATTGTAAAACTGCCCTCGCCCAGGAACTGCCCTCCGGCCGTCCAGACCTCGACAGTGTACTTTCCGATCCCTTCCAGCAGAGCATGCTTTGACCATGTCCGGTAACCCTCGTCGCGTCCCCCGGTTATTTCACGCAGCTGGATTGTGAGCAATTTCTCGTCGTTATAATACCATACATGATCTATTCCTTCGCTCAATCCTTTAGGCGCATATATAGCCGTGTAAAAATAAATCTCTTCAACAGCATTCACATAATTCAAATCAAACGGAAAATTCGGATTATGTTCTACAACGCCCTCGCATGCCGCAGCATATTTCAGCTTTAGGGGAGCCGGAGGAATAAAACTTCTTCCGAACCAGAGCAGAGCAAGAGAAAGCACGATGCCGGAAGCAAATCTGAAAACATTTTTCGTATTTTTCTTTTCCCGGATCGTTGGATACATTACAAGAACTGCCGATATCGCTCCGATACCTCCTGAAATTGCCAGACTCCAGATATTTCTAAGACCGAATATTATAGGAAAAATAAAATTCAGCACGCCAAAAAAAACCAGAGCGTAATAAACGGAAGATGCCAGAACGGATCCCAGAACAAATCTCCTGAATAAGTAATTCCAGTTCGATATTACTGCCAGTGCAATAATGACCGCACCGAACAGCATATTTCTTGAAGGTATAGACATCGATTCGAAATAGAACGGCAGGATGAAAAGCAGCATGTAATTAACCGAAAACATGACTGCTGAATTGGCAATTTTTTTAAATACATTTGAATTCTTATTCTGTATGTAAATACTCGAAGCAATATACGCGAATGTAAGCACAACGCATATTATAATAAGGGGCACGTATTCAAATCCCCTCCTGATCAGAAAGATGACAAAGATGCCGGATATTAAAGATATAACGGGCTGGAATTTCAACATCCTGGAAAGGCCGGGCGGAGTATCGGAAAATAGCTTTTTAAGAAACGGAACTAGCCCGGCGCACCCCCCGGGGAAATCCGATCTTTTTGGGAAGCCTTCAGTATAATATCCTATTATTTTTTTAAGCAACGGCACCCTCAGTCTTTGCTCCCGGAGCTGATGTTATAATAATCCGATTTTTCAATAACCGATATGTCGGCCATTATCTCTTTGTTCAATTCAATCTCGCCATATCTCACTACTGCCTTTTCCTGCTTCAGGTCGGAATATCTTAATGTTAAAGCGGCGGCAAGCTCAATCGCTTCACTGCATTTTTCTCCCTGCAACACCGTTGCC
Organism: uncultured Leptospirales bacterium; assembly: GCA_964626055.1. Lineage (GTDB taxonomy): Bacteria > Spirochaetota > UBA4802 > UBA4802 > JAFGDQ01 > JAFGSG01. The sequence continues at coordinate 20,550 of CAZVDF010000008.1, forward strand.
GGGCCCGGGATTTCTTCGGGCAGCTCGAAAATGTAATCTTCCGGCTTTTTCATTTTATTTAGATCCGTATTTTCTTTTTCATTTCTGCCTACGATTATTTTACTCCGGCCGAATCTGAAATGACGCCCCGCAGTCAGAATTAACATATCATTATAGACAGAGTTTTCGTTATGTTCCAGAATATCCTGCATTTTTTTTATAAAAAATTTATCGGTTAAAATGCAGCCTCCTGCCGCCGGAATAAAGTAATCGATTCCCATTTCGTGTGCAAGTGATAGCTGTTCTTTTCGCCCTCTGCCGCTGATCGCGAGCAGTCTGCTGCGGTCGACCCGGCCTTCCCGTTCGGCAATGGTTTCAGGAAGGAACTTTGCCGAAAGCGGACGCAATAATCTGCCCTTTAGCCCTGATTTATTTTCTATCGCATTAAGCGAATTCCTGTGTTGCGACATAGGCCTCTGGTTAAGCACTTCTCCTGTTACCACAAGCTCCGCGCCGGTTCCGTCCGCGATTTGTTTACCGCGCTTAAGCATGTATATCTTGCAGTCAATGCACGGATTCATCCCGCTGCCGTGTCCGTGTGCGGGATTTTTCACTATTTCAAGATATTCATCGTCGAATTTTTCTATCCGGCAAGGTATCCGAAGACTGCCTGCAATTTCAGGGACAGCGCCTTTAGCGCTTTCATCCGGACTGCTGAACGGCGGTGGGAAATGCACTCCGGTAATCTCGACGCCCTGGTCAAGAAGGACTTTTATTGCAAGTATCGAATCAAGCCCTCCGGAAAGAAGCGCAACTGCTTTAACTTTATTTTCTGCCATATAATATTTATTATTGTTTATAACGTCTTTTTAATTTTTAGTACATTTAAATGGAAGTCAGATATAAATAATATCAATTTTCCCGCTGCTAATGCATACATCCTGTAAGAAGCAGCTTGCGGCAACATCCTGTTGCCTTAAAATTGATATTATTTATATCTGACTTCCATAATCATCAATTCTCGAATAAAATCTTAATAATATATCAGCAATTTATCAGTATTTTCAATAGAGATATATACTACTCTATCACCATCCATCTGTACTCTCGTATATGATCGAGAAGCTCGTAGATCACTGCCTGCCTTTCGGTGCCGGTAATACGATTAGAAAATATAAACTTCATATCCGGCGTATTTTTTACTCCTACAAGATCGATAAGCGAACCGGTTCGGGCGCGTCTTCCCAAAGCTTCTGCTATTTTAACAAGATGGGAAAAACGTATCGTGTACTCCGAATGTTTGTGAAGTCGTATCTCTCTCGGAAACGAGTTCATCGCAAGCCCTTCTTCCAGGAATCGCATATTATCCGGCACAATAGGGTCGCTCGAGTGTTCGGTAACGAACGCGGGGATATTTTTTTTCGAGACAGCTTCTATTAACTTTATAGCTCCGATATTAAAATTAAAGCTGCCGGAATCCGGGATTTCCAGTTCATATTTTTCCAATATTTCGCTTACATCATCAGGCAAATTTCCGGATTCCAGATTTGTAGCAACATCAAGATCGCCTATCACTTCATTAATAATTATTAAATCAATATCAGTGATCGATTCAATAAGTGACAAAATATCGGCCTGGATAAAACCGATGAGACTCCCCCACTCCCTTAATTTTTCTTTCTGTTTTCTCAGCATATGCATTGAGAGATCAGTCATGAATACACTTTGTATAAGATTCGAATTCGCCCCGAGCAGGCCATTCATGAGAGTTCCGTAGCCCCCGCCGGCTTCCAGTATTCGCGCTCCGCGCTTAAGCAATCCTTTACTTGACAGAAAATCGCCGACAATAGCGCCATACGGCTTCGGGTTATTAAGCGACGCCATGTAAGGTGAACCGGCTGAAGCAAATGACTCGCATATAGTCAGCTCTGTCATAAGATCGGGAGCGCCAAACCTGTGGTAATCGTATGTGGTATGTTTAAATGACATGCATTTATTTGCCGAGTCTTCTCTCAACGCTTGGGAAAGTGCGAATATCTGTATGAGGAAGGAATAATGCCTGTCTGTATTCATCATAAAAAAGATTGGATGACGAAAAGTCAATATAGGTCATAGCTTTAGAAGTATTCAGGAGCTCGCTTCTCGCCTCCTCCGATACAAGTGCAAGATACGCCCCTGCCATGGAGCTGTTGCCGAGATACTCGAATCTGCTTATCGCAATATCCGGGAGCATACCGAAAGTTATCGCGAGCTCAAAGTCTATAAATTTTCCGAATCCTCCTGCGATCTGAATGCGTTCTATGGCATCAAGGGAAATCCCGGCGCTTTTTAATAGAGTCATGATGCCTGCGTAGACTGCCGCCTTGCTTTGCAGCAGGATAGCAATATCCGTTTCCGTGATAACGATATCCTCTTCGAGCTGGCTATCCTTCTGCCATGCAACTATAAATTCTTTGCCGAATTTTCCCTGCCTTATCCGGCTGCCTGAATATTTATCTGAAAATTTTCCCGACGAATCGAGTATGCCTGCAATATAAAGTGAAGATATAAGGCTGATCATACCGCTGCCGCAAAGTCCTGCCGGCGGTTCATTCTCTATAACGCCAAGGCTGACTTCAAATGTACCCGGATCAATTGCAACTGAATCAATAGCTCCAGGCAGGGCGCGCATACCGTGCCTGATGCCGCCGCCTTCAAAAGCGGGGCCGGCCGAGCAAGATGCCGTCATCATCCAGTCTTTGTTACCGAGCACCATCTCGCCATTGGTGCCGACATCGATAAAAAGCGAGATGTATTCCCTGCTTCGCAATCCGGATACCAGAATTCCTGCAGTTATATCTCCGCCTACATATGCAGCGTTGCCCGGAACAACATAGACTCCGGCTCTCGGGTATATACTGAGATCAATGTTCTTTGCGTGAAGTATGGGGAAATCAACAGCAACCGGAACATACGGTTCCGTGCGTATTCCTGAGGGATCCAGCTTAAGCACCGACTGGGTCATGACAGTATTGCCCGCGACCGCAAATGAGAGAATATCATCCCTATCTATTTTTGTTACAGCCATAAGTTCATCAGCTAAAGAATTTATTGTGTTTATCGCATAATCGTGAAATTTCTGAAGGCCGTCTTTGCCTTTTGCGCAGATTATACGGGAGATAATATCTTCACCGCAGACAACCTGCCTGTTCTGCGTGGATGTCGTACCTATGACATCCCCGCTTTTCAGATCAACCAGATAAGCCACCACAGAAGTTGTGCCCATATCGACTGCGAGGCCGTACAATTTATATGAAGTATTATAAGGCCCGACTTTTATTATTTCATGAGTAAAACCGTGATGTAGCAAGGCAATGTTCACTTTCCAGTCATTCTTCCTGAGCATGGCCGAAAGATCGCGCAACGCCGGCAGGCTAATATACATATATACATTCCCGAATCCGGCCTTTGCAATGGCATGGCGGACCCGTTCAAGATCGCTTGATGCATCGTCAAGAGACGGCTGAGGCAATTCAAGAGGCACGACCGAGACAAGCGGCCTGATATTTCTGCCTGCAAGAAGCTTTTCTCTGACTTGAGAGCCGTCCTGCACTATCCTAAGCGCCCTGGCTTTGTTTTCTTCGGGCACTGCAACTGTCGCATCGCTTTTGACGGCAGCTTTGCATGCAAGTACAAACCCCTTATCTATATCTTTATCGAACAATGGAGAATCTTCGCAATCAAGCTTCCCGGTCTCAAGTTTAACCCTGCAGCTCCCGCAGACGCCTTTGCCGCCGCAGCGCGCATTTATGTAAATATCGCCTTTGTATGCAGCCTCCAGAAGAGTTGTTCCTTTTTCAACTTTCACCTTTTTCCCGGAAGGAGCAAAGGTGATTACCGCATGTCCTTTGCCTTTGATTTTTTTCTTTTCCGCTGTGGATAAAATTTCAGCTTCCATATCCGGCATGCCATGTTCGGCTGCTTCCCATATAAAGCACATTTTCCTGAATTTGCAGTATAAGGACGGGTCCTGGCATCTCAGACAGTCATCGCATAAAAACCTTTCATATTTTGAACAGAAATATTTGCCTGCTCTGTCCGAATGTTTATAACATACCGGATCCATATCGATACTCCTTATAAATTTGCGTTCCATCTTAGTTAAGCTAATCGGATAACACAAGAAGAAAAGTCGTAAAAACTGAAAAATCAAAAGATTTTTAAAATAAAAAATGATTTGTATTACAAACCGGATGTTTTTAAAAGTGCATTGTTCAGAGCGAGTTTAAAAACATATTTATAATCTCAATTTGTAAATACCGTAAAATATTTTTGAATCATTCCTGGAAGTTGAAGAAAGTAATTAAAACGGGGATAGTGGGGCATTTTCCGGCATTCCGGAAAGAGCTATATTTTTAATTTACTCAAATATTAATTTATATTTTTAGAGAAAAATATGGAAATAGACAAGATTACCGATAACGAAAAAGAAGAACCCAGAAAAAAAAGTTTAATATACCGGTTTGTAGAAATAATACCAGGGCTCAGGCAACTGATAAGAAAAGGAGGCATCCAGTTAAAATGGACGCTTCTTATTTCTTTTATAACTGTGTTCATCACAGCGCTTTTCGGGATAATATTCAATTTAATGTCCGCATCTTCGCTGAAAAGTTCAACAAGGCAATTGTGCCTTACAATAGCGGGCAACATTTCATCCTCGGAATCCGTCATCACCGCTGAAAAAAAGCCGTTTAAAAGATCCATTATCCTGCAGGATATAGTGAGCGGGCTTTCAAAGAGCGGCATCAATGGCTTTGAATATGCCGTAGTTTACGACACGAGCGGGAAGCTGGCTGAAACTAAAAACGCTTATGCGGCTCACAGCAACCCGATGAAAAGAGCAAAACCCATTCCGCGCGATCTTTTCAATGAGATATTAAAGGTAAAGGAATTTCACGAAGAGAAAATAGTGCATGACCGCAACGACGGGACTTCCGTTCCCTGTTACCGTTATCGCGTGCCGTTCAGATTTTTTAATGTTCAGGTCGGCGTAATTGAAGTAGCCTTTACTGAAAAGTCGGTGCTCGAACCTTTGAACAGGATGAGACTTTATATAATGCTTGCAGGAGGAATTCTGCTTTTGTGCGGCATTCTTGTGTCAATTGCCGCCGCTCGAAGAATGGTGAAGCCCATCAATGCATTATCGGCAGGCATCCATCAAGTGCGCGCCGGCGAGCTCGATGTAAGAATCAGCATTAGCAGGCATGATGAGCTTGGCGACCTTGGGACGGAATTCAACAATTTCATCGTCCATCTGCGGGAAAAGCTCCAGATGCAGAAATTCGTTTCGAAATCCACAATATCGATGATTAAAAAGCATTCCCAAAAAGGCGAAATATCTCTCGGGGGAAGCCGCGAAAACCGGATCTTCCTTTTTTCGGATATACGCGGATTTACATCCATGTCGGAGAAACTTGAACCGGAAGATGTCGTGAAAATACTGAACAGGTATCTGGACCTGCAGGCGCAAATAATCAAAAAGAACCGCGGAGATATTGATAAATTTGTCGGCGATGAAGTAATGGCTGTTTTTGACGGGCCTTATAAAACAGATAATGCGATTATCTCGGCTATTGAAATAACCGAAGCGATAAAGCACTTGAATAATGAAAGAACAATGAAAAAACTGCACACTATCGACGTCGGGATAGGCATAAACGGCGGAGAGGTAGTGCACGGGAGAATGGGCTCGCGCGACAGAATGGATAATACATCCATCGGGGATGCGGTCAATCTTGCTGCAAGGCTCTGTGCCCACGCGGAACCCGGCGCCATTATCGTCTCAAAAAATACGCTTGCTTCAGCCGGGAAAGTCAGGTTCATGGGGAAAAAACTCGAGCCTATTACTGTAAAGGGAAAGGTCAAGCCGGTTGAAATTTACCAGGTTACCGGTATAAAAAAAGAGTAGTTTATTTACCAATCAATCATTTTATCATCGGTGTTCACGATCAACCGCTCAGACGAGTATACACTTATCCCGGACAACTGGAGTCAGGTACATCCGGCAAAAAAATTCAAAGTTCTATCCCGTTTCTCTTCTCAGCGATTTCTGAATATCCATTTTCGATTGCGCTCTCTGGCGGTATTCGCCGGCCATTGAATGGTCCGGATCGATTGTCAGCACTTTATTGAATTCTTCTATCGCGGACTTATATTCGCCTTTTTCATATAAAGAAACGCCTTTGTTGTAAATTGAGTTCAGCTGTGCGTTAAGTATTGAATTGATCCTCTCCAGGTATTGTTCAGTTGCTCTGTAGCCCGGCTCGGAATTATTTATCGATAAAAATGAATATCTTGCTTTGAAATAATCCCCGTTTTTAAATTCATTTACGGCGGCATTGTATAATTTTTCAAGAAATATATGATTTCTGACCTTAACCAGAAGCTCTTTGGATTCGCCGTCCCACGGATTGTTTTTAAGCGCCATCTCGAATTCACGCTGCGCTTTTGCGTACTGTTTCTTTGAATAAAACACTTTCCCGTTTGCTTTGTATTTGCGGGACTTCTCATCGAGCTTATATTCAACCTTGATTAATAACTGCGTTGCGTCTTCATTTGCAGGGTCGAACAGTAACGCTTTCCGACAGGCATTATATGAGTCGATATAATTCCTGCGGTTATAGGAACGCTCAGCCTGCTTGACTATTACTCTCGTTCCGGGCGCCAGCATTTTACGGCATTCCAAAATCTTCTGGTCCAGCAACTCGCGACCCGGATCATCGTTTTTAACCTGCAGAAAATAATTCAAAGCATCCTCATACTGGCGGTCTTTCATACATGAAAGTCCCCTGTTATAATTCGTATTGGCTCTCTGGTGAGCTTTATTTTCCTTATTTTTTATGATTGAATCCAGCAATGCCCAGTATTTTTTCGTATCCTTATAACCGGGCTCTATTTCCATGACTACATGGAAACAATCGCGGGCTTCTTCGTACTTTTTCTTGCTGTATAGCTCGACGCCTTCTTTATAGTTCTGATCCCGTTTATCTATTACTGATTTATAAAGTGTAGAGCAGTTCACGGAAAATAAAAATATTATTATCGATAATCCAAAATTTATAATTTTCATATAATCATTATTTTAATTTATAATCATGTATACCCGGGAGTGCATCTCAAAAATTAACTGTCATCGGGCATGCCGTTATATTTCCGAAAATGTGCCGGTATTTGTCAAGGGATTTCTTAAATCAATCGGAGCAGGCATTTAAACACAGACAAATCATAACTGAATAGCATTTATGTTTTATTACATGGCTGCCGAAGGCAGCACGTCATGTAACAAAATACCCCCGTCTACGCCGAAGGTGGAGACTGATGCGATTGCATCGGCAGCTTGCTGCGGGGTAGTTTATTCGTCATCCCCGCGAAAACTGGAATCCATAATTATAAAATTATGCGATAGATTCGGCATGATATACAGGGATGCTTTATTGCAGGCTGCATACATGTCAATTCGGAATAATATTTCTTGACATGACTACATATTTATTTAGTTTCTGGTGATAGACTGACTTATCCCGACTGATTTTTATTACATTAATTTTTAACACTATCGATATGATGATCAAACTTTATATAAAAAAAGTCTGTCAATTTGAACAACTAATATTAGAGCATATATTCCCTCATCTTGAAAACCGGGAATACCATTGTTCATTAAGCATAAATTCAGAGGTAATCCGATGGGAATGACGATAACAGAAAAAATTTTAGCCGCGCATGCAGGAAAGAAAACAGTGACGCCCGGGGAGCTGATCGAGGCAAAGCTGGATCTGGTGCTTGGAAACGACATAACCGCCCCCATTGCGATTAAAGAATTCAGGGAGCTTGGCATTAAAAAAGTATTTAACAAGAAAAAGATAGTACTTGTGGCGGATCATTTTACTCCGAACAAAGATATACAATCCGCAGAGCAGGTAAAAATCCTTCGGGATTTTGCGCGCGAGTTCGGCATAGTGCATTTCTACGATACAGGCAGGGTTGGCGTTGAGCACGCTCTGCTTCCGGAACTGGGACTCGTGGGACCGGGCATGGCCGTAATAGGGGCCGACTCGCACACATGCACATACGGCGGTCTCGGGGCATTCTCGACCGGCGTTGGTTCAACGGATATGGCTGCCGCAATGGCTGTCGGGAAGACATGGTTCAAAGTGCCGGAATCGATGAAATTTATTTTTCACGGGAAGCTGAATAAATATGTTACAGGCAAAGACCTTATCCTGCACACTATAGGCGACATCGGCGTTGACGGAGCGCTCTACAGGGCGATGGAATTCACAGGCAGTACAATAAGCGCGCTGAGCATCGAAGGCAGGCTCACAATGGCAAACATGGCTATAGAAGCGGGAGGCAAGAACGGAATTTTCGAAGCCGATAAAAAGACCACACAATATGTATCGGGAAGAAGTAAACAATCTTTTAAAGTTTATACCAGCGATCCTGGTGCAGTTTATGCGGAGATTAAAGAATATGATGCGGCAAAAATCGAGCCTCTCGTTGCTTATCCGCATCTGCCGGAAAAAACACATCCTGCGAGAGATAGCGGCATAAAGATAGACCAGGTTGTGATAGGTTCCTGCACCAACGGCCGCATCGAGGATTTAAGGCTCGCGGCAAAGATACTTAAAGGGAAAAAGGCGCATAAAGACGTAAGACTGATAGTGATACCGGCAACTCAGGCAGTCTACGCGCAGGCAATGAAAGAACGCCTGTTCGACGTGTTCCTTAAAGCGGATGCCGCCATATCGGCACCGACATGCGGGCCATGCCTCGGCGGCCACATGGGAATACTCGCGAAAGGCGAACGCTGCGTTGCGACCACTAACAGGAACTTTGTCGGGAGGATGGGCCATCCGGCGAGCGAAGTGTATCTCGCGAATCCGGCAGTCGCAGCGGCAAGCGCGATCGCAGGCAAAATTGTGCATCCGGATGAAATTAAATAAAAAAAGCCCCCCTATCCCCCGAAGGGGGCACCTGTTTGGGTAGTTTTTACTAAAAATTTTAGTGTTTTTTAAATCCTTTGACAATCAAATACTGAAATGAAATTTATAACAGAAATTTTTCATGCCCCCTCTGACCCAAGGGAGGCTACGCACAGGATTAGGGGGCCGAAGATGCAAAGACGTTCTTTTAAGAATAACTTTGTCAACAACTCCTTTATCAAAAGTGAATTAGAGGAGATCCAAACCAACAAGATTATTAACAAGAGGTTTCTATGAAAGCACAGGGAAAAGTTTGGAAATTCGGAAATGATATAAACACAGACGAAATTATACCGGCGCGATACCTTAATGTATCCGATCCCGATGAACTCGCAAAGCACTGCATGGAAGACGCTGATCCGGATTTCATGAAAAAAAAATCGGACGGCGACATTATTGTCGCGGGGAAGAATTTCGGCTGCGGATCGTCGAGGGAGCACGCGCCCATCGCCATAAAGGCTGCAAAAATTTCGTGCGTAATTGCCGAATCATTCGCGCGCATATTCTACAGGAACTGCATTAACATGGGCCTTGCTATTATCGAAGCTCCCGATGCGGTAAAAGAAATAAAAGAAGGCGATGAAATAGAAATCAACTTTGACAGCGGCGAGATCAGCGATAAAACAAACGGAAAAACATACAAGGCTAAACCGTTCCCGCCTTTCATGCAGGATCTGATCAATAAAGGCGGTCTTATGAATAAAATAAAAAGCGAATTATAAAGGTTTAATGTTTTTGCTGTCCGTGATATCGTCGCCTCTGGTCCTGAACGACATTGTGTACCAGTCGCCTTTCTTTTTCAACGCGGGTATTGCAAGAAGTTTTGTTATGAACTGGGCCTGCGGAAGATTTGGGATATCCTGTATGAAAAAATCATTAAATTCGAGATCGATCTTTAATTCCCCCGGGATCCTGCCCGCATTCTGCTCCGGCCTGGCAAAGTAACCGTCCATCCTGAGCCTTATGTCGGGCGCATTAAAGAGCATGGAATTCACATAACAATTTCTCCCGATCAAGTTAAGATTACCGTATATCTTGCTGAATTCAATATTGCTCAGCTTGTACTTCAGTTCGGAAAGCCATAGCCCGAGTCCCTTCTGGACTCCCGTATTCACAAGTTTTCCTTTGTCCACGTTAAATTCAATCTTTCCTTTAAGCGAATCGTATATCGCCGAATCCCCGGCAATCCTGAATTCCATGCTGGCTTTTCCCCTGGCGACCCCGAAAAATCTGCCGGAATATTCCTCCTTAAGATTAGCGATATTCTGAATTTTAATTCCGTCAAAATTCAATAACAGATCCGCATAAGGCTCTTCCCCGGAAAGATCTATATATCCGTTTCCCTTGATGGCCCCGCCCATGAAGTTTGCGACAGCCTGGTTCAGGTTTACCTTGCCCTCAATAAACGAGTAATTAACGACCGTATTTAAAAAATTATAACCATTTACGGTAATGTTCTCACATTCGATGCGGCCCGTGATATCCGATTTAATTTTTAACCCGGAAAAGACTTTCCTTTTATTTTTTTCTTTTTTAAAACGATATTTAAAATCTTTCGCGTAAATATTGAGAATAATCTTCTGAAAACTATCCCCGGATGTGCTTACTGAAACAAGGCACGGCTGACCGAAAAAATAAACAGGGATTTTTTCTTTGAAAATAGCATTATTTTTTATCGAAATCTCGGAATCTATTTTTACGATGTCTTTCTCTTCGCTTCTGTAAGCAACATTCCCGAGATTGATGGTCCCGTTAAAATTTTTATTTTCATATGAAAGCCCGCCGGATACTTTTCCGTAAATATCGGAAAGAAGATTATCCGGTAAAAAAGTAAGTATGCCTTTTAGATCATAAAGACTGGCATCAATATCGGAAACACTGAATCTGAGAAGCGCTTCTTTTGATCTGCTGCTGAAGGACAGCAATATCTCATTAATAAAAAATTTGGATTTCTGTATCGCTCCGTTTATTTTTGTTAAAGATACTGTCTCTTTATTGATATCGACCCTGCACCGTCCGTCGGCATTCACCGTTCTGGAATTCGTCAGTACAGAACTTCCGTCGGCAAATCCTTCTACAAAATCCTTTGTAATTCTTAAATTTTTTACATCCCCGGTGAAACTTGCATAGGGCAGCGACAGGTTGTTTGCCCATTTATATACCCATAAGAGGGAACAATTTTTAAGCCTGTAGTCTCCGGCGACTTCGAAATTATTCTTTGGGAGGGAAATAATGACTTTATCCGACGAGATCGTCCCCCGATCTTCAGGAAGGTTAACCGCGCAATCCATAAGGGAAAATAAATTACCGGGAGAAATATTCAGCAATCCGTTAAAAACATATTTTCCCTCAAGGGGCTTTAAAAGTTCAATAGGGTCTTTTAAACTAATTTCCGCGTCCCTGAATCTTATAGAAGAAATATCCGCTTTTATACCGGAAACATCGGTGCTCGCCTCCAGATCCTGTATAAAGCTGCCGAGATTGGATTTGCCTTTATTAAAACTGATCAATATTTTAAAGTTATCCAGTATAAGTCTGTTTATCCTGAATTCCTTTTTCAGCAGGGGTAAAATAGACAGCTGTATCCTTGCTTCTCTGACCGAAGCAAATATATCCGGCCCCGGAACTTCGTTTTCAGAATACAATCCGTTGTAAATACTTATGTTTTTCAGCGTAATTCCGTGCAGACCGTAATCAATTTCGCGGATACTGACTTTTCTTCTTAATATCTCTTCAGCATTCGCGGTTATTAATGTTAATATTTTATCTTTAGGGAAATAATAGAAAACGAGGACCGTACCGGCTGAAAACAAAACTATTGCTATGATGATAATAATAAAAAAGTACTTAAAAAACCTTGCTCTCTTCACGTTTCTTTTCCATCATAGCTTTTTTCTTAAAATACTGAACGCTCTTTTCAAGCTCCTCTAAATTTTTGCATACTAGCTTTCCCGCTTCGAGCGTAAAAAACTTGTCTTCCAGAAGCTGGTTTATATAGAGCCCGCCTTTTTCGGAAGGAACGCCTACCAGTTGCAGAAGTTCATTCGTACCGAACTCAAAGTTATGCGGCTGGTGCTGATGAATCGGTATTCTTTGCTTCTCAAGCTGCAGAAGCAATGTGTCGTATATTCTTGCCATGGGATCTCTTATCGTAAGATTCTCAAGCTGGCGGTAGGCAGTCCATATCCTCTCGCTCAATATGCTTATGATTTTTATAGCGAGCTGGGGCTTCATGTGTACCATTTCTTCAAAATTTTCTTTTGTTATGACCATAAGATTGACATCGCCGAATGAGATAGCTGAAGCGTTTCTCGGTTTATTCTCAAGAAGAGCCTGCTCCCCGAAAATATCACCCGGTTTTAGAACCGCAAGAAGCATTTCTTCATCACCGCTTATTTTGGTGATTTTGACTTTGCCGCTCTGGATTATGTATACTGCGTCGCCAGGTTCATTTTCGCAGAATATCATGGTATTATCCACATAATTCTTTCTTAGATCCCGCATTTCCTGTACGGGCGCCTTTAATGGCGCATTCATGCTCTTCAGGCTTGATATCGCATTCTCAACATTCTGGCCTTTAGGGCAGTGCTCAATGTATTTTTGATAAGCGTAAACGGCATGCCTGAGAGCTTTCTTCTTATAATAATATTCGCCTATCATAAATATGTGTTCCGGATTTTCTTCCGCGGCATCCTGCAAGGTCAGTCTTGTGATCGCCTGGTTGAAAATACGGAGTTTCCTGCTGAAGAAACGGATAATCTTCATGGCAATTACGGGATTTTTCTGTATAAGCATGCCGAACTGCTCGCGGTCAACCGATATTAGCGATACGTTCGTTACGGCTACGGCAGTCTCGATCCTTGCGCGTGTGCTCATGCATGAAATAACCCCGAAAAAATCGCCGGGTCCGAGAATGCTGGCGGTATCGTCGGCAACCGTCGGGTTTTCTTTTATAAGCTTTACGTTTCCGCTTCTGATTATATAAAAATTGTCGGCGTTCTTTTTACCCTCGACTATTATGAACGATTTTGCGAGATAGTTTACAACTTTAAATTGAGTTGTAGTCATTATTCCTGTCCTATAGCCTGTCCTGATTCTGACTTTATTTTTAATAAATCAACATCATATCTATCGGGGTAATAAACATATTAATAAAATTCCCCGGGGCAAGCCCCCGGTACCGACGTATCGGCCGCCGCCTTCGGTGTCGGCCGTACGCAAAGAGGCTTCCTGCCTGCGTACGACACTAAGACATCCATGGCTGTCGGCGGGGCATTATGTTACAAGGCGTTATCGATTTATTCCGCAAATCGATAGGCTTACATCCTCGACGCAAACGTTAGGGTATCACGCCCTGAAATAAGTATCTCTGCGAAAATACAGCTTTTATCCTGCAAACATTCTTATGTAATTACACCTAATCATAATTAAAATCGGCATAAAATCAAGCTTTTTCAACAAATAATATTTAATTTCCGGCATTATTTCAAAATATACCGATCATGACCTCGCTTATAAATTTATAGTTATACTTGTTATCCGCATTTTATTATTTCTTACTGTCTTTTAAGGTATGTTATGACATAATCCCCCGTGACAGGCTTGTATCATTCAATTTTTTGTATTGACTTTTAATAAGATAAAACATAACATTATGCTCTTTGGCACAGTACAGGATTAAGCATCTACATTCGAAGGACGGTATTTATCGGCAAATCACTTCGGCCGCAGGAATGGTATAATCAACCAATCAATCAGGCGATAGAAGATAAGACTGGTTTTCGAATCCAGTTCCCGAGAAACAATATCGATTTATGAAAAAAAAATACCATAACAGAGCAAAAAACCAGCGGGCAGAAAGGCAATATCCGGATACTAAAAATATTTTCGATTATGTCTGCGAAAGAATAATTGTATACAAGGATACTCCTTTTTATAAATTTATTTACAGGCACCCCATACTTTCAATTGCGATTTTAATCATATGGGGTGTTGCAATAATACTCCTGTTTTTATATTTTTTATACACTCTGTATAAATTATCCTAGTTTTAAAGACCGCTACTCGTATATCTCGTAGACAGTATCATCCAGTATAAAATTCACATTCTTCCCGAGCGAAAAAAACTGAGCCGCTTCAGGTTTCTTTTGCAGAAGATCGAAATATTCCATGCCTGCAAACTGAATTCGAACAGTCTTGCCTCGCTTTCCGGTCTGTATTTTTGAATCTATCCAGTACCCGCCCGCGTTATATACCGCCCGTCCCCTGATAATCCTTACCGACCCTGAAAGAGTCTGAGCTTTACCGGATCTATCGGTGAAACCGAGACGCGAAGCTCCCTGCCGGGCATCCGCTATTTTTTCAGCCTTGTTCAGTGCCTGGAATTCTTCGCTCGGCCGGACTGATGCCGCCCCGGACTTCTGTCCCATCGATCTGTATTCCATTTCGCTTTTCTTGGCAAAATCCTTCACCGTTGGAGCAAAATTACCCAGGGTCTGATCATCGGCCCTCATCCCGCCGTTTGAAACACGTTTTCTTTCATCTTCAAGTATAAGATAGCTCGTATAAGGAGTCACAATGCCGTATTTACGCGCAATCTCAGTCGCTTCCTGTACAAGTTCTCTGTTCTCGCCGTTAAGCCTTATCTGGTCCAGGAGATAGCCCACGTGACGCGCAGCCCAGAGGTATGGAATAAAATCATTCCCGGTGTCTTCGGAAGGCAGATTCACTTTATACTCAAATCTTTGTACGTGATCTTTTATTTTACCCTCAAGAATTACCCTGGCATCCCCGCTTCCGCTGTATGATCCGAGAATGGTCAGGGATGAACCTTTGAAAATATCCGGCAGATCCTTAGGATATGCTTTAAATACTTTTACATTGCCGGAAAATGAGAGCTTAATATCCGTAAGCACGGGAGACTGCACCTTGCCGTAAAAATTTGAAATCTTTACTTCAATATCCTCTTTTGGACCAATATAATATCTGTAAGCCCTTGTTTCTTTTGTGATCTTGTCCAGGAGATGCGTATTAATATCATATCCCACTCCGAATGTAAAAATTCTCGTGTTCGATTTGTCTGCATATTTTATTTTCCTGACCAGCCTGTCTTCGTCCGTCTCTCCGACAGTCGGCCTGCCGTCTGTAATAAAGATGATCATGTGAGGCCTGCGGCCGTCTTTGGATTTCAGCGCAAGGGTAAGCGCTTCCTCTATGGCCGTACCTCCGATAGCTTTCATGTTATCGATAAACTTTTTTGCTTTTTCAATATTAACAGTCTCCGCTTTTGCAAGACCGCTGAAGAGAGCTTCCGCCTCCGTAGAAAAACGGATCACCTGGAAGCGGTCGCCTTTATTGAGATTATTGATGCAGAACAAAAGAGCCTTCTTTGCCTGATCAAGCTTTTCACCGGCCATGCTTCCGGAGACATCCAGCACGAATGTTATGTCTTTTTCACTTACTTCGTTCTCTTTTGAATCCATACCCGGGCCGGCGCTCAGAAAAAAATATCCGTCCTTTCCGGCCTCTTTATATCCGAGCACAGATAGCCCTATCTTAGATTTGTCCGTACTGTAATACAGGTTAAAATCCGTATCCGGTGTATCTTTCTGTTCAAAGCTCGCTATGGCATGATTGTCGCTCTTGCGTATAATCTCCGTTTCATGGCTTGTACAGTAAATATTTTTCAAACTTTCGGATGAATTAATATCAACCTTAATGGATACATCCTTGAGCGGTTTGGAGGAAAATTTTTCGGTATTCAACGGATAAATATACTCAATCGTGCCGTTATCTTTTTCAAGTATCTGGGTATAAGCAATTTTTACTCTTTTTGAGGATCCCGGTTCTATGGGGAATATCCTTACCTTAAAAATGCCCCTTCCCTGATACTCAAGAAGCGCCGGATCAAGTGATTTGCGCACAATGTCTTCGTATACCTGTCGTGCTTTTTTTGCATCCAGAAGTTCGGCTTCCGTCTCCGTACCGTTTATATACATGGTGAATTTCTTGATTACTGCGCCCTCGGGTATCGGGAAAATGTAAAATCCCTCTAGCCTTGCATTTGTCGGATTATAAAATTCCTGGTCGATATTTGTGACAGCGCTCTGATCCTTAATGCCGACATTTACACGATGATATTTGACCTCAAGCGGGAACGGCGTTCTTATTATCTCCCGCGGAGAAGCAGGCACCACGATAAATCCGTCGGCGAATACATTGCCTGCGAACATATTCATAGATAAAATCGTTAAGAATAATATTGCTAATTTAATCTTTGCCAGCATTGGTTTTCTCCTGATACGTATACCCCCATTTAATTCCCCCTTGACAGGGGGAAAGCCGGCCAGAGGCCGGGAGGGGGGTTGATATTTATTTAAACCTGAACTCCTTCTTTGCAGCCTGATCGCGGACAGCATTTATTATGGCTGAATCGAGAGTATTGTTCTTCGATTGCTTCTTCATCTCATTCTCCACGTATCTGCGTCTTTCTTCATTGAGTGTATTTATCTTCTTTTGCAGCTCAGCTCTTTTCTTGATCATTTTATCGACATAGTCCTTCCTTTCTTTGCTTTTTAATCCTTTCATTTCTTCGGGCAGCTCTTCATCCTTTATTTTCTCAAGGTCAACCGAGCCGCTTTCATACGCATCGACGACGTCCCAGGAAGTATTCTTGTACTGGCCGGATGCTTTAGCTACCGATCTCTGCACTGCCGACTCAGGGCTTGCAGCCGCCGCGTTCATATCCTGCTTTGCCTGTTTCTCTTTGCTTACGCGTCCAGCCGCCCCATACGCGATATAAGTCTTGTTGAGTTCCGAGCCTAGCTTTGCTATCTCTTTGTCCTGCGGCGCCGCAACATAGGCTATCTGCTTGTCCTGATCTATATTTATGTATTTTCCGTCGGCCAGGTCAGCTCCGTCTTTCCATTTAGTGGAAATGCCTTCGTTGAGATTGCCGCAGAATATTGTATTGACGACGATCCCGCCTGCGATCGCGTTCCTGCACGATCCAACATAGTCCACAGTTCCCTGAGTAAACGGTTCATTTCCGGCAATGAATATGACTTTATAAGTATTTCCGTCTTTACTCCATGACAGATCCTTTACCGCCTTGTCGATTACCTGCCCGCAAAATTCTTCTCCGCCGTTCGTCGTTAGAGCAAATAGCTTTTCGGAAACACTGTCCAGATCGCCGGTAAGCGGGAGCACTCTCCTGATATATCCGTCCTGTGCAGAAAGGCGGCTGTTGCCGTATTCGTATAGAGCGACCTCGATGCTTGGACTTTTGCCGTTCCTCTTCGCAATTGCAAGTTCGTTTACGATCTTCCAAAGCTGCGATTTCGCCTGGTTGATCAGGCCGTCCATGCTGTTGCTTGTATCGAGTAAAATTGCCAGCTGGATAAGTTCTTTCTTTTCATTTTGAGCATTTATGCTCCCGGCAAACGCCGAAAGCGCGGTTGCCGTAAAAAGAAGCGTGCATAAAAAAACTGATCCGATTTTTTTAAGTTCCGGTCTCATGTTCGAGCCTCCTGTATAATTATTTTCTTTTTAATGTTTTGACAAAAAATGCGGGAAAAAGTTCCATAAAAAAAGCAGTAAGATGATTTCTCTTACTGCTTTAATACGCATTTGCCGTATAAATCCGTTTATCAGTCGAGCTTGTATTTAAAAGACACCCTGAGTTTTACGCGGTACTCGATTACCTTCCCGTTCTCAAGCCTCATATCCATTTCCTTTACTTCGGCTACTCTTAAATCCTGAAGGCTTTTTGCCGTTGTTTCTACCGCGTTCTTTGCAGCATCCTCCCACGATTTTGAACTTGACCCTATGATCTCGATTACTTTATATACGCTGTCCATAAAACCTCCGTAAATAATTGGTATCCGGTGAATTATCGCTTTGTTTTACTCAAAAAACATGAATTACCCACCGTAAATTAATAATAAATTATTTATAAAAATTTTATTGATAAATGTATAAAAAGTCAAATAATAATTATTTTGAATCTTACGATCCCGGATTTCCTTTCATCATAAGGCTTCCTTTCCTTTCTTTGCATATCCCCAAGCCTGTTTAACCTATCCAGAAATTCCTTTTGATTCTTTGACGGCATATCGACTATGATATACCGGGTACTCTCTTTGCCGGATACTTCTTTCACCATTCTGCCGTTCAGGTTTTTCACAATAGTTTTAATATCTTCAAACGGCTTTATGACAGTTACCCGGCGGTTGATAGATTCATCCCGGGTACTCTGTCCCTTTGCTTTTTGTAATGCATCCATTTTTGCTGATTGAGCTTTTTTTTCAGGTTCTGCCGTTGCATAGCGATCCGGTTCAGATATTGCTCCGGCCGCTTTGTCTTTCTTTACATCCGATGCGTTAAACGCGACAGATTCTTCCGATTGCGGTGCCGTTGCAGGCGAAGCAGAGCTTCTTAAAGCGCCCGAAGCAGCCGCAGGCTTTGCCTGGTATAACGCCAGAACTATCTCGCGGGTCATTAAAGCTTCCCCGCGGATACTCCTCCTCTCTTTCCCGGCTTCCGCAAGCGTCCTGTCATCTGTTCCCAGAGGCGAAGAAAGCTCCGCTTTCCCTGCCTTCTTACCGGGCTTCGCCGGAACGGCAATTTTAACATCGCCGTTTCTTTCAGCTGTTTTTTCCTTATATGCCGTTTCTGCCGGGATCTGAAAGTTTTCTTTTAATTCTTCCATGGGATTTAAAAAAACAACGATTAACACGGACGCGGCAACAACACCCAGAGCTTCAACGGGGAGCTTAATTTTCAAAGGATAGAACAGTGTCCTGATTATTTTTTTTATACCGTACTGATTATCTATACGATTATTCAGCTGCCGCATAAAATCGTCCGGAGCTTTTACTTCTTTAAGGGAGGTCATCTGCTTACGGTAATCTTTACGCGAGAGAAGCTCAGCACCGCAGTCCCGGCATGAGGCGAGATGTTTTTTGACTGCGGCAGATTTCTCTCCGCTCAAGGCATTGTCAATATAGTCTTCCAGAAGTTTTTTAATTTCGCGGCAATCCATATCAAATAACACCTCTTAATCTATCCCTCAGTTCCTGCCTTGCTCTCGATAAGCCGGACTTAACCGTACCGATATTCAACCCGGTTATCCGGGAAATCTCTTCATATGATCTTTCCTCGACATCGCGCAGCACTATCAGAATCTTCTCTTTGCTTTTCAGGGAATCCATTGCTTTCTGAATAATTTCTTCTCTTTCTTTTTGCTCATACAAACTGGCCGGG
Organism: uncultured Leptospirales bacterium; assembly: GCA_964626055.1. Lineage (GTDB taxonomy): Bacteria > Spirochaetota > UBA4802 > UBA4802 > JAFGDQ01 > JAFGSG01. The sequence continues at coordinate 39,815 of CAZVDF010000008.1, forward strand.
TTATGCGAGTCGTCGCGGGCATTACGATTATAGCTTCCGGCCGGGAATGAATCGCCATCAATTCCGGGATTATCCAGGCTTATAGTCTTTTTTTTCATTCGCGAAGCCAGTGAAGATAAATTGTTCTTGCATGTGTTCACAGAAATCCTGTAAAGCCATGTCGTAAAGTTCGATTCAAATTTAAAATTTTTCAAATTATTAAAAACCTTTATAAATATTTCCTGAGCGCAGTCGTTCGCCTCGTCATAATCGCTTAATAAACGAAAACAAAGATTAAAAACCATATCCTTATATTTTAAAACCAGTCTGTTAAAGGCGGCTCTATCGCTCTTGTTCTCTAAAAATGCCTTTATAAGCTCGAAGTCTTCATCCCGAGATTGTGTATTTTGTTTTTGTATTGTTCTTTCGCTCATTTAGACAGCCGGATACTTATAATGTTCCCGGTAAATATAGTTTTTTTATATCCGATATAGGTTTCTGCGCGTCTGTCAAGTATATCTCAAAGCCTTAACAGTATTCTCAATTAAAACGAACGCATCTTAAGGTCATGCACTAAAAATGCCGAAATAGATATTGACTTTAATACGGAAATTATTTAATTTTAATGGAGAATATCCGGAGGTTTCCTTAATGAAAAAACTCATTTTCGCCATTTTAATGACTTTTTCTTTCATCATTTTCCCGTTTATAAACAAATCTTCAGCCCTTGAAGTGAGTGCTGGTGTCGCTACATGGTATGCATGGTGGGAAAATGTTAATAATGACAGCAACATGAATCTTAATCCGGCTTTATTATATGGGCCGATAATTTCTTTGCGTTTTGATGAATCGTGGAGCCTGGCCGGGGTATTTTTGTATGGCAGGTTTTCAGGCAAAGACCAGGAAGGCGAAGACGGAGGACCCGACAAAATATCGAGATATGACTCGGATATCTCTTTAAATTACAACATTAACCGCTATTTTAAAATATTCACCGGCGGTAAATTTATGGGTTTTAGCTGGGACGAGAATCAAAGCGACGGAAAGCACTGGAGCGCAGGACCCGGACTCGGGCTGGGGGCAACTTTTCCGTTAACCCAGTCATTCTATCTTCTTTTTAACATATCCGGTACCTATTCCTGGGGGAAGCACGATCAGTCGAATAGTGGAACCTCAGATGATAAGTCTTCAGTAAAACTTAATGAAAGAGGATTTAACTCAACTCTGTCTTTTGCCTATTATATTGCGTCGGCATCAACATCTATAAATCTTGGCTTCAGATATCATTATTTCTATATTGATTATGCAGAGAACGATGATCACAATAAAGATGAAGCGCATAACTTTTTTGGCCCGACCTTGTCTGTAGTATATTCTTTTTAAAATTAATAATGAATGCGGTAAATTACGGCAACGATTTCTTTTTAATATTAGAGGTAACCATAATATGTTAAAGCAAAAGAAAAATTTTTTGTTATTTTCTATTATCATACTTTCTTTTTTAACGGCGAATTCATGTAAAAAAGAAGTGGACGCTCCCAGGGAATCATCAATGCTGACGGTACAGACCGTACTTGGGGATGTAAAAATCCAGTCTGGAGACATAGTCGCCACGCCTGCCCCGGGCTTCGCGATAAATGAGAACAGCATAATAAAAACCGGTAAGCTTTCGATCATCGACATAAAATATAAAAACAGCGGAATAATAAGGATAGGTGAAAACACTCATCTGAACGTTGCCCGTTTATTCTCTTCTGAAAATGCGGATGAGACTCTTCTCAACATGGAGGAAGGGAAGGTATTTGTGACCGTATCAAAACTGATGAAAGATTCCAGGCTGCAGGTAAAGACGACGACATCCGTTGCAGCCGTGCGCGGCACGGCATTTCGCGTTTCGTCAGAGAAAGGCATATCGCGCGTTGACGTACTCAAGGGTCAGGTGAAAGTCAATCCCGTAAAAGACGATGTAATCATTGAAAAAATAGAAAAGATCGTGGAACCGGATAAATCGGTTGAGATAGACCAGAAGGATATTGTCAGGATAGTGGAGGAAAAGAAAAAGATTGAAATAGTCAGCCTGCAGAAAGAAGAAATAGAGGCGATTAAAGAAGAAGCTAAATTAATAAAAATCGACGGTACATTCAATGAAGAAATAAAAGCCGAAATTAAAGAGATCGGCATCGAGACAAAAGCCGCGGAAGAAATAAAGGACAATAAAGCATACGAAGAAGAGCTGAAAAAGCAGATGGAAAAAGTCCGGCTCGAGAGAGAAGCGGAAGAAAAAGAGAAGGAGCTGAAAGCCAAAAAGGAAGCCGAAGAAGAAAGAAAGACAGAACAGAAAAAAAAGGCAGGACAGCAGAAGGCTGAAAGAGCGGAAAAATTACGCCTGCAGAAACTGGAAGCAGAGCAGAGGCAAAAAGCAAGAATAGCCGAAGAAGCCAGAAAAGTGGAAGCAAAGAAAGTTGAAGAAAAGAAAAAGGAGGAATCACGGGTAAAGAACATCCCGAATTTTTAAACTCGTATTAGAAATCATCCCAAAATTGTTGTCCCGAGAGGAAGCTTCGCATTGAGTGGCGGCGCTGCCGGGTGAGGGTCTAACCACGATCGAGAATTTCCTTTGTCAGATCCATATAATCGTCGGCTCCGGTGCTGTTGGGTTTATATTCGAATATAGTCTGACCCCAGCTCGGAGCTTCCTGCAGGGCGACATTTTCCCTTATCAGCGTCTTGAACAGTTTCCCCGGAAGACGCTTCTGTATTTCATCGATCACTTCATTATTGATCGCCTTTCTTGAGCTGTACATTGTTCCAATAATTCCCGTAATTTTAATGCCCCTGTTCAGTCTTTTCTTCACCATATCAACAGCTTCGAACAAATTATACATACCGTGATACGGAAGGAATTGCACCTGCAAAGGGATAAAAATCTCATTGGAATAGCAAAGCGCGTTAAGCGTTAGAACTCCCAGCGATGGCGGACAATCGATCAAAACAAAATCGTAGCCGTTCAAGGTCTCCAGCGCATCGCGTAAAAGCAATTCCTTGGCCGGCAGGGCTATGAACTCGATCCCGCGGAGCTCCGGGCAGGAAGGCAGTACGTGAATGCCGTTTCTGTCTATGATCGTGTCCTGGTACGAGGCCTCGCCTTTTATTACATCGTAAATTGTTTTATCGATCCTTATCGGCTGGTCGAACCTGTTCTGGCTTATCCCAAAATGGTATGTCGACTGCGCCTGGGGATCGAGATCGATGACCATTACTTTTTTTCCCAGTTTCTGCAGGCTCGCGGCGATGTTTACAGTGCTTGTTGTTTTACCCACGCCTCCCTTGTTGTTGGACATCGATATTATTCGCATTATTTCCCCTTGACAGTTTTTACCGCTACGTCGTCATTTTCTATGTCTATAAAAGCTTTCCCGCCTTCTTTCAATTCTCCAAAAAGAACTTCGTCAACAAAAAATGCTTTAATTTTTGTCTGTACCAGACGGCTAATTTCTCTTGCTCCGAATTCAGGTGAATAGCCCTTTGCAGCAAGCCATTTGCAGCATTCTTCGGATACTTCAATATTTATATTCTTTTCCTGCAGCTGCTTTTTAAATTCGTCAATAGACTTTTTAACTATTTTTAAAATTATTTCTTCACCAAGCCCGTTGAAAGTGACTATCGAATCGAGCCTGTTCCTGAATTCGGGGGAAAATATCTTTTCAACCGCCTCCGTAACGGCATTGCCTTTTACTTTTTCACCGCCGTAACCTATTATGCTCTTACCAATCTCTCTTGCGCCTGCATTTGACGTCATAATTATGATGCAGTTGCGGAAGTCCGCTTTCTTGCCGTTATTGTCCGTGAGCGTCGCATAATCCATGACCTGGAGCAGAGTGTTGAAAATATCCTGATGCGCTTTTTCCACTTCGTCAAGCAGAAGAATCGAATACGGCGTTTTTCTGATGGCTTCGGTCAGCAGTCCGCCTTCTTCGTAGCCGACATATCCCGGCGGAGCCCCGATCAGCCTGGCCACAGTGTGCTTTTCCTGGTACTCGCTCATGTCGAAACGGTGAAGCTTGATACCCATTATCGACGCAAGCTGTCTTGCGAGCTCGGTTTTACCGACTCCCGTTGGACCCGCGAACAGGAATGACGCTATCGGCCTGTCGGCATCGTGAAAACCAGCGCGCGATCTCTTTATGGCTTCCGCTACAAGCCTGATCGCCTCATCCTGCCCGAAGATGTTCTTTCTGAGCTCCTCTTCCAGATTCTTCAGATTTTTTACTTCCGCAGCGGACACCGACTTTTCAGGTATCCTTGCCATCTTTGCTATGATCTTTTCAATTTCCAGCACAGTTATAACATCCGGCTCTCCTTCTTCTTCCCTGCGCATTCTGGCAAACGCGCCGGCTTCATCGATGACATCAATTGCTTTATCCGGAAGATGACGGTCGTTCACGTGCTTCGCCGAGAGCTCTGCGGCAGACCGGAGAGCCGCATCCTCGTATATTACGTTGTGATATTTTTCGTATTTGTCCCTGATGCCGAGGAGTATACGATAAGTCTCATCTATGGAAGGCTCGGGTATCTCGATTTTCTGGAACCTCCGGGATAGCGCATGATCCTTCTGAAAATATTTCGTGTATTCCTCGTAAGTTGTCGAGCCGATGCACTTCATTTTGCCGGACGTCAGGATGGGCTTAAGGATATTTGACGCATCCATTGTTCCCCCTGAAACAGCTCCCGCTCCTATTATCGTGTGTATCTCGTCAATAAATAATATTACGTTCTTGATCTCCCTGAGCTCCGCTATAACTTTTTTCATGCGCTCTTCGAAATCGCCGCGGTATTTAGTGCCGGCAAGCAGCGCACCCATGTCAAGAGAATAAATCGCAGCATCTCTCAGCGGTTTTGGGACTTTTTTAGACGCGATCATCTGTGCCAGACCTTCGGTTATGGCCGTCTTGCCCACGCCCGCGTCTCCAACATGGATGGGATTGTTTTTAAACCTTCGGCAGAGAACCTGGATGGTCTGTTCGAGTATCACTTCCCTTCCTATTATAGGCTCTATCTCATTGTTCCGGGCTTTCTCCACAAGTTCAACGGCAAAAACCTGCAGGTAATTCTTGCCTTTTTTCTTTTCCTGTTCCCTGGGTTGCCTGTCCTTTGCCTTTTCTATTTTTTCATTAATATCTTTAATATAATAATCTTCCGGCATTACCGGGATGCCGTGAGAGATATAATTCAGGAGATCGAGCTTGGTAACACCCTCCTCCTGCAGAAAAAATGCCGCGTAAGACTCTTTTTCTTCCATAATGGCCGCGTATATGTCGCCGATATCCAGCTCGCCCTTCTGTGCATTTGTGATATGCCATATCGCCCGCTCCATGACATTCTGGAATCCGAGGGACTGATTCGGCTCCTTACCCTGCACAACCGGTATATTATTTTTGAGATGATTCTCAATCTTCATTCTCAACCGGTCGATGCTTGCTCCGCAGCTCTCTATAATTTTTCTCCCTTTTTCAAAAAAAAGAGAGGCATAAAGCACATGCTCCGGGGTAAGATATTCATGGTTCCTGGCGTTCGCTTCGTTGAACGCCGACATCATTATCTGGTTTAATTCTTCGTTTATTTCCATATTATTTGTTCTCCATGCCCTCGCCCGCGTGAAGCGTGTGTGTCCCGGGGGAAGGCTTCGCTCAGGGTGGGCGGCCGACGGACAAGGAAGTCTCAGTGCCGGGTGCGGGCAGGATGCCCGTCTGCACCCGGCCGTCAGGCTCGCCCGGGTGAGGGCTCAGGCTTCCTCATAGCTGCATTTTAACGGGAACTGTCTTTTCTTTGCCATACTGTGAACCTCGGAAATCTTGGTAACTGCAATATCGTAAGTATAAACACCGCATACGCCCAGGCCTTTCTTATGAATATCGAGCATGATCTTTGTCGCTTCCGCCGCCGGTTTATGGAATACCTGCATTATAACCTCCACTACAAAATCCATAGTAGTATAATGATCGTTATGCATAAGTATCCTGTACATTTTCGGTTCTGAAAGCTTCTCGATCGGCTCTACCTTCAGCCCGCTTTCGACCGCTTCGTCGGTCTCGCCGTCCTCATCATTTAACGGTTCGCCAAAATCATTATTATCATCCCATTCCATTTCAAAAACCAATATATCTATAATATTATATCCCATTAGTAAAAATTGTATATCGCATACACAGTATATCGGAATATATTTTAATACAGCTTAAAGACACGGATATTATATATTACTACAAATACACCGCATGTGACAAGTTTAGCAAGTATTTTTATTATTAAATCATTCAATTTTATCACGTATTGGCATACAGGGGAGATTATAAATACTTCTCAGCCCAGTTCCAATGGATTTTCTTAAGTCTAATCGATATAATTCATTTACAGATGTTCAATAAAATAAATCCAATATTGTATTCAATCATTTTTCCTGCTTAAAAATATCGATTGATTAAAAAATTAAACAATATTATTATAAGCACAAATTCCGATCGATATTATCGGAAAAACGAAAGACCTGTTTTAAATACAGCGCCTCTTTAAGGGGAAACCGTCTCTGATATTCAAATGAACAGAAAAAAAACAGGTCAATTGAAGAAACAAATGATGCAATCAAACAGGAGAATCTAATGGATGAACATCTTGAAATACCCGGAGGAGTATTCCTTGAAGTAATTGACGGAGTCGATAAGGGGACAAGGTTTGATATCGGCAATAAAACCATAACTATCGGCCGTGCCGAAGCTTCGGATTTGAAACTGGCTGATGAATACGTTTCAAATAAACATTGCCAGATAGTTTTCCGCGACGATCATTTCACTGTTATTGATTTACAGAGCCTTAACAAAACGAAAGTGAACGGCAATGTCTTTCAGCAGAGAAATCTGGATAACGGGGATATCCTGTCGCTCGGGAAAACGAAAATTAAGTTCAACTGGGAAAAACAGAATTAGAATATTAATAAGATACCCGGAAGTCATCTCAAAATCAGGTTTAAGTATGTACTAATATTTTCGAGATCAGTCACATAAATTTTCATCATATTTTCAGCGATATATTTTATTCGACGTGATATAAAATATTCTTCTCCATACTTTCTGCCGGAATCCGGGCAATATTTCCTTGACTAAAAATATATAAATTAACAAATGACTACAAATAAAAAATTGTAATATCAGGTATCGGTAATCATGGGCAATTCCGTTTTTTATAAAATATTACGCGAACACATAATTGAAGGCGATCCGGTGCCGGGCGCAGAGGTCGGCATAAAGATTGACCAGACCCTCACCCAGGATGCCACAGGGACTCTTGCGTATCTGCAGTTCGAGGCAATGGGAATACCGCGCATTAAAACAGAGCTGTCCGTGTCCTATGTAGACCATAATATCATGCAAATGGGATTCGAGAACGCAGACGACCATAAATATCTCGAGACGATGAACGCGAATTACGGGATATATTACTCGAAAGCCGGTAACGGCATCTGCCACCAGGTGCATCTTGAAAGATTCGGGCGGCCCGGCGCGACCCTCCTGGGTTCCGACAGTCATACTCCCACGGGCGGCGCTCTCGGCATGATAGCGATCGGGGCTGGCGGGCTGGAAGTGGCGGTTGCAATGGGCGGAGGCGCATTTTATTTTTCATGTCCCAGAATAATAAACATAAACCTGAAAGGCAGGCTGAAGCCGTGGGTAAGCGCAAAGGATATCATACTTAAGGTGCTGGAAATTCTCACTACCAGGGGCAATGTGGGATTCGCGGTGGAATACACAGGCGGGGGCATAAAAACCCTGACAGTCCCCGAACGCGCCACGATCACAAACATGGGCGCGGAGCTTGGAGTAACAACTTCCATATTTCCCAGCGATGAAATTACCAGAAAATTCCTGGAAGCCGAGAACAGGGGGCCCGTCTGGAAAGAAATTATCCCGGACGCCGATGCGGACTATCACCGCACGATCAGCATCGATCTTTCAACGCTTGAACCGATGGCTGCTTGCCCCCACTCGCCCGATAACGTGAAGAAAGTGTCGGAGCTCAAAGGCATTAAAGCAGACCAGGTCGCAATCGGGAGCTGTACCAATTCATCATATAAGGATCTTATGACCGCGGCAAATATACTTAAAGGCAAAAAAATCCATCCGGGAGTAAGCCTCATAATTTCGCCGGGATCAAGACAGGTATTCGAGATGATCGCTAAGAACGGGGCGCTCGCGGACATGATCGCATCCGGAGCAAGGATAATGGAATCCGCCTGCGGATTCTGTATCGGCACAGGGCAATCGCCTGCCACAGGGGGAGTTTCATTGCGCACCAACAACCGCAATTTCAAAGGCCGGTCGGGAACAGTGTCGGCGCAGGTCTATCTTGTCAGCGTTGAAACCGCCGCTTTATCCGCGTTAAAAGGAGAATTCGTCAATCCGCTGGATTATCCTCCATCGGATTATCCTGAAACAAAAATTCCGGATAAATTTTATATTGACGACTCAATGATAATTCCGCCTGTAAAAAAAAACGGAGAAAGAACGGAGATAGTGAGGGGACCCAACATCGGAGCTCCGCCGTTCACCGAGCCTCTTTCCGATGAGATAAAAGGAATAATTGGAATAAAAGTCGGAGATAAAATAACAACCGACCATATTATGCCCGCAGGCGACAGGCTTAAATACCGTTCGAATATTCCCAAATATTCCGAGTACGTATTTGAAAATGTAGACCGAGAATTTTCGAAAAGGTCTCTGGACAACAGGCAAAAAAATATTTTCACCGCAATAATAGGCGGAGAAAGCTACGGCCAGGGCTCATCAAGAGAACACGCGGCTATCTGTCCCATGTATCTCGGCGTACGCATCGTAATCGCAAAATCTTTTGAAAGAATACACTCTTCAAATCTCATAAATTTCGGGATATTGCCGCTTGTCTTTGAGAACAAAGAAGATTATGATAAAATAATGCAATTCGATGAATTTTCAATCCGCAATAGCCGCACCCAAATAAATGAAAAAATTATTACGATCGAAATCGCCGGGAAAAAATATAATTTAATTCTGTCCGCTTCGAAAAGACAAAAGGAAATATTGCTCGCGGGTGGGCTGCTGAATTATACAAAAATGCGGTAAATATTATATGAGGAAACATTATGGATCCACTTCAAAAGCTTGAAGAGTCTATGAAAGTGCTGGACACACTGAGCGTTTTTATAATTGAAGGGAGTGATTATTATATCGAATCCGAGGACATAAGAATGCTGCTGCAGGATGTTTTTGAAAAGATCCGCGGAATTTATGATTCATGTAACGACGAAAAACATTATATTTTATGAATTCTTATTGACGTTCAATGGGTAATTTTATATCATTTAATGATAAAAGAAAGGCAATAGGTATTAACGTTTATTATGAAAATCTTTATTAAAATATTATCGATAGTATTAATATTTACTGCCGGCTGTTCCATGTCTTCTGTGACCGTACGTGAGAATCAGATCGGGAACGGTTTAAAGCCCCTGCTTGAAAAACAGCATGAAGATAAACAAATCAATGTAGGCGTTCCGATCTATACTTTTTAATTTCCCGGCCGGTATCCCCGTCACACTCAAAATTACAGGTAAAACAAATATTTAAAAAGAACTATTCCTCACTTATCTTGAAGCCATCTCGGAATTATTTTTTGTTTATTGTTAATAACTCATCTTGACTGACTTTTTTATAAACATCTGCGATAGAATGATAAGATGGCTTCCGGTACTTTCCCGTATAACATGACAGCCGGCAAAGCCGGCGGGCGGAACAGTTCCGCCCGGCCGAGTTATTTCTTCAGAAAAGGAGTAATTAAATCGATCGGGATAGGGAATAACGTTGTTGAGTTATTCTCCGTCGCCACTTCGCTTAACGTCTGGAGATAACGGAGCTGGAGAGCAACAGGATGTTCTTCCATTAATGTAGCCGCGCTTACCATCTTTTCAGCAGCCTGGAATTCGCCTTCTGCATTGATAACCTTGGCTCTTCTCTCTCTCTCGGCTTCAGCCTGCTTTGCCATGGCGCGCTGCATCTCCTGCGGAAGATCAACATGTTTGATCTCCACTTTAGCGACTTTTATGCCCCAGGCATCCGTATCCTTATCCAAAGCATCCTGAAGATGCAGATTAATTTTATCTCTTTCACTCAGGATCTCATCCAATCCGACCATACCCATTATGCTTCTCAGCGTGGTCTGGGCAAGCTGGCTTGTCGCGTATAGATAATCTTCAACCTCCGTCACTGCCTTATTAGGCTCCACTACCCTGAAATATACCACAGCGTTGACCTTTAAGGAAACATTATCCCTTGTAATAATATCCTGGGGAGGCACATCAAATGCCACCAACCGCAGGCTCACCCTGACCCATTTATCTATAAAAGGTATTATTATAATAATACCCGGTCCCTTAGGGCCCCTGGGAGGACCTATCATCCTTCCCAGACGAAATACAACCGCTCTCTCGTATTCCTTCAATATTTTAATTGATGAAATCAGCAGAAGTATCAACAGAATAATTATTGTTAAATATGCACTCGGAATCATAAAAACCTCCTTCTTGTTTATTTTTTTTCGAGATCTTTAAAAAATTATACTGACGCTATTTATTCAACTCTGTCATCTTCTATTTGTTCGTATATTTTTTTACAATCAGCGTCATTCCATCTGATGCGGAAACAATTACCTGATCGCCTTTTTTTATCTCTTCGCTGCTTTCCGCGTTCCAGTATTCACCGTGTATCATAATTTTCCCGGCTCCGCTGAAATCGGCCACGGCTCTCCCTGTCTCCCCGATCAATCCTTCCATGCCAGTCGTTACCTTTCCCCGGTGAGCGATCAGTATCGATCTTATGAGGACAAAAAAGAAAAGCAACAGAAATACAACCACTCCGGCAATTGTAAGTATTGGAACCGACATTCCGGGCAGAGGGGAATCGAAAAGTATCATGGATCCGAATACGAGGGATGCTATGCCCCCGAGCGTAAGCAGGCCGTAACTTACAAAGTATAGCTCGAGAATGAAAAGCGTAATGGACAGAAGAATAAGAGCAAGGCCGAGCATGTTGGTCGGGAGTATCCTGACAGCCAGCAGGAAAATAAAAAGCGACACGCCTCCCAGTACGCCTGGAAATATCATTCCCGGATTTTTTATCTCCATTCCTATGCCCGCAACCGCGATAATAAACAACAGAAAAATATACTGCGGATCCGCGAAAAAATTCATGAACTTCTGTTTGAGATCCATTTCGAACGCAACTTCCCTGATATTTGCCGTGCGTAAAACAACGGAGTATCCGTCTACATTGATTTTTCTCCCGTTCAACTGATTTAAAAGGTCGTCCATATCTTCGGCAATAATATCTATTACTCCAAGCTTTTTTGCTTCAAGATACGAACTGGAGATCGCGCTCTTAACAGCCTGCTCGGTCCACTGAATATTACGGTTTCTCTTCTGGGCAAGGCTTCTCGCGTAGGCAAGAGTATCGTTCAGTACCTTCGTTTCCATTATACCTTCGCGTCCTTTTTCGTCCTTCTGCCCGAAATTCAACAGCGGGCTTACCGGATGCATCGCTCCTATCTCGGTGCCGGGCGCCATTGCGGCAATATGGGCCGAGATCATGATGTAGCCGCCTGCAGAAGCCGCCTGGGCTCCCTTTGGATACGCATAAACAACAACCGGAGCTTTTGATGAAAGAATTGCTTTAATGATCTCGCGCATGGAAGACATAAGTCCGCCCGGCGTATCCATTGCAATCAGTATGAACTGTGCTTTTTCATTATTGGCTTTCTCTATTGAAGATACTATATGCTCCGCGATAATAGGATTAACAGTTCCCACGAGTTTTATAAGCGCATAATGACTGACGGCTCCGCCGGCATTGACGGCAAGCGCATCCCTGCCGGTTACAAAAGAAGTAAATATGAAAAGGGCCGCAATAATTATATTAATCTTTCTCATTCATTTTACCTGATATTTTTACTAAGATTCAATTTCAGTAGGTAAAATTTTTGTCATTCCCGAGAGCGAGTCGGGAATCCGAAATTTCACTTGTCTACCGGAATAGATTCTATTAACAGTCTTCTGTCTTTCTATAAGCATTAACTAAAAAATACCGACTGTCAAGCCTATAATTAAAAGCTGAGCCCGGTAGGCTGAATGCAAATATTATTCTTGACGTAGAAAGCAAAGTTAATTTATTATGTCCCGGAGCCGCTGTGCCGGCCTTTTGAAGAGGAAAACACGATGCTGAATACCGACGTATTAGTATTAAATTCCGGCTTCATCCCAATCCGAATAACTACCGCAAGGGATGCCGTATGTCTGTTGACCGCGGATAAGGCTGTTCCCGTTCTCGATAGCGATGATTACGTAAGATCTCCATCGATATCTGTAAGAATACCTTCCGTCATCTCCATACCGGGCTATAATGATCTTCCCAAAAGAAAAGTGGTTTTTTCCAAACTTAACGTTATTTACAGAGACGATATGATCTGCCAGTTCTGCAATAAAAGATTTTCCGTGAGGGATCTTACCGTGGATCATGTTATCCCGGGCAGCAGATGGCAGGAAGTCACGGGCAGAGCCTTAAGCAACGGCTATTCCTCATGGGAAAATATGGTTTGCGCGTGCAAATGGTGCAATAACAGAAAAGGAAACCGGCTACTAAAGGAACTCGGATGGTCGCTCCGGACCAATCCCGTAGAGCCAAAATACATGCCGCATATAATCATATCATTCGAAAGAGCGCAGAGAAAAGGCTGGCTGCCCTTCTGCGGATTCAACGTAAAGCTCATTAAACTAATTGCTTAATCTATCCGGGATTTTCAATCTTTAAAAAAGAACTCTATTCTTAACAATTCGAATCTGTCCTGCAAAATTTTTTCTTTTTACGATATTGTTTTTAAAAATCACTAGCAAAAATAATTTATTTTATAATTATACTTGTCATATATAAATATTAATTATACTTTAAATTAACAATTGAATTCAGAGATTAATTCGGGGACAAAAATGATTAAGAAAAGAAAAACAAAGATAATTGCCACTCTTGGGCCGGCATCTTCGGATAAGCAAATCATTAAAAATTTTATGGAATTCGGGGTAGACGTTTTCCGAATAAATTTTTCTCACGGAAATTATGGAGACTACGGAGAACTAATCGAATCGATAAGATCGATTAAAAAAGATACGGCGATAATGGCCGATTTAAAGGGTGCGGAGATAAGGACAATAGTAAAAAATAAAAACGGCATAGAACTGACGAAGGATAAAGAGATCGAGCTTCTTTTTAATGCTGAAGATATGAGCGATAATAATTTTTCGCTCAACTACGATAAAATAAGCCAGATATCCAAAAAAAACAATCATATCATGGCGGATGACGGCAATATCGATTTCGTCATCACTGAAATAAAGAAAGACAGGCTTATCCTTTCACCTGTCAAGAACGGTTTATTAAAAGATAAGAAAGGCACGCATTTTATTGGAGTTGACGTGCCGTTCCCGATCCTTACTCAGGCTGATAAAAAAGATATAGAATTCGCGGTTTCGCAGAACGTCGATTTTATAGCCGCTTCAATGATCAAAAGCGAGAAGGAAATATATGCGATAAGAGGATTGCTTCACGATAACATTAAACTGGTAGCCAAGATAGAACATCCGCAGGCAGTCTCGAATATTGAAAGGATAATTGAAGCGTCGGATATGATCCTTGTAGCGCGAGGCGATCTCGGCGTGGAGCTTCCCATTACCGAAGTGCCGACGGCACAGAAGATAATAGTAGGCGCAGCGCAAAAAAGAGGGAAACCCGTGATTATCGCGACGCAGCTTCTGGATTCGATGATGCAGAATCCGAGACCGACCAGAGCCGAAGTAAGCGATATTGCGAACGCCGTCTTCGATAAAGCGGACGCCCTGATGCTCACGGGCGAAACCGCTGCCGGCATGTACCCGACGGAAGCTGTCAGATATCTCTGCGAAACGATCGATAATGCCGAGAAAAGCATAGATTACACGAAATACAAGGACTCGATCCAGATCGACAGGGAAGATTCGAGCGAGGCAATCAGCTATGCGGCAATTGAAGCCGCGTATTCGCTCAAGGCGAGAGCTATCGTCTGTTTCACATCGTCCGGGTCGACTGCCCTGCGGGCAGCCAGGTTCAGACCAGGGATCCCGATCATAGCAATTACCCAGCATGATGAAGTCGCCAGACAGCTTTTAATAACATTCGGGATAATCCCGGTTAAAATGGATGCATTCTCCAACACAGACGAGATGATTGAGGATGCAAAAAAAATTCTTTTAAGCAGCAACATGGCAAAAAAAGGAGATACGTTCGTAATTACAGCCGGAAATCCAGCAGGCATCCCCGGCAACACAAATATGCTTAAAATCATTAATATCGAATAGAAGTCGTCTCAAAGTTAAGTTATAAATATTTTATATAAATTACTCATCTTGACTGACTTTTTTATAAACATCTGCGATAGAATGATCAGATTATTATCAATTTTAAGGCAACATGGATGTTGCCGACCGCCGAAGAGTCCACGGAGGGCGACCAACAGGATGTTGGAAGTGCCGCTGGAGCCATGGATGGCGGAAGGCGGCAGCTATTTGAGGCGGAAAATTGATAATAATCTGATCATTCTATCGATAGTATTAAGAAATAGTGTAATAAAAGTCAGTCAACTTGAATAAATTAATCTTTTAAGATTGGTCGTAATAATTTTGCTTGCATTTAATCATGCTTTTTATTTTTTATACTTCTTTATAAATATTAAGAATTACTTTATTCTACAGGATCAACCATGAAAACATACAAAATAGCAGTTATAGGCGGCGACGGCACGGGCCCGGAAGTAGTGCGCGAAGGCATTAAATCGCTTAAGTCGATTGCCGATATAGAAAAATTTAAAGTAGAACTTACGGACTTTGATTTCGGCGGAGAGAGATATATGCGCACAGGCGAAGTCCTGCCTGCGACAGCTGTAGGCGACCTTAAGAAGTTCGATGCAATACTTCTTGGCGCCATAGGGCACCCGGACGTGAAGCCGGGCATTCTTGAAAAAGGCATTCTGCTCAAGCTTCGTTTTGAACTGGACCAGTATATAAATCTTCGCCCTGTAAAACTATACGAAAACGTTGAGACGCCTTTAAAGGACAAAGGGCCTAAGGATATTGATTACGTCGTTGTTCGCGAGAACACAGGCGGGGTTTATACCGGTGTAGGCGGCACCACGATGGAAGGGACTCCTCATGAAATCGCAGAACAATCTATGATCTATGGCAGATTCCAGGTAGACAGATGCCTTAAATGGGCTTTTGAATACACAAAGAAGAGAAATAAAAAAAATACTCTGGCTCTTTCGGGCAAGACAAACGTACTTACATACGTGTGGGGTCTATGGGAAAGGGCATTCCATGAAATAGGACAGAAGTATTATCCCGATATTAAACGCGAGTACTATCATGTCGATGCCACATGCATGTGGATGGTAAAAAATCCGGAATGGTTCGACGTAATCGTAACCGAAAACCTGTTCGGAGACATTATCACGGACCTCGGGGCGATAACGCAGGGCGGCATGGGAATCGCGTCCGGCGGAAACATCAACCCGGAAGGAGTATCGATGTTCGAGCCTATCGGCGGGAGCGCGCCGAAATACACCGGCCAAAACATAATTAACCCGATGGCGGCAATAGGCGCCGTTCAGATGATGCTCGACATTCTCGGAGAGCGCAAAGCAGCGGCAAGGGTTGAAGAAGCCATGAAGAAAACCATTCTTAAAATGAAAGACCAGGGAGCAGGCAAGATGGGAATGTCGACAACCGAAGTCGGCGACAGCGTGGCGAATTACATCGTAATATAACACAAGCTATTCCAAAAAAACTCTTAACTCAAAGATTAATTGAAATGCATCAAAAAATTTTTGAGGACGCCTTTCAGGCCTGATGCAACTGCCTTCGAAATCTTGAGAAACTAACCAGGAAGGCCTGATTCCGCAGAAAATTTTTTAATGCATTTCAATTTATTGCTGATTGCTAATAATTATCTGTGCAGTGGTATATCGATATCATTAATAATTTCCTGCGGAACTCGGCCTACGGCCTCAGACAGTCCTCGGAAATTATTAATGATATTCATATACCAGAAGATCGCTTGAGTATTTACAGTGATATTAGATGCAACCTAAAATATTCTAAAGTTATTCATAAATAGAAACAGTATAGTAATCGATCACGTCGTCATCCGTCATCCAGATGCCGTCCCCGCCGGCTCCGCTGTAATAGGTTGTCCCCAGAGGATTCCCGAGACGATCGAATCTGTTTCTCATGTATGAATCTAATTTAATATCATCCCCGGTGAACCATATTTTGTCTTTACCTGCTCCGTAAGAAACGATATATGTCTCCTGGTCTTTCTTTACATTATTTATTAAATTATATCTGATAAATATTTTATACCACGGAATATCGTCTGCCGTAAACCAAAATTCATCCGGCCCAATACTGTTATCCGGCCAGTAATAACATGTATATGTCTCGGTCGATCCTGTGTATTCCTGGACAATATAGGAATGAATATCATCATCGCCGTTGAACCATTTTCCGTCTTCACCCGGCGAATTCGAAAAAACGGTTAATGTCGGCTCCCCTTCCCTGTTATATTCATATATCGCTCTCGAGCCAATAACATCATCATCAGTAAACCATGTATTATCCAGACCCTCTTTGTTGTACTCGATCCTCTCTATAATTTTGTTTTCCGGATTATAGGAATAGGAATACCAGTAAGAAACGTTGCCGTATCTGTCATGGCCTGCGGCTTCTCTTAGAATATTCCCGGACTTATCGTATATATACGTGGTTTCAGTTTCCAGTTCGTCATCATCAGTAAACCATTTTCCGTCAGGCCCAGGTCCCATGAATTTCCATTCAGTATCGACTTTTAGATTTTTATTATAATTATAAATATAATAACAGCTGATAACATTTATATCAGAATACAGAATTTCTTTTGTAAGAAGGTTATTATCATATTCATAGGCATGCAGGGCTGAAAAGCCGTCATCATTGGTGAGCCAGATGCCGTCGCCGCCTGCCGAATTTCCCTCTATGTATTCTACCTCTTTCCCGTTCTTATCAAACAAATGAATTTTATATGAAAAATAAATATCATCCTGTGTATGATAAACGCCGTCAGCGCCCGGATTGCTGTATGAATACGTTTCCACCGTATCTCCGGCATAGTTATAAACGCTCAATTGATGAATATCATCGTCATCATTGAACCATATCCCGTCTTTACCGCCTGAATAAAATTCGGTGTATCTCGATATTATTCCATTGTCAAAATATTCCGGTACGGCATAACCGATTATTTCATCATTGCGAGGATCGATTTTGGATTTATTTTTAGGCAGATACTCGATGCTCCTTATTAATTTCCGGTTTTTAATTATTACTATATATTTTGTTGTGGTTCCGTCTTCCGATGTCACGGAATAAACAACTTTGCCTTTGGAAAAATTAACCGCTTTGCCTTCAGCAGGCGCTATGGATTTTCCAGAATATGCGATTGTAGGAATTAAAGCGCTTCTGTTCGTATAAACGGGGATTCTTACCGTAATTATATTTCCGGTTATTGTGCCGGAAACATCTTCGGATAAATATTTCGAATTATTTTCTGCACGAAATTCGAACGACCGGATAATTTGACTGCTTTCAGATTGAACATTGTCTTCCGTTTCAATGCCTGAGAAAAAGAGTTCATCTTTATCGGTTTGAGAATCGGCATAATCACTTTTGTCGCTTTTTACTGCATTATCTTTACTGCATGAAATAAATAACAGAAAAGAAATTGCCAGTAGCAGGGACGAGCAGATTTTTTTAATTTTCATAACGTGACCTGAATTACAGTATATAATCGGAAGCGGTTTAATATTGATATGAAATTTTAATTTATAAAGACAAACTTTTATTTACAAGTCAATAGATTTTCAATATTTTTTAAAATTAACAAATTGTTAATACTTTATAGATACACTGTACAGTCAATCAGTCCATATTTTCCTTGACTTATCATTTGAAATCCAATTTATAATATACTATTCCTGCAAAAACAAAAAGTCAGTAGATGTCATCTCTGAATTTTATTTTACTGATAAAATGGAATACATTACAAAATTTTTGAGGACGCCTTTCAGACCTGATGCAATTGCATTTAAAAACATGAAAAGCTTACCAGAAAGGTCTGATTCCGCAAAAAATTTTGTAATGTATTCCATTTTATCAGTAATCATTTAAATAAATCTATAATTTTGAGATAACTTTTACATTTCCTCTTAAACAGCTTTTAATTATATACTTCAAGGAGCACTTATATGCAGCTCATTCATAGAGTGTTGTTTACAGGCATCATCCTTTTCACCGTATCGAACGTATTTACCGAAGATTATCCCAGGGTGGAGATGTTCTCGCCGCAGGGCGTTGTGAAAGGCGTGCGCCAGGTCACGGCGCGCTTCTCAGAGCAGATGGTGCCGTTCGGAGATCCGCGGGCAAATGTGTCTCCGTTCGAAATGGACTGTAGTTTTAAGGGCACAGGCAGATGGGCTGACACAAAAAACTGGGTGTTCGATTTTGACGGCAATCTGCCTGCCGGGATGCGGTGCACTTTCAGGCTGAGACCGGATTTAAAAACTCTTGCAGGTAAAGAGCTGAAAGGACAAGACAAGTTTACGTTCTCTACGGGCGGACCTTCCGTAATAAGATCCAATCCTTATCAGGGCTCCGCCCATATCGATGAAGAGCAGATATTCATTTTATACCTTGATGCAGAACCGGATAAAACATCGGTCGAAAAAAACGCGGCGTTCTCTGTCGAAGGCATACAGGATTACATTGGTATAAGGATAATTGACGGCAAAGAACGCGATGAAATTTTAAAGTCGCAATGGGGCTTACGGACAAGGCTGATGCAACCGGTCATACTGATCCAGTGCAAACAGACGTTCCCTTCCGGGGCCAAAGTAAGCCTTGTATGGAGCAGGAACATCGAATCGGCAACAGGAGTTGCGAATTTAAATGACCAGGTTTTGCGCTACAAAGCCAGGCCCGCATTTAATGCGGACTTCCATTGCGACAGGGAGAATGCAAAGGCGAACTGTATACCGATTCTTCCCATGACCCTTCGTTTTTCCGCGCCTGTCAGCAAAAGCCTTGCGGGTAAAATAATATTAAAAGGCAAAGACGGAAAAATCTGGAGACCTGAATTATCCAATGACGAGGATAACGACAATGCCGTTAACGGAGTCTATTTTAAAGGACCATTCACTGAAAACTCCGCTTTTAAAATAGAACTTCCGGGTAATTTTATAGACGATTCAGGACGCCGGCTGGTGAACGCGGACGACTTTCCTCTTGCAGTCCGCACGGACAAATATCCCCCGCTCGCGAAATTCAGCGCAAGATTCGGCATACTGGAATTGAAAGCGGATCCGGTACTGCCCGTAACCCTCAGAAACATTGAACCTGAAATAAAAGCAAAGATACTTCACGTGGGCAAAGAGGGCTTTATAGGAAACCTGATCGGAAAGGTACTGAATGTTTCATCAAAGGGGGAAAGCATCCAGGAATGGCTCAGACGCGCCGGAAATGCGGAGCGCAGCAAATCTGTTTTTACCGGTGAAAAGTCCGCAAAAGAATTCAGAATACCCAGGTCGTCGGGAGCGGCGGCGTTTGAGGTCGTAGGAATACCGCTTAAAGAACCCGGATTCTATGTTGTCGAGCTGGAAAGTGAGATCCTGGGCTCATCTCTTCTCGGCAGACAGTCTCCCATGTATGTGCCGACATCGGTCCTTGTGACAAATCTTTCAGTGCATTTTAAATGGGGAAGGGAGTCCTCACTTATATGGGTTACAGCTCTTAATACCGGTGAACCGGTAAAAGATGCGGAAGTTGCGGTAAAAGACTGCGCTGATAAAATCCTGTGGCATGGTAAAACAAATTCAAACGGGATCGTTAAAATCGATTCAGCTTTGCCTTCTTTAAACGATATTCCGGATTGCAGGTATAATTCCATCGGCAGCGGGTATTTTATAACGGCAAAACTAGGCAGCGACATGTCTTTTGTGTTCTCAAGCTGGGATGAAGGAATTGAGCCGTGGAGATTCCAGCTGCCCCAGGACTACTACAGCGACCCGACCATAGCACGCACGATATTCGACCGCACGCTTCTGCGCGCCGGAGAAACTGTGCACATGAAGCATGTTATCCGGCAGCATACGATGAGCGGCTTCCTGGTACCTGCCAGAGACAAACTGCCGAATCTGCTTGTGATCGCGCACTATGGAAGCAGCGAGAAATATGAATTTCCGCTTGCATGGGATATATACGGAACAGCGGAGACTTCATTTGCAATTCCGAAAGACGCAAAGCTCGGCACATACGGGCTGACTTTTCAAAGCGGAAGTTCAAAATCGGGAAGAAGGGCTTATTATAACAGGCAACTTTCCGGCGGCGAATTCCGCGTGGAAGAGTTTCGTATTCCTCTTCTGAAGGGAAGCATAATCCCGCCGCGGGATCCTCAGATCAATGCGAAGAGCCTTACGCTTGATATCAATGTAAGATATCTGGCGGGCGGGGGAGCAGGGAATCTCCCGGCAAAGCTCAGAAGCAACATACAATATAAGACGCCGCCGGCATTCGAGGGATATGATGAATTCGTATTTGCCACAGGTTCGGTAAAAGAAGGTATCGAACGCAGCGGCCAGGCAATGGACGAAGAAGCCGAAAACGAAGAATCGGGCAGCGAAGAAAGCGCACAAAAATCCGGTAAAATCCCGGCAATTGATTTAACGCTGGATAAATTCGGCGGAACTCGCGTCACAATCCCGGATCTGCCGGGGGCGGATCATCCTCAGGAAATCCTGGCAGAGCTCGAATACAGGGATCCTAACGGAGAGCTGCAGACAGTATCTTCCGGAATTCCTTTATGGCCGTCAAAATACGTGATAGGCATTAAGCCAGACTCATGGGCATTATCAAAAGATAATTTTAAATTCCATACGGTTGTACTGGATCTGACCGGCAAACCGGTCGCAGGCGCGCCGGTTAAGATATATATGTTCACAAAAAAAACATACTCGCACAGGAAACGCCTTGTGGGGGGATTTTACGCGTATGAATACACTACGGAGGTAAAAAAAGCCGCTGCCGTCTGCGAAGGGAAAACCGATTCAATAGGACTTCTGATATGCGGAATGAAATCTCCGGTATCTGGCGAAGTGATCCTTCAGGCTGAGAGCGAGGACAAAGACGGCAACAAAACGGTCGCGAACCGCGGGCTCTGGGTCGCCGGGCAGGGAGAATGGTGGTTCGAGGTATCCGACAACGACAGGATAGACCTTTTGCCGGAAAAGAAAAGATACGAGCCTGGGGAGACGGCGGTATTCCAGGTAAGAATGCCGTTCAGAAATGCGACAGCTCTCGTCACCGTCGAGAGAGAGGGCATTATGGAATCATGGATAAAAAAGCTCTCCGGCAAGCAGCCGGTGATCGAAGTGCCGGTCAGGGGAACATACGCTCCGAACTGCTTCGTTTCCGTACTGGCTGTAAGGGGCAGGATCTCCGGCGTTCAGCCGACCGCAATGGCTGACATGGGCAGGCCGTCGTATAAACTCGGGATCAGCGAAATAAAAGTCGGATGGAAAGAGCACGAGCTGAAAGTAAGCGTTACACCCGAGCGCAGGGTTTACAAAATACGCGAAAAAGCGAGAGTCAGAATAAAAGTAAAAACTTCCGATGGTAAAACGCCCCCGCCGGGGACGGAAGCCGCTGTCGCTGCAGTGGACGAAGGCCTGCTCGAGCTTATGCCCAACCAGAGCTGGAACATACTACCCGCGATGATGGGCCAGAGGCCGTACGAAGTAAAGACTGCAACCGCCCAGATGCAGGTCATAGGACGGCGGCATTTCGGCTTAAAAGCTTTACCCCAGGGAGGCGGAGGCGGACGGCAAACGACGCGCGAACTGTTCGATACTCTGCTCCTCTGGAAAGGAAGAGTTAAACTTGACAACAAGGGAGAAGCGATTATTGAAATTCCTCTTAACGATTCAATTACTTCCTTCCGAATTGCAGCTGTTGTAACCGCAGGAACAAGCTTTGGAACAGGAACTGCATCGATACAATCCACTCAGGATCTGATGATACTCGCCGGCCTGCCTCCTGTGGTAAGGGAAGGCGATCTTTTTAAAGCAGAGTTCACTCTGCGCAATACAACCGGGCGGCCGATGGTGCTGGAAGCGTCCGCAAATGCCGAAGGTATCGCCGGCAGTCTGAAGCCAGAAGAGCTGATTCTTCAGCCCGGGGAAGCAAAGGAGATCGGCTGGAATATTTATGTGCCGGTCGGTATCGATAAACTTGCATGGACAGCTGAAGTAAAAGAAAAAAACGGGGCAAAGGATTCGATAAAGATAGGCCAGAAGGTCGTGCCTGCCGTACCCGTAAGCGCGTTTCAGGCGACCATTGCACAAATTGAGAAGAAATATCTCCTCGCGATTGAACGGCCCAAGAATGCCATACCGGGAAGAGGCGGAGTACGCGTCACTTTAAAGCCGAAGTTATCGGGAGCGCAGCCCGGAATAACCGATTACATGAAGAACTATCCCTATTCATGTCTTGAGCAGAAGATATCTGTCGCCGTTGCCCTGCGCGACAAAAATAAATGGGAGGATATCGTAGCCGGGATCAGTTCATATATCGACCCGGACGGTTTTGCAAAATATTTCCCGACAAGCCTTTACGGCAGTCCCGTCCT
Organism: uncultured Leptospirales bacterium; assembly: GCA_964626055.1. Classification (GTDB taxonomy): domain Bacteria; phylum Spirochaetota; class UBA4802; order UBA4802; family JAFGDQ01; genus JAFGSG01. The sequence goes on from CAZVDF010000008.1 coordinate 62,665, forward strand.
TACATCATATATAATTGCCATTGCAAATGAAGCTGAATGGAATCTGCCGCAGGACGCGGAGAGCAGGATGAAGAAAGCTCTAAATAAATTCATAGAAGGATCCGTGACCCGGCATTCTCAGATACGGACCGCGGATCTCGCGATCAGAAAGCTTTCCGCAATCGAGGCCCTGTCGCGAAGCGGAGAAGCGCAGCCGAAATTGCTCGACTCAATCTCGATCGAGCCGAACCTGTGGCCTGCTTCGGCCGTGATCGACTGGTTCAATATACTTCATAATATAAAAAATATTCCTGATCGCGAAAAAAAGATAAAAGAAGCCGAGCAGATACTAAGATCGAGACTCAATTTTCAGGGGACAAAAATGGGATTTTCGTCGGAAGGAAGCGACTTTTTATGGTGGCTGATGGTTTCCAATGACGTAAACAGCGTACGCCTTGTGCTGTCGCTTATTCACGCGGGAAAATGGAAGGAGGATATGCCTAGGATAGTGGGCGGCGCGCTCGCCAGGCAGCACAGGGGCAGATGGGACCTGACTCCGGCGAACGCATGGGGAGTTCTCGCGCTGGAAAAATTTTCGCAGTTATATGAAGCTGTAGCAGTATCCGGAGAAACACGTACCGTCCTTGCGGACGAATCGCAGACTACCGACTGGAGCGCCGCGCCGAAGGGAAAATCATCGCTGTTTGCATGGCCTTCGGGGAAAAACGATCTCAGCATTTCGCATATGGGCGGAGGCAGGCCATGGGCAACTGTTCAGAGCCTGGCCGCCATTCCGCTTAACGAACCGATCTCATCGGGATACAGGATAAGGAAGACCGTTCGGGCCATTGAGCAAAAGAATCCGGGCAGATGGACGCGCGGGGACATTTATCGCGTGCGCCTGGATCTGGAAGCGCAGGCCGATCAGACATGGGTGGTAGTCAGCGATCCGGTCCCGGCCGGGTCGACAATACTCGGCAAAGGGCTCGCAAGGGATTCACAGATACTGACAAAAGATGAAGAAAGAAAGGGATGGGTCTGGCCGGCTTACGAGGAACGGAGTTTTGAAGCTTTCCGGGCTTATTATGAATTTGTTCCGAAAGGCAAGTGGACTGTCGAGTACACTATTCGGGTTAACCAGAGCGGAAAATTCCATATGCCGACAACACGCGTGGAAGCGCTTTATTTCCCGGAAATGTTCGGAGAAATACCGAATGGAGTGATCGAGGTGGTACGGTAACCTCACCCCCTATCCCCCGAAGGGGGCACCGGCTTGGAAAATCTTCTAAATGGATTCAATATTTGTCGTATAATATATGACTATAAAAATTAAAAAAAAATAGTCCATATCTTCTATGAAGCTGGATAAGGATAACCTTGAAAAGGACGTGAGATGCCACCCTGGCCAGCTGCCTCCATGGAGAAGGTATGAGTTGTGAAGAATAGAAGACGAATGTTAAGTTTTATTCCAAGATAGTGCCCCCTTCGGGGGATAGGGGGCTACGAGAGCCGTGATCTATATTAATTATTTTCACTAAAATTAATTATCATGACAATATTACTCAAAAAATTCATCTTACTTCTCATTATCCTTTTAAGCCTGACAGGCGGCGCAAATGCCCTGCCTTCTTTCAAAGAAGTGCGCAAGTCATACAATAAATCGGACTGCATGCTTCTTGACCGGTACGGCGAACCGTTATATGAACTGCGAACCGATAACCAAACAAGGAGACTGGACTGGACGAACCTGAGCGACATATCCCCTGCCCTCCTGCTGGCAGTCCTGTTCGCGGAAGACAGGCGATTTTTTGAACATGAGGGCGTAGATTATTTATCTATGGGCGCCGCGTTTCTCAGAGGTATGGAGGGCGATGCCATGAGAGGAGCGAGCACAATAACAATGCAGCTTGCCTCCATGCTTAATAGTGACCTTCAGCCGAAAAAAGGCAGGAGAAACATATTTCAGAAAACATCGCAGATAGCAGAAGCCCGCGGACTTGAAAAGCAATGGAGCAAGCGCGACATACTGGAAGCGTATTTAAACCTGGTCTCATTCAGAGGAGAGCTTGCGGGAATAAACGCAGCCTCGCGCGGGCTTTACGGAAAAGCTCCTCACGGCCTCAACCGGAGCGAATCGCTTGTTCTTGCTTCGCTTATAAGATCGCCGAACGCGCGCGCCGCAGAAATTTTTACAAGGGCGTGCATTTTAAAAAAAGTGCTTGGATGGGAAACGGAAGAGAGCGAAATCGGCGCGTCAATAAAGCCCGCGCTGGGATCCTCGTTCCCGAAGCCGGCCTCCGATCTTGCTCCGCATGCAGCGCGGCTTCTCATAAAAAAAACTTCCTCCGGAAACATACGCTGTACGATCGACGGCAGGCTGCAGCGTTTTATCCTAGAACGGCTGAACGACCAGCTCGGCAGCTTAAGCAGGCAGAGCGTATCCGAGGGAGCGGCTCTTGTAATATTAAACAAATCGGGCGAGGTGCTCGCTTACGCGAGCTTCACTAACGATCCCGGGCGCAACCGATATGTTGACGGAGTACGGGCAAAAAGGCAGGCAGGATCAACTCTTAAACCATTTCTATACGGGCTTGCCTTTGAAAAAAAAATTCTTACGCCTGCTTCAATTCTGGAAGACGCCCCCCTGGATATGGCCGTGCAGTCCGGAATATACAGGCCGAACAATTACGAGGGAGACTTCAAAGGAATGGTCACGGCCAGATCGGCGCTGGCTTCGTCTTTAAATATACCAGCAGTAAGGACTCTGTACCTGACAGGGCTCGAAGCATTTCTCGCAAAGCTCAGGCGTCTCGGTATCAAAGGCCTTAATGAATCGGGAAATTATTACGGTCTCTCCATGGCTCTCGGCTCCGTCGATGTAAGCCTTTGGGAGCTCACCAACGCTTACCGCTGTCTGGCTAATGAAGGCTTGCTCTCCGAACCAAGCTTTAAGTTTAAAGCCGATACTACGGTACGGCAAAAGCGCATATATTCCCGCGAGTCTGCCTTTCTTATATCGGACATCCTGTCGGACAGGGAAGCGAGAAGCGCGACCTTCGGATTGGAGAATCCGCTCGCAACCAGATTCTGGACGGCAGTAAAGACCGGCACAAGCAAGGATATGCGGGACAACTGGTGCGTGGGATATTCCCGGGAATATACGGCCGGAGTCTGGGTCGGCAACTTCTCGGGCGAAGCCATGCGGAACGTGAGCGGCATATCCGGGGCAGCGCCTGTATGGATTGAAATAATGAACAGGTTGCGCAATGAAAAGCACAGGCCGCGTAACCAAAAAACTCCCCTGATAGTTAAAAAAGATATAAACTTTCAAAATAGCGTCGACCGGCCCAGAGCGGAATACTTCATAAAAGGCACCGAACCCGGCAACGCATTGCAAAGAACAGGCCAGTTAAACCGGCGTATCGTTTACCCGCCGGATGGAGCGATTCTTGCGATCGATCCCGACATTCCGCAGGATCTGCAGAGAGTTTTCTTTTTATCACACCCCGGAGACAAAAATTCCAGGTGGCAGCTCAACAATAAACCTGTAAGCGAAACCGGTATGAACGGGCAGAGCTGGGATCCCCTCCCTGGTCTGCACACTCTTTCGCTCTGCGACGATGAAGGACGCGTAATTGACACTGTGCGCTTTGAAGTCCGCGGAGATATTAGAAAGCGGCACGATTAACATATTTTAAAATTTTATTTTCTAAAAATTATTCTTGTAACCTCGGCTTTTTAATATAGCTTATCAGATATGAGATTGCGATATTTATACTGATTGGGCAAAGTAGAAACCGGAGAGAAGTGCTGGAAGCCATCTTGAAATTATTTTCTATTTGAATCACTAATTTTAAGATAACCCCCAATTTATTTATTCGGCTATCCGGAAAAATAATTATAATCTTTCAATATTGTCGTTAGGAACTGGACAGGCTCTATCCTCGATCTTATCCCGAGTTTCTTTTCAACAGCCTTCTTTGTTTTTTTCACAAGATCGCCGAACACTTTTTTGCTTTTGATCGAGTCTGCCGAATTAAGCACTTCTTTGATCACACCTGCAGTCCCGGCGTCCAGCCCGGCTGCTTCAGGGAATCGCGGCTTATAATTCTCTTCAATTTTCGTAAAAATCGTATCGTGAAGCCCGACGGATTTTTTCATCCGTACTACCGTGGTGCCTGCGGCGATGTCGCCGAGCCGCTGTCCCCTGCCGTTTATAGCGATCGTAATAATGGCCACCGCGCCTATCAATATGCTGATATCGATAAGGCGGAACATCCATCTGATAATATAATCCCAGGCCGAAGGCCTGGAGCCGTCAAGTTTGACTACCTTTATCCGTTTAATACGCTTGCCGAAACTCTGCCCGTTTAAAAATATTTCGCACGCCAGATCGTATAAAAACGCAGGCACGGCAAAAACAATAATATAAAATGCAAATCCGGGATTCATCCCTGTCCTTGAAAGGAAGTAAGCCACTACGCCCATTGCCAGATAATATCCTAATATGATTATATAATCCGCAAGCAAAGCGAGAATACGGTCGCCTATGTTTGCAAGTTCATACTCAATATCCACATTCTGGCTGGTTGTTATAGATACGTTGCTCATACTTTATTCCTATTACATTAACCTACATACGATCCGGCTGGATTATGGATTAGCTATCTATTCTTAAAGCATCCCCCTCGCCTTTATTTCCAGATATTTATTTATTGCGTCGGCAGTCAGCTCGCCCGGCGAGGTGAGAAGAGCAATGGACGCGTTATTGCCGAGCTCTTTAACGATCTGTCTCTTTTCAAAATCGAATTTCTCGGCAATGGTTTTTGTATAGATTTCCTCTGTCGTAGACGGCCTGCTTTTAAGCAATTCCTCCAGTTCGGTATTTTTAAAAAAAACAACTACGAGCGTGTGTTTTTTCCCGATACGCCTGAAAAAATTTATATTTCTCTTAAATGATGACAGAGTCTCAAAATTCGTAAATAAAAAAATAAGGCTGCGCTGGTTTAATTTCCTGGAAAGTATTGAATAAAGATGCTCGTAATCCGCTTCCTTAAAATCCGTATTAAGCTTGTATAACGATTCCAGGATTTTGTGCATCTGCGACTGCTTCCTGTCCGCCGGTAAAACCATCGGAACAGTATCGGAGTAAGCGACCAGCCCGAATTTATCCTGCTTATACAAGGCAATTGACGAAAGTATCAGACTTGAATTGATCGCATAGTCGAGGAGAGTCATGCCTTCAAAAGGCATCTTCATAACGCGGCTCATGTCTATTATGCTGTAGACGGGCTGCGATTTTTCATCTTCATACTGGTTGACCATTATACCGCTTTTACGGGCAGTCGCTTTCCAGTTTATTGTTCTGTAGTCGTCGCCGGAAACATATCGTCTTATATGATCGAATTCCATTGTATGCCCCACCCTGCGGATCTTTTTTATTCCGGCGTCAGCCAGCCGGTTCGAAACTGCAAGCAACTCGTATTTCTTCATCTGCATAATTGAAGGATATACGGGCACGCTTTCACCGGCAGAAAAGCGGAACCTTCTTTTTATGCATCCGAGAGCCGTTGCCGCGAAAATATTTAGAGCGCCGAAATTGTACTCCCCGCGCTCAACAGGCCGTAGATTGTATGAGAGCGATTTTTTCTCATCCCTGCGCGCACGGATTCTAATGCCGAAATCGCGTTTCTGGAACTGGAAAGGCAACTCATCAATTATGCTAAGGGAGACCCCGAACGGATATCTGTTTTCGATAAAAACAGTAATGATATTCTCATCACCGTTGGAGAGCCTCTCCGGGCAGCTTCGCCTGCCTTCAAGTTTTTTCCCAGGTACATAAAGCAGTGCTATATCCAGAATTAAAAAAAACACAGTAAAAAACAAAAAAATCCGCGCTATCAAAAATACTGCGGAATAAAAATATCCGACAATAAAAAGAGCCGACACTGCCGTTAGAAGACCGTACAGGCGCTCCGTAAAAAAAAGCGACAGGAAAAATTCCCTCACCTGGGGACCTCCACTTTTGTGATGATATCCTTTATGATGTCATCCGTCCGCGACCCTTCCATTTCTTTCTCGGGCGTAAGTATCAGTCTGTGACGAAGCGCGGGGTACACGATAAATTGTATGTCGTCCGGCGTGACAAAGTCGCGTCCGTTAATGATAGCGATCGCTTTTGCTCCGTAGGCGATCGAAAGCGACGCGCGAGGGGATCCTCCCAGGACAAGCCCGCTGTGGCTGCGCGTTTCGTGCACGATGCGCGCGATATATTCTGCAAGATTTTCCTCTATATGCACGGCAAAGACCGCTTTTGAAAGTTCAATAAGTTTTGCTGCGTTCAGAACGGGCTTTACAGATTCAATCTCGCTGCTGTAAGCAGTATTCTGGAACCTGTTAATAATACTTATTTCCTGCTCGAGAGACGGATACTCGACCTGAATTTTGAATAAAAAGCGATCCAGCTGGGCTTCCGGCAGACGGTATGTGCCTTCGTGCTCAACAGGGTTCTGGGTTGCGACAACTATGAACGGCATTTGCATCTCGTATGTCATGCCGTCGACAGTGACCTGCTTCTCTTCCATTACTTCGATAAGAGCCGACTGCGTCTTTGCAGGAGCGCGGTTAACTTCGTCAACCAGCACAACGCCGGCGAATATGGGACCGCGGCGGAACTCGAACTCGGATTTCTTCGCATTATACACCGACGTACCGAGAACATCGGAAGGCATCAGATCGGGAGTGAACTGGATGCGCGAAAAATCTATCCCGAGAGTCTTCGCGAAAAGCTTTGCTGAAAGCGTTTTCGCGATTCCCGGCACGCCTTCAATGAGGATATGGCCGCCTGTCAGTATTGCCGCGGACAGAAGCTGTATCATCGCGTCCTGTCCTATGATGATCTTTCTTATTTCTTCCCGAACTTTCTCCAGCAGCTTCTGGATGTTCTCAAGATTAATCCTCGGTTTAAAAACTTTTTCCTGCGCCATATGTGCTCCTTATTCCATGATATATTGAATTTTCATAAAATAATCTGTCACAGTTTCTTCAATTCTCATGCCCATTTCTCCCTTAAAGGGATTGTTTGCAAAGTTCATTACTTTTGCCCCCCCTAAAGGAAGAGTTGAAAACTAAAGCCCCCTTAAGGGGGTTTGGGGGCCCCCTCTATACACACCATCAATCTTTTTATTCAGTTCCATAAGCTCCCGCTCTTTTACGCGCTCTTTTTTACGAATATAATCAATAAAAGAAAATGTCTCCTGAATCTCTATAAATGTTAATCCGGTTCTTGACGCGAGCCTGGTATAAAAAGCGTCGTTCAGCTCGCGCGTATCCAGGTACAGGCGCGTCCGTATATGATCCATAAAATGTATTATCTTTTTTTGTGCAATATTTTTATGGTCCTTATTACGGTAATAAAGACTGCCGACCGTTGTAACGAATTCCAGGGTTGTATTAAGAACGGGGGGAACAACGGGGATAATACGCTGTTTTCTCTTTGCTCCGCTGATTATGACAAGCGCGATGGTAATCATGCCCGTGATATACCCCCACCTGAGCTGATCCCTGTTCAGAATAAATCTCAGCGGCGTCCGGGTTTCAAGCCTGCCTATTTTATAGAACTCATCCCATAAAACATTATGCACCGGCAGATATGAAAGCGCAATAAACGGATAATCGCTTTCTGCGGAGACTATGCAATAATTGGTAAACGCTAGAGGAACGGAGGAAAGATAAAAAAAACCTCTGCCGTGTTTCACGCGTATATAAACAGGATCATTTTTTTCATTCACGGACAGTATGGTTGTTCGCTTTTTGTCGAATTTCGAAAAATAATAGGCGCCGCCTTCCAGCCTTAGATCATATTCTCTCCCGCTTAATCCGGGATTTACAAAACGAACTCTCATAGACGTAACAATTTCATTATAACTGCCGGATTCAATGCCCAGCCCGCCGGCAAATTTCTTATTATCCGCATCCGAAAACATATTCGCAGCCACAAAAGCCGTATTGCCTGCGGAAACAAATCTTAAAAGCTCGCGGCTGTCGAGCTCATCGAAGACGCACCTGTTGTTTAGTAAAATATAATTATAATTCCTGTAATTTTTGTCCTTTAATGTTAAGTACAGCGGTTCGTGCAGCGTTGCAATTGTTTTATTCGGGAAAATCGTCTTCGCGAAACTATACAGAAGATAATTTCCGTAAGGATCTTTGCTGTAGCGCGAGAAGCTCATAGTCCAGTCAGGTTCCTTAGGTGTAAAGATTTCAACAAGCACGATAGCCAGGAGGAGAAGTGAAATGCCCGCAATATATACTGTCTTCCTATTCACGGGGAACTCCGGCCTGAACGGATAAGTCGAAGGATCTGAAACGTTCGTTCATCCTGTCCAGAAAATTTTTATCTATCTCAAAGTTGCCGTACCAGACATATTCAAAAATGTTAACCAGCTCACTGAACGACGATCTGACCGGCTGCAGGCTCAATTCTTTGGCATAATCGCGATTTGTCTTTTCATTTTTCCATACGATGACCCCTTTTTCGGAAAGATTCCTGAGAGATTTAAGGAACCTGTAACGAAGCGCCATGCGGTATTCGTTATTTTCCATGAATTTTTTAATCATAACATCGAAATCGATCTCATAGATATTCTCTTCTGTATAATAGCTTAGTTCGCCGGTACTGGCTTTTTTCCGCAAAAACAGTCCGAAGAAATCGCCGCGTCTTAAAGCGATCACGACAATTGCAAGAGCCGCTGCCATTATAATAAACGGAAAAACTCGCCAGAAAGGCTGAGCTTCCTTTGAGAAAATACGCGAAAAAAAATGCCTGTTGAGCCGGTCAAACCACCTGCTTAAAATATCCGCTGCCGTGTTGCCGGTAACAAGTTTCTTTTCGTACTGAAAGTCCTTATTATTCCGGATGCGGTCAAGCTCCTGCCTGCCTGGAATTCGCAGAGCAACAGTGCTGTTGTCATGCAGTTTAATATCTTTCTCCTTTGCCCCGTGAACACGGTTTTTTGAGAGGGATAACTGGCAGATAATAAAAATAATATTTATGCAAATTAATATCTTTTTCATTTTTATTCCAGATTTTCCACTTTGGCAAAAAGCGAAGAAGCCTCTTTCCTTTCCCTCAGATTAAAGAAGTGCAGCGCCGCGGATGTAAGGGGGATCATATACATAAGCGAGCCTAAAAACGCCAGGAAAAGATACGTGACCGTAAAAAGCACGGAAAGCAAAGTCCCGCTCATTTTCTCCATTCCGTGAAATGCGAAAATGAAAATTACGCCATAATACGGGACTGAAGCGATCAGTGCAAAGATCATCCAGACTATCATTATCACGTTTATAAGCCCGAATGTATACCACCATTTGCCTGCCACTATACTTATCGATCGTATTATCGCGCCGAAAGCTCTCTTCCTCTCATAGACAATAATAAACAGGACCGGATAAAGAGAAGTCACGAGATAAGTTCCTAAAATAAAAGCTGAAAAAAAGCCAAGGACTGCGGCCAGCACTTCGGATAACAATACTCCTATCGCAACTATTATCCCGACAATGATCGCGGTTAATACTCCAAGCAGAAAAAACAGGCCTATTAAATTAAGCAGAACACGGATAAAATCTTTTTTTATCCCGGACCAGAGATTCGCGAGCGATATTACGCCTCCCTTCCCGTCAATATACAGTTTGATATAATTATAATTCACACATACCAGCAAAACGAAATATATCATGCCGAGAACTGCTTCAGCTATCAGGACAACCCAGAAATAAGGCGGCAATGAAGTCAGCTTTCCGGCATACATGTTCATAATGTTCACGCCGAATATGCTCATCCATAATATCAGTATAAGAAAACTGGGGGTCATTATTATTAAAACGCTTTTCGCTAAGGGTTTAAAGTTTTTAATTATAAAATCAAAAGTATCGCCTATGATACTTCCGAAATCACGCGCCTTTTGAAATTCAATAAAAATGCTCTTTTCATTTTCCATAAGAAGTCTCCTTTGTGGAGTTTTAATTCATTATGCTTTTTATTCTTCTTAAATCGATATTACCCTTAGTACCCTATCCCCGTGCGTACCCTCCCCCTGGGACAAAGGGGGCACCAGTCTGAATGGTCCAACAAAAAATTTTATAAGATATGTATCATCCGATAATGCGGATAAACAAAATCTTTAATGCCCCCTCCGGGGGTTAGGGGGCCGCGTATATTTCAATTAATGAAAATTTTTATAATGTATTTTGTGTCTTATCAGTTTTCTATTGCTTTTGCTTGAAACGGATAAATGATAAAATACCATATCACAAACAAAAAAGAAAGTCCAATAATTCCAATTCTAAAGCCTGCCGGCATATCGGTATGGCGTGTAACGAATCCTTCGAGAAAACCAGCAACAATGAACATGGGGACGATTCCTATGATCACCCGTATGCCGCGTTTAACTCCGTTCATGAACGACTGTCTCCGTGAATAAGTGCCCGGGAAGATAATCCCGCTCCCTATCATAATTCCCGCGCCGCCTGCAATAATGATAGCCGATATTTCAAGCGCGCCGTGTATCCATATTGTCAGCACGGAATCCAGGAAAAGTCCTTTTTGACAGAAAAAATACTGAAAGGCCCCCAGCATGACGCCGTTGTAGAACAAAACGTAAATGCTGCCGGCTGCGAAAAGCACTCCAAGAGCAAAAGCGGCAAACGCTGCACGAATATTATTGAGCGTAATCCCGAGAAACATATCGGTTTCGTTCATTTTTTTATAAACAGCCAGGGGATCGCCTTTCTCGATATTCTCAAGCGTCATATTGACGTAATTATCTCCCATGATCAGCCGGACAAAGGTATTGTCATTTGCAGATGAGACCGCTCCTATGAACATCGATAAAATAAAAACTGCAAGACCGTATGCGAGATATTTATGGGATCGCTTTATTTCCGCGGGCAAACCGTATTTGAAAAATGAAATTATCCTGCCGCTTTTTTCTTTTTTGGTACGGTATATAAGGTGGTAAAATTTACCCGCAAGGTCGTTTAAAAACCTGGTTGTGGCGCTTCCGGGATAAAATGTTTTTGAGTATGAGAGGTCGTCGGTCAGTTCAATAAAAAATTCCGCGAGCCTGTCCGGATCCTTATTCTTTCTTTTTTTTATAAATTCTTCCGAGTCTTCCCACTTGCGTGCGTTTTGCTTTATAAAAAGAATCTCTTTCACCGCCGTGCGCTCTCCCCGACCTGGCTGAAATGAACTATATTAAATATGCGGTCAAATACGAAAAAATACCCCGAAAAGTGATATATGAATTTATGGCGGAAGTCAAGGACAATTCCTGTGCCGTTAAATACGATCATTCAAATATTCTTGACAATAAACGACCGATGGCAAAGAACAATTCGTAAGATAATTAAAGAATCATAATTAAAGCTCACGGAGATCTTAAGTCCAAATGGCAGATGAAACAAATAACATAAATAACGAAGAAAATTTTGCAGACCTTCTTAACAGGAGCAGCCTGGGAAATGATTTTTTTGAGCCGGGACAGGCAGTTGAAGCTGAGATCATAAAGATAAGCGGGGATTGTATATTCCTGGACTTAGGCGGGAAAAGCGAAGGCTATCTTGACGCAGATGAGTTCAAAGACGGAGAAGGGAATCTTACCGTTAAGGAAAGCGATAAAGTAAAAGCTTATTTTGTTTCTTCACAAAACGGTGAAATGCACTTCACAACAAAAATAAGCGGCGGCAAAGCAGGCCAGGAAATGCTTGAAAGCGCCTTTGAGAACGGCATACCCGTAGAAGGCTTTGTTGAAAAGGAAATCAAGGGAGGATACGAGATAAAGATCGGCAGTGCACGCGGTTTCTGCCCTTATTCGCAAATGGGAATCGAACGCGAAGCCCCGGAGAAATATATCGGGCAGAGGGCTTCTTTCCGGATCACCGAACTCGGAGAGAAAGGACGCAATATTGTGCTTTCGAACAGGGAGATACTTGAGGTTGAAAAAAGAGAGCGCATAAATTCTCTCCGGGACTCGCTAAAGGAAGGAATGAAGATAAAAGCCGTCATAAAATCCGTTCAGGATTTCGGCGCATTTGCGGATATCGGCGGAGTGAAGGCATTGATCCCAATCTCCGAAATCAGCAGAGGCAGGATCGGAGATATCAGATCCGTGCTGAAACCAGGACAGGAAGTCGAAGCTGTGATCCTCGGACTCGACTGGGATAACGATAAAATTTCAATAAGCCTTAAAGCAGCTCTGCCCGACCCGTGGGACGAAGCGCTGCAAAAATATCTGCCCGGATCGCGTTATACCGGGAAAGCCGTACGGCTCACGAATTTCGGGGCTTTCATTGAGCTAGAGCCCGGGCTAGACGGCCTTGTGCATATTTCCGGGCTTGGCGGCGTTAAAAAAATAAAGCATCCCCGTGAAATCATAAAAGAGGGCGATATGCTGGAAGTGGTTATCGAAAAAGTGGACCCGGTTAAAAAAAGAATATCGCTCAAACTATATTCAACTATGCAGGCGCAGGCCGAAGAATCTGGCTACAGGGAGTTTCTCGGTAAAAAGGCCGACTCATCCTATAATCCCTTCGGCGGGCTTTCGGGATTGATGAAGGATAAAACCGGCAAAAAAAAATGATTTATTACATCATATATATAACTATTTTTTATTAAGAACTTTTCGTATAGCCTTAGCCAGAACTTCCGACCTTATCGGCTTACTTAGAACTTCACCAATACCGGCTTTAATTGCTTTTTGCTCTATCTCTTTATGAAGATATCCCGAACAAAGGATAATGGGAACATCGCTTATTTCTCTTATTCTGGCTGCAATATCAATTCCTGTCATGTGAGGCATTGTAAAATCAGTAATCACGAGGTCAAATCCTTCAGGATTTTTTTGAAAAGCCGCAAAAGCCGAAACGCTGTCTGTAAATGCGCTTATTGCATACCCGAGATTTTTAAGTGTTATTTGAAGCAGATCAATGATCGATAATTCATCATCCAGCAGGAGTATACGCTCGCTGCCGCCCGGCAGCGAGGATTCCTGTTTCATATCGATTACAATATTTCCGCTTGTTACAACCGGCAGAATTATATTAAAAGTTGTTCCTCTATCAACTTCACTGTATACCTTGATTATGCCGTTAAATTTTTTTACTATACCGTGAACAACAGAAAGCCCGAGACCCGTGCCTTTTCCCTGCGGTTTGGTTGTAAAAAAAGGTTCGAATATTCTGTCTATCAAATCTGGTTTTATACCGCATCCGTTATCGGTTATTTTAAGTAAAATATGTTTACCCTGCCGCAGGCCGGGATGAAGCCTCGCATACCCTTCATCCGCATATATGTCTTCAAGGCTTATTTCTATTTCTCCTTTGCCATCCTTCAACGCGTATGCGGCGTTGGCGCACAGGTTAATGATAACCTGGTGCAGTTGCGTGGGATCTCCGAGTATTGATGATTCGCTCTTAATCATCATGCGTAGATCTATGGTTGAAGGGATGGAAGCGCGTATCAGCTTGAGCGCTTCCTTGATTATAAATTTAGGCGTAATTTCCTTAAGTTCCGTCGCTGAATTCCGGCTGAATGTCAGTATCTGATTCACAAGAGCGCGTGCCCTTTCGGAAGAAGCCAGTACTTCCTTGAGATATTTCATAGCTTTATCACGATCATTAAGCGCATTCAAAGAGAGTTCCGTAAATCCGACTATCCCCGTTAAAATATTGTTGAAATCGTGTGCAATGCCGCCCGCAAGCTCTCCGATCGCATCAAGCTTCTGGGACTGAAGCAACTGCTGTTCCAGCTTCTGGCGCTCCTCTTCCAGATGTTTGCGTTCGGTAATATCCTGCATTACAAAGAAAAGGTACTTCTCTCCGGTAATTTCTATTGTCCTGGCGGAATAAATGCCGGCGCGAACCGATCCGTCTTTGCGCCCGAACTGGAACTCGCGATAAAGGACGTCTCTTCCATTCCTCAGCTCTTCAACCATTGAGATCCGTTCTTTCGGATTAACCCAGAATTTTATATCAAGTGATGTTCTCCCAATCGCCTCGTTCCGTTTCCAACCCGTAATTTCCTCAAATCCCGCATTCACATCGGCAATAAGACCGTCCTCTATCCGCGATATTCCGATCATTTCAGGGACCAGCATAAAAACTTTTGAGAATTTTTCTTCTGATTGACGGGATATCTCCTCAGCCTGCCTGCGTTCGGTAATATTCAGCAGAATCCCGTTATAGACAGGGACATCGCCATGATGGCTGGGAGTCGCAAGCCCGCTAAACCAGATCATTTCCCCCGAAGGTCTGATAAATCTGCCTTCAAAGCTCCATGGAGCATGTATCGCTTTGGCTTCCCGTATACTGTTTAAGAACCTGTCGCGGTCTTCTTCATATACATGCTCAACAAATATACGGAACTGGTTGTCCGGATCCGTAGGAATCCCGAAAATTTCAGAAATACGCTCGCTGACATAACTGATACCGTATTCGCCGTTTTCTTTTGTATAAATCTGATAAACAACACCCGGAATATTTATTGTTACAGCGCGAAGACGCTCTTCTTTCTCAAGCAATATTTTTTCAGTTTGTTTCCTTTTTGTTATATCATTGGCTATCCCAAGATAACCGGTGATTTCTCCTTTTTCGGAACGCACAGCCGATATAACAAGCGACACTGCAAGAGTAGAGCCGTCTTTACGCACAAATGTCCATTCACGGGTCTCAGATCCGTCTATTTCCGGTTTGGTTACAAAAATACGGAATCCTTCAACCGGATATCCTAGCTCGGAGCTTAATTCTCTGCCCCGTTCGGAAATCTCAGCCTCTTTGTGAATAATAAGAACGCTCTGCTTGCCGACCATTTCATATGCGGAATAGCCAAGCATCCGTTCAGAACCGCGGTTGAATGCAGTGATGACCCCCCGGGTGTCCGTGGCTATTATCGAAAATTCGGATGCCGCCTGGAGAATGTCGTTCAGCAATTTTTTGGAGCTCCTGACACTCTCCTCCGCCCGCTTGCGCTGGGTAATATCGGTAAATATTCCTTCAACACCCAGTATTTTCCCGTCCTTGTCATAAAAAAAATGGCTGTTTGTTAAAACCTGTACGGGGCTGCCGTCTTTATGTTTTAATGTTACTTCATAATCTACGACTTCACCATCATTACTGAGCTTTCTTAACAACGCAGCTCTGTCATCAGGATCGTAATAGTATTCTTTTGCAATATTTTTGCCGATCGGTTCCCTCGCATCGTTATAACCCAGAAGCCTTAAACCGGAAGGGCTTACAAATGTAATATGTCCCTGAAGGTCGCACCGGTAGAGCGTATCCTGCATATTTTCCACGAGACTGCGGTATTTTTCTTCGCTTTCCCGCAGGGCTTCTTCTGCATGGCGCTGCTCAGTTATATCGATAAAGTAGACCATGCTGATTGTATTTCCGGGAGCCATAATGATATGAAGCATCATATCCCGTATTTCGCCGCTTTTTGTCTTTATCCTGGTAGTGTACACGTCGGGGGCAAGGGTGGGGTCAATCCTGCGAAGCCGGGTGTAGTTTTTCATTCGCTCAAGATCCTTCCTGTCGGGAATCAGGATAGTCCAGCTCATTTTCCCTTCCACTTCATCCTTTAAATACCCGGTGACCTTTTCGAATTCCTTGTTAACGAGAGTAATTGTGGTTTCTTCATCCGTATTCATCAGGCCGATGCCGGAATTCTCAAATACTGACCTGTATTGTACCTCGCTTTTCGAAGGAGATTCCTCCACCATAGCAGTAACGAGCTTAAAATAGTGTTTATTTTTACTGATAATGGTGTAAGCCAGACCGGAGATCAAAATTATCGAAGAGATCAATAGACAAATAAGCGCATATGAAATATTTATATCTGTACTGAACCGGTAAGTAACGAAAAATCTCGCTATTAAAAATAAAGCAGTGATATTTGCGGCAAGTAAAAGTGTTAACGGGAGCAGCCTGGGCCAGTGTTTTTTTCTGTTATATTTGGACATGCCGACTCACTTTTATTCTTTCTCAATATTCTGTTGCAGCCCG
Source organism: uncultured Leptospirales bacterium (assembly GCA_964626055.1). GTDB lineage: Bacteria > Spirochaetota > UBA4802 > UBA4802 > JAFGDQ01 > JAFGSG01. The sequence goes on from CAZVDF010000008.1 coordinate 78,700, forward strand.
CTTATTCATATTAAGGATTACCATACACGGCTATGTATTTTGTAAGTATTATCGATGGATACGAAAAAGAACAAATTATTCATAACACTGGAATAATATTAATTATCGGAGCAATATGAAGGCAGGTGAACAGAATTTAATTTAATACTAAATCGATTCGCTCCGCACATCGATGCGCTTACATCCCTGACGCAAGCGTCATGGTACCACTCTATATAATAGAAGACGAGATAAGTTGTAATAGCAGAAGCTATCTCAAGATTATAGATTCATATATGTAATTCAAGATAAATTGGAGATGGCTTCCAGATAATACGGGCCGAGACCGTTTTTATCGGCAGCATTAATATATTATAAACATTAAAATTGATTGCTATTTATATACTTCTTATATATATTGATTTTTTAATTATACCGGAAATTAACGTCATGTGCGACTTTTTTCGAATTTATAATAATTCTCCTTCGCGTGATATAATATTTCGTTAGAAAAAGTCGCGCATCGCATCAATAGTTATTGTATTTATAGGATATTAATAGACAGAGAACATGACTGATCCCCACACTCCATATATCTTCATCATAATTTTTTTTACAGGGTTTTCCGCTTTCGCGCTGATTCAATATGTTTACATCTATGTCAGGACAGCCAGGAAAGGAACGCTTATTTCGCTATTGTTCAGCCTGGCGGCTTTCCTCTACATCGGCAGCGATGCGCTTGTTTTTTATTTCTCCGCGACTTCTTATGAGCGCGGCATTACAATTTATTTCACATGCCTGAGAGAACTCATCCCTTTATCTTTTTTACCGTTAGCTCCTGTTTTTTTAAATCAGGAATTATCGTTAAAACCCGTTATAAAAAAAATAAACCGTGTCCTTTTCCTGACCGGATTCCTCTTAATAGCGGTCGCGATAATAACGGTTTTCATTTCTCCCGAGCCTCTGATAACCGGCCAAGATGAAAATGCGCAATTTTATTCATATCACATTCATGAGCAAAGCGACAGCCCGCTGCTGATACTTTTAAATATTGCGCTCATAATATATCTACTTTATACTATAGCCGTCATTCTGTATTATAAAATTCGAAGAATATCCTTCAAACCAGTTACCAACAGTTTAGTCGGTCTGACTATAATGTCCTATTTCATAATGAGGTATCTGTACTTTTTAATTTTCATAAAAAACCAGACCGTAGCCGGCAATACCGCGTATCATCACATCGCAACCGGAATTGTTATTTTACTTATTTTCATTAATTTCGGTACGGTTGATTTATTCACGAGGTATTATAACCAGTTAAGTATTGTTAAAAATGACCTGAATAGAATTTTATATATCGACTCATTGCTGGAAATCCCCAACAGGATGGGATTCATTAAAGATTTGCAGTCGAAGCTGAATGAAATTGAGACGGATGGCGGTATTTTTTCGCTGATTTTTCTGGATATTGACGACTTCCAAAATCTTAATGAATGCTTTGGCGAAAATGTAGGCAATGAACTGTTAAAAAAGCTGTCAAAACGGCTTTTGGAGTATTTCACCTATGTAGCATTATATCGTACAGGAGGCGATGAGTTCGTACTTGTGATTAAAGAACCGGACTCCCTTGAAGATATAAAAACTATCGCAGCCAAAATTATTGCAAGTTTAAGAAATTCTTTTTCAATTTCCGGCATTTCATATACGCTGACGGCAAGCCTGGGAATTCTTCAAATACCGCATCATGGAAAAGATACAGAGACTATATTAAATAACGCGTACAGCGTTATCCGAAGCGCAAAAAAAAATAAAAACACTTTTGAAATATTCACACAGGAATTGACAAATGTTTCCACTGTAAAGATCCATATTGTCAACCTGCTAAGGAAAAGTATTGAACGCGATCAATTTGCTCTTTATTATCAGCCAATAGTGAATAAGAATAAAAAATTGATACATGCCGAAACGCTTTTGCGCTGCACAAACCCGGATCCTTCCATCGGCGGGCCCGGAACTTTTATCCCGATTATCGAAGAAGCTGGGCTGATCAATGATGTCGATAACATGGTTATACGTAAGGCCTTTCATGACATGGAAATGAGGATCAAAAAAAAATTCAGCATCAGCATCAATCTTTCCGTAAATCAGCTGATCAACCCGGCATACGGCGATTTCCTTTCTTCCTTCGCCGACCAGCATGGGATCGAGAACAGGCATATAACTCTGGAAATAACTGAAAATAAATTGATGGAAAATATGTCATCCGGCCGTGAAAATCTCATGAATCTGAAAGATAAGGGATTCCGCATTGCGATCGATGATTTCGGAAAAGGTTTTTCTTCTCTGACATACCTGGTTGAACTTCCGGTTGATATCTTAAAGATGGATATAGAATTCGTTCATTCAGTTCCCGGAGATAAAAGAAAAGAATCAATAGTCCGGCATATTATTGAAATGGCGCATTCGCTTGATTTAAAGATTGTGGCAGAAGGCTTCGAGACAAAGGAACAATTTGAATTTTTCAAAAGCCTCGGATGCGACCTTTACCAGGGATATTATTTCTCGAAGCCGCTGCCTATTGACGAGCTTTTGGCAAAGTTCCCGGCTTAGCCGCAGCCTTCCCTCTGTGCACTTATCTCCGGAATAAATTAAAATATATTTATCCTGCATCCAAGTTCGTGGAAATGCGAGATCAAAATTCGAATTTTAATTGCTGCTATAATGGATGATTATAATTTTATCAAAATTAGACGGGGGTATTAAGTTTCAGGATGTTATCGATTTGCTACGCATATCAACAGGCTTTCATTCTCGACGCGGGCGTCAGGGTATTACGCCTTGAAATAAATTGATCAGGCTATTGAGCAATCGCGATTCCGGTCGGCTTGCTGCCAAGTGCCCCCCGAACTAGCTCTGCAGTTGGGGTATCATCATCAAGATCGGCGCGATATATACTATTATTAGTATCCGATGTCCAGTAAATTTTTCTATTGTTTAAATCCAGTGCAATTTTCTGTATTCCACTTGAACTGATCCAAACTTCATGTCCGTTAGCATTTAATATCAGATTATCAGTTCTGCTTATGTTACTTCCGTTGTTGGATACAAAATAGACGCGCCCTCCGGATGGATCAACCGCAATACCTCTTAATGGCATTGATGGAGATGGAGAACCAGTTATTTGGATCGGGCTCCCAAGGTCAGAGCCACTCTGGGTCCCATAACGTATTACATTATTATTACCACTTCCTTTTATTAAGCTGGAGCCGATGAAATTCCAATATGAGTTCAGCGTCATATAATACCTATTATTTACAGTATCAAGACATATGCTGTGTGCATAATCAGGGGAAATACCTGCGTTTAAACTATTACTATTAAAAGTACTCAAATTGGACCATAATATAGAATTATTCTGGTTCCAGTATATTTTATTTTCTCCAGGATCGATTGCAATTGCTGTAGGTCCAAAATATGTACTGCTGGAATATGCATTGCTGAAATTCTCTATAGGCTGATTAATCCCAATTACTGATCTGTTTATTCTAAACGAATTGCTGGAATACTCCGTCCAATACATCCGATTGCCAGAAATATCAAGTGCAATGTCAAGCGGAGTACCTGAAACAGTTAGAAGCGTTACCTCACCGGTCTTGTCATTATGTATATTTTTAATTGCCCCTCCGGCCTCTGTCCAGTATATTGTTCCGGCTTCGGCAGCAGTTACTGTTACAGTATATGCCTTAGTGGTACTGTCAGCAGCTGTCACTGTATATGTTACAGGGTTTGTGAAATTCCGTGCCGTTCCGCTTGCCGGGCTTACACTTGCTCCTGTTATTGTAATTGTCGGCGTCAGACTGGTTAAACTAGTCCCGTAAGGCACTGTAAGCGACACAGTATCAGCTCCTACTGTACCGGAGACGCCAAGTATTGTAAAACCGGTTATATCTTTTGCGCTGTTGAGCGCTGCCGTTACTGTAACCGTATATGTCTTAGTAGTACTGTCGTCGGCTGTAACTGTATATGTTACAGCATTTGTGAAATCCCGCGCCACTCCGCTCGCCGGGCTTACACTTGCTCCTGTTATTGTAATTGTTGGTGTCAGACTGGTTAAACTATTCCCGTAAGGTACTGTAAGCGATATATTATTTCCTGCTATTGTCCCGGAAACTCCCAGTATCGTAAAACCGGTTATATCTTTTGCCGTATTAGGTGCCACATTCACATTAATGGTATATGTCTTTGTGGTACTGTCAGCAGCGGTTACTGTATATGTTACTGCATTTGTGAAATCCCGCGCCACTCCGCTCGCCGGGCTTACACTTGCTCCTGTTATTGTAATTGTTGGTGTCAGACTGGTTAAACTATTCCCGTAAGGTACTGTAAGCGATATATTATTTCCTGCTATTGTCCCGGAAACTCCCAGTATCGTAAAACCTGTTATATCTTTTGCGCTGTTGAGCGCCGCTGTTACGGTTACCGTATATGTCTTTGTGGTGCTGTCAGCGGCGGTCACTGTATATGTTACCGGATTTGTGAAATTCTGCGCAACACCGCTCGCAGGGCTTAGGCTCGCTCCCGTCATTGCAATCGTCGGCGTCAGGCTGGATAAATTAGTCCCATATGGTACTGTAAGCGATATATTATTTCCTGATATCGTCCCGGAAACTCCCAGTATCGTAAAACCGGTTATATCTTTTGCGCTGTTGAGCGCCGCTGTTACGGTTACACTATATATCTTGGTACTCCCGTCAGCTGCAGTTACTGTATATGTTACCGGATTTGTAAAATTCTGCGTAACACTGCTCGCAGGGCTTACACTCGCTCCGGTGATTGTAATTGTCGGTGTTAAACCGGATAAATTAGTCCCATATGGCACTGTTAGCGATATATTATTTCCTGCTATTGTCCCGGAAACTCCCAGTATCGTAAATCCGGTAATATCTTTTGCGCTGTTGAGCGCCGCTGTTACGGTTACACTATATATCTTGGTACTCCCGTCAGCTGCAGTCACTGTGTATGTTACCGGATTTGTGAAATTCCGCGCTGTCCCGCTCGCAGGGCTCACACTTGCTCCGGTGATTGTAATTGTAGGGGTCAGACCGTTTATACTGGTTCCATATGGCACTGTAAGAGATATACTATTTGCTGCTATATCCCCTGAAATCCCCAGAATAGAAAAGCCCGTTATATCCTTCGCTGTATTTGAAGCTACATTTACATTTGCTGTATATGACTTTGTGCTCCCATCGCCAGCAGTTACCGTATACGGTACCGGATTTGTGAAGTTTTGTGCAGTCCCGCTCGCCGGACTTACATTCGCACCTGTTATTTCAATCGTCGGCGTTAAATATGTTCGATCAGTTCCATAAGGCACCGTAAGAGATATATTATTCGCCTGTATGCTCCCGGGAATACCCAGAATTGAAAAACCTGTTATTTCTTTTGTAAAATATGGTTCGTCAAGCAGAGGTTTAAAGCTGCTTCCGCATCCAAAAGAAAAAACTGTAATGCAGAAAATCATTAAAGATAGCAGAAAATACCTTATAATTGCATTCAAATTAGTTTTTTCTGCCAGGTTGCGGTATAAATGTAATTTATATATGTAAGATAATTTCTTCATCGTCATTTATAATTTAATATTAAAACCCGGACCAGTCCTTTAGCCTTTTTTCATTAAATAGCACACCGTTAGAATATAATAAAAATTTTTGTAATCGAAAAGCGGTAATTAAAAAAAATTAAAAAATCGTGAAGGAAGGATAGCTTTCAGAAACGATAACCCGCGCCAATGCCAAAGCCTAATCCGTAAAGGGGTACAAAACCGTCATAAATATAATCAAATCTTAAATGGGGATAGATAATAAATGAAGAAAAATTAAAAATCGGGCCTGTATTAAAGATAATATTCCATTTCACAGACGTAGAATTAACATAAATTCCTCTTATGCTGTATATACCGATCCCGATTTCCGGAGATATGCAGTAATCAAAGCTGAAATAACCTATCGGGACGGAGAATTTCCAGAGCGGGCCTGCAGACATGCGCGGACCGGATACCTTTTTATTGCCATTTTCGGAATGAATATACCCAAAATCGGCGCCTATGCCCCATAAATACATTTTCCTGACAAATTCGAACCGATCCAGCGCGATATGCCCCATGGCCGAAGCGCCGTAACTGTTCGGCAATTTACCGCTTAATTTTCCGAAATTATTATTGTAAAACGGCGACAAAAAAAACGAAAAAACCTCTTTCCGTTTCTCTTCTTTTATTTCTTTTTTCGCAATCTTTTCCTGTTCTTCCAGCTTATCAAGGCCGGCCTGATAATTTGATCTTACCTCGGCTTCGTTTACTTTTTTCCCTTTCTCAAGAAATATTTTAACATCGTCTTCATATCGGACCGTCCTGTGTATTTCCTTTATTTGCCGGTAATCGATGGTGAATGTGCCGTGATAATTCCCGAATTTTAAAAACTCGCCTTTCCTGTCTTCAAGGATCTTGCCGTTAAGTATCATATCGTCATTGGTAACCACTATGTCCGCAAAAAGACGAACGGAACAAAAAATGATAACAAGAAAAGCAGGAAGCAGGATATTGCATTTGAACATATTGTTATTTGGCGGTAATACTGGTGATTTTATCTTTTTTTACATTAATCCTTCCGATGGATGTCTGAAGCGATATTTCCCTGTCGTTTTGTTCTATTAAAGTTCCCTTAAATGTATTTCCATCGCTTGTGATTATTGTAAGATAAGCGTTTTCCCCGGGTGTTATTTCTTTTTTCTCGATGATTTTATCGACTTTTTCCAGTATAGTTTTCGGAATATTGATCCTCTCCAGATTTTTTATTCCTTTATCCGGTGCGGGACTTTCCTCCTGTTCCCGGATAATCCCGGTAAGCACGGGATCGTTTAATTTGCTGTTAAGCTGTATCGATATTTTTTTAATCTCATTTTCTCCCCCTGCCCTTGCCCCGATCAGGTACAGCCTCCGGTTGGAATACTTCGCGAACTGGGAAGAAGGCGAAGAAGCGATCACATCGATATAATTCTCAACCGCTTTTTCAGGTCTGCCTATGCCTGTAAAGCACCTTGCCTTATAATACTTGATGCGCGTTATGTCCCCCGGGCCTGCCTTATGCTCCTCTTCCTCAAGTATCTTGAGCGCCTGCTCATATGAAAGAAGCGCGACAAGATCCTGGCTTCTCGAAAGAGGGCTGCCGCCGCCGCTGAGAACCCTTTCGCGCGCAAGCTTAAAGCCTTCAAGATATCTCAATAAAACGGACGCCGTAATGGCGCTGTTCTCATTTCCGTATTTATTGATTATCGTGTTATAATTATGCATTGCCTTATCGTTTAAACCCGCAAGCGCATAACAGTATCCCTGATGAAGCAGAATGCTTGCTTCCAGCGCGCTGTCGGCATAATTCTTTTCCAGCGCTTTATCATACAACTCAATAGCGCGTTTAAAAAGAAAATTTCTCTCGCAATAATACGCCATATCCAGATCCGCCATATCCCGATTCGAAGACAGGTTATATACCAGAGGCTCCTTGCCTATTATGCTCCTGTTGATGTTAATAAATAAAACAGCGGGCCGTGATATTAAGCTGTATCTGACAGGGGCAACGGAGTAGTCGGTTCCCTCGGTTTTCACCAGCAGCATGACATTCGACTCTATCGCGTCCGCGTCCTCCTGGGATATTTTTTTCTCGTAAATGTTTTTATTAACCTGGTAAGTGGCGATCAGCCCGATATGATCAAGGCTGCTTTCCCTGTGATCCTGCTCGCGCAGATCCGCCTGGAGCTCGTTCAGGCGGACGGAAATAACGACATCATTAACGAACAGGAGGAAGGCGGTAATTATAATGACCAATAATATTGTGATTGTGATCTTTCTCACGGAAAAGGACCTCTAACTTAACGTTTCAACTCTGTTTCTGCCGTTTTCTTTTGCGCGGAGAAGAGCTTTCTCCGCTGAGCCGGGCAGGTCAAAATTTTTTTCGTCCGCATTTATTTGCCCGGCAGCGATGAATGAAATCCCTACGCTCACCGTCGTCGAGAATTTTCCGTCGGGAGTAATAATGATTTTATTTTCTATTGCAGATCTTATTCCTTCAGCGATATCCTGAATATATTTCAGCGAGCCCGAGAAAGACAATACCGCGAATTCTTCGCCTCCGAACCGGCCGACAATTTCGGCATCCGTGCAGCTTAGCACGATAGTTTTCGCGGTTTCCATCAATATAATATTACCGGTCTGATGCCCGTAAATTTTATTTATCTCATTGAAACGATCCAGATCGACAAGAAGGAAAGCCGCATTATCATTTTTAAACCTCGCTCTTTTCAGTTCTTCATTTGCGCGTTCAATTATGTAAGTGCGGTTATATAATCCGGTCAATTCGTCCCTGATGCTTAAATTTTCTATTTTCTCTTTGCTTTCTTTAACCGTCTCAATCTGGCCGGAAAGAGACTTCATTTTACCTTCAATCGATTCGCTCATTTTATTGAACGCTTCCGCCAGAGCGTTAAATTCGTCTTTCCTTTTTACCGATATTCTGGCGCTGAAATCCCCTTCGGAAAATTTTCTCACTCCCGTGTTTAACAGGTTCAGAGGGTGTATGATGTAGAGGAAAAGAATTAATGCAAATATTATATGGAAAAGAAGAACAAGTATGAGAACGTAAATAGCCTGGGAATACATACTTTTAAGCGATCTGTTCAGGGTCCCTATATTTTTCTGCAAAAGAAGAATGGAATTGCCCAGGCGGAATTCATTAAGCGAAATATAACAATACATCATTTTTTTTTCTTCATCTATTCTTAGATAATACTCAAGGCCGGAAAATGTCTTTGCCGTTATGGAGCGGAGACCGTCTTCTATCAGGCTTTTCGGTATCTCCAGCCCCGCCCTGGATGTATGTGTAACTGCGCCTTTTTCGGTAAATATCAGATAATCCTCGAAATGAGGGCCTATAAATTTTATTATTTGATTCAACGCTTCCTTATTTGTCCTTATATCGAATAATCTTCCCTGCTGTGATTCATATGTAAATTTTTTCATCGAATTGATAAGTTTCGAAAGCTGGTTTTCGGATTCCAGCTGAATATTCTTAGCGATAAGATCGACCTGGTTTTCAAAAATGATTGAAATTACGAAGGAAATGGTGACAACTGACAGTAGAGTATAGAAGAAGAATATTTTAAAACTGATGGATTGCAATATTTTATTTTTCATTCGTTTCCCTTAGTGTCTGTTTCACCAGATGTTATATAATACATATAATGATCTTACTGGATAATATCTATGGAGAAGGCGACAGGGACGTCGCCGGAACTGCGTAAAACAGGATGTTTTTTACGCGGTTCCGGAATAGATATTATCCAGTAAGATCATTAATGAAATATCTACTGAGATACGTTCTTGGAGCATATTTCAGTATATAATAACCAGATCACTGCTAAAAATTACTGAGCATTGCTGAAATATGTTCACAAAGCCCACAATGTATAATCTATTAAATATTATCGATTTTTCAAGTAATATTTTATATTGACATATCTCATAATTATACTTTTTCTGTTAGTATCTATTTCGAAAGTTATTAAAATTGCATCTCAAATCCTGATGTACTTCGATAACTTTTGATTATTACTTACTTTATTTATACAAGGAGATAACTTAATGCTTTTCAGAAGTTTTTAGACGCAGTCTTAATAATTCTGCTGTTGAACTAACTGGAATAGGCTCTTTTTACACGTCGTTTAAAACAGTTTATACCTTCGAGGATCTTATGAAAAAATATATAATACTTCTTTCCCTTTTGCTTGCTTTGATCTTTGCCTGCAGCACCGTCCCTCTTACAGGGCGGAAACAGCTGAACCTGATCCCGAGCGGCCAGATGCAGAGCATGAGCTATCAGCAGTATGACGAATTCCTGAAAAAAAACAAGCTGAGCGCAAACCAGGAACAGGCTCAAATGATAAAGCGAACCGGCCTTAAAATACAAAAAGCAGTCGAAAAATATTTCGCTGAACAAAAGCTGTCGAATAATCTGAAGGGTTATAAATGGGAATTCAATCTGGTTGAGAGCAAGGAAGTCAATGCGTGGTGCATGCCCGGCGGCAAAGTCGTGTTCTATACCGGGATACTTCCGCTTTGCAGAGACGAGACAGGGGTCGCTGTTGTTATGGGGCACGAGATCGCCCATGCAGTCGCCAATCACGGCAATGAGCGCATGAGCCAGGCCCTGCTTGTACAGTTCGGCGTTGTCGCCCTCTCCGAGGCGCTGAACAGCAAACCGAGCCTTACCAGGCAGCTCTGGCTGGCGGCATTCGGCGCAGGAGCCCAGCTGGGGCTCCTTCTCCCGTACAGCCGTCTTCACGAATATGAAGCGGATTTTCTCGGCCTTATATTCATGGCAAGCGCGGGATACGATCCGCACGAAGGCGTCGCATTCTGGGAACGAATGTCCAAAATAGGCGGGCAGCGACCTCCCGAATTTTTAAGCACTCATCCCTCCGACAAAGCAAGAGTTGAAAAGATCAGGGAAACCCTGCCGAAGGCAATTGAATATTATAAGCCGAATAATTAGCGCGATTGGCAACTTTTCAACCGGGAGTATATTTTTCAACCATGGTAAAATTCAAAGTCGCATTGATGCAGAAAAAACTGGGAACCGCGATAACCGGAGCGGACATGAAGGAACTTGGAAAATTCAAACCTCATTTCGTTTGCTTCCCCGAATATTTTTTCGTGAACAAAAATCTCGGTACGCACAACCAGACTCCGCATAATTTTAGAAGAGAACATCAAAGGCTGGAAGTGTTTTCCATGTCGCTTAAAAGTGTCGTAATTGGCGGTACAATGCCGGAGTATGATGATGGTAAAAAATATAATACGTGCTTTGTATATTATAACGGAAAACTGTCAGGTTTATACAGAAAACAAAATTTATATCATGCCGAAGAAGGCATATTGACTCCGGGAAAAGAGCTGAACGTTTTTTCTGCCTATGGAATAAAATTCAGCGTTTTAATATGCGCGGATGTTTTCCGCGAACAATATTTTATTAATTTCAGAAAAATGGGAGTTAAGCTGATATTTATCCCTACCTTCTCGCCGAAAAAAAGTGAAACCGCAGGAGAAAAGTTTAAAAGAGATAAAAACTTATTTGTTCACAGCGCCGGGCTGGCGGAAGCGGCGATAGTCAAAGTATGCGGCGCTCCTTCGGATTTCAGAAAAGACCTTCAGGGAAGGAGTCTTATAGCGGACGGGAATGGAATAATCTTCAGAGTTATGCCTGAACAGGAAAATGAAGAAATGATAATTTTAAAAGAGATAGAATTATGAAGGCCGAAATATTTTCAACCGGGGATGAAATACGCACAGGCGCGCTTGTGGACAGCAATACGGCGTATATAGCCGAAAAGCTTGAGGAGAACGGGATCGAGGTGACGCGTCATATTTCCTGCGGGGACGATACGCAGGTTATCACAGATATTCTTCGCGAGATAAGCGAACGCGCGGATATCGCCGTTGTTACCGGCGGCCTCGGGCCCACAACGGACGACATCACTGCCGAAGCAGCGGCAAAAGCCGCGGGAACAAACCTGGTACTCGACAGCGGAGCTCTTGAAGATATACGGGCCATGTTCCGGAAATTCAACCGCCCGATGAGCAGGTCAAATGAAAAACAGGCCATGATCCCCAAAGGCTCTGCCATACTTAAAAATCCCGCGGGTACGGCGCCCGGATTTTCCTTAAAAATAGGACAATGCACTTTCTTCTTTATGCCGGGGGTGCCTTTCGAGATGAAAATCATGCTTTCAAATCACGTGCTTCCTTCCATTTTAGAGCTTCAGGGAGATGCTCGCAGCTATAGTATAATAAAAACAATTTCGACCTTCGGACTGGGAGAGTCGGTCGTCGGAGAAAAGGTCGCGGATATCGTCAAAGAATTCAAAGATCTGAAACTCGGATTAAGAGCGACCTTCCCGGAGATACATGTGAAACTGTATTTACGCGGGGAAGACGAAAGCAGGCTTTATGATACTTCAGATAAGGCTGTCGCGTGGGTGCTGGAAAGACTCGGGCCTAACGTGATCTCTATCGACGGAAGCCCAATGGAAAAAGTCATAGGCATGCATCTTAAAGAAAAAGGCGCCACTCTTGCGATCGCTGAAAGCTGCACGGGCGGTTTAATTGCCGACCTGATAACAACCATCCCCGGAAGTTCGGACTACTTTCTCTTCTCCGGAGTCACCTACTCTAATGAAGCGAAGATAAACGTGCTCGGCGTAAATCCGGATACGCTCGAAAAATACGGGGCAGTCAGCATTGAAACGGCGCGCGAAATGGCGGAAGGCGCCCGCCGCATCGCCGGAGCGACATACGCGATCGCCACGAGCGGCATCGCCGGCCCGGACGGCGGCACTGCGGAGAAGCCCGCGGGCACGGTTTGCATCGGACTGGCTACTCCGCGCACATCAATTGCTAAACGATGGACTTCGCCCTACGGCAATCTCAAAGCTAGTTACGGCAGCAGGGAGAGGAACAAGCGGTGGTTCGCCATGATGGCGCTGGAGATGCTGCGAAGAGAACTGATTGGAATGAATTTATATTAAATAACTCATAATGGCTGACTTTAAAGATTTCATTATGAACATTTGCGATAAGGCGATAAAATGATCAAATATTAATCAATTTTCCGCCTCAAATACCCCATCCATGGACTCTTCGGCGGTCGGCAACCTCCTGTTGCCTTAAAATTGATTAATATTTGATCATTTTATCGGTTAATTACTTCTATTCGTTTGTGACAAAAAATTCAGCGAAGTTGACTAAATAAATATTATTATTTTACTTTTTCCCACCAGATGACAGCCCATTTAACAGTTTGCCTGTAATCCAGCTTCCATTTGCCATTTGAACTTACCAGATGTTTATTAAGAAAATCTTTCAGTTTTTCTTTTTCCTTTTCCGTAAGATCCTGATGCATCCAGCAATAAGATTCGAATGCGGATTCACGGCTCTCGAATGTCTTTTCTTTTTCGTTTTCAATAAAATTGATATTTGCGCGAATACCCATCTGGTATAATAAATTGTAAATATAAATATAATCTACCGAATGATTGAACGACCTGCCTATTGCATCGATTACTTTTTTATCGAATGGGCCGTCTCCAACAACGGTGGAAATATAAACGCGTTTCCCGGCTGCATTATCGAGCTTACGAACGGCGGCTTCTATATCATAGACTGCAAGCGAGCGTGAAGCTATTGCGACATCATAGACGCCTATCCCCGCATGTTCCCAGTCGTCTTCCCAGCCGGCTTTTACAGCGCGTACGTTTCTTACCTTCTTTCTGTCAATTTCCGACTGCAGCTTTTCAAGCATCTTCTCTGAAAAATCTACAGCCGTTATATGTTTAACCACAGAAGCCAACGGAAGCGCGAGCGTCCCTCCCCCGCAGCCCATATCGAGCACTGTCCATGAACGGCGCAGGTTCATTATTTTCAAAAAACTTTTATGATATGGCGTTTTTGACGCGTGTTCAACGAATGAAGGGGCCCTTTTATTCCAGTAGTCCGATCCCTCACCCCCGATTCTCGGCTTGTTCTTCTTTCTCTTTTTTATAACTTTATTCCAGTCGATTTCCGATATGTCGGTTATGTCTTTTTTCTCGTTAATTAAGCTGCTCATATTCACCTTATTTCGATTCAATATAATAGCGCGTATTATCTGAACACGGCCTGCAGAGTATTATTCCATCATTATTTATTTCTTTCGCATCCAGTATTCGCTCCCCGCAGCACGAGCAAGCAACTGAACGGACGGGCCTTCCCGGAAGATCTTCGGGTTTAAGATCTACTTTTACTTCAACTATATCAAACAGTTCTTCATCTGACTTAGCGGAGAAATCCTCAGGCGCATGCGGATTCTGTTCCATCATTTCCCTTGTTACTACTTTTTTCCCGTCTTTATTTTTAGCTGCGATCCTTACGGCTTTCTTCGTCTTGAGGTTGATGAAAGTCGCGGCCATCTTGCCGTAATCCAGGATTTTCATTGTGCGTTTTCCCGGATGACAGCCTGTTACAGCAAGGATCGCATCCGTAGCGCATCTGTCTATCTCAACAAATACCATCAGGTCTTTCCGGTCTTTGCCTCTGGGATCGTTTATTCCTATCAGCTTCATGCCCAGTATCGACATGCGGGTGCCTATCATTATGCCGGCGCAGGCATCACCGTGAAATTCTCTCGCTATTTCCAGACAGTCTTTGTAATTAAGATGGTTCATTTCCATTGTATTTTTCCTCTAATGATCTTAATTTAAAAAATTCAATCGTTAAGCAAACACAAACATAACGATATTTACTGTCAAGAATAATTATATATTTAACTCTTTCCAGAAAATTGGGAATTGCCTTCACTCCCCCCTATCCTCGTGCGAAGCCTCCCCTTGGGACTGAGGTGGCACCATCGCTGAAACTTATGTTTTAGTATTTTAAAAACAGCATTAAGATTATTTTTTAATTCTTCATTCATATATTACCATATATCTTTGGTAAATTCCATAAAGTGATTCGGGAGTATTATTTATTAACTCAAGTTGACTGACTTTTATTACACTATTTCTTAATACTATCGATAGAATGATCAGACTATTATCGATTTTCCGCCTCAAATACCCCATCCGTGGACTCTTCGGCGGTCGGCAACATCGAGTACAGGATGTAACGAATGCCGCAAAGGCCACGGATGGCCGAGAGCGGCCATGTTGCCTTAAAATTGATAATAATCTGATCATTCTATCGCAGATGTTTATAA
>CAZVDF010000009.1:0-86057 GCA_964626055.1 uncultured Leptospirales bacterium
CACGAGGATAGGGGGGAGGGAAATTTAATTTCCCAAGAATTCGGAAAGAGCTTAATGTATTTGATGGCTTTTGCATCAGGTCTGAAAGGCGTCCTCAAAAAATTTGTAATGTATCCCGCTTTATCGCTGAATATATAAATGTATCTGTAATTTTGAGACGACTACCAGAATTAATATTTAAACATCCCGTCTTCGTATATTATTCTTTTCTCTCCGTTTTTAAGTATTGCCGTCACGGTCTTTTTCTCTGTGTTAACCAGATCCCAGTGCAGCGCCGAGTCGTTAAAACCGAGCTTCTTTTTTAATGCGGCCGTCAGCTTTGAAGGATCGCCGCTGTATGTATCGGCATACGACGCGCCGACTGCAATATGGCAGTTCCCGTTCTCTCCTCCGAAATTCTCGTCAAAGAGAGTGTCGGCCATAAAACGGTCTATACGCGAGAAACGCCTGTCGGTTAACGAAAATTCTCCAACTTTTGAAGCGCCATTATCCATCCCGATCTGCTTTTCCGTGAACTCTTTTCCCGTTCCAGCATCGACTTTGATCACTGATCCTTTTTCAAAAATCAGGCGCACTCCTTCAACGTAATTTCCGCTTCTGAAAGAAGGCTGGTCCGCATAATAAGTGCCTTCCGTACCGCGCCAGTCCGGCGAAGTAAACAGCTCAAAACTCGGTATATTGTGGCCCGAAACCCCTTTCCATCTTCTTTTCTCGCCGGGCGTAATCTTTAAATCAACATTCCGCGACTCGATATGAAAATAATTCACCTCTAAACTATTAAGCCATTTTTTAATTACGGCGGCATTTTTTAAAATTGTATTCCATTCAGCAACCGGATCGTCTTTATCCAGATAGCATGCCCTGATAACCTGATCCGAATATGCGTCAATACTTGTCTTTGCCTGTTCTGCCAGTTCCACAGTCGGCAAAGTACATAGAGTCCAGCTGTAAACGCCTTTCTGTTCGTTCTTATCCATGATATCGCGAAGAGGTTTTCGCGATACGAGTACTTTGCCTATCCTCTTCGGGTCAATATCGCGCAGATGGGTAAGCGATTCTGGCGCTCTTAAAAAAATTCTGCCGTTTATATTTTGATAAAGCTCTTTATCTCCGGGTATTATAAATGAAAGCTGTTTGTCGCTGGCTTTTCTGTAAAAATTAAATTCCATCCCGAATGTAAGGCCCATGCGTGCGACAGGGAACATGCCAAGGTCCAGTATCTTTGAATATAATAATTCAGCCAGTTTTATCGAAAGCGGATCGTACTGAATGAGTACCAGGTCGTTCTTTTTAAATTTGCCCGTCCTCGCGGTTTTAAGTCCCCATAAAAGCACATCTGCATATTTTTGAAGCTGGATGTCGGTAAACATTTAAAATTATCTCCTGAGAAAAATAATCTTTATAAATTCTTTATATTTATTTTTTTCGATGAAGAAAAATTTTTTAAATAAACTTCATCGAGTCTTTTCATGGTTTTTAATATTTCGTTTTTTACCCTCAGATCCCCGCTTGCATATTCTTCGGAAATGAATCTCAAAACCGCTTCTTTCTCGCCTGAATATCCCAAAAGCCAGATTATTAGAGGCTTAATTAATTCCGATTCCTGCTTATACCTTTCGATCAGCAGATCGGTATCGATTATTTTATTGTCCAGAAGAGAATAATACCCTTCAAGACGCTCAAGTTCGTCGCTGCTGTAAAGCTGGTTTGCAGTTTTCAAATATTCAAAAGGCGGTTGATAGAACAGCAGAACAAATCTTTTGCCTTCCAGCAGCCCTGAAACTATGCGATTGCCGGTGACGCGGCCGAGCGCATAACCGACGGTCAGAATTAAAAGAAAAAATATTATAATAAATATTTTTTCTCTATTGATTTTTTCACGTAATTCTATTAATTTACTGCGTATCATTTAATTAAATTATTTATCATAGCTGAGTTTTTTAATTTAGAGTGCGTCCCAAAACCTCTTGTACTGTTTTATATTGTATGTAAGCAACGATCATCGGCAAAGGGACATATCTAAAATTATGAACATAAGTAAAAAGATAAAATTTTTATGACTTCAAATACTTGATAATATTTCATTGTCCAGTACAATAGACTTATTGCAAAACTCAAGCAAATAAAAAACAGTTAAGGGAAATTCCTATGATTTCCTGGTTTCGCAATATGTCCAATTTTTATGTTGATTGAATTCAGTATTTTAACGGAAAAAAATATGTTCTTAATAATCGGGCACAGAGGAGCGGCGGGCTATGAGCCGGAAAACACTTTGCTTTCGTTTAAAAAAGCAATAGACCTTAAGGTCGATATGATAGAGATGGATGTCTTCAGATGCAAAACCGGCGAACTTGTGATAATACACGATAATTCAGTTAACAGGACAACAAACGGGAAAGGCCTCATCCGCGAATTAACCTTTAAGGAATTGCGCTCTCTTGATGCGGGAAAAGGTGAAAAAATTCCCGCACTGACCGAAGTACTGGATTTGCTGAATGCGAAAATTCCTGTAAATCTTGAACTGAAAGGAGAAAACACTGCCGGGCCGGTAAGCGAAGTCTTAATGTATTATATTAAGGAAAAAGGCTGGGCTTCCCCGGATTTTTATATTTCTTCATTTAATCATCGTTTACTTCAGGAATTTATCGCTCTTATGCCGGAAGACGCAAAAGTAAGGATCTGTCCTCTTATCTACGGAATACCGCTGGACCTCGGACAATTTATTAAAACACTGAGGGCATATTCCGTAAATATATCTTCGGATTTTATTGATTTAAAAATTATAGATGAAGCGCATGCGCAGAGTATGAAAGTGTTTGTGTATTCCGTCAATAAACCGCGTGAAGCACTCAGGATGAAATCTCTGGGCATTGACGGAATTTTTACGGATTACCCGGATCTTTTCCAGAACTGCCGCTAAAAGCTCTATTTCTTCTTCTTTGCGCGGCCCCCGGCAAGCATATCCGCGAGCTGTGTGAACAATGCATAGAATTCACCGAGTTCGTCATGTTTCCTTAACGGCCTCGGATGAGGATATTTGCCGTTTAACATTTCTTTAATGTAATTGGACATTACGTATACAGGGCCCGAGATCCTATGCGTTTTTAATATAAGCATTATATATAAAATTATCCCCTGAACAATAATAAAAACAAATAATGCTATTAATAATATTTTGTTGTTCTGGGTAATATTTTCGGTGATTTTAAAATTATTTACATGATCTCTGGACATATTCCCGATCGCGGCTTTAAAAGATGGATCTTTTGCCTGCCTGGAACTGATTACCGCAAGCGCCTGAAATATTTTATCTTCGCTTTGAATAATTCCGTACATTTTATTATTGTTATACGCCATTGTAGAGGCAATAGCTATTACTACAAGAGCTGTCAGTATTGTAACAAGGCCAATGACGCTGAAAGTTGTTTTGAATTGAAACTTTTTATCTACAACATATTGCCTTCTTTTATTCATAAGCTCTTCTCCGTATTAAATTTTAATTGAACTATTTTATTATACATGCTAATATTCATAATAGTCAATCTATTTTTGATTGATTAATGATTAACGCGGGCACTATGCAACATGTTAGATGAATTTTTATCTTGTAAATTAAAAAGAAGTAATATAAAATATTGATGTTTTAAAAAATATTATACAATTAAAATAATAAAAGGCGAAGCCATGAAAAAAGCGAATTTAAAAAAAACCATCCGGATTTTTCTTTTAATATTAATAGTTACTCTGTTCTTTTCCCCGGGTATGATCATCTCCGCAAATAAGCTGATCGATGAAAGCAAGCTGATCACGGATAGCACGCTAAGATTCGTGACTCCTCCCGAAGATTTCAGAGCATATTTTATGCTTCAGTCGATCGATGATGTCACTGTTATTCTGGTCGGTAATTTTATTGACCCCGAAAAGGTAATTACTCTTATAATCGATGAAGGTTCGGACAATACCGTTGATAGCGTAATCGAATATTTTCCCGATACGAAAAAATTCAGAAGAACAAAAAAAATAAATTCCAGGTTCATTAAGTCCGATATTGCCGAAATGAAGAAAGATATTATCGAAGGAACAGTATTTGAAAAAAATTATTCTTACCAGATGAATTCATTAAACGCTTTAAAAAAGAAGCTTGGCGAAGGCAAAGACATATACTTCACCGACGCAGGCACGCGTGTTGTTATAAACGATCCCGAAACGGCAGCAACTGCAATGGCGGATTTTTTCTTTAAGATCAAAGAAGACAGGTATGATCTTAAATTTAAAACAATATATTATAAGCTGTACAACACAAAAATACAACCGCCTCTTTCCTTTTCCGTTTATTGTAGAAATTCCAAAGATCCGGTTGTGGCAAAATACGTAAAAGAACTGTTGCCCCTGGTCCCAAGGTAAAATAGCCCGTATTCCCGCAAGCATGAATGCAGGAGATCATGAAAGAGAATCTTTTGCCTTTTCCCAGAGTTCATCCATTTCCGAAAGGCTCATCTCGTTTAAGTCTTTTTTTCTCTTTGCCGACTCCCTTTCAATGAATTTAAATCTGCGGATGAACTTTTGTATTGCGGAAGAAAGGGCTTCCTCAGGATTTATGTCGATAAACCGCAATATATTAACAATAGAAAAAAGTATATCACCTGCTTCCTCCTTCATTCTTGTTCTGTCCGTGTTTCTAAATACTTCTTTAAATTCGATTAATTCTTCATCGAGCTTTTTAATGATATCTTCACCGTTTTCCCAGTCAAAGCCCACTCTTGACGCTTTCTGCTGGATGCGGTACGCTTTAAGAAGAGCGGGAAGCTGTTTTGGAACGCCGTCAAGTATGGACTCCCTGTGAGATTTTTCCTTCTTCTTTATTATTTCCCAGTTCCTGATCACGTCATGTTTGTCATTGACTTCATCGCTTCCGAACACATGAGGATGCCTGCGTATTAACTTCTCTATTATGCCTTTTGCTACATCATCCATAGTAAATCCGCTCTTCCCGCGCCCGCGGGCGATCTCTGAATGGGCGTATATCTGGTAAAGCAGATCGCCAAACTCCTCCTTCATATGCTCATCATTTTCCGATTCTATAGCTTCATAAGCTTCGTATGCTTCTTCTATAAGATACGGCATAAGGCTTCTGGATGTCTGCTCTTTATCCCACGGGCATTTTTTCCTGAGTACGGAAGCCAGTTCCATCAATATGTATAGCGGCCTTTCTTCTTTAAATTTCATAGTATTCCACCTTTAAAGTACTTAATGACTCGTATCCGGAAGCTCTTTTAGAAATGACAATCGCCTTATCCGTCTTCTGATATTCATAGAATGCCTTTTAATGCATCCCGATAGCTCAGCAAAGTCTCCGGCGATTTCACTGACATATCAATAGCGTATTTTAAATCAAGACTTATTCTATTTGACATTTTAAAGAACATCATAAAAAAATTCTCCTTTAATTAAAGGAGATCCCAAGCATTGAATATTTTTCCGGCAGACAAAACGAATATAAAAAAAGCCGCAGGTATTATAAAGTCGGGCGGGATAGTCGCGTTCCCGACCGAAACGGTTTACGGACTCGGAGCGGACGCTTATAATCCGGTAGCCGTCGCTAAAATATTCGAAGCGAAAAAACGTCCTTTCTTTGATCCGCTCATTATACATATCGCTTCCCTGGCCGGCCTTGAAGAAATCGCGGAACAGGTCGGTCCGACCGAGCGAAAGCTCGCTGAAAAATTCTGGCCCGGACCGCTGACGCTTGTGCTGCCTAAACGCGGTAAAGTCCCGGATATCGTCACATCCGGGCTGTCCACGGTCGCAGTGCGCATGCCCGCTAGCGAGGCAGCTTTATCGCTCATACGGGAAGCCCGAACGCCCATAGCGGCGCCAAGCGCAAATCGCTTCGGCGGCATAAGCCCCACAAAAGCGGAACATGTCTTTAAACAGCTCGGAGAAAACATAGATATGATACTGGATGGAGGCCAATGCACAGTCGGACTGGAATCTACAATAATAAAGTCTGAGGACGGACAAACCGTGCTGCTTCGGCCCGGCGGACTTCCAGTAGAGGATATTGAAAAAATAACCGGTAAGATAAAGCAAAATTTTCCCTTGTTTGATCCTTCAGGCACCGGTAAAGCTGAATCCCCGGGGCAATTGCCTTATCATTATTCTCCCGTAACCCCTTTATCGCTTATTGAAGATTTAAACAACTTTAAAACCGGTAATCTCAGAGCCGGATTACTCGCCTTTAAAAAGCCGGGAATGGATTTACCATTTGCAAAGACTGAGATCTTATCCGAGAACGGAGACCTTAGGGAAGCTGCTGCCAACCTTTTTTCCTGTCTTAACAACCTTGATGCCGCAGGACTGGATATTATCTACGCAGAAAGAGTGCCGCTCTCAGGTCTGGGAATAGCAATAATGGACAGGCTTACCAGAGCGGCCGGAAGAAGTTAAATTTTTATTGACCTTTTAATAAAATCATTATATTATTTCGTCTTTACAAAGAGTGTGTTCGAAAATCCATTCATAATTGATATAGCTGAGTAATTGCTTGCTTCTATCTGTTCTGGGACATGTCAAAATAATAATAATTCCTTCCGGAGATGCAAAATTAAATTGAATTGTCCGAAAACATCTCGATTCTTCATGGAATTTTCAGAACGCCATAATACCCGTGTAAACAGTAAAGTTACATAAAAGGAAATTTTTGTTTTAATGAAAATAAAACTGCCTGTTTTTATGGTGTTTGAAGGGATAGACGGTTCCGGCAAGACAACCCTGTCCGAAATGCTGTTCGAATATCTTTCTGAGAACGGTATACCCACAGTACTTGGCAGAGAACCGACCGGCGGCCGTTGGGGCAACCGACTCAGAGCAATGCTTCAGCAGGATAATGCGGACGCGGCTGAATTACTCAATTTATTTATAAAGGACAGGGAGGATGACGTAAAAAGCATTATTCAGCCCGCTATTGAGAGCGGCAAAGCGGTCATTCTTGACAGATATTACTTTTCCAACGCCGCGTATCAGGGAGCCATGGGAATTTCGCCTGCATCGATCATTCAGGAAAACAGAAAAAAAAATTTTCCTAAGCCCGACAGAGTGTATTTTATCGATATTACTCCCGAACTTGCACTGAAGAGAATAAACTTTAGAAACAATCAAAAGGAAATATTTGAAAAAGCGGAATTTTTAAAAAAAGTAAGCGAAATTTATCATAAAATCGCAGACGGAAGTTTTGTTATAATTGACGGCTCAAAAACAACAGAAGAAATATCGGATATCATCAGGGATGACATTATTAAAAACGTTAATATTTTATGAAATCAATTATTAAAAACATATTGTTTCACAGGCATATTAATAAAATTATCAATCTGACAATTATTTCCTGCTTCAATTTTATTTTTATATTGATTATATATTTTATTCTGGATTTTTTATTTCCTCTGATAACCGAAAGCAAATATTTTTTATTCTTTATTATTCTGATAATATTTTCATTATTGCCAATTCTGAATTTTCTTCTGGATAAATTCGATTCCGTGATAAATCCTTCCGGATATAACGAAATATACGCTAAAACCGTTGAATCGGTATTGAACATCGAATCGTTCGATGAGATATTGCTGAATATTTTCGGTCTGGTCATAAAATTGCTGAAGGCCGAGATCGGCAATATAATATATTACCGTGACGATAAGGATGTGATCGATATTGAATATTATAATAATGAAACACATCTGGTTTTCCGGCGGGAAAAATCGGAAAGCGATAATATTCTGCTTAGACACATTAAAGGACCGGATGATATCATTGTAAGCGCAAAAAAAACATCCGGAAGAAACAAAGATATTATAAGAGCTCTCGATATGCTCAGGGTAGACCTGGTTGTGCCTATTTTTTATAATAATAAAATATCGGGGATAATCGCCATAGGCGGGAAAAAAGGATTCTCGGAAAGAGAGATTAAACTGCTGAAAATAATCGCGTTCAAACTGGCTCTCCTGTCTTCAAACAGTTACTATTTCAAAGAAATAAGAAAAAGAAGGGAGGTCGAAAAAGAATACGAGTTAACAAATAAAATACAGAAGCAGTTCCTTCCCGTACCGAGTCTGAAATCTGGAAGAATTGCGATCGAAGCTCATCATCATATCGCTTCCTCATTCGCCCGGGAATTCTACGATATTTTCATCAATAACGCCCTGCCGGACGATATACGGATATCCGCTTATCACTTTTTTGGAGATGTAAAAGAAACATCGATTTTCATGCCCGGCGTCCAGGCTATCCTGCAGAGTTTCGCCAGGCTCGGTTATTCCCCCAGAAAAACCATAACCAAATTAAAAAAATTCGTTAAGGAGCAGGATGTCTTAATCGGCGATCTGATGATTTTCCATTCTTCAATAAAACAATCGGGCGAATTTATCTGCTATTGCTCGAATTACCCCTCGCCTTTTTATTATCAGAAATCATCCGGAAAACTTATCGGACCGGCAGTAAAAGACGGCGGATTAAAATACATAAAAATTAAAATGAATCCGGGAGATATAATAATCGCGCAATGCAGCAATTATTACGAGATATTCAAATTAAATATTGAGCAATTTCAAAGAATAATCAGGAAAAATGATTCTCTTCCTCTGAAGGAAATCAGGAACATCCTGGTGAAAATGCTCAATGATTACTATAAAATGAATAAAATAAAAAACATTGAGCATTATAAGGAAGGCGAAGACCAGCTGCTCATCCTCATCGGAACGGAGGATAAAGATTGAAAAAATTAACGCAAGTTGCACTCATTATACTCTTTCTTTCTATTCTGACCGCCCTTAACGTACTTCTCTACGAAAGAGCCCTGGACTTCTCAAAAATATTTCCTTTTAAAAGAATCCTGCTGGGCGATACGTTAACAAGTAAAATCGATAATTCAGGTTCTCCAGTCGGCTTTAAAACCAAAATTAAAAAAATTGAGAATGAAAATGCAAATCCCGGAAACATAAGCATCCTGCTGGAAAAATATACCGATCAGAACGATCTGAAAATATTATTTGAGAAAGAAGGACTTTTATTTGAAAAAAAAATAAAAACAAGGGTGATAAACCGCGAATATCTTTTATTTTTATATTTTCTGCTGCTGTTCGGAAATATCCATTATTTATGGGCAGGCATTGTTTATTTCATCCGTCCGCACGAAAGCAGGTCCAGGCTTTTTTCGCTATCCTCCTTCGCTTTCGCCTTCATTTATTTTAACATGATTGAGCGCTTCACTTTCGGTAAAATGAACCTGATGTTCATTATTTTCGTATTAATTCTGGGTTATTTGCTGATACGTCTCGGCACTAATCTGACCAACCAGAGCGTCAGTAAGATAATTTCGGCATTTATTATAATTTCCGCGTTAAGTATCATAATTTATTATGCAGTGAACAAGTTTGCCGGCAGGAATGTCGATTCGTTCACCAATATTTCGCTTCTCATTTATTTTACAGCCTGTATATTTTTTTCATTGGAAAGAATATTCTACGGAATTATCAAGGGAAAATACGCTTTTGTCATCACACGCAATGTAATAGTTTTCATCAGTCTCTTTGCCGGCTGCCTGTTCCCGGTATTAAATGTTCTATTTTCCGCATTCTCCGACGCCAGCCTGCCAATACATTTATCAACGGGGCTGAGCCTTCTCTTCCCGTTAGTTGCTGGGAATTCATTTATAAAACATAACAGATACGATTTCTCAGGATTTAAGGTTTTTCGACTAAACGACTTCAAAGAACTGACAATAAACTTAATCGCAGCATTAATAAGCGCTGTTTTGCTGTACTCGATACTCACTATTTCAACAATGTACTATCATGTCATTCTTTTTTCGGTAACCGTTTTTATAATAATTATAATTCTGTTTAACGCCGACCACCTTCTTTTAAAGACATTAAAAAACTCTTCTTATGAGAATAAAGACCACTATGCTTTTTCGGCACAGAAAATCGCCGAACTAAGTTCCTCATCAAAGAATATTGATTATAAATTAATACATATATACAGGGAAATTCAGGATTTAACAGGGGCTTTATCCATTAAGCTATTATTATTCCTGAATGAAGAAGATGAATATTATTTAAATTTAAGCAATTACATTGAAGCGCTCCCCAAAAATTCGGAACTTTTCTCATTAATGAATTTAAATAAAGGAACGATACTGAAATACTCGCTTATAAGAAGCTCGGTTATCGAAGATAAAGTATACGACTTTTTTAAAAGAAAAAATTTTATCTTTGCGATCCCGATGATTGAAAAGAACGAAATAAAAGGCGCACTGCTTATAGGAGAAAAGCGTTACAGGGGATTTTATTCGGATGAAGATATCCATTTTCTGCAAAGCGTCATGTATCAGATTTCCCAGCTGGTTGAAATCGATAAATTATATAAAGAATATATTTTGAAAAAGCAGTACGAAAAAGAACTGGATAACGCAAGCTATGTGCAGTCCCGTTTATTCCCTAAAGCCGCTCTTAAGAACAGGGGGATATATATCAGTTTTTTCTACAGGCCCTATCTCAGGGTGATAGGCGATTATTTCGATTTCTTTAAAGTGGATGAAAACAGAACCGCCGTAATAATCGGCGATGTCTCCGGTCATGGTTTATCGACAGCCATGGTACTTTCGGCGGTTAACAGCATTACTCATGCAATGCTTGCGGAAGAAAAAAAATTCGAAAAAACTTTCATAGAAATAAACAACTATCTCAATAACAGCTACAGGGGCATTGAATTAATAACACTTTTTATAGGCATTTTTGACCGTAAAACTAAAGTGATGGAATATATAAATGCCGGCCATGGCGCGCCGATCCTTATTAAAAAAAATGAGAAAAAAATCCGGCATATCGAAGGAAGATCGAAAATTCTCGGAGCCGATCCTTATGCAGAGTTTAAAGCCTCGCGCATTTCCCTGGGAAAAGACGATGAGCTGATATTATATACGGACGGTATAATGGAAATATACAATGAAACAACCGGGATGAGCCTGGACGAGGAAGCTTTTATTCGGATTTTGCTTGATAATATCGAAAAAGACATTGACGGGAAAATAATCGAAATCGAGAAAAAGATCAAATTATACAGCAAGGATATAAAAGATGACATCACGATTATCGGAGTTAAGGTGCTGTAAAACATCATGCTTGTGCTTTTTATTAATATATCTTTTCCAATTTTTTTATGCCCCTCTTTTTGCTGAACAAAAAGATAAAAATCCTTTCAATACCGCTTTACCGCCCTTCCCGGTCAGCAATGCGGACAGCTCCTTTGCTCCGCTGGTCAATCCGGTCTTTTCGGATATATCCCCGGGCGCTTCGATCTCTTATATGGCGCAGGACTTCGACAACGAGAAAGATCTTAATCATTTCTTCTTACTGAATTTTGCCGGGTTCCTCTTATCATATTCATGGATCGATAATCTTTATGGGTATAATGACACGACGATAAATTCAAACACCAGGCTTTTTACTATCGGCAAAGGTATTTTTATCAATAATACTTTCGGATTCGGCGCGAACTATTCATTCGGCAAAAGCGGGGTAGGCAATTTTGACGGATACAGTTCTTTTACACTCGGTTTATTGTACCGTCCTTTTAGCTTTTTATCACTGGGATTTGTTTCAAGGGATATTAATAATCCCAGGGTCTTCAAAAAAGAAACGGCAAGAAGCGATATATATTCAATATCGCTCAGACCGTTCAACAATATAACAATATCATTCGACGCAGTAAAATACGAAGGAAAGAAATTTGACAGGTCAGACATGATGCTGTCGGCCGGCCTGCTATTAATGCGCGATATCTCGGCATACGCAGGTATGACAAAAGACAGGGACTTTGCATTCGGATTATCCGTCCCACTCGGAATCAGCACGAGCAGAAGCGCCAGTCTGATTCTTGACGGCTACTATTCCAATATTTATAACATTCACTCTTCCGGTTTCGGCGCGACCCTGACCGGCGATCGAACAAGATCATCGGTAATTCAGTCAAAACGCTTCTTAAGGATCGTCATTAACGAAGCAATCAATGAAATCAATACGGTCAGTATTTTTGGTACGGACGAGATCACGTTTTATGATTTATTATCCGCCGTAAAATCGGCAAATGAAGATGAAAGCATTGCGGGGATTATTCTGCAGATCGATAATGCCGCACTTGGCTTTGCCCAGATGCAGGAATTCCGCGAGGAATTGAAAATTTACAGGAAAGGAGGAAAAAGCGTAAGCGCAATTCTTAATGCCCCCGGCAATAAAGAATATTATCTGGCCACAGCCTGCGATAAAATTTATTTTAATCCTGCAAATCTTTTTGCCATAACAGGTCTTAAGGCTGAAGTTTTTTTCTTCAAGGAAGGTCTGGATAAGCTTGGAATAAAATTCGAAGCTGTCGCGAAAGGGCCCTATAAATCATATCCCGAGCCGTTCACTAAAGAGCGAATGTCCCGCGAATTCAGGGAGAATTTAACATCTCTTATTTCTGATTTAAATGAACAGTATTTGAACGACATTATTAAGGACAGACCGGTATCGAGGAAACAGATCGATGAACTTTTTAAAAAAGGCGTTTTGACCCCGGAAGAATCACTGGATGCGGGATTTATCGATAAGATCAATTACCCTCTGGATGCTGAAATCGAAATAGTAAACAGCAAAAAATTGCTGAATTTAATAGTATCTTTAAAGGATTATGTTAAAGAGGATGAAAGAGCGTACAGGTGGGGGCCGAAGCCCCGGATAGCGGTGATTTATGTTGCCGGCTCCATTGTTCACGGCCGGTCTGGATACGAAAGTATTTTTCCCGCCACTACCGGGGATAAAACATATCTTGACGCGCTGCTCGCTGCCTTCACCGATCCCGGCGTAAAAGCAGTCGTAATAAGAGTGGATTCCGGCGGCGGCTCGTCTCTCGCCTCGGAGCTCATGCTTAATGACCTTATAAAGCTGAAAAAAGAATTCAAAAAACCTGTTGTATTTTCATTCGGGAATACGGCGGCTTCAGGCGGATATTATATCGCATGCACAGGCGACCGTATATTAAGCAGCAGAGGCACTATTACGGGCTCTATCGGAGTCGTTGCAGGCAAACTTTCCCTGAAGGAACTTTACTCCAAACTCGGCATAAACAAAGAGATAATTAAAATGAGCGAATTTGCTGATATTTTTTCCGAGTCAAAGGATATGAGCCCTTCAGAACGCAAAGTCATCGAGCGGGGAGTCGATTATATCTATAACAGATTCAGGATAAAGGCCGCAGAAGCAAGAGGAATTTCAAAGGAGAACATCGATAAAGCGGCAGAAGGCAGGGTATTTACCGGTAATCAGGCAAAGAATCTTAGACTTGTGGACAATTACGGGGGAATAATCGCGGCTATCGATCTGGCAAAAAAATTAGCCGGCATTAAAGACGGTTATATTATAAAACATCTGCCGGAAATTTCAGCTCCGTTTATTGATCTGATTAAACTTCAGGCAGAGAGGGCTTTGTTGCCGGAAAAGATTAATGAAATCATTCATATGCTTGATTTTATTGAGTTCAAAGATGAGTATGCCCTGTATTACTGCCCTTTTAAGATTTTAATTAAATAATCTTCAAAAGGCAATCGAATGGCCGATATATTATTTATCAGCTATTTGTTTTTTTATCAGTTAACTTCATTTTTAACGAAATCAAAATCAGAATCAAGCACCGGGGATCATAATGGATAATTTAAAAACTGAAAAAATCATAACCAGAATACGATTTTTATTTGTTCTATTTTTTCTTGTGTCCGGCCTGATGGCCAAAAGATCCGGATCGGCGGAAGCCGTATACACGGCGATCCTAATAGGCGCGGGAATACAGTTTTTTATCTGTATCATTAATACGATATTTATTCTTATAAAAAAATTACCTGCAGGGCTTATATATTTTTCGGCAACTATTGAACTCGCCAATGTCATTTTCGTAAAATTCGGATTCCATAACGATCCTTTTAACGGGTGGGGGCTGGCAATAAAAGAGCCCTCAACATTTATTATGTTAATATTATTGTGCATTATACACGGTATGCGCTATAATAAAAATCTTAATCTGTATTTAGGCGCATTCAGCATTATAGGTTATATTTCTCTGATCACAATGGGTCTTGCTCTCGGCGGTGTGTCGTTTGTAGATGATCCGAAGCTTATCTTCACTCCGACATCCCTGCGCCGCCCGACCGAGCTTGCGCTTATTCTTTTTATGGCAGGCAATACGTATTTTCTGTACCTGATGGCAAAATCCACGACGCTAAACATCAGGGAGATCGAGAAAGCACGGCAAAATTCCGATGAAAATTTAACAACGATAAATAAGCTGCTGGCGAATGTCAGCGATATTACCGCGCGACTCTCATCTTCGATTGAAGAAATGACTGCCACTACAATGTCCCTCGCGGACAACTCACGGTCCCAGACCGAAATGGAAGAAGAAATAATAAACGCCAGCGGTAAAAACGTTGAGAGCATTGATGAGCTTACCTCAAATGCGAATTCACAATCCATTGTATTCAAAATGCTTTCCGGAGGCGTAAACGAACTCTCGAACTCCATTAATGAACTGAACAGGGAAACCGTCAAATCTATGGACCTGACCAAATCAATAACTGAAGTGATCACGGAAGGAGAGAAGGCGATCAGTCAGACAAGCGGCGCTATGATTGCGATCGATACGAGCTCAAGCGAAATGAGAAATATAATGTCGTTCATAAACGACATATCGGATCAAATAAATCTCTTATCCCTGAACGCCGCCATTGAATCGGCAAGGGCGGGAGAAGCGGGAAGAGGATTTGCAGTGGTCGCGGACGAAATATCAAAGCTGGCTGAAAAAACAGCGCAAAGCATTAAAGATATCGAGTTGCTCGTCAGGACGAACAGTTCCGAAATTGCAAAAGGACTGCAAAGCGTAAAATACCTGGATGAGATCATCAATAAGATATTTAAGGATATTTCCGCAATTAATAATTTAATAAATAAAATATCCAATTATATGAATTCCCAATTGAATTATAACGAGCGGGTAACCTCGGAATCGGATAAAATGCAGATAATTTCAGAAAAGATCAATCACCTGTTGGATACGCACAGAGAAGCTATAAAAAGTATATCATCCTCCATTAAGGAAATCGGTAAAGTCGGGCAGGAAAATTCAAGCGCCGCGGAACAAATGGCGGCTACCAGCGAAGAAATAGCCGGCATGGCGGAGAGTCTCAAAAAAATCGTGGACGGTTTTAAATACAGCGCGTAAAAAAGGGCTGTCTTTAAAGAGCAGCCCTTTTAATATTAAGGTTAGTTACGAAAAATACAGTTATATTATATGAGAGAAACCTGAACTGCCCTTAAGCCTTTCTCGCTTTTTTCGACTTCAAATTTTACTTCTGCACCTTCGGATAACGTTTTAAAACCATTACCTATAATGCTGGAATGATGGACAAAATAATCCCGTCCGTCTTCTGCAGTAATAAATCCAAAACCTTTCTGGTCGTTAAACCATTTTACTGAACCTTGAGACATACACTTTACTCCTAAAATTTTTTAGCAATCCAGTCCGGCCGATAGGCCGGTATAAATCCTTTAGAAACGGTAATAGCTGTTAAAAAAGTTTTAAAAGACTGCATCTTATTAAGTGGAACGTTAATTGAAATACTGCTATGAAGATTACCATGAATTTTAAATACTCGGTAAGATTATAGAGGCTTTACTAACTTATTCACTTGTAGTCAAAATATAAAATTATTCCGAAAAGGTCAATGATTAAATTAAAAATTTCTACATTTTATTAAAATTTTTAAAAAATTCATCAATAAGCATTAATACGGTATATGGATAATTTTTTATTGACTTATTGAGAACAAAGGATTTTATATCTGCAGACATGCTGAAATTGCCGGCTCTTCGGTTAATAATTCTCAGCTTTGCAAAATTTAATTAATTTTAGTAATAATCAGTATAGAAAAAACCATGAAAAAATTCTTAATTACACTTTTTGTTGCGGCATTTGCAGCGACGGTTCTTGTTGCACAAAATTTTATACCTTCTAAAGATATTAAGATAAAAAAAACCGGGAGCCAGAAAACTGCCGTTATATACAGCCATTCACTGCACGATAAAAAAATAGGCGTCAAAGCTAAAGACTGCACAGGATGTCATAATGCCGTGAAGAAAAAAGACACTGCCCATAAATACTGCGCCGGATGCCATAAGACAATGAATAACGGCCCTGCGCTTAATAAATGCAATGATTGCCATACGCCGAATTAAAGTATGCTTTCCGCAGACGCTCTTTACAATAAATTAAAAAATGTTAAAACCGGTTGTCCCGGCTGTGATTATAACATCAATAAATGCAAAGAACTCATTCCTTTAATTAACAGAATAAACGACCTTAAACAGGAAAAAAACGCTGTTATCCTGGTGCATTCCTACGTGAACCCGGAGATAATTTACGGCATCGCAGACTATGTCGGAGACTCCTACGGCTTAAGCAAAGATGCCAAAAAATCGAAAGCGGATATTATCGTCTTTGTTGCAGTTAAATTTATGGGCGAGACGGCAAAGATACTCAACCCGGAAAAAGAAGTTCTCATCCCTAATGAACTGAACGGCTGTTCTCTGGCGGACTCCATCAGCCGGAAAGACATAATATCGCTTAAAAAGCAATATCCCGATTATGCTTATGCCTGCTATATCAATACAACAGCCGACGTTAAGGCGGAATGCGATGTTTGCGTCACTTCCTCCAATGTTTATAATATTGTAGAAAAATATCCTTCGGATAAAATCTTTTTTCTGCCGGACAGACTGATGGGATTAAACATTATAGAAGAAATGGAAAAACGCGGCGTTAATAAAGACGTTAAACTCTGGACCGGCACATGCTATGTGCACGAAGAATTCAAGCCTGAAACCGTCTATTCACTTCAGTTCCGGTACAATGACCTTAAAGTGCTCGCGCATCCGGAATGCAGTCCGGAAATTCTGCATATGAGCGATTTTACCGGCAGCACATCGCAGCTTTTAAATTATATAAGAACGGCTCCAAATACGGATAATTTTCTCATTCTCACCGAATGCGGAATAGCTTCCCGGATCCAGGTTGAAATGCCCGATAAAAAAATCGTCGGTTTGTGCAATATGTGCAAATATATGAAAGCCAACACCCTTGAAGACATTCTTCGGGTTTTAAAAAATCCGCAGGACAAAGATAAAATTCAAATCGATAAAGAAACGCTTAAAAAAGCCCTCGTTTGCGTTGAAGCAATGTTTAAATACGGGGAGTAAAGCCCGGTTCCGGGAAATCCAATTACGTTATCCACTATAAATCATTCAATAACATACCCTGCCGTCTCTTAAATAATCATAAATTTTACAGACGAAACTTGCCTTTTATAATATAATTTTATATATTTAAAAGGTACGAAAAACGATCTATTACCAATATTTTAATATTATAAATAAAATATTTATTTATAATATTTATATACAATTATTATATTAAAAATTATATACCAGATCAGGGGAAAATGAGCAATAATATATTAAACACAAGATCAGAACGGAATAAGTTTATTATTAAAACTGAAATTTTTGTAATTATTGGATATTTCATCGTAACTGTCGAAACCATGATTGCAAAAATACTCGGGCTTATAGAAATGTCGTTTTCCGATATCATATTACTTGGCATCATAGTAATTGGAGGCACTTTCTTTTGCTTATTTATTAATCTTTTTAAAAAATCTATCAGCAACAATTTAGAAAAAGTACTGTTCGCAGCACAAATCAGTCTTTATATCATTCTATTCAGCATATGGGTTTATCACCTGGCAGAAATCAGGCCATTCGCTCTTTTTAGCACTCTTTTTGCAATCATAGTTGTCATTTTTTACACAAATTTCATTCAATCCCTGATAATATCCGTAAGCACAGTTATTTCATTTATAGCAATAAGCTATTATGCAGAAACAATAGCAAGGCAAAGTGTAAATTTTATTCAAGATATGTTTTATGCTTTTTGTTTCATTCCGATAAGCATTTTTTTCTCGATATCCGCCAACCAGGCGACAAAAAAAAATAAAGAACTCGAGTCAGCCAAACAAAGTCTGGAAGAAAAAAACAATCAACTGCTTATGCTTAATTGCCAGCTTGAACAAACTCAGAAAATGGCAAGAATCGAGCTGGACCTAGCGAATGACATACAAAAATCCCTGCTGCCGGAACAGCCCATCGCCACAAAATCATGGGATATTGCCATGTCTTTCAAGCCCAGGTACGGCATTTCAGGAGATTTTTATGATTTTTATTATGAAGAGGAAAAGCTCAACGGGTTATCATTGTTCGATGTTTCCGGTCACGGAATTGCATCCGCTTTAATCACTATTCTGGCAAAACCCGTTTTACATAAATTTTTCAACCTGGTAAAAAACGACCCCCTCGGGAGAATGATTGAACTGACAAACAATACTTTAAAAAAGGATCTTAATGCCATAAACATGTTTATTACCGGCATCATTTTCCGATTCAACAATAATGAAATCGAATACATTAATGCCGGACATCCGGATCCTCTTTATAAAAATAAAAATACGGGCAAGGTAAGTTTGCTGACAGCAATTTCTTCCGATAATAAAACCACTCCCATAGGTATCCAGGACCTGGTTAACTTCAGGTCATCGGCCAAATTTTCCATAAAACCTGGAGATGTGCTGCTTTTATATACCGATTGCCTGACTGAAAGCCATGATTTAAAAAAAAGCCGGTATGGCTATGAACGTTTGAAACAATCGCTTGAGGAAGCGCCGGACGCCGGCGCGCAGGAGATATTGGATTATATTTTGCATCGGTTTTATTCTTTTCTCAATGAAAAAGAGATTGAAGACGATTTTACTACCATACTTATAAAAAGGCTGAATTGATATATCTGTACCGATCATTATGATATCATATAAAAATCGGACCTTTGTAGTCAGTTTAATTCCGGAACACGAAAAATCGAAGAGCCCTGTACGGAATGAAGTACCTGTAATGCTACTTAATAAGAGCATAGGGTAGAAAAGAAAAAAATTTGACTTTTAAGACTCAGGAATTTATCCTGGCTAAAGGAGTGTACTCGCTGTTTTTTAATACTGCTAATAATGTATTCAATTTGCGGTCTGTATTAACTGCCGTATTGTTCAAAAAGCATTAGGTACCATTTTTATTTCAAGGCGTAATACCTCGATGCTTGCGTCGAGGATGTAAGCCTATCGATTTACGGAGCAAATCGATAACGCCTTGAAACATAATACCCCGCCGACACCGAAGGTGGCGGCCGGTACGTCAGTACCGGGGGCTTGCCCCGGGGAATTTTATTATTTTATCAACCGTCAATATACAGTAAAAAATAGTGCAGGCGAAACATGCCGTGCACGGATGAACTTTACTCTTTTTTTTAAACGTTTAAAAAAAAAGTAGACTTGAATAATATCTATCCGACATTCTGTTAATAAAATGGTCTACATTTTAATCCGGTGATTGCAGTTAAATGGAAACCGAGGGTTAAAAAAGGAGAATAAAATGGCTGGATATACAAAAACAATTGAAGGTAACGAAGGAGCCGCTCATGTCGCTTATGCGATGAGCGAGGTTGCGGCAATTTATCCGATCACACCCTCTACTACTATGGGTGAATATTGCGATGAGTGGGCTGCCAGAGGAAAAAAGAATATTTTTGGGCAGGTTGTAAATGTGGCGGAAATGCAGTCCGAGGCAGGTGCAGCAGGAGCAGTTCACGGCGCTCTCGCCGCCGGGTCACTGTCAACCACATTCACCGCTTCGCAGGGCTTGCTGCTTATGATCCCCAATATGTACAAGATCGCAGGCGAACTGCTGCCATGCGTTTTCCATGTCTCTGCAAGATCAGTGGCGTCACACGCTCTTTGCATTTTCGGCGACCATTCGGATGTCAACTCCGCGCGCCAGACAGGCTTCGTTTTTCTGGCTTCCGCTTCCGCCCAGGAAATAATGGACCTCGCGCTTGTAGCGCATCTTTCTAGCATCAGGGCAAGCCTTCCGTTCGTTCATTTCTTTGACGGTTTCCGTACTTCAAATGAAATCCAAAAAATCGATATTATAGATCCCAAGGATATGGCCAAACTGGTTGACTGGAATGCGATCGACAGGTTCAAAGGAAGGTCAATGAATCCGGAGCATCCGCAACTCAGAGGAACGGCGCAGAATCCCGATATCTTTTTCCAGAGCAGGGAAGCATGCTCGCCTTTTTACGCAAAGCTTCCGTCAATAGTCGAAGAAGAAATGAAAAAAGTCGGCGACCTTACAGGCAGAAAATATAATTTATTCGACTATGTCGGACATCCGGAAGCCGAACATGTAGTCGTATCGATGGGCTCAAGCTGTGATGTTATTGAAGAATCCATAAACTATCATAATACGGTAAGAGGAGGGCGCGTCGGACTTGTAAAAGTGCGGCTTTATTATCCCTTTTCAAAAGAACATTTTTTTAAAGTACTGCCGAAAACTGCAAAAAGAATAGCCGTTCTTGACAGGACTAAGACCCCCGGCACTATCGGCGAACCGCTTTACCAGGATGTATGCACATCCTTTCAGCAAGCCGGAAGGGATGCCCTGATAATAGGCGGTCGCTACGGACTTGGCAGCAAGGATTTTACTCCCAGCATGGTAAAAGCGATTTATTACAATCTCCACAAGCCGGAACCCAAGAGATCTTTTACCGTTGGGATCAACGACGATGTGAGCAATTCTTCACTCGAAGTGCCGGAAGAAATAGATACTTCCCTCAACCATACGAGACGGTGTAAATTCTGGGGACTAGGAGCGGACGGGACGGTCGGCGCGAACAAAGAAGCTATTAAGATAATCGGCGAGAACACGGATATGTACGCGCAGGCTTATTTCGCTTACGACGCAAAGAAATCCGGCGGAGTTACAATGTCGCATCTGCGCTTCTCAAAAAATAAAATATTGTCACACTATCTGCTGACCCGAGCCGACTTTATAGCGTGTCATAATCCTGCTTATGTATATCAATATGATTTATTGCAGGGTGTAATTGAAGGAGGTAGTTTCCTTTTGAATTCTCCCTGGACGACATTGGAAGAAATGGAAAAAAAACTCCCGGTTAATCTGAAAAGAAAAATCGCAGAGAAGAAATTGAAGTTCTACAATATTGATGCCGTTAAAATTGCGGAAAAAGTCGGTCTGGGCGGAAGGATCAACATGATAATGCAGGCGGCATTTTTCAAGATCGCAAATGTTATCCCGCCCGAGCAGGCCATAGATCTGCTAAAGGAAGCAATTAAAAAGGCATACGGCAAAAAAGGCGACAAGATCGTTAATATGAATAACGCCGCCGTTGATCAGGCTTTAGACGCTTTAAATGAAGTAAAATATCCTGAATCATGGGCAAATGCAGGTCGTGAAAGATACTTTGATGAAAGTGTTCCCGAATTCGTGAATAAAGTGATGAAGCCGATGCTGGCCCAGCTCGGGGACAGGCTCCCTGTAAGCGCCTTTTCACCCGACGGTATTTTTCCCACAGCGACGACACAATATGAGAAACGCGGAGTAGCGATAAACATACCTGAATGGCTGCCTGAGAACTGTATTGAATGCAACCAGTGCTCTTTCGTATGCCCGCATGCCTCGATAAGACCCGCGCTTGCATCTGATGAGGAACTTAAAAAAGCTCCGAAAGAATTCGTTACATTTCCGGCAAAAGGCAAAGAGCTTAAAGGATTCAATTATAGAATCCAGGTAAGCCCGCTTGACTGCGTAGGATGCGGAAACTGCGCCGATGTGTGCCCCGCAAAAGAAAAAGCTCTTGTAATGAAGCACCTGGATACCCAGATAGAGAAACAGGTAATCAATCATAAATTTTCTTTAACGCTTCCCATAAGAGACAATCTTATGCGCAAAGATACCCTTAAAGGAAGCCAGTTTTCCCAGCCGTTATTCGAGTTCTCAGGGGCGTGCCCGGGATGCGGTGAAACGCCCTACATTAAAGTGATCACACAGCTGTTCGGCGACAGAATGATAATCGGAAATGCAACAGGCTGCTCATCCATATACGGTGGATCTGCGCCAGCATGTCCCTATACTGTCAACAAGAACGGGCATGGACCTGCATGGGCAAACTCCCTGTTCGAGGATAACGCTGAATTTGCTTTTGGAATGGAAATGGCAGTCACCCAGCAGCGCGAAAAACTTGCGAACTTTATGAGGGAAGCTCTTGGACAGGATCTCTCAAAAGATCTGGCAGGCGCTCTTGAATCCTGGCTAGTCGCAATGAATAATGCGGAAAAAACAAAGGAACTCCGATTTAAAATAGAAGAACTCGTGAAAAAAGAATTATCCGGCTCAAGCGGTCCGAAAGCGGACATACTTGACAATATATTGAAGCTGAAAGACCAGATCGTTAAAAAATCCATATGGGCAATCGGCGGCGACGGCTGGGCATACGATATCGGATACGGCGGGCTCGATCATGTGCTGGCACTAAGGCACGACGTCAACATATTAGTCCTTGACACGGAGGTATATTCGAATACAGGCGGCCAGGCATCCAAGTCTACCCCGACGGGAGCTGTTGCAAAATTTGCCGCGAAAGGCAAACCTGTCCGTAAAAAAGATCTTGGCCGGATCGCTATGGTTTACGGTTATATATATGTCGCATCCGTGGCGATGGGAGCCAACAAAAACCAGTTCATGAAAGCCATAACGGAAGCTGAAAACTATCCTGGTCCTTCTCTTATTATCGCATACTCTCCATGTATAAATCACGGAATCGATATGGGGAAGAGCCAGGAAGAAGAGAAAAAAGCAGTGGAGGCGGGATACTGGCCTTTATACCGCTACAATCCGCTTCTTGCTCTCGAAGGCAAAAATCCATTTATTCTTGATTTTGCGGATATTAAGGGTAACTATCAGGAATTCATTAACAGCGAAGTTCGCTACAACAGCCTCAAGAGATCATTCCCGCAGGAAGCTGAAAAGCTCTTCAAAATAGCGGAGGAGGAAGCAAAGGAACGTCTCAGAATATACAGGGAAATGGCAAAATAGCGGAACGTCATTTAATCGCCCGGCGAGATAATTGCTCGGTTAAAATTAATTCCCGATGTCCCTCGCATAATGTTAAAATAAATTAGCTTTATGCGGAGGACCCGGGAAAGCTTCAGGTTCTTAGTAATTGAATTAATTAACAAATATCGGTTAAAGTACGATTACAAAGCAGATTAAAATCAATTGAACTATGCATTACTATTCTGACTATTTGACATCCTGAATATTCAGAAAGAGTGAGTACCCGTTTTGGATGAATGTGGTGAGTAGACATGCAGTTTAAATAATTGATGTTAATTCTCGTTAAAAAATCATACCTTGATAAAAGGAATTTGATAATTAATCTAGTTTACTTACATCTGCAGCTTGAAGACCTTTGGCGGTTTCAGTAACAGCAAATTCAACCTTTTGCCCTTCTTCGAGAGTCCTAAAACCGTCGCCGTTAATAGCGTTGTAGTGAACGAAAATATCGTCACCCTGCTGGCGCTGGATAAAACCATAGCCTTTGGAACTGTTAAACCATTTTACAGTACCTGTTTCACGCTCTGCCATAAAAAACCTCTTAAAATATAGATAATATCATCTTACTTCTGCCACATAATAAAAATAATGTGCCATTCTATCTTTTGTAAGATTTAGAGGCAATTCTAATTATCTGTTTAGACATTGCAAGAATTTTTTATTTTAAATTTGCTAAAATAACACGCACAGAAATTGCCAAATGATAAATTAAAAACATCAAAGATCAGCTTCGGCAGGTAAAGCAAGTATCAAATGAATCCTTCGGAAGATTTGCCTTTTCTTTAAATTTTTCAAGCTGAAACCACGGGGCAAAATAGTTACCGCAAATTCTGCATTTTTTCATCTTAAGAGTCCGCTTCCATCTTTTTATTGTGCGCTCGTCCCCTTTTTCCTCCATGCCTATCACATTAACAGGACATGCTATTACACAGGCTCCGCAGGCGACGCAATCAGTTGCTTCTTCCTGAAAAGGAGGCGATATCTCTTTCCGGTCTCCGCGAAAAGCAAATTGAATCGCACTTGCGCCGACAACTTCCTCGCATATTCGCGCGCATAACCCGCATAATATACAATCTTTGTCTTCTTTTTTAAAACGGACTTTTACCACGCCCATCTCCCGGGCCAAATCCTGGAGCACTTTATCGTTCGGGCACATTGCGAGCAAAAGTTCTATTATCATTCTGCGATTGCGCAACACTTTTTCGGTCTTTGTAAATACTTCGATCTCCGGTTCAACGGGATATGTGCACGAAGTTGTCAGCCTGGATCTGCCTTTTTTAACGACCTCCACCAGGCACAGGCGGCATGCTCCATACGGTTTAACGGCTTCATTGTAACAGAGCCTCGGTATTTCGATCCCGGCATCAAGAGCTGTTTCCAGTATACTGCTGTCTTCTTTTCCTTCTACATTCTTACCGTCAATGACAAAAGGAATCATCTATTTGACCTCCACAGCATTGAACTTACAGACTTCAAAACACATTCCGCATTTAATGCATTTTTTAGGATTAATCTTAAAAGGCCTGCCTTTGCTGTTTTTTGTTCTTACTGTGCCGGAAATCGCACCCGCTGAGCAGGCTTTTGCGCATCTGCCGCAGGACACGCATGCCTTTGAGTTAATTCCATACCGGAGAAGTGCTTTGCAGACTTTTGCACGGCATTTCTTTTGGACAATATGCTCTTCATATTCATCCCTGAAATACCTTATTGTGGACAGGACGGGATTAGGCGCCGACTGCCCGAGGCCGCAGAGCGAAGTCTCCGCTACTGCCTGGCCGAGTTCCTCAAGCAGGCCGATCTGCTCCGGAGTACCCCTGCCTTCGGTAATATCCGTAAGAATTTCATACATCCTTTTTGTTCCTTCACGACAGGACGTGCATTTACCGCATGATTCATCCTTAAGGAATTCAGTGTAATATTTGGCGATCTCCACCATACAATTGGATTCATCCATCACGATCATCCCGCCAGAACCCATCATGGACCCGACTTCCGTGAGCCTGTCAAAATCAACAGGCAGGTCAATCAGCGAATCTGGTATGCATCCGCCGGAAGGACCGCCGGTCTGAATTGCCTTGAATTTTTTCCCGCCGGGGATACCCCCTCCTATATCAAAAACAATTTCCCTTATCGTAATGCCCATGGGGACTTCCACAAGACCTGTATTATTGACCCTGCCTACCAGTGAAAATATCTTAGTCCCTTTGCTCTCTTCAGTGCCTATCTTTGTGTACCAGCCGGAGCCCTTGTTGATTATTACCGGAATATTGGCCCATGTTTCCACGTTGTTCAGATTAGTCGGCCTGTCCCAGAGGCCGCTTACAACAGTATGAATATGCTTTGCCCTGGGTTCGCCCGCGTTTCCCTCGATTGAGGCTATGAGAGCAGTAGATTCGCCGCATACGAACGCGCCTCCGCCCTTGCTTATCTTTAAATCGAAATCAAATCCGGAGCCGAGTATATTCTTTCCGAGAAGTCCGAGTTCTCTTGCCTGCTGAATTGCGATTTCCGTGTTCAGTACGGCCAGCGGATACTCGTTCCTCACATAGACATACCCGTCATTTGAACCGATGGCAAATGCTCCTATTATCATGCCTTCTATAACGCTGTGCGGATTCCCTTCCAGAAGGCTGCGATCCATATAGGCTCCCGGATCTCCTTCGTCCGCGTTGCAGATAACATACTTTACATCGCCGGACGCTTTTCTGCATGACTCCCATTTAACGCCGGTTAAAAAACCTCCGCCTCCTCTTCCGCGCAGTTTGGATAGTTTAACTTCCTTTATTATTTCATCAGGTTTCATGGATAGAGCTTTCGGCAAAGCGGAATATCCACCGACGGCAAGATAATCCTCGATTTGCTCGGGATCGATATTGCCGTTGTTCCCAAGAATGACCCGCATCTGCTTCAGGTAAAACGGCACTTCCTCTTCGTGGACGATCCTTTCACCCGTGCCCGGATGGTCGTAAAGCAATGATTCGATCACATTGCCGTTTACGACAGTCTCTTTAAAAATACCCGGCACATCTTCAGGTTTCACGCGCTGATAGAGTATTCCCTGTGGATATATCACCACAAGAGGCCCTCTTTCGCAAAATCCATGACAGCCTGTCAGTCTCAGGCTGACTTTTTTTATTTTAGAATTGATTTTTATTATTTTTTTAAAAGCATCCACAACCTGGAGACACCCGGACGCATGGCATCCGGTTCCAGTGCAGACAGTAATGCACTCCTCATTCGGATCTCTTTTACTCTGAATATCATTTCTGAGTTTTTCCAGCGTCTGAGGAGAGCTAATTCTTTCCATGTTTGCCCCCCTTCTTCCCGGATAAGTCTGTAATAATATCTCTGACTTTCACCGGGTTCACCTTCCCATAATATTTATCATTAATGGCAACAACGGGACCGGACGCGCAAACTCCGAGGCAGTTTACGGTTCCAAGCGAAAAATTGCCGTCTTTGGTCGTCTCTCCCGGATCTATTCCAAGTTCCAGGATGAATTGATCGGCAACTCTTTTCCCCCCGCGAACATGGCAGGCTGTGCCAAGGCAAACATTGATATCATACATTCCTTTTGGTATAAGGCTGAATGCTCTGTAAAAAGTCGCGATCCTGTAGATCTTGCTTAATGGAATATTAAGCCGCTCGCTCAGATATTCACATGTTTTTTTCGAAAGATATTTTTCTTTTGCCTGTATATCCTGAAGTATAGCCAGTATCGCAGATTTATCCTTATTATGTTTTCCGATAATTTTATCTATATCTCTGGGCTGCATTTTATGCTCCTTTTCTGGCTCTGGCTCTCAGCTCTTTATATTCCCTGCGGATTCGTTTTTCAATTTCACCAAGCATATCGTCGGTGAGATGCCGGAATCTGCCCTGAAGCTTAGTGTATTCTTTAAGCGGCCTCAGCTCCGGAATATCCATGTTCAAACGATATCGGCCATTCTCGATCTCATAAAGCGGAAAAACTCCGGTTTCCACGGCAAGCCTTCCTATTTTAATTGAGAGATCGGATTCAGACCTCCACCCCGTTGGACACACTGAAAAAATATGAATATATGCCGGGCCGTGAATTTCGGCCGCCTTTTTTACTTTTTGAATAAGATCTATCGGATAGCTCGGGCAGGCAGTTGCCACATACGGTACGTTATGAGCTGCGGCAATTGCAGGCATGTTTTTCTTCCATGTGATCTGTCCGGGCTTTTCTTTACCGGCCGGAGACGTAGTAGTGGATGCTCCGAAAGGCGTTGAAGAAGACCGCTGAACTCCCGTATTCATATAGGCCTCATTGTCCGTGCATATATAAACCATGTCATGCCACCGCTCGAAAGCTCCGGACAGAGCCTGTAACCCGATATCGGCAGTACCGCCATCCCCGCCAATTCCGATTACAGTTATTTTTTTATCGGGGATCCTTCCCTTTCTCTTTAATACCTTCAATCCCTGTTCGATACCGGAGGCCACTGCCGCGGTATTTTCAAAGGCGACATGTATCCATGGAATTTTCCATGCGCTGAAAGGAAACGGAGTCGATATAATTTCCATGCAGCCGGTAGCGGAGGCTACAACAGTATTTCTTCCAAGAGCTTTACAAACAAGTCGTACGGCAAGAGCTTCCGCGCATCCCTTGCATGCTCTGTGCCCGGGTGCAAAATATTCCTTTTGCGTCAGCGTCCTGACAGCATAAACATTCAAGTTTTCGGTCATTCTCTCACTCCGTACATTTCAATTCCTTCCCTGTTGCCGCTTTTAATTTCGCTTATAGCTTTATCCGTCATTTTTATATAATCGGAAGGAGTAACATCCCTGCCGGAAAGCCCCGCAATGAAGTTATAAACGAACGGACGTTTTTCGAGCCCGTATAATGCAGACCGCAGTTCAGAAGCCACAGGACCTCCGGGGCCTCCTGTTGATACTGCTCTATCCAGTACAACCAAAATTTCCGCATTTTTCACTGCTTTCTTAAAGTCATCGGAAGGGAATGGTCTCCACAGCCTGATCTTTACAAGCCCTACAGACCTGCCTTCCTCTCTCATCTTATCGACGGCGACGGAAACTGTTTCGCCGAAACTGCCCATAGTAATGAATAAAATTTCCGCATTTTCAGTTTTATACGTTTCAATTGGAAGGTAATACCTGCCTGTCATATCCCCGAATGCTTTCCATGTTTCCATGATCTTAGGCATTGAAGCCCTGATGGCATGCTCATGAGCTTTTTTTGTTTCGGCAAAAACTGCAGGAACCGTAAAGGCTCCCATTGTCACCGGATTGTCGGGATGGAGGCTGTAAAGAGGTTTATACACCGGA
Source organism: uncultured Leptospirales bacterium (assembly GCA_964626055.1). Taxonomy (GTDB): domain Bacteria; phylum Spirochaetota; class UBA4802; order UBA4802; family JAFGDQ01; genus JAFGSG01. Next base: position 28,464 of record CAZVDF010000009.1, read on the forward strand.
AGGAATTGATCGATTTTTTCCTGCTCGATCATTTCAATAGGTTCTATTACATGGGTTAAAATAAATCCGTCCATATTGATAATGACCGGCATTATAACATCTTTGTCTTCGGCCAGACGGTAACTGATGAATACATGGTCATAGGTCTCCTGCCCGTTCTCAACAAAAAACTGTATCCAGCCGCAGTCGCGTATCATCATTGCATCGCTGTGATCATTCCAGATGGTCAAAGGCGCTGACAATGTGCGGTTCGCGAGTATCATTACGATCGGCAGTCTTAACCCCGGCACAATATATACTATCTCGCTCATCAGGGCCAATCCCTGAGAACTTGTGCATGTAAAAGCCCTGGCCCCGGCAGCCGATGCGCCCGCGCAAACGCTCAGGGCCGAATGCTCGGATTCCACGCATACGAATTCGGCGTCCAGTTCACCGTTGGCGACTATTTCGGAAAGATGTTCGACAATATGTGTCTGCGGCGTAATGGGATATGCTGCTATTACATCGACATTAGCCTGTTTCACAGCTTCTGCTGCGGCGATCGAAACTTCCATTCCTATCCGTTTCCCCATAGTCATGCCTCCTCTTCCGAAACCATTGCAATCGCCCGGGTGGGACACTCCCTGCTGCAGATGCCGCAGCCTTTGCAGTAAAAAAGATCCGCGATAAAAAAGTCTTCCTTATTAAGATTGTATGCCATATCAGGACAGAATATATAACATAATCCGCAATGAATGCATTTTTCTTTATTTAAAACTGGCTTGAGGGATTTCCAGTCGCCGGTACAGTATTCGCTTGTATTTCCCGGCTTCAAGACAACGTTGCCGACAGGCAGTTCTTTCCACGACCATTCAGATTCGGGTTTTGTCATTTCAGTACCTCTGTTAAAAAAATTAAGAACAGTCAACTAAACAATAACGGTTTCCCGATAAGCCCGATCAAAGGCGGCGCGGTTTCTTCCCGCGGCCCTGCCGAAACGTTTATTCAAGAAAGATATAATTGATTCGTTTTTGACTATCCCGGACGCCCTTACCAGAGAACCCAGGAGGGTTGTATTTGTGATAGGAATGCCGATCTCCTCTCTGGCTATCCTGACAGCGTCTACGGCTGCCAGCGGATTTTTCAGCTTCAATCCGATTTTAATATTCTGAGGAGTGTCCTTACTTGTAGTAACCAGGATGCCGTCCGGTTTTAAACCCGCGGCGACGTTGACGATTCTCAGCAGAGAAGCATCGAGCACCATTACGATATCCGGTTCATAGATATTCGCTCTGATGGTAACCGGCCGATCGCTGATTCTGCAGAATGCCACCACCGGAGCGCCTCTGCGTTCCGGGCCGAAGCTGGGGAAGGCCTGCGCATATTTCCCCTCTTCTATCGCTGCAAGGGCCAATAGTTCCGCTGATGTTACAGCCCCTGCCCCGCCTCTCCCGTGGAACCTGATTTCAACCATATTATTTTCTCTCAAATATGATGTATGGCATAATTATATATACAAAATCAGAGATTTGCAGCACATTTTATGACAAAAGTCCGCTCTTGTACTTCCCCGGTCTTCGCCGCGTCCAGCGGCCCGCCGCTCACGGGATCCCGTACTTTACGGTGCCGAATAGACTCTCACAATGCGGTCCGGATCAGGAGGCCGTAAAAACGGCCATCCGCGACAGCCTGAAAAATTAATTTTTTAAATTTGAAAGATAAAATTTTTATATAAATAATATATTTAAATAATTAATTTGCAAGGGATTTTTTATATTTTTAAAAAAAATATTTGAGATATAAATGGAATTTTTTAATCCTCAAAGGATTCTATGCGCTGTCTGTGTTTTTTAACAGCGCTTTTTTTTCGCTTGTTTTCAAGACGAAGTTTAATCGATGCGCCTGTCGGTTTTGTTTTTTTGCGGCTCTTCGGATTTTTACACGCTTCTCTTATCAGCGAAATCAGCCGGGACAAAGCATCTTCCCTGTTTTTTTCCTGTGTGCGGAACTTCCGAGCGGTAATAACAATTACTCCGCGGGATGTAAGACGTTTTCCAGATAACCTGATAAGACGATCCTTTACTTCTTCAGGGAGGGACGGGGAAGCAGCTGCATTAAAGCGAAGCTGTACTGCTGTGGCAACTTTATTAACATTTTGCCCGCCCGGCCCGGACGAGCGTATGAATTCTTCCTTTATTTCCCTGTCATCAATGGATATATCTTTCGTTATATGAACCATCATCTATATTTTTAAATCTTCAACAAAAAAAGGCGTGCATCTCAGGCCTATGCTTTTTCTCTTAACCCATATTCTTACCATTGTCACAGTTTCTCCGTAAATATTGCTGATGTTGGGAAGCTCTTCTATATGAAATATATCCTTGGTTTTGAATTCGTAGTACGAAGTGTTATTGTTATAAGGCTCTATAAGCAATATTACAATTTCATTATTATACGGATGTTTCTTTGGCGAACCCGTGAAAGGAACGTATGCTTTCTTTAATTCCTTGGGATCAACGCTTTTTTTATAAGATTGAATTTCATATTTATTTGCTTTTTTTATTAACTCTCTCAGCGGCATTTTATTCCCTCCTAAAATACAATCCCATGTTATAATATTTAAACGACATATTACAAATATTAATATTGGATAAAAATATTATGTCAATATTTTTTAAAACAGCCGGAAGTTATCTCAAAATTAAGTTTTGCTCTTAAATAAAATTCCCCGGGGCAAGCCCCCGGTACTGACGTACCGGCCGCCACCTTCGGTGTCGGCGGGGTATTATGTTTCAAGGCGTTATCGATTTGCTCCGCAAATCGATAGGCTTACATCCTCGATGCAAGCGTCGAGGTATTACGCCTTGAAATAAATTGAAATATATTACATACAACTATAATTTCAAGATGGCTTCTGGATGGTAAATATTAATTTTTCATTTCTGCGGCTCGATAATTACTTTGATCGAGTTATGCAGTATGGGCGACGCAACAGACTGAAAGCCTTTTTGCGCTTCCTCGAGTTTAATTCGATGAGTTATAAGTTTATTTACATTAACCGTGCCTGTCCTTATCATTCTGAGAGCAAGCGCACAGTCCGCCGGGCTGCCGGCATATGTGCTTGTCAGGGTAACCTCGGTTCTCCAGAAAATATCGTTCACCTTCGCAGGAATCAGCGCATCTTCGGGAGCTGAAGCAAAAAACAGTATTGTGCCGCCTTTTTCAACCGTATTCATGGCAAGAGGTATGAACTCGCCATGACAAATAATAACAAGATCCGCCAGCAATCCCCCGTTTGCGTTCCGAACGGATTCGCTCAGCCCGGCATCGGCTTCGAGCGCGGCATCAGCGCCCATTTTCCGGGCCATTTCGAGACGGGCTTGAATTGTGTCCGCAGCCATGATGAGCCCGGCCCCGGTCGCTCTCGCCAGCGCTATATGAAGCAGCCCGGCTATGCCGCTGCCAATGACAAGTACGCTCTGCCCCGGCGCAAGCCTGGCTCCCATCTGCCCTCTTATAACGCAGGCCAGCGGCTCCATAAATGAAGCGTCTTCGAATGAAACGCCATCAGGTATATGGAACGTGCCCCTGTCGACATTTACTGACGGTATTCTTATAAACTCGGCAAACCCGCCCGGATCAAAATGAGTTCCTCTTTGAAGCATTACGCAGGTCGTGTGATGACCGCTCAAACAGTAATGGCAAGTATTGCATGGTACATGATGCGTGGAAGCGATCCTGTCCCCCGGTTTAAAATTTATTACGCTTTTTCCTATTGACGCTACTTCCCCGGCAACTTCATGACCCAGAACCAGCGGAACCTTATCCTTTCTGTACCATTCCATTACATCGCTTCCGCATATTCCGCTTGCGACTACCCGCATCAGTATCTCTCCTTCACCGATACCGGGCACCGGCATCTCCTGGAGCCGCACATCATTGTTGCTGTAATACATTGCCACGCGCATGATCTTCTCCTGTTCCCCCGCAAAATACTTGACTCATATAAAAATTCGCTTATCAATAATGTCAATATTAATACATATGTTCGATCAATGATCCAAATATTTTAAAATAAAGCCATATCAAAATTATAATTTATTTCATTATATTATGATATAACTTCAATGTAATCATTAATCACTTGCATGGATCAATAATTCTGACATGCGCATCCTGTCTGAAGGAGATTATCAAATGAACGAATTTATTGTAATTTTAAGCACAATTTCATCAAAAAATGAAGCAATTAAAATCGCAAAGAAACTGGTGCAAAAAAAACATGCCGCTTGTGTTAATATAATTGAAGGACTGACATCCGTCTATGAATGGAAAGACGAATTATGCGCAGAAAAGGAATGCCTCATGATAATAAAAAGCAGAAAAAAACTTTTTAACGAATTGAAAAAAGAAATACTATCGCTTCATACATATGAAGTCCCGGAAATCATCTCCCTGCCTGTAACAGACGGCCTTGAACAATATTTAGACTGGATAAATAAAAATACCGGTACAATATCAGATCTGTAATTGTGCGTAAAATGATGTATTAATTACACAAAATAAATATGACAATATACTAGAAGCCATCTCAAAATTATTAATTCATATAAGTGATTTACGATAAATTGGAATACATTATAAAATTTTCTCCGGAATCAGACCTTCCTGGTAAATTTTTCATGTTCTTAAACGCTTTTGCATCAGGTCTGAAAGGCGTCCTCAAAAATTTTATAATGTATTCCAATTTATCAACAAATATTATATAATTTTGAGATGGCTTCTAAATAAAATCTCCAATTCATAATGTTTGACTTAAGTCAAACATTATGCTATTAATTATGATTATCTTATTAATGATCGGTGAAATTACCGGCAGACACCGCCAGAGGCGGTGGTTTTATTTCATAATAAAAAAATTATAATTTCTCATCGGTGATACCATGAAATGCCCCGGACAAGACACCCGATTCTGGGACGGCAGCGCAATATTCGAAGTCAAATGCCCTGTATGCGGGCATCATGAAGAATTTTTTAAGGACGAAAGTTCAAGAAAATGCAAGAAATGCGGAAACAGAATCTCAAATCCGAAGATGGATACCGGCTGTGCGGCCTGGTGTAAATTTGCAGATCAATGTCTTGGAGAAATATCAAAAAATAAATCCGACTGAATTTTTATATTTATTAACATTAAAACCATTATTCAAATTTTACTATATCCACTTTTAAAAATATTCCACTAAATAATATTATTTATTTGATTAAATCGAATAATTACAATATAATTTAGCTGCATATTTCCCTGTATTATCCATATCCTGCATCTTTAAAATTATTCAGAGGACTAAAAGCTGCGGGTCAATAAAGTCATGAAACAGCGGTATCATAATTGTTTTTATCTCAACTCGGCAATAAAGCGATAAAAACGAGAAAATAATGAAAAACAATAAGAATTCGGATAAAACAAAACGAAATATTCCTTCGGCAAAAAAAAGGGGGAAAACCGGAAAAATCCGAAAAAATCTTTCCGGGAAAAAAACTGAAAAAATACCAGCGGGGTATTTAGCCTCAATTTTTGAGAAAGATAACGATATAATAATAATTACCGATACGAAAGGCATCATTGAATATGTAAATCCGTATTTTGAAAAAGTAACAGGCTATAAAAAAGAAGAAGTGCTGGGAGAGAAACCCGGCCTGCTGAAAAGCGGTTATCATTCGCCTGGCTTCTACAAAAAATTATGGGATACAATTTCGAACGCTAATAACTGGAACGGCATACTTATCAATAGAAAAAAGGATGGGAGCCTCTATCATGAAGAAGCAAATATTTTTCCGATAAGAAACAGCAAAGGGAAAATCCTTAAATTTGCCGCCATCAAAAGGGATATATCTGATAGAATAAAAGCCGAAGAGGAAATACTAAAGCAAAACCGTCTTTTTAGCGATATGATCGATGCTTTTACTTATCCGGTCTATGTAATAGACGCGGACAAAGGCGATATAATTATCGCGAACAGCGCCGCAAAGGCACAGAATATCATGGAAGGCCAGCATTATAATCGAATAAACTACGGATCAAGGCTGAGAGCATCTTCCGGAGTACCTGCCAAAGGATCCCCTTCGGAAATAATAAAAAAGACCAAAGAGCCAGTTTATATGGATTTTTCCGATGTAGACGGACATGGGAACACCGTCTTTAGAGAGCTCTACGGATATCCGATTTTCGACACTCAGGGCAATGTAATACAAATAATCGAATACATAATGGACATTACCGACCGCAAGAGGTCGCAGGAAGAGCTTATAAAACTTTCGCAGGCAGTTGAACAAAGCCTGAATATTGTAATGATTACAGATAAGGACGGGATCATAGAATATGTTAATCCCAAATTTACCGAAATTACCGGTTTCGACTTCCAGGAAGTCGTAGGGATTAAAGCTTCTAAGCTCGGAGAGCTGGCCCCCGGGGAAAAGGAACTATTCTGGGATACTTTGAGAAAAGAAGGCGAATGGCGCGGAGAATTCCACAACAGAAAAAAAAGCGGGGAATACTACTGGGAATACGCCTCGATATACGCAATTAAAAATTCTCAGGATATCATAGCCCATTACATAAAGGACGCGGTAAACATTTCAAAAAGAAAGGAAGCAGAGGAAGAGCTTAAAGCTGCAAAAGAAAAAGCGGAGCAGGCAAACCGCTTTAAAAGCGCATTTCTCGCAAATATGAGCCATGAGATCAGGACACCGCTTAACAGCATTCTCGGATTTATCGAACTTCTGCTCATGACCGATCTGGACCGTCAGCAGAAAGAATATTTTGACACGATAAAAGACAGCTCAAAAGTACTCCTCGGGATAATAGACGACATTCTGGATTTCTCAAAAATTGAAAGCGGAAAACTTGAAATCGACAACATAAAATTCTATTTAAAACATGAAATGGAACCGGTTGTCGATATGTTCGTTACAAGAGCAGACGAAAAACACATTGAACTTTTATACTTTATCGATCCCTCGCTGCCTCAGCATGTAATCGGCGACCCTCTGAGGATAAAGCAGGTTTTGAATAATCTTATAAGCAATGCAATTAAATTCACACCCGAAAGAGGGAAAATACTGGTTGAAATAAAACTGACGGAAATGTCCGAAAATTGCCGCATATTATTTTCGGTCACCGATAACGGCATCGGAATACCCAGACAAAAACAAAACATGATATTCAACGCGTTTGCACAGGCGGATTCCTCCATCTCCAGAAAATACGGCGGTACCGGACTGGGATTAACTATCTCATCGCATCTTGTAAGAGCAATGGGAGGCGAGCTTAAAATTGAAAGCGAGGAAGGGAAAGGCAGCAAATTTTCTTTTGAGCTTGACTTTTCGGATTTCAGCGGAACAGACATCTTTAAAAGAGATTATAATTTCGACAATTTAAAATGTTTTCTGTTCGTGCAAAACATGGACGAAAAGACCCAGCTGGACAATATCGAACGTTATCTTAAAGCTTTTAATATAGAAACGGAAGTATTTTCATCTTTTGACGAAATAAAAAAATTTCGTCTGAAATCAAATAATATAATTTTTCTGAACTATCTGTTTAACACCCCTGCGGATCTAGAAAAAATCCATGATTTGCTGCCGGGTATGCCATTAATATTGATCGCAAACAGAATGGATCACGAATATTTAAAACCGATGATAAGCAGCATGATAAAGGTAATATATAAACCTATCTATGCTTCGAAAATCATAGGCGTCATACTCGAGCTTGCATACAATGAAAAACAGGTCGCGCAATCCGAGTCATACATCGATAAAAAACAGAAAATACACTTAAACGGCAGTGCGCTGGTGGCTGAAGACAACATCATTAACCAAAAATTAATAACTCTTATGCTGAAAGAAATCGGAATCAGCACAGACCTGGCAAAAAACGGCGCGGAAGCGGTCGAAAAATTCAACAATATGAAATATGACTTGATTCTAATGGACATTAATATGCCTGTAATGGACGGCATTGAAGCGACAAAAAAAATTTTAGAAACAGAACAAACAAAAAACCTGGAACACACGCCTATAATCGCCCTTACCGCGAAATCAATTATAGGAGACAGGGAAACGATACTCGGTTCGGGAATGGATGATTACCTTACAAAGCCTATAAGCATCAATAAATTATTGGGAGCGCTTTCCCCTTTATTAAAAAATAAAGAATACATGCCGGACGCAAAGTTACAGATTTCGGCCAATCCAGGAGATACAGGAGAAAAATCAATCGAAAATATTATGAAAACTGAAAATGAAAAAGCCGCATTATCAAATCAGGATGGGAAATACGATCTGGAAGCAACAGCCAGTGAGCTCGGGATAGATATAGAATTTTTATCGAATCTGATCAGCCAGTTTGTGACGAACTTTGAGAATTATTTCGCTTCTATTTTAAAAAGCGTACGGGATCGTGAATTTGACGTAATTTATTCCGAGGCTCATAAATTAAAGGGCACGGCATCCAATTTAAGGCTTAAAAAGATCGCAGAATACTTTCTAGAAATGGAAATAAATGCAAAAAACAAAAAGCAATTCGATTATAACGGAATATTGAGCCTGGTTAAAAAAGAATTTGATTCCTTAAAAACACAATTTCTTCAGGAATATGGAGACTGATACGATATGCTTCCCCAATTACACGCGATATCCGTGGATGACGACGAACTGAATCTTTTAATCATAGAAAAACTGGCGCAAAAAGTAGGACTAAAAATAACAAGTTTCTCTAATCCTGTTAAAGCGTTCGAATTTATAAAAAAGAGCCATATCGATATTGTCTTTGCCGATTATTTAATGCCTGAGATGAACGGGATTGAACTGATCAGGAATATCAGAGACTATCATCCTAACATTCCCATAGTAATGATAACCTCAATCTCAGATAACGAACAGCTTAAGCTTGATGCCATAGAAACAGGCGCCACCGAATTTCTGACAAAACCTCTTAACGGCGCCGAGTTCATTGCCCGGATTACAAATCTGGCAAAAATAAGAAACTACCAGATTCTTTTAAAAGACAAAGCCCTTCTCCTGGAAAATGAAGTTAAAACAGCTACGCAGAATCTGCTTAAAAGAGAATTCGAGACGCTGATAGTGCTTGGGAACGCCGCTGAACATAAGGATCCGGAAACAGGCAATCATGTTTCAAGAGTCGCCCATTACTCGAGAATGCTTGCGATGCTGCACGGAGAGAACGAAGAACAGCAGGAAATCATTCTTAATGCCGCGCCACTGCACGACGTAGGCAAGATCGGCATACCGGATTCTATACTTCTAAAACCCGACAAACTATCAAAAGAAGAATGGAATAAAATGAAAACCCATCCATATATAGGATTCGACATATTAAAAAACACCGAAAGCCCGTTTCTTAAAGCCGGTGCAATAATTGCGAAAACACATCATGAAAAATATAACGGCAGCGGATATCCTGAAGGCCTCAGGGGAGAAGAGATACATTTATTCGGTCGGATAGTGGCAATAGCGGACGTCTTTGACGCATTGACCGTAAAAAGGCCGTACAAAGATCCATGGCCGTTCGATAAGGCTATAGAACTGGTTGAACAGGAAAGAGGAAAACATTTTGATCCAGTTATCGTTGACCTGTTTATAAAAAATACCAACCGTGTAAAAAAAATTTCCAATATTTTCAAAGATATATAAAAGGTCATCAATGACAGAATCAATATACAAAAAAATATTTTTTAATTGACATTTGATACTTTAAGATTAGACTTATAGTAATAATTCCGATTATCAATTGGCGTACATTGAATATACGAAACAGTAAACAGAGAACCAGGATACTTGAACTGTTAAGAAGCACAGGATCGCATCCGACTGCAACCTGGCTTTATGATAAATTAAAAAAAGAATTCCCGAATTTAAGCCTTGGAACTGTATACAGGAATTTAAATATACTTGTTGAACAGGGTTTGATCAACAAAATCGATTTCGGAAGCACTTTCGACAGATACGATGCGAAAATTGGAAAGCATTATCATTTTATATGTGAGAAATGTGATTTAATAACGGACATATCAATGCCCATTGTAGACGAACTGGATAAACAGGTTATATCAAAAACAGGTTTTAAGGTAAAAAGACATAGAATTGAATTTTATGGTCTCTGTAAAAACTGCAGAGAATAAATTTTTTTGCTTTATTATAATAATCGTTCCGATTATTATAATTTAATTTAAATTAGGGCATTCTTTAAAATTATAAACTAAAGGAGAAAATAACATGACTATCTTGAATGATCAAAACAAAAACGTAACAACGGGCGGTGTGACGAACCGTGACTGGTGGCCTAACCAGCTCAACCTTGATATTCTGCACCAGCGTTCATCCAAATCCAACCCGATGAGCGAGGATTTCAATTACGCCAATGAATTTAAAAGCCTTGACCTCAAGACTGTAAAGAAGGACCTCGCTGAAATGATGACGAAATCTCAGGACTGGTGGCCTGCGGATTTCGGCCACTACGGGCCTCTCTTTATCCGTATGGCATGGCATAGCGCTGGCACTTACCGCATCGGAGACGGCCGCGGTGGCGCGGGTAACGGCAGCCAGCGCTTTGCGCCGCTTAACAGCTGGCCGGACAACGCGAACCTTGACAAGGCACGCAGGCTTCTCTGGCCTATCAAGCAGAAATACGGCAGGAAGATCTCATGGGCAGATCTCTTGATACTGGCCGGTAATGTCGCCCTGGAATCAATGGGTTTCAAGACATTCGGTTTCGCAGGCGGTCGTGAGGATGTCTGGGAACCTGAAAAGGACATATACTGGGGCTCGGAGAGCGAGTGGCTGGGCGACAGGCGTTATACCGGAGACCGGGAGCTTGAGAATCCGCTTGCTGCTGTTCAGATGGGACTGATTTACGTTAATCCGGAAGGACCGAACGGCAATCCTGATCCCATCGCTGCGGCCCGTGATATCCGCGAAAGTTTCGGTCGCATGGCGATGAACGACGAAGAGACAGTAGCGCTCATCGCGGGCGGCCATGCTTTCGGCAAGACCCATGGCGCAGGCGATAAGTCGCTGGTAGGCCCGGAACCCGAAGCTGCCTCCATCGAGGAGCAGGGACTTGGCTGGAAAAGCAAATTCGGCACAGGGAAAGGAAATGACACAATCACCGGCGGCCCGGAAGTAATCTGGACCAACACTCCCACTAAGTGGAGCAATAATTTTTTCCGCATATTGTTCAGCTTCGAATGGGAACTTGAAAAGAGCCCTGCCGGAGCTTACCAGTGGAAGCCAAAGGACAACGCCGGCGCGAATACAGTCCAGGATCCGCATGATCCCTCCAAACGGCGCACGCCCGGGATGCTGACTACCGACCTATCTCTGCGGTTCGATCCTGTATACGAAAAAATCTCAAGGCGTTTTTATGAAAATCCGGACCAGTTAGCTGACGCATTTGCACGCGCATGGTTCAAGCTTACTCATCGCGATATGGGGCCGCGCTCGCGCTATCTCGGATCTGAAGTCCCTTCAGAAGAGCTTATCTGGCAGGATCCTATACCTGCCGTTGATCACAAGCTCATCGATGCGAAGGATATTGCCTTACTCAAAAAGAAGGTGATCGATTCAGGTCTTTCGGTGCCGGAACTGGTTTCGACCGCATGGGCATCAGCTTCAACGTTCCGAGGTTCCGACAGGCGAGGCGGGGCCAATGGCGCCCGGATCCGTCTGGCCCCTCAGAAGGACTGGGCATCCAATGAACCCGCCAGGCTGTCGAAAGTGCTCACAAAACTGGAGGACATTCGAAACGATTTCAACAAAGCACAGAAACGCGGAAAAAAGATATCGCTAGCCGACCTGATAGTGCTAGCCGGCTGCGCCGGTGTGGAAAAGGCTGCAGGGGATGCTGGTCATAAAGTGACTGTTCCCTTTACACCCGGACGCATGGATGCCTCGCAGGAACAGACCGACGCGAAGTCATTCACGGTGCTCGAACCTGCTGCCGACGGATTCCGCAACTATCAAAAAATAAAATATTCTATAAAAGCAGAGCAGTTGCTGATCGACCGCGCTCAGCTACTTACCCTGACCGCGCCTGAAATGACAGTACTGATCGGCGGCATGCGCGCGCTGAATGCCAACTTCGGGGAATCCGGACATGGAGTCTTCACGGATCGCCCTGAGGAACTTACAAATGATTTCTTTGTTAATCTTCTGGATATGAAATATGAATGGGAGGCAACATCCAAAGATGAAGATTTGTTCGAGGTCCGCGAAAGGGCGACAGGAAAAGTAAAATGGACAGCCACACGCGTTGATCTTGTTTTCGGCTCAAATTCCATACTGCGGGCGCTGTCCGAGGTTTATGGCAGCAATGATTCACAGGAGAAATTTGTTAACGATTTTATTGCAGCCTGGAATAAAGTGATGAACCTTGACCGCTTCGACCTGCTTTAATCATAGCATATAAGTATTCAAGGACTTCCGGAAGGCGGCGAAAAAACTGTTAAGATACGCGGCATTTCGCCGCTCCTTCAAAGAACTAAATCGATTGAACAGTTACAGGAATGAAGAATCGCGCTTTGAAATAAAATTGTTTTTAGACTTCCATGCGTATAGGCATGATCACATTGGTTACGCCGCTCCACTGCAGACGGCGCTGTATGGCATATGAAGTTTCGTTGTGTAAAAATTTATGATAGAATTTTTCCTGGCGGAAAGCGAGCTTGCCTGTGAACACGGTGGAACGCGGGAATTCCCTGCCTGTCTCAAGACATAGCTCAGTCGCAGTGTCCACAACGTCGGTGCCGACATCCATCCTGTATTCGGCCGGGAAGCCGAGTTTTTGCGCAAGCTCAACATACTTTTTAAGAGATTCCTCAACCGACTTTTTAAGATCGTCCAGCCCTTCCTCTCCCTTGAATAATCCCTGGTCGACAACCGCGACGGAAATAAATATAAAATTTTTATAGAGCCCTGGAAATGATCTGTTGATATTCAAAAACGTATGAACTCCGAATCCGCTATAGCTTCCGACAAGCTGAATGGCAGTCATGTTCTTTCTGTTAACAGGCTGTATATTTACTTCTTCGCCGGTCACCGGAACATCTTTCAGAAGCTCATCGAGTTTCCGCATATCCGCCAGAATACGATCATAATGTTTTCTGATCATAAAACAAAGTATTATAAGAACTGTGGTTATTACTAATGTAAGCCAGCCTCCTTCTGTGAATTTTTCATAAACAACAATCATTAGTATTGCAAGACACAGTGCAAGAGCAAAGAGGAATATAGTAAAATTATTTTTCCATTTCGGTATTCTGTTGCGGTTTTTTAAAATGAAACGAAGCATGCCAAGCTCCGAAAGTGAAAAAGTGACAAACACATTGATCGAATACATAATGATTAAAGCAGAGATTGAACCGCGGGTGTATAATAAAATCAGCAAAGCCGCGACGCCTATCATAATAACACCGTTGCGCATAGTCAGCCTTTCAGAAAAAGCCGCGAACCTGTGCGGAAGCCACGAATCTACTGCCATGTTTGCCATAACCCTGGGGGCCGCAATAAGTCCCGCCTGTGCCGCTACGTACAAAAGCGCTCCTTCCGAGAGTATCGTGATCAGCGCAAGAACGTAGCCGAAAGACCATCCTCCGAATAAAGAATCTGCCAGAACAGAATTAAGTGTTTTGCCGAAAGTCGGCTTTACATTCAAAAGCAGATAGCAAAGAAAAAGCCCGCTTGCCGTAACGGCAAGAGACACTGCCATATAAGCCATGGTCCGTTTGCCTGTCTGCACTTTCGGTTCGCGCATGATCTGAAGACCGTTCGAAACAGCTTCAATCCCCGTAAATGTACCGGCTCCCATGGAATATGCCCGTATAAAAATCAGCATAATTCCCGCAAAGCCTATAGTCGATAGATCTCTTGAAAAGCCATCCCCTACATGGCTCACGACAGGGCCGATATCTGCAACATGACTGAATATCCCATATCCCAGCATTATTGCATGCGTAATAATAAACACGAGAAATATGGGAGCAAGTATCGCAATTGACTCCTTGACTCCTCTGATGTTCAGTATGATCAGTATGATAATAAAAACAGCGGCAGTTATTATTTTAAACTGTTGATACTGCACCGGAAAATAACTGAACAGAGCGTCAATACAGGAAGTGATGGACACAGTGATCGTAAGAATATAGTCTATGATCAGAGCGCTGCCCGAGACAACACCTACTCTTTTTCCCAGCATATGGCTTGCCACAATGTAGCCTCCGCCACCGTGCGGGAAATATTCAATAACTTTCGAATAAGTATAAGATATAATGAATACAGTTGCGGCTGCCGCTAAAGCGAGAAATAGCGCGAGATACGTTTGTTCTCCAAGCGCGCGGAATGCTTCTTCGGGGCCGTATGCAGATGAAGAAAGACCGTCAGCGCCGAGGCCTATCCATGCAAAGAACGGGATCAGTGCGAGCTTGTGAAATATCCCCGGATCATTGATATCCCGGGGCGGGCCGATTATTTTACGTATTATTTTTTTATGAAGCGGTAATTCATCATTGCCGTTGGCCATTAATCCTCCATCGGAAAGGCAAAACCGACAATGCCGGCAATAACGAGGTCTGAAAATTGCCCTTCCAAATGCCTGCGAAGTTAGCTGACGGGCTCGGACGTGGAAGTATCCTGGGAATGCCCGATTTTTTATAAAAATCGCCGGACATTGCCGTTCGCCCCGAAATCTGGTTCCCCCGCATTTACTTAACTGTAAATTTAGGCTGCTTTTTTAGTAAAGATGTACTGTGCGTTTTTATTCAGATAATTGTCAAGTATAATTAGAAGTCATGCTAAAATGATAAATTTAGATGAATAATAAGCTATAAATGGAAACAAATTACAAAATTAATGAGAACGCCTTTTAGATCTGATACAGCAGCTTTCGAAAATATGTAAAACTACCCGGGAAGGGCTTATCCTTTCTTTCCGGCGCCGTACTCTATTGAAGCTCGGATAAAATCCTTGAAAAGAGGATGCGGTTTGATGGGTTTAGATTTGAATTCCGGATGGAATTGCGTGCCTATAAACCATGGATGATCGTTCAGTTCAATGGTCTCGATAAGGCCGCTTTGCGGATTTATTCCGCCGAACACCATGCCGTGCTTTTCGTAAAGCTCTTTGTATTTCAGCGTGAATTCAAGGCGATGCCTGTGTCTTTCCATGTAAGAATCCGAGCCGTAGATCTTTTTGATCCTGGTGCCTTCCTTAAAAACGCATTCATATGCCCCGAGTCTCATTGTGCCGCCTTTATCAGTAATGATCTCCTGGTCCGCAAGATAAGATATTACAGGATGCGGCGTGTACTGGTCAATCTCGCGAGTATGAGCGTCCTTTAATCCGCATATGTTTCTGCCGTACTCAATGACTGCGCAGTGAAGGCCAAGGCATATTCCGAAAAACGGTAACTTTTTTATCCGCGCATGGCCGACCGCGGCGATCTTTCCTTCAATACCCCTGTCGCCGAAACCTCCAGGTACGAGTATGCCGTCGATCCCTTTAAAAAAAGAAGTTATATCTCCGCTGCACTCTTTTTCTATCTCTTCCGAATCGATGCGGACAATATTCAACTCGGCATTATTCCCTACCGCCCCGTGCAGAAGTGCTTCATAAAGAGAGCGGTAAGCGTCCTGCAGGGATATATACTTGCCTACAACGGCAATATTCACTTTTTTCGAAGGCTCTCTCAGAGATCTGGTGAATCTTTCCCATTCCGGCAGTTTTGCCTTTGATGTTTCCAGTCCAAAATGTTCAAGTACGACTGTGTCGTACTCGTTCTTATGAAGCATGTCCGGGATTTCGTATATTGAGCTTTTTATATCTTCCGCTGCAATTACATTTCTGTTTGATACGTTGCAGAACAACGATATCTTGCTTCTCATGTCTTCTGAAAGAGGGGAGGCTGTTCTGCATAAAAGGATATCGGGAATTATTCCTATCTGCATCAGCTCCTTGACCGAATGCTGGGTAGGCTTGGTCTTCTGCTCCCCGGCAACAGTGATCGTAGGTATCAGAGTAAGATGAACGTTCATTACTCTCTTTGCTCCCAGTTCCTGGCGTACCTGTCTCATGGCTTCAAGGAACGGGAATGATTCAATATCCCCAACCGTGCCGCCGATCTCTATAAGCACAAAATCGAGATCCGCATCCGCTTCGACCACATCATAAATTCTTTTCTTTATTTCATTTGTTATATGAGGTATTACCTGGACGGTTCTTCCCAGGTATTCTCCTTTTCTTTCTCTTTGAATGACAGTATTATATATCTGCCCTGTCGATACCGAATTTTTTCTGGTCAGCCTGGCATTTGTGAATCTTTCGTAATAGCCCAGATCAAGATCGGTTTCCGCCCCGTCCTCTGTGACATATACCTCCCCGTGCTGGAACGGGCTCATAGTACCGGGATCAATATTGATATAAGGATCCATTTTTATAATGGAAATCTTATATCCGTGGCCCTCCAGCAATAATCCCAGAGATGCGGTAGATATACCTTTGCCCAGAGACGAACATACGCCTCCTGTAATAAATATAAATTTTGTTTTATTGCTTTTCATAAATTCCTGTTGCCATATTAAAAAATTCGCGTTGTAATCAATGTCACGCTTTCTTACCGGCAATAAATTTACAAATAATCAATCTTTAAAGTCAATTATGATTTCTTACGATATATGAAATAAATGTAAAAAATATATATTAAACAAAGCTTGACATCCGGCTGTCAGAAGCAAGAATATTTACTGATTTATATGGGTGCGCTCACAAATAATGACATTTTAGGGTAAAATTTATGAATGAAAAGAGAGAATTTCCCCGTTATGCGTGCGATCTTTCGGTTAAATTCACCTTCTACGAAGGGAATCCGGACGAATTAAAAATTGAAACCGCAAAACCTGTAAAAGGAAAAGGGAAGATAATCGATATAAGCAGAGGAGGAGTTTTTATAGTATCAAACTCCAGGGTAAATATTAATCTGCCGATAAATCTGATTTTTTCCTCAGGCGGTCAAAAGAACAATATAAACGGAATAATTGTAAGAACAGGATTAATGGATAATAATCCATCGGAAATTGCTCAAAGATATACAGGCAAAAAGTTAAAAGGCGACGCCTACATAGCTGTCAAATTCGATACTCCCATGCAGAATGAACCGCAATAGCAATTAATTATTATAAGTCAATGGACATTAAGTATGCCGGGAAAACCGTTATACAGATTTTACAGCAAACTTTTTTCTAACATTTCAGATTATTATTTTATTCAGATTAATCAGCAATGAAAACGACGTTTATTAAAATAGATAATATTTCGGAAATAAATCCGTCAAAGGTTTCCGTTCATGATCTGAATAACAGGTATATCGATAAGGAAGGACGGATGTTCGGATTAAAATATAACAGAAAAACCAGAAAAGTCAGCATTATCAGAATAATCCGCACTCCGGCAAAATCGGCCGAATATTTCAATCAGCTGCTCAGAACGCAGAAGAAAGAAGAGAGGCTGGCTCAAAAATCCAATATTGAAAAAACAGCAAACGGTTCAGCGGTAATTAACGAGATCGATTTAAATAATACAGGTCAGTTCGACTTCAACAGTTTCATTACGGAATCCGTTGAATTGATGCAAACGCATAAATCGAGAATTGCCGGCATCATGATGAACATTAAAAATTCCAGAATGATCCCGGAAAACGATAAAATAAATTTCAGCCAGCTTAATGACATGTTCAGAAATCTTGAAATCGACGGGATAGGAAGGATCGATAAGGCTCTTACGGACTATAAAGAAATAAAAAATTATCCCCGGTCCCTTTCATATTATCTCTCTAAGCTCGATTCCAGGAACAGAAAAACAGTGGATTTGCTGGATACGGATCCCAGGAAAATGAATTTTGTTCTCGCCGCCGAAATGTACCACACAATTAAAAATCTTTACAGAACATTATTTAAAATTTTGAATGATTTCAGCGATTTTATAAATACGATAAGCACAGGCGGTCCGAAGGACATAACGGGCGCCGAGAGACAATATTTTATCGATGCGAAAATCTCGGTTGAGAACACAGCCGGTGAAGTCTCGAGTCTTTTGGAAAAGCTGAAAAGGCTTGAAGAATATTTAAGTGATGTAAAGAATTTTTAAAAATCAAACATTGTTAATTGTTTCACGGAGTTAGAAATGGAAAAAAGACACATTTTTATGCCATTAGTATCGTTTATTATTGTCTCCTTTGCGGTATTTGCCGGCTGCGGACGAAATATTTATTTATCCGATGACGGATATAACCCCGGAGCCTCCGTAAAAAACATTAAAGGATATAAAAACGCTCAAATCAATCTTGGCAGTTTTCAAAATTACGCGGCGAAATCAAAACGCTATGCCTATTTCAGCGCAGATAAATCGGTTTCTTATAAAACGAATAACCTGCTTCCGGATTATATGTGGTACTGTTTTAAAAAAGCATTTGAAGAGACAGGCATGAAAGTAAACGAGATTGATGAAGCTCCTTCCTTATACCTTATAATAAACGACATCAACGATACGGGAGTAAAATGCGACATCAATCTTTATAGCATGGACGATCTGGAATTCATTAAGGAAATAGTTGTTAACTCGCCTGGAGCTGCAGGCACTGCTGAAAGTAGCCCGGAATTCCTCGAACAAAATGCCTATAGCATGATGGATGCCGTAATCGCCGCAATTTTGAACGATAAAGGATTTAAAAACAAAGTGATAACGAGACCCGCCGGCGTACCGGCAGAGAAAAAGATCGAAGGTACTCTTGTGGGAATTGTTAAAGCCGTAAGCGTCGGAGCCAATGAAATAATAGTAAGCTCCGGGAAGATTGCCAGTATGGTAAATATCGGCGACACCGTCTATACGGTAGTCGACGGCACAAAAATTAAAATGGAAGTCAATTTCCCGATGCAGACAATCGCCAAATGCATTGTTCTTGAAAAAGACAGAAAAAACATCGGTAAAGTAAAAAACGGGGACATGGTTTATAAATAGAAGCAATCTCAAAATTAAAAATTAAATTTTGTTGTCTTTGCTGTTTCTGCAGCATATGTTTCCGGATATTTTGTTATTATATAATCGATCATTTCTTTAGCTTTTGCCTTATTTCCCATTGCGCTGTGAGTATTGGCCATCCCGTAGTAAGCTTCAGCCCTGGTATTGGCATCCGGGTATTTGTCAACCAGCGCCTGAAACGCATCAAGAGCCTCGTTGTATTTCTTTAGATTTACTAAAAGGACATGCCCCATGCGGTAATAAGCTGCGTCCGCTTCTTTTGTATCGCCGTATTTCCGGATGAATTCCCTGTAATTCTCAACGGCCGCTTCGTAATTTTTTCTGCGTTCAAAATTCTGCGCCGTGATGATCAATTTTTTGCTGACAGCCAGTAAAGGAACAGTCATACTATTTATCTTTTTTGGTGCTATCTCGATTTCCGATATTTGGGTTTCATATCCGTCAAGCGACACCCTGAGCTTATGTTTTCCGCTTTCAACAGATATTAATGCTGGTGATTCTCCTGCGGGTTCGTCATCGATGAATACTGCGGCTCCAGCCGGGCGTGTGGCAAGATTCAGCGTGCCTATTCTGTTATTCAGAGCGTCTTCTATCCTTTTTGCCATCTGCCTGGCCAGAGGTCTGAACGCCTTCGGAGAGGCTATCTCGCGATGGTCCATAAACACTACTTTTCTATTTGATACATTGACTATCTGATAATTGGCGCAGATTATATCGTTATAGGATCTAATGTCGCCCCTCAGCATATAACCGACATTATTCTGCAGAAACATCTCGTAAGAGCCGTCGTTTTCAATAATTCCGGCCATCTCGAGAGATTTTTCCACGATCAGGATTTTGGAATTGGTCCTCTCTCTCGCCCATATTCCTCTCAACGCGCCGATCTCGCTGTTAAGCATTTCGGCAAAGGATTCTCCGTATCCTGCCGTGACGGAATACCCGGTTTCATCCAGAAACTTGTAAACCTCCAGAGTCGATGCATCCTTTGCTTCCTTTTCCTTCTGCTCCAGATTCTCTTTTGTGAATGTATAAAAAATATCCTTACCGATATATGAAGCGGCGGATTCCGAATCGAATGAATTTATTCCGGACGAATGCACTATCTTCCACGTATCTATATTTACCGCCCTTGCATCCACCTCGCAATTTGTTCCGACTTTGTAAACCGATCCTACAACAAGATAATTAACCTTGAGCGACCTGGACATGTCTTTAAGGGTATCCATATTCCCGATCCCGAGCTGCACTTTTTCCAGATTCTCTATATATGACTGTATCTCGCCTTTCTTTCTTACGCCGAACCTCCCGATATCAATCAGGCTTTTTTCTATAATGTCCGACGATGAAATACCGAGGTTTCCGCTGTCCGCCTCCTCTGAAAGCGTATTAAAGCCGGTCACAGCAATCTTTGCTTTTTCCTCATCCGACATGCCTAATACGGAAAAAGCCATTACCGATATGCAAAGTAAAATTGTTCTTTTCACTGTCTGCCCTCCAGGTTTGCAATCCATATTTTAACAACCTTTCTTTCCGGGGCATTCGGTCTCAGTTTAAGATACATCCTATAATTCTCTGCCGCTTTCAGCTTATCCCTTATCCTGAGATCATATATTATTCCGAGATTTTTGTATGCTTTTGCAAATCCCGGCTGAAGTTCAATTACCTTGTTAAGGGATTCTACCGCTTCTTTATTTCTTCCCATCATAGAGTAAACAACGCTGATATTGTTGTATGCCTGATAATGCCTGTCGTCAAACTTAACGGCAAGGTTATACTCGGCAATAGCCTGAACAAGCCTGCCTTTCTTATAGTGCAGATTACCGAGCTCAAAATGTGCGGCTGCCAGTTTATTGTCGAGCTGTATTGCGGTTAAAATCTCGTTTTCAGCTTCATCGTACCTTGACATTCTGAGGAAAAGCATACCTTTAATATAATGCGCCTTCGCAAGATTCGGCTGATATTTTATTGCCGTGTTTGCGCTTTTTAAGGCTTCGCGCGCATCGCCTTTTTCAGCCTGTCGCGCTGATATGTTTTCGTGTATAACTGCGCGCTCATAATCATTTCCAGCGTCTTTAAGAGAATCCTGCAATTTTTTTACTTCTTTATTTATAACCGAATTCCCGGCGATCTTCACGTTCTCGTCAATTATTTCAGCATCAGCTGCATCTCTGTTTTTTGCGCATGATGATGTAAAGAGTAAAAAAAATAATGATATAAAAACAAAACTGTTAATCGTTCTTGTTCGTCCCATATAAATTATCCTATGTAACAATAATAGTCCGATGATGACTGTCAATAAAATTTCGGCCTTTATAGATCTTGTACAGCCATTCATTTCTTTTTGCCCGGCAGGCAAATATGCAGTTTGAATTCTTGAGCGGGGTTCTTAAAATTTTTATTAAGCGCTATTTTTCCCGATGGGATATAATTATTCAATAATAACAACCTTTCCGAACTTGCTCAGGCTCTTTTCAAGTTCCTTTTTACCCACAACCAGTTTAACAAGTCCTTTATCAAAAAGCTTTAATGATTCCTTTTGTATTTCCTCTCTTGAGACACTCTCAACGCGTTTCACGTAATCAAAAAGAAAAGATTCTGAAAGATCGTTGTAGCTTAAAAAAGCATATTTTTTTAATATACTCACCGGAGTATCGAATTCGAATATATAACTGTTTTTCAATGAGCCTTTAGCAGATTTTAATTCCTCATTTTTAACCTGGGATATGGATATCTGCTCTATATTTTCAAGAATAAGGGATAATGCGGTATCGGCAGTCTCATTCCTGGTCTGGGCAAAAGCGAAAAAAATCCCGGTATTCTTTCTGAACCTGACAGTCGACTGGACGGAATACGCCAGTCCCCGCTTGACACGTATTTCGTGCATAAGCCTGGAACTGAAATCACTTCCGCCGAGTATATCATTCATCAGGGAAAGAGCATAAATCCCGGCATCTTTTATATCGGGTGCAATAGTGCCCACGACAATGACAGCCTGCGGTATATTTTTCGGGAGCAAATATATTTTTTTCGATTTTTCCGGCAGGGAAGCTGCAAGTGCATTAACATCGGAATAATAATTCATCACCGCGCCTTCCCTCAGAACTTCAAGACCTTTTAAATTGTTTTCAATTTCATTAAAGCTCTGCGAGCTCGCTATCCCCATAATAGTATTTTTTGCCGTAAAATAATCGTTCAGAATAGCCTGCAAATCTTTACCGGATATGGAATTTAAACTATTTTCGGTCGGATATGCTCCGTATCCCGCGCCGTTAAAAATAATTTCCTTGCTTTTGTCAAAAGCAAGCATATCGGGATTGTCTTTTTTCCTTCTCAGGTCTTCCAGAAGCAGCGATCTTGCTTTTCCCATTATTTTGCTGTCGATGTTCGGATTAAGAATCATATCCGTCATTATGTCGAACGCTAGTCCGGAATATTTTTCAATTACCTCAATAACTATCTGGGTCTCTTCGAACGACGACTGGACGCTGAACCGTCCTCCGATGCTTTCAATGGTATTGTGCAGAACGTCGGCAGGATATTTCTTTGACCCTGCAAGCGAAAGAGTCCGGGCAAGCAGATCGGAAACTCCGGCATTCGAGCTGTTTTCATGGAGCTTGCCGAATCCAGCGGAAAGAACAATTATTAAACGCGGGAGTTCGTCCTTAATATAAAATAATTTCAGCCCGTTCTTTGCAGTTAAAGAATTCACCCGTGGCAGGTCAATATTATCAATTCTTATTGTTTTTGACCGGGCAAAAGCAAAATTACGGTCAAGCTCAGTCCGTATAAATACTACCTGCAAAAATAAAATACTAAGTAAGATTATCTTCTTCATATATTCTTCTTTATTTTCACTATTTATGTTGAATCGAAATACTTTATTAAATTTACTCCGGGATCAGGCCTTTCTGGTAAACTTTTTATGTTTTCGAAAGCTTTTATAATAGGCCTTAAAAGCGTTCTCATTATTTTTGTAAAGTATTTCGATTCAACAAAGTATAAAATCAAATTTTGAGATTACTTCTATTTATTTTTACTGGTATCTCTCAAAATTCCGACAGTTCTGTTTTCTTTTGTAAGATATTTATTTATTGTGTCCTTGATCTCTTTCACCGTTACAGTCTTTAAAACATTCAGATAATCGACCCCGTATTTCCAGTCCCCGAAGTTCGTCTGATAATAGGAAAACATCCGCGCAATGCCAATGTTATTGTCCATTTGAAAAATGAACGAAGATTCCTTTTGACTAAGCACTTTCTTCAGTTCTTCTTCGGTCAGATCACCGGCAATTTTCACGATCTCCCGGTAAATGGATTCTTCAACTTTTTCCGCAGTAACCGGGAATTTGGGGACCGCGGCAATGATGAACAGATTATCGTATCTTGCGCCGGGATATCCGTTCCATGCTTCAACCGATGCAGCCAGCCCTTTTTCAATTACAACAGATTTGTATAGCCTGGACATTTTCCCGTTCGAAAGCAAATTTTCAATTATCTCAAATACATAGTCAGCTCTTGACGGGAAAGCCGGCTTGTGCCATCCGATAACAATGCCGGGATTTGCTTCAAAATAAAAATCGAACCGCCGCTCGCCTTTCTGTTCCGGCTCTTTGATATGTAATTCGGCCGCCCGTTCGCCTTTTTCCAGCTTGCCGAAATAACCGGAAAGGAGTTTGAATGTCTCCTCCGGATTCTGCTTACCGACGACAGTAATCGTCATTCTTGATGCTGTATAATTTTTTTTATAGAAATCCCTTACATCCTTTATGGAAAAGCTTTCAATGTTCGATCTCCATCCTATTATAGGATGCCTGTATGGGTGGGCAATAAAAGCATTTGCAATGAACTGCTCGAACAGACTGCCGTCGCCGCTCGACTCATAACTCATAAGCCTTTCTTCAAGCACTGCTCCTTTTTCTATATAGAATTCCCTTAACACCGGATTCCGCAGCCTTTCCGATTCAAGTTTTGCCCACAGGTCGAGCCTGGAAGCAGGAAGCTCGATATAATAAGTTGTCATATCCCTCGAAGTGCCGGCATTAAAGCCGACGCCGCCGTTTTCAGTATATATCCTCGAATACGGGGAGCTCACGATATATTTACTCTGCTCTTCTTGGAGCTTCAGAAGCTCGGTTTTGAGTCTTTCTATCTCTTTATTGCCCGGATCTTTCAGATTTATTTCGTTTATCTTTTCACCAATATCCTCTATCTTCTCCTGAATGACTCTTTCTTTTTTATAATTGGTCGTTCCGATCACGTCGGTTCCTTTAAAGAGCATATGCTCCAGCATATGAGCCACTCCGATCGTTCTGTAACTTTCGTCGACAGATCCCACTCTAAAAGAGATCAGCAAAGCAAGAGTGGGCGCATACCCGCGGTTAAGCATTATTACATTTATCCCGTTAGGCATTGTCTTTTGCACGACGTTCGCTTTAAAATATTCGCCTGGATCTTTAATTTGACCGAAAGCCTGAATTGTTAATAACAATACGGCTGATAATATGTTGATAAAATATTTCATTTTACTATTTACTCTTCTTTAAAATCTCTTCAGCGGCTTTTTTCAGCTTAGGGGAAAAATTCACCTGTACGGTTTCTTCAGTTTTCTTTATTTTCCCGTCGTTCTTATTTTTATCTATATCTTCAGTAATCCAACGGCTAAGCGCGTACAGCATTCTTTCGTATATTTCATTTACCTTTGCGCCCATGTTGGCTTTTTTATAAAAGCCAAGCGCCGTAAGCGGTTGTTTTTTATCGTAAAAATAATAATCGCCTATTCTTGCAAGTCCGTCCCTGTAATCGGTTTTAATGAATATTTTAAGCGCGCTATCGATCTCTCCTTTATTAAAATATTCATTGCCTTTTCTTATCAGAGCGATTCTCTCTTTTTCTTCCATAATGCTCTCTTACGGTCCGGACGCCCGTATATCATTTATAAAAGATATCGATCAGTGTTCCTATAAGTAGCAATGGTGCTGAAAAATTATTTATCTGCATAAATTCCGTTCTGGTCGTTTCAATATCCCTGCTGTTTAATAATATTTCCTGCCGAACTATAATAATGACCAGACAGAAAAGCGATATCCAGTAGGCCAGGCCGCGCGCCGCAACGGACCCTGCAAGGATCAGTAAGAAAATTGAAAATATAAATAAAACAACCGATATAAATCTCGCCCTGCCGGTCCCGAACCTTTTAATAACATAATTTCTGCTATTCTTTTCATTCCTGATATCATAAATGCCTTTTGATATTTCGTAGCCGAAGGTCCAAAAAACAACGGACGCGAATAAAATGAATGGAATTAATTCAAACCGGTTATTAACGGCAATATAACCTCCTACCGGGCACATTGCTTCAAAAAACCACAGTCTGTATTCCGGTATATAATCATATTTTCTCAATAAAGGTACAGCAATCGAAAGAACAACGGACGCAACAGAGACATAATAACACAGCTGGTTTATTATGAAGGATAAGAAAATAAATAATACGGAAGATATCACTGCGTATACCAGAATAACTGAATTCTTTTTAGCATCTTTTATAAGCTCTTTCAGCCGGAATGTCCTGTTTTTGTCTTTTAAAATAAATTGAAACGACAAATACGATATCCTGGCGCATATAAGGGAAACTGTAAATAATATCCATACAATAAAATCGGAGTTCCCTATAAAAAAAAGTCCTATATAGCCGAGCGACAACAATAAAATCAGCTCATTAATTTTTAAAAACTGTTTGATTATTTTCAGATCCATCCGGTATCCTCGTATGCTTAGCCGGCAAATATTTATTAAGTTGTTTTTGCAGCGGGAGCTTGATCCTGAATAATTAATTCTAAGATAAATGCTGGGACATACCGGCTAAAGCGCCTGTACTCCATGCAAACTGTAAATTATATCCACCGCTTTCTCCGTCGATGTCAAGTAGTTCTCCTGTTATATAAAGGTTTTTTATTATCCTTGATTCCATAGTTGCGGGATTTATTTCGTCAACATCGACTCCTCCCGCCGCAACTACGGCTTCCCTGAATGATCTTGGATTCCCGGGAGCGACTTTCAGACATTTAAAAATCTTTATAATTCCGAGTCTCTCCTGGTTTGTCAGAAATTTCACCTGCTTATAAGGATCAATACCGCCGGCTTTAAACAGTACTTCTGGGATACGTTTTTTTATAATGCCTGCAAGGCTTAAAAAAATACTTTTATCCCCGTCATCCCACAGGTTATTAAGTTTTTTCCCCAGTTCCTGTTCGGTGAGTTCAGGAAAAAAATCAATGATGATATCAGGAATATTTTTCTGCAGCACCTGCTCATTCACAGCGCGTGAAATATTCAGCGCGGCCGGGCCGGAGATACCGAATTTCGTAAAGAGAAGTTCGCCTTTCGACTCGGAAATCATTTTATTGCCGAGTTCAACTGATGTCCTGCAATCCCATTTTATTCCTTCAAGAACGTGCAATACTTTTAACGGAATATTGATCGGGAGAATCGCGGGAAAAGGCTCGTAAACCTTATGACCGAGAGATTCAGCGAGCTCGTATCCTATACTGGAGGCGCCGAGACCGGTGTATGCACAGCTGCCTGCGGATAAGATTACAGAATCGAATAAATTTTTTTCCTGCCCGGCTGTAACGACCATGAATTTATTTTTTGCGGCAACAACTTTTTCAATCTTCCTGTCAAGCCTCAGCTCTATCCCTTTTTTGTCCAGTTCGTAATTCAGTATTTCAACAACTCCGGATGCCTGTCTGGAAGCAGGGAACAATCTGCCTTCATCTTCCTCAACAAAAGGTATCCCTATAGATTCAAACAAATCAATAGTATTATTAAGCCCGAACCTGGAGAACACATTCCGAATAAATTCAGGGTTGTGCCCGCAGTAATGGGACACATCTAAATTTTTATTTGAGATATTACATCTACCGTTTCCTGTGCTTAATATTTTCCTGCCGATTTTATTTTGCTTCTCGTATAACGTGACTTCAGTGTTCTCCCCTGCGGCTAATAAAGCTGCCATTATCCCTGAAGCTCCTGCCCCTATTACTGCTATATGTTTCATATACGTTGTCCTGAAAACGACGACTCTTTAATAATTTATAAAAGTAACGTTAAGAGTACGTCTAAAAACCTGTTTAAAGTAACCGGCGATATATTGCCATATCAATTTTCCGAGGACTGCCTGCGGCGACAGGAACGGATGCCTTAGTGTCGGATGCGGGCAGGATGCCCGTTTGCGCCCGACCCGCAGGCGACGTGTGAAGCTCTAATTCCGCAGGAAATTATAGATAGTATTGATATGGCCATTCACACATAATTGTGAGCGGTAATATATATTTTTCCTTTAATAATAGGTTTTGGGACGCACTCTAAGCCAAAAATATAACTGACTTAATATAAATTGAAATATTTATTTATGTCAACCAGTTTGAGATCGATTTACTAAAAGTAGTGTGATGCGAAACTCTTTCTACCGGAATAGAATATGTTTTGCCTTAATTGCATGGATTTTAAATAGTAATTGACAGATTCATTTCAATCTTTTTTCAACAAAAGAATAATTTATCCGGAGCATAATATTAATGAATCAATTACTTCTCAGAATCACTTCTTTCGCCCGCATAATTGGAATTCTTTTTTCAATTGCTCTGGCTGCAATTTTATCCATTCCTTCGACAATTATCGACCGTTCGGGATATTTAGGGCATACATTCGCAAAAATGGGAGGAAAGCTTATCTTATTTTTCGCCGGATTAAAAGTCCATTGTGAAGGCATCGAAAATGTGGATAAAACTAAAATTCAGGTGTTCGCGATTAATCATTTAAGTTACTTTGACGTTCCAATGATATATTCCATTCTTCCGGTACAGGTAGGCTGGCTTGCCAAAAAAGATTTATTCCGCCTTCCTTTCCTGGGATGGCTTATGAAGGCAAACAGATTTATTCCCGTCGAGGAAGGTGAAGGAAGAAATGTGATAAAGAGTTTAAACGAAGCAGTGGAAAAAGTTAAAAACGGAACAAGAATTATAATATTTCCCGAAGGCACCAGAAGCAAGTCAGGGGAACTTTTACCGTTTAAAAAATTATTATTCCGCCTTTGTCTTAAAACAGGCGTCCCTATTGTTCCAATTTGCATTAAAGGCACAAACAACGCATTGACGCCGGGATCTTTGTTAATAAGGCCTGGCAATGTTTACGCAAAAATAGGCAAAGAGATCGATACCGGCAAATATCAGCCAAATAAGGTGCTTGATTTGATGAACGACCTGAGGCACGCTATTATGATACTGAATAAAGAAATCCTTAAGGATGAAAAATATAATTTGCGGCAAGGATAGCATGCATTCGTTTTTATTTTTCGGATAACTATCAAAAAAGAAATTATTAGGAGCTGACGACATGGCAGATAATTTAAAAAAAGCATATAAAACAGTTATGGACGACCATTTCCCTGATACCATGACTATCACATTCGGAGACCAGACCCTGAGATATAAAAAAAGAGCGTGGAAAATAGAAGAGAACGGAACGACTATTGAGAAGGGTCTCCGCTACGGGGAGAACCCGGGACAGGAAGCCGCAATGTACGAGCTTGTTGAAGGCAATCTCTCTCTCGGCAACTGCAAATACATAGGCCCAAAAAATTCGCTCGTTAGCAGCATTGACGAAAGTATGATGGTCCAGTTCGGGAAGCATCCCGGCAAGATTAATTTTACCGATATCGACAATGCGTTGAATATGCTTAAATATCTTATGAAAAAACCCGCGGCCGTTGTCGTGAAACATAATAATCCAAGCGGGGTAGCCTACGGTTCGAATATAGCTGAAGCGTACAGCAGGGCATTCAGAGCGGACAGGATAGCGGCATTCGGCGGATGCGCCGCGCTGAACCGCACGGTAGACAGGGAGACTGCTGAGCTGATGTCGGAGCTTTATCTGGAAGTCGTCGCAGCGCCGGATTATGACAGTGCCGCTCTAAACATTTTACAAAAGAAAAAAAATCTCAGAATAGTAAAAATCGAAAGAATTGACAATCTTGAGAAATACAGGGATATGCGTTTCGTGGACTTCAAATCGCTTATCGACGGCGGTATCATCGTGCAGCAGTCTCCTCTCAACATTGTTAAAAGCATAAAGGATCTTAAACCGGCCGAAGCGGAGTATAAAGGCAAAACTTATAAAATAGATAGGCTGCCGAGCGAAAAGGAATACGAAGATCTTCTCTTCGGATGGTTCGTTGAACAGGGCGTTACTTCGAATTCGGTCTTATATGTCAAGGAAGGCGCGACAGTCGGTATCGGAACAGGCGAACAGGACAGGGTAGGTGTTGCCGAAATAGCGATATACAAAGCATATACAAAGTACGCGGATCTTCTTTGCTGGGACAGGTATCATATTTCATATAAGGAACTGGAACTTGCCGTACAGAAAGGCGAAAGAAAAAAATCGGAAATAGCGGAGATAGACGAAAAAACAAAAATCGATAACGGTGGTTTGATAGGCTCCGCAATGGTATCCGATGCGTTTTTCCCGTTCAGGGACGGCATCGATGCCGGGATCAGGCAGGGTGTTACTTCCGTTGTGCAGCCTGGAGGTTCCGAAAGGGATTTTGAATCAATAGAAGCATGCAACGAAGCTGTTCCGAAAGTCGCCATGGTATATACCGGCCAGAGGGCGTTTAAGCATTAGCATTTCGTCATTTTTTTAATGATTTACTCGTTTTGGCTGACTTTTTAATATTAAATAACTATGATTATTCGATAAAAGTATGCCCGTGATAACAGATTATATTACTCTATCCACTAACGGTAAAAGGGATGTGACAGACATTACGTCAAAAATGCAGGAAATTGTCACGGGCAGTAAAATAAAATCAGGGATCGCGGTTGCGTTTGCCCCAGGATCAACGGGTGCAATCACCACTATTGAATATGAGCCCGGATTGAAAAAAGATATAAATCTTTTTCTTGAAAAGCTTATCCCGTACGGAGGGAACTATCAACATCATAATACCTGGCATGACGATAACGGCGCAGCCCATCTGCAGGCAGCCATGATAGGACCGTCAATAACTGTCCCGGTCATCGACGGCGTTCTCGGTCTCGGCACGTGGCAGCAGGTGGTTTTTATCGACTGCGACACAAGACCGAGAAACAGACGAATCATTATCCAGATCGTCTATTAAAAAAACTAGTTTTTTTCATGCATTTTTATTATGGTACCCTGCATTTTTAAATATTCCAGAAGAGCGTCATCATCCAGATACCCAAGATTGACCAGAATATTCCCGATAAGATCACCGTCTTTTCTCTGAACTCCGAGAGCTTCATCAAGCTGCTCCGGAGTAATTAAGCCATTTTCTATTAATAACTCACCTATCAGCTTTTTCATATCAAGTCTCCGTTTAAATTGTTCCTGATAAAAAATCGAATTATTCCCGGCAGTTATATTTCAACAGAATAATGATATTGTAAAAGTTCTATTTCAGTAAACGTTTTACTGTGCTTAAAAGTTTATCCGGATGAAATGGTTTTACAATCGAAGCGGAAGCGCCTAATTTTTTACACTCAGCAAGTCTGGCGTCATTGGATTCAGTGGTAAGCATTATTACGGGAGTATATCTGTCTGTTTTTTTGAATTCCTCAAGAAAAGTCGTGCCGTCCATAACCGGCATACTTAAATCTACAATGCAAAGAGATATGCCGTCCCCGCTTTCAATAATTTTCTTTATCTTTTTTAATGCATCTTCTCCGTTCTCAGCATGCTGTATGGCATATCCCAAATTTTTTAATACGAGTTCAAGAATAGCCCTTATAGTTAAAGAATCGTCAATTATTACAATGTATTGCATCCAATTAACCTGGTACAGTATTGTTTTATCTCAGATCGGACATAACAATTTTATGGAATTTTTAAAGTCCCGGATCCGAAAAGTAAATCGAATACTGCATTAATAAAAAAACTAATCATTAATATTACATCTTTTCTTAAATAAAGGCAAATAAAAAAAATATTATTTTATTATTTTAATTTTCGTCTTCTAAGTTTAAGACAAAGGGGGTATAAGAGTAAGTATTAAATTTATTATCTGAGGAGCGAGTTCTTTAATTCTGGCAAGCTCTTCATCGGTAAAGTCCGATAAAAGATAATCTGCTACATCAATATTCGGATTTCCCGGCCTTCCAACACCGATCCTTATCCTGTTGAAATCTGCGGAATCGATATGCTGTATGATCGACCTTAGACCGTTGTGTCCCTTGTGTCCTCCGCCGGTTTTGGTCCTGATCTCGCCAAACGGCAGTTCAATTTCATCATGAACTGCGATCAAATCTTCGGGGCTTGTATTATAGTAATTCACAGCTTCGCTTACAGCCAGCCCGCTTTTGTTCATATAAGTATCCGGGAAAATAATTAATACATCGCTACCTTCTATCTTACCGGTTCCGCACTCTGAATGAAAATCCTTTTTTTTAACTGAGATATTAAATTTATCAGCAAATATTTTACCGATAATGAAACCGGCATTATGCCGGTTCCTGCTGTATTTTCTGCCGGGATTTCCAAGAAACGCGATAATTTTCATTACGTCTCCAGATAATAATTATTACTCATCTCAACTGACCTAAATTATTACATTTACGATAAAATAATAAAAGTCAGTAAAGATCACTTATTATTTATTTAAGATCATTTTTACTGATAGTACCAATAAAACAAAACCAAAAATTCTGCTTAGGAGAGCATCGTCAATATGTTCAGCAAATTTTGCTCCGGCATATGCTCCGACGATAAAACCGGCAGCTATAAATAAAGCAACAGGGATATTGACATTACCGTTTTTATAATATTCGTACGCCGCCAGAAGCCCGATAGGCGGGATCATGGCCGCGAGGGCGGTTCCCTGCGCCATATGCTGACTGAATTTTAAGAAAAAAACTATTAACGGGATCATAATTACTGCGCCTCCAATTCCCAGAAGACCGCCCAAAACTCCGGCGCAGACGCCTATAACAGCAGCAATAACATGCATATGATTTCTCCAGAGTTATAATATAAAAAAATTTTTATTCCGATGATTTGAATATCCTGAATAACTGATTAGTATCTACTTGATTATATGCATCCCGATTTTCAGATATTTCTTCGCCAGATTAATATACAGCTCTTTACCCAATGTCCAAAAATTTTCATCTTTTTTATTTACCTTGCGGACTACTTTTGCAGGATTCCCGGCAGCAACGGAATTTCCAGGTATTTGCTGTCGGGCTTTTACAACACAGCCTTCAGCAACAATTGCCCAAGCGCCCACTTTTGAATGCAGGCTCAGAATTGCTCCCATTCCAACAACAACGCCATCGTCAATATTTTCACAGTGAAGAATAGCTCCGTGCCCCACAGTAACTCTTTGTCCTATGCTGCATTTCCCGTCCGGAGGCGCATGTACAATCACCCCCTCCTCGATTGCCGAGCCCGATCCGATCTCGATAGTCCCGTAATCTCCGCGCAGAATTGCTCCATGCCCTATGTAGCAGTTATCGCCTATAATAACATCGCCGATGATTATTGCCGTTTCGCTCACATATGATTCGTTGCCGATTCTGGGATTTCGGCCGTCAAAGCTATAAATCATTCTATTTCTCCTTTATTGATCAGTTTATTGAATCAGATTTAAGTTCATATAGAAACCTCTTCTGAAGCATTAAAGAAAATAAATAGTTTTCTTAAACATAATGACAAGAAAAAAATAAATAAATTATTAAACAATGGATTTGACGTTTATTTATTATTTTTCTATGCTGCTTAATAAATGATCAATTGAAATAAATTTCTGAATAAGCAATTTCACACATTCGGAGGTAAACCATGACTGCGAATAATGAAGACAAATTACATAAGGTAGAAAAGCTGAATAAGCCGTCTGATGTTCAGGAACATGACCATGCAGGATGAGTAGGCGGGGCATGAGTACCCGTTACGCCGCCGGGCGGCTGGCATGTAATTGAATTTTCGGACGATACACAGGTACGACTTACAGGTTTGGACCCGATAATGGCGGATTTTCACCTTGAAGGCAGAAAACCTGATGATGAAACCGCTTTGGAGATCCTGAAGTTGCTGGAAGATAGAAAGAATTATATTCCATTATCTGAAAAAACCCGTAAAGAATACGCTTATGCTGTTTTGAAGGAATATAAAAAGTATATTAAGAGTGTAAAAGACAAAAACCGGTAGTAAATTAAATATCAAAAATCGCTGCTGATGATATCCGTGATATCCTTTTCACGATACAGATTTCTTTTCCATGTTTCTATAAGTGGGATCATGTATGGCAGTATTCTCATTGAATAATAAGACGGGAAAAGGGGCAGGCCCGCAAGATCCCCGAATACGGTCAGCATAAGCAGGTTATTCAGTTTCCCCTTTTCCTTCTTAAATTCGATCTCGATTTCATAAACCGTAAGGCCGTAAAAAAATTCGCGCAGGTTTTTGCATTTTTTGCTTACCTTTACCTTCAATAAGCTTAAGAAATCTCTCAATCTTGTTTTATTTCGCGAATTTTGTGCCATTTTAATTCCAAATTATTTTCTGTTGCATAATTAATAAACCAAGATGCTTTCTTTTGAAAACCACTATTAACAGATGCCGGTTATCCATATTGCCGGTTTTAAAGCGGGATCCGGTTTATTAATTGCAATTTCATCATCTGGAAATAATATTGTCAACAATCTGGCTAAAATTTGCCTGTGCAGGGCTGTTCTTTAATGTCTTATTGACGAAAGGTTCACCCGAATCCCCGTTTACGGTGATCTGGGCTTCAATAGGAATTTTCCCAAGAAAAGTAAGCCCCATATCCTTTGCCATCAGTTCTCCGCCGCCGGCTTTAAATATATCAGTGATCTTTCCGCAATGAGGGCAAATAAAACCGCTCATATTTTCAACAACACCCGCAATCGGCATATTTAACCTCCTGCAGAAAGTTACCGACTTGCGCACATCCGTAAGTGCCACGTCCTGAGGTGTCGTGACGATAACGGCTCTTTTCGGATTTTCTATAAGCTGCCCGATAGTCAGAGGCTCATCGCCCGTGCCCGGAGGTGAATCAATCACCAGATAATCGAGATCTCCCCATTCAACATCCTTTAAAAATTGTTTTATAAGACCGATTTTAAGAGGTCCGCGCCAGATCACGGCATCGTCGCTGTTCTGGAGCATAAATCCTATCGACATTACTTTTAGAAATTCATTATAATCAACCGGGATTATTTTTTCATCGTTAGCCTGTAAAGTAGACTTCTCAATACCAAGAAGCTTCGGAACGCTCGGGCCGTGGATATCAATATCGAGCAGGCCGGTTTTATATTTCCTGCCTGCAAGCAAAGCGGCAAGGTTTACTGCAACTGTGCTTTTCCCCACACCGCCTTTGCCAGATAGTACGACTATTTTGTTCGCGATCTTTTCCATAGTCCGGCGAAGTTCTTCTTTTTCCCGGGCTTCATCGTGTTCCATTGCAGCGTCCTCCGCATGCGAATTTTTTTGTCCAATCATATCTTACTCCGAATATTATTTTTTTGTTATTTACTCATCTTGACTGACTTTTTTATAAACATCTGCGATAGAATGATCACTATATTATTTGCTGAAACCAGGTGTTTGCTGCAGATAGCTGTATTGAGCTTGATTTCTCTGAATATAATTAAGAATAGCTTTTTTAACCGCAAATGCACCAAGATTTGAGCAATGTTGCTTATGTTCCGGAAGGCCGTCAAGCGCGTTTACAATATCTTCATTCTTTATCATTAAGGCATCATCAATATCGTTTCCTATTACAAGCTCAGTCATAGCGCTTGCGCATGCAATTGATGCCGGGCATCCGTGAATCTGGTATTTAACATC
Organism: uncultured Leptospirales bacterium; assembly: GCA_964626055.1. Lineage (GTDB taxonomy): Bacteria > Spirochaetota > UBA4802 > UBA4802 > JAFGDQ01 > JAFGSG01. Next base: position 63,437 of record CAZVDF010000009.1, read on the forward strand.
GCTGATAATGCGGCTCTCAACTTTTATATAAACACGCAGAAAATCACCGCAGCCTGGATCGCCTACTTCGCCCACTCCGTCCGCATTGTCAATTGAACCGGCATTTCTCGGATTTCTGAAATGCTCTATTACTTTTTCACTGTATTCATTCATGTATAATTCTCCAGCTTCATGTAGGCATAGATTCTATGCTAAAACTCAAACACAGCACCTACCGAAGCGCTGCGAAATTCGTCTTTAAAATACTGGGCAAACAGGCATTCTATTTCAAAACCCGTACAATGGGAAGGAGCTATAATTTTAACTTTGTAATTTTTTAATGTATCAATAGCTTTCCCCACATATTCCTTCGGAGCGGTGCCGAGATGTGTGCCGCCGATCACTGCGTAGAATTCCCTGTATCCCGTATGCGAGGAAATATCGTCCAGTATTTCGATTATGCCGGCGTGTGCGCAACCAAGAAGCACGACCGGGCCGGACTCCGTCTTTATCAGAAGCGACAGATCGTCCATAAACGGATCGTCGACTATCTGGTCATTGACTTTCTGCTTAAGCCGGATATCCCAGCATTTCCAGCCGGAAGGCCGCTTAATCTCGGAGAAAGCTGAAATATTTTCCGAAATCGAACTGAAGCCTTTAATGAACCGGAATTCCGCTCCGGCTCTTTCATATTCCTCCTGTTGCTTCGGAGGCCCGATATATTTTTCCAGTATATTGCCGTTTTCCGCGTGATGCGCAAATTTGCCGCCGAATACCGCCTGATGCGCATAAACCGGAATTTTCCCTCCCCGATCTTTCAATACTGCATATAATCCGCCCGTATGATCAAAATGACCGTGACTGAGAATGATCCTACGTATCGAACGAATATCTTTTTCAAGTAAAGTCATGTTATTAATTATCCCAAGACCCTGTCCCGTATCGAACAATACGGAGTTTCCGTCCTTTCCCTCAATAAAAAATGAAAGCCCATGTTCTGCAATTAAATTCTCCGCGCTCCTTCCGAAAGGCGCAAAAACGCTGTTTTCGCATACAACCGTAATTTTTGTTTTCATGGCTTTAACCTTTTAAATATATTTATAATTATCAGTCTTGCAGCCCCTTCGCTTTCTCCCTCGTCTGCAGGTAAAATTTTTCCCCTGAACGGATTTTAATTCGTCTTTAAGGTATAATTCAATAATATCGTCGACCGGACCGCTTATCCATGAAACAAGGCGAATTCCTTTAGTATTTATCAGTTCCGAGATAAAACTGCTGACCGCGCCGCCTATGATCAACGATACTCCTATTTCTTTAAGTTTCCCGAATCTTTCGGCTTCATCGTCCGAATGTATATCGGCAATGATCTTTTGTTTTATTTCACCCGCTATTATTTCATATACGGCAAATTTCTTTGCGACATCGAGCAAAGGCGAAACCCGTTCCTGATATACAGGGACTGCTATCATTTCGTGTTTCATATATATTAACTTTCTATGTTAAATTCTGCCATAAGGACATATCCTGTTTAAGCCCAATAGTTCGCATATACCGACGCATGTTACCCCGTAGATTAAATAATTTCTATTGTGTCTCTTTATATTCTTCCATATCCTGTCAAACGTATCGTTTACAAATGTTGTCCCGGTCAACAAAACCATGTCCGAAGTCTCCACTAATTTTTCAGTCATGGAATTCCCGTCCCGGATCTCGACGCCGTATTTTTCACTGCCTATGTTTTTCCCGTTCAGATCTGTCGCCGTTATATTGGATGGTCCAAAAGCATTGCTTAACGATTCTAAAATTGCAGGATTAAGCCCGATAAGACCGATCTTTTTTGCTCCATATTCTTTGATACTGGCAGATATTTTCTTTGCGCATAACTCCGGATCATTGTTCCTGCAATGAAGCGTTGATAGATCAGTATTGAGTCTTTTCAAGACAGCATTCATGACCCCGATGAAAATTGCTCTATCCCCGTTTGAAATCAGCGGAAGGCCAATCGCTTCTTTCAGTTTCCCGCTGAATTCTTTTGGGCTGTCTGTAAAAACCTGTGCCCTTGCCCACTGAAATTCAGCCTCAATTACTCTTTCTTTGCCGGCAACAATAGGAAAATCTCTTCGTTCCGGGTTGCCGATCGCTTCTTCCGGAGTTAAGCTTTTTACCCTGACCGTGACATCATTATCCAAAAAATTGTATGTTTGTAAAAGATTAAAAAACTTTTCTTTTGCTTCTGATAAAGTCGATCCCATATTTTTTCTATTCCGTTCAATTCTTTTTAGGTTAATTTATTGTTTTTAGTGATCGCATGTATTTACGCCTGTCTGTAATGCTCCTTTAAGATATTGCTCCACTATCTCTTTCGGGCTGCCTCCCACGGCCCCGGTTATTACCGTGATGCCGTTCTCCGAGAAAAGCTGCTGAGCGCGGCTTCCCATCCCACCGGCAATTACGCAATTAACTCCTTTCTCGGAAAGCCATCTTGGTAAAAGCCCTGGTTCATGAGGCGGCGGTGTTACACTGCTCTCATTTACTAATTTGCCTTCAGCGTCAGTATCAATAAGCGCGAAAGACTCGCAATGGCCGAAGTGAGCGCAAAGAACTCCATTATAAGTCGGTACTGCAAATTTCATTGTTTTTCTCCTTTAAATTATAAATTATTCAACTTAATACCTATTTTAAATATCTTTCAGCATTGATTGTAATCTGTCATAAATATCCTTTATCGCAAGGCTTGCTTTGCATTCGCTTTTATAATCAATGACCGCTTTGCCTGTTTTCTGCGCTTCGGTTACCGCGTGATCATATGGAATTTCACCAAGATAACTGATATTATTGACAGCGCAGTATTCCCTTATTTGATTCTGCAGGCCGGGATTAATATCGAATTTATTCACAACCACTGCGGATTTTATTTTAAAATGAGCAGCAAGCGCCGTGATGCGTTCAAGATCATGTATCCCGGCAGGCGTAGGCTCGGTAACGATGATAACAAGCTGTGTACCCGTTATCGAAGAAATTACCGGACACCCTATACCCGGAGGGCCGTCTATTATAATATCTTCCATACCGACGGATTTTCTTTCAATTCTGGATTCAGTCCGCACTGCCGATACGAGTTTGCCGGAATTGTCTTCTCCCGGAAGCATCTCGGCATATACAAAACGTTCGCCGTTCCCAGTATCCGTCACATACCATGTGCCTGCGGTATGCTCGGTAAAATCAACGGCGCAATGAGGACAAAGGGCAAAACAGGCTCCGCAGCCCTCGCACATAAAAGGATCAATGACAAAATCCGGAGATATGGCTCCGAAGCGGCAGGCATCGATACATATTCCGCACTTAACGCATTGTTCCAAATCAATATCCGCTTTTTTGCCGCCTGTAAAATCGCTTTGCCTTAAAACCTTTTCCGGATTAAGTATCAAATGCAGGTTCGCCGCGTCAACATCGCAGTCGACCATAACCTTGCCCTTAAACAAAAACGCCAGCGACGCAGTCAGAGAAGTTTTCCCTGTTCCCCCCTTCCCGCTTACAATGACTATTTCTTTTACGTTTTCCATATATTGTCTCTAAAAAATCTTCCCGCTTAACAAATTGATGCTGTCCGCAAGCCTCTTAAAATTATCCAAATATTTCGGAAGAGATTTTATTATGATTTCTCCATTCGAATACGATTCGGCAATTTCCCTGTCTTCGGGCACGTTCATAAGAACAGAAATATTATTCGCATCCAAATATTCTCTTAATGGCTGATATTCACCGTCCCTGTTTATCACCACGCCGAATGGTTTATGCATATTAACCGCAACGGAAACCGCTATCTTTAAATCGTGCAGTCCAAAAGGAGTCGGTTCCGTGACAAACACGACAAAATCAACATCCGAAATCGTCTTCACGACAGGACACGAAGTGCCGGGAGGCGAATCAATAATTATAATATGGTCATCCTTATATGTTTTTTTTACATTTGTTATTACCGGACCCGCCATCGGTTCGCTGACATTGAGCACGCCCTGGGCAAAACTGATATTATCTGCGGCCGTGCCTTCTTCCATGTATCCGATCTCCCGTTCCTCTTCTTTTAACGCTTTTTCGGGGCAAATCTTTACGCAAAGAGCGCATCCATGGCACAAGTCGGGAAATATAAGCACTTTATTTTTCAGATTGACTATCGCGTTAAATCTGCATTCCGTGCCGCATCTCCCGCAGAAAGTACATTTCGAATAATCGACGGACGGCACCATTACTTTAACCGGCATTTTCTCTTCCAACGCCGGTTTAAGAAAAAGATGACCGTTCGGCTCTTCAACGTCGCAGTCAATGTATTGAATTTTATTTCCGGTCTTAGCGAGATAATATGCAAAATTAACCGCAATCGTTGTTTTGCCTGTTCCGCCTTTGCCGCTCGCAAATGCTATTTTCATTTTTATTCTTATATTTGCTTCAATTCCCGAATTTTTTTTTAATGGTTAAATGGTTTAATTGTGACCCTCGACATCCGCTCCGGTTAATCTGACAAGTTTCCCTTCCTTATATGCATTAAGCGCCTCAATGCCTGTCATGTTCGAAGCCGCATAAGCTTCAATTCCGGCGGCGTTCAGAACCCGGTAAGCATTCGGCCCGAGATGACCTGTCAAAACAACTTTCACGCCCGCGCCTGCTATATTCTGAGCCGTCTGAATACCGGCTCCATGCGAAGCGTTTAAATTCAATTTGTTATCAATGACATGGCTCTCTTTTGTTTCAGGATCATATATTATTATTTTCTGGGCTCTCCCGAATCTTTCGTCAAGCCTGCCGTCAAGGTTGCCGTCAATACTTGTTATAGCTATCATCTGATTCTCCTGATTCTTTAATTCCCGGTTTTTTTTATTTACTAGCTTGCAATAGAACATTAAAAATTATTCACCTGCATTATACAAACGCAATATCCGTGCCAAAACCTTTGATGAAATAAAAAAAATATTATTTTGGAGTAATATATATTTAATTTTAAGAATTTTTTTAATAATAAGAGATTTATTTATTGATTCGCAGATAATTGATGAAGGATACTGGTATTTTATAAAATTATTTTCATTATTTTTTTGGGAAATTTACATATATATTGCAAGATGCAATTATTTCAATAAAACGTAAATGCAAAATGCAATATGTAAACGTGACACACTTATTGATGTTATTCTCAATTAAATTACTCAAGTTGACTGACTTTTATTACACTATTTCTTAATACTATCGATAGAATGATCAGATTATTATCAATTTTCCGCCTCAAATACCCCATCCGTGGACTCTTCGGCGGTCGGCAACATCCATGTTGCCTTAAAATTGATTATAATCTGACCATTCTATCGCAAATGTTTATAAAAAAGTCAGTCAAGATGAGTAAATTATTTTAAAATAATTTCTTTATAATTTTATTGAACAACCGGAATAATAACCTGATATGATTCTTCCCGCCTGTTTTAATTAAGGATAATAATCCTGCGATAATGCCTGTTGTCCCAACTCCTACGGGGCATCCTGTCTGACCGCATATGGGGCAGACGCTGAAAACCGTAATTGCTCCCGCGAAAATAAACCACCAGCCGAAAAATTTATATACTCTTGAACGTATCGGATAATTCTTTGATAAATAGCTTTCTATCGATTCTTTTAAACAATTAATATCATCAATGCCTATTTCGGAAGCGGATTTTTGAATTGAATATTTATAAAAATTTTTATTTTTTATTTTTATATTAAAATTCGTTCTTTTATTCAGCCTGCCTTCTTCATCCCTATATTCCTCTTCTGATACCCGTAAAAGATCGGAATCCGGTAAAACAAAGACCTCGCAAAATCGATTCTCCAGATCCCGGTTCAATCCGCTATTTTTATTTATCATTGTTTTTATTTACTCCCAAAAAACTACAAGTTATCTTAAAATTATTTATTCAGACGAGAAATTAACCATCAATCGAAATACATTACAAAATTTACTCCGGAATCAGGCCTTCCTGGCCAGTTTTTCATGTTTTCGAAGGCTATTGCATCAGGCCTGAAAGGCGTCCTCATAAATTTTGTAATGTATTTCGATTGATCAATTTTGAGATAGCTTCTAATATCCAAACGCATATATTAATAAACCAAGTCCGAGCCCAATAAAAAAATTAATAATTTTAATTATAACCGAATCTTTAATGGAATGAGCCAGTAAAGGAAGCATACCGTGCCCGTCCTGAACAATGGAACTCGCCACTAGCACGGAAAAAGGAACAAGGTCTTTGGCAAACAAAGTGACAATTATTAAATGCGGACCGGATTCGGGAATAATGCCGATAATACAGGCAATCAGCAGCACAAGAATCATGTTCTGTTTCAGAAGATATTCTATATTTAGGGACTGGAAACCGATATCAACCAGAAGCAAGGCGCCCAATGTCCACAGAAACACTCGCCATATGTGTTTTTTCCCGATATGTTCCCATATATGCTCATGAAGATAATGATCCGGCACTGTAACGACTATGTAGATAGCCAGAATAATTATCAGCACAAAGGTAATTCTCTTCCAGTCCCAATCTTCTGAAACGATCACGCCGGCTAAGATCAAATAAAGAGCGGCAAGAAGAAACGCTAACAGTAAAAATCGAATGAAGGAAATATGCCTTATATGCAATAGTACTTCTCTGAAATTGAGAGATCTACAGTCCTCATCCTGATGAAGAACAGCGCTTATGCACTCCCGGCGCGGATTTAACTTCAATACCGGCACCAGCTTATCTATAGTGAAGGAAGTAATTATTCCAATAAAAAATAATATGACAAAAAGGATGAGCGCCTTTTCAGGGAACATGGCCAGCATAACAAAAGCCTCGTCTCCGCTGGTCGCGATCATTCCTCCTGCGAGAGCTCCGAACGATATAAGGCCGTGCATATAAAATGATACATTCATGAATGCGCCGAGGCATCCGGGAGTTGACCCCAGAAAAGACGACATAACATACTGGCGGAAAAGGCCTCCTCTTATCAATCTGCCCATTTTACCCTGAGTAAGCACTTCAAGATAATCTATAAGGATCATCATAATGAACACAAAAAGAGTTATCATTATAGCGTGCTTAAAATTATCGATGATGTAGTTCATTGTGATTCCTTAGCGCGTATCTTTCATCATTGTAAGTTTCTTTATTCCTTTAATCTGCCTGTAATTAGCGCCCTGGCTTACGCATTTTAAAGCAAGTTCAGGATCGGTCACCCGCGTCCCCGAAAGCGCGTCAATCCTGTGGTCAAATAAAATTGCTGATAAGGGAGCGGAATCCCCAAGCATTATAACATATGCGGCCGGTGAACACAATTCAAGTAGATGATCCAGCGTATGATTGGTTATTGAAGTCCCTGTTATCGCCACGACATCGGAAAGAGGGATGTATTTATCAGCATCGGCTTCCTTCATATCTCCTTCCCCAGGATTTTTCTCAATGACCCAGACATCCTTGGAATTCCCGCGTATCTTTGGGATAAAGGGGAAATGGCCGACTATAGTAACTCTTTTATCCCTGCCTTTTTCAAGTATAAGCTCTGCTGCGTTAAGCTCAACGCACTTATTATCGTCAAGCTCAATAAGAGAATTGATAGTTGCCATTCCTACTGACGCTTCCATTATGCTGTCCGAATGAGCCATCGAGGCAAGTTCCCGCGCTGTTTTCTCCATAAGATAGCCGGGTTCTTTAACCATCGGCGGATTCTGGCGAAGCGCGTCCTTCGGAAGGGTGGCGGCAAGCCCGCAATAACGGGTAAGCACGCCTGTGTGGAAGACACCCTGGCGGATATCTTTTACCGGAGCATTAAAGTTTAAAGCTGAGATCAGATCATCGAGAATCTTCATTTCCCTGATTTCCTTTTTATGTATTAAAATATTAAATTTTTTTTATTTCAGGATCAAATTTGATATTTTATCCTGACAATAAACGAACTCCCGTTTTCTTCATCAATGCATCGTATCAGGCTGCCGTTTTTTATTCCGTTGGGTAATTTTATCTTATATGTTTTGTCAGTGTCGGCATCATCCGGTTTTACGGTGATTTCAATTCCTCTCTCTGCTTCGTTTTCTGTAATTGAAACATCCTGAACTTTGATGCTGTTAAAATAATTTTCCATCATGGCATTATAGAAGCGCCTGCCGCATCCTCTTCCGCAACCGCGCCCCATACCGCGGCCGGGATAACCTCCGAAACCCCCGAAAGGACTGCCGGAAAAATCTTCCCTGCCGAACTTACTGAAGCCGTCGGAACCGGTTCTGTCGTAAAATGATCTTGCCTGCGGATCCGACAGCACCTCATATGCCCTGTTGATGTTCTTAAATTTTTCTTCAGCTTCTTTATCTCCATTATTTTTATCAGGATGATATTTATGAGCGAGCTTTCTGAAGGCCTTCTTTATTTCGTCGGCAGAGGCATCTTTTGAAACGTTTAAAAGATTATAAAATCCGATAGTGTCGGTTGACATATAATAACAATTCCTTAATGTGTATAATTTAATTATTAACCGGTCGTATTATTGCATTCGAGCCCACCGGTAATCCGGCATGTTCAGCGATAACCGGGCATTTTATTCTCAGTAAAAAATAAATATTTTTTTTCTCTTCGCTGAGCGTCTCAAAATTTCCCTGCCCTTTTGATATCACAAGATCGGCTTCCTTAAAAATTTTTTGAAATTCTTTGCTGCATTTTTCGATCACTGTCCCGGGAATATCCGATCCGTTATTTATTATTTTAACCAACTTATCGAGACCGGCAGCCTTTGCGTCTTCAACGGTGGCGTCGTTGATTACAGGGTATCCGCGCACCGCAAGAGTCACATCCGGATGCCCCAGCTTTTCTATAAGCAGGCGGTCAAAGTAAATCTCGCCTGCATTATCCGCCAGATACAGAATGTTTTTCGCTTTACGCACGCTTTCCGTAAATGCGTCAATATCTCCATATATTCTTTCGGAAAAAACTCCGCTTACAACACCCAGTACATCCTTCTCGGAAAGTCCGGTCTTGGCCCCGCTGTCAATAATGTTTCCCGCAATGGCAAGTTTCACCGCAGAATGCAGCGGATTTGCAGTACAGTTTATCTGCACTTCAAGCTCCTTTACCATACGGGACGCAAGTAGATTGAATTTATCCTTTTCGTTTTTATATGGATCAGAATTACCCGATATTTCCCTGATCCTCCTGTGTATCACTCCCGCAAAAGAAGGCGGGGGCTCTGAAAGATCGGCTTTTAAAAGCGCATCGAGCACTCCGTATACGATCTTTTTATGAACGGACTCATCATTTGAAACAAAACGCGCAGTTTCAATAGAATGACGAACAAGGCACGATAAACAATCAAGTTTTAAATTCATGGCAGCACGATGAGTATTTTTATTCCATTATAATTCAAATATTTTTTTCTGAAAGATAACATACTTATTGATTACATAAATATGTTTTAGTTTCAACAATTTTCAATATTAATATGCAAGTTGTTTTCTTATCGCTGAATATATTTTCTGATGTTCATAGTCGAAAACGCTTACTTCAAAGCCGAATTCCTTAAGATATACACCTACAATATCAAAATCCACGGATATTTTTTCATGAATTTTCCCTTCACGATTGTGAATTTTTTCAATAGTTTCAAAGCCCTTGCTGTTGAAATCGGAAATAACGATTTGAACGGCTGCAAGTCTTATCATTTCGCCTATTACTTTAAAAGGCAACTCCAGATGATGGAAAGTGAATGCAGAAACCACGGCATCGAACGATCTGTCAGGATAATCAAGCCTGGCCGCATCAGCAGAAACAAATTCTATCCTTTGCAATAGTCCGCTATATGCGGCATTAAGGCCGGCAATACGCTGCTCATTGCTGTCAATATCTATGGAAACAACCTTTTCAAAAAATTGTGCCAGTATTGTTGTTAGATGCCCTTTACCTGTGCCTATTTCAAGAATAGTACTGTTCTCTTTCAATAAAAAATGAACTATTTCCCAGGCGGCTTCTTCCCTGTCAAATCCGTATTTTTTATAAAGATTATTTCTTTCCATATATATCGCATGGTTGTTTTGTATCTCCTGCGGGGAAAATTGTAAATTTGTCATCGGCATATGTTCATATAACTTACTGGAATTATTCTATTGTTTAAAAGGTTCATCAGCATTACAAGCAGGGCCCCATGAAAATTTAATAATTTCATGCATTCTATGAAGCCAACTGCCGGGCGGCAGATTGAAGATAGACAAAAAGAAAAGCAATATTGCTACAATAATACATAGAATGGCCTCTTTAATTTTTAAAATATTTTCTCCCTTATCTATAAAATATGAAATAAAAATTTTCCAGTTTAATATTAGATGTATTGTTATTGCTATTATAAATAAAACAGCAAAGAAGATATGAACGATTTCCCAGCTTTCTTTATTAATTAGAAGAAAATACCACCCGGTTTTCTCTGCTGTTTTACAGCTTGGAGCAATAAACAACGCGATTCCGGAAAGAGCAAGTATCAGAAAACATGATGCACTCCAGATGGAAATACATTTCCTATAAAAATCTCTTTTTTTATTCATATTTATTTTCTTACCATATTTATTCCGCAGTCAGGGCACTTAATTTCAAAACACGGAACGCCTGTATTGTGCGGAGCAGTTTTGCCGCATTTCGGGCATACGCATTCGCCGTCTGCACCGGCCCCGCGACTCATACCGCCGCCGCGTGCTCCCCCAATGCCGGCGCCTCCGCCTCTTCTGCCCGACCCCGGCCCGGATCCCGAAGGCCCTCTTCCGTCTCTTCCAGGCATATTAGTTATCCTCCTTTATCATTAAATTATAAAATAAAACCAGCACCTTTGACGGTGCTCCACCGGAATTTTTACCGGCGGAAATATGGGATATACCCGGATTCTTTTTTATAACAAACGGCCAAAGTTATACTCTGTAAAAATGTATTCAATACCACGATCTCTGCCGGTAGCCGTTTATTATATTACTGCTTTAACCCTTTGTAATTTCTTCAGCATGGATAAAGCGCCTGCCTCGCATTCTTCAATGCATGCCCCGCAGCCCAAACATCGATTTTTGTTAAAGACCGCCTTATGTGTATTTTTGTGAACAGTGATCGCACCGTTGGCGCATATATATTCGCATTTCCCGCAGCCATTGCATAATTCAGCGTCAATTATTATCATTTTCTTTCAACTCTTCAAATTGGTGTAAGTATCTTAAAACAGTATCCTACAAATATATTTTTGTTCTATTGATTCGTTGATAAAGTCGTCATTATTTATAACCAACATTGTAACCGAGGCTCAGGAACCCGTGTTTCAATGTTGTTTCTTTAATTAATTTGTTTATCTCGTCTTTCTGATCGATATTCTTTTGATAATGAGCATTAAAGCACAGGCTATAATGCCTGCTTCTGTAAAGAGGGCAATTTTTACACGCTTTGCCTGAAAATGGACATCTCATCATTTGTGTAGCCATATTATTACCTCTGATTAATCAATATTTAATGAATGTCCCGGATTATCCTTTTTTGCCGGCAAAGATAATCCGGGTTTGAATCTTACTATATGTCCGTAATTAGTCTTTTTGGCCTGAAGCCAGGTTCTCAAGTTCTTTGATGCGGTCATTTATGGCAGAAATCTCATTTTGCATAAATTCCGCCTGTTCCTTAAGAATCTTTGCCTCCGCCTCTCTTGTCAATTCGGGAGCAGCGTAGCCGTACCCCTGTGTCCCCGGATAGGGTGCATACTCTCTGGCCCAATACGGCATCCCCGTTGCATAGTACCGGTTTCTCCAGCCTCTGCCGCCTCCTCCGAGGCCTCTGCCGTATCCATTGAATCCTCCGCCTCTGCCATAGCCGGAGAATCCTCTTCCTCTCACCGGGTTGGCATACCCCGGCGCAGAATATCCAGCACAGTAACCTGCGGCGCGGCCTGTCATAGGGCCGAAGCCGGCGGGGCCTGTTCCGTTTCCTCTTGGCATAATTTTCCTCCTGTAATATGTTTTATTTGCAAATGAAAATCATTTTCATCAGTAAATCAAAAAAAATATTGCCGCTAGACTGCCGCCTTACTGCATTGCTCGCATAAACCGTAAAAATTAATCATATGCCCGGTTATTCTGAAATTATATTTTTTTGAAAGCTTGCCCTGTGTTTTCTCTATAAAATCAATTTCATCGTCAATAAATTCAGTATAATCGATTATTCTATTGCAGTTCATACAGACCAGATGATGATGATGGTCTTTTGCACCCGGATTGTTGATAAGCTCATATCTGGCCATCCCGTCGCCGAAATCGAATTTTTGAACTATCCCGCTTTTTTCGAGCATTTCAAGCGTGCGGTAAACGGTAGTAAGCCCGATCGCCGGATTAATCGCGTGAGCCTTTATGTAAATATCCGTCGCGCTTATATGCTCTCTCGTATCATGAAGAATATCCATAACGATTTCCCTTCCCGGAGTGATCTTCCAGCCGAACTCCTGGAATCTGTCGTGCCACCATGGTCCTCGTCCGCGTCTTCGCAATTCCAAATCCTCCTGAATAATTTATTCAATTTTCGAAGATTTGCTTCACAAAAAATTGAACTCCTAAATGAAAATGGTTTCCATTACCAATATATTCCAAGAAAAAACATTTGTCAACATCAATAAGCAAAAAAATTAATATTATCTCGCTTCATACGTTCTTAAGCGCCTGCTCCAGATCCTCCAAAAGGATATCGATCTTTTCTATTCCGGCCGACATTCGGACAGTATTCGGTTTTACGCCAAAGCTTGTCCTGCGTTCCGGCGGCATGTATAGCATTGTCGTAAGAACAGGCAGGCAAACAAGCGTTTCCGTGCAGCCCAGGCTGACCGCGTGTATAATATGCTTTAAATTTTCGACAAATTTCTTCGATTGTTCCTGCGAGTCCCCCAAGTCAAATGCCAGCATTCCGCCGAATCCGTTTTTCATTTGTTTTAATGCAATGTTGTGACCTGTATCAGACTTGAGCCCAGGATAATATACTTGCGTGATTTTAGAGTGGTCCTTTAAAAAAGAAGCTATCTTTAACGCATTCTCGGACATTTTCTGCGCGCGTATATCGAATGTCTTTAAACCTCTTTCCAAAAGCGAAGCGGAAAACGAGTCCAGCGTGGTCCCTATCGCCTGCCTCGTGAACCAGAGCCTGTCATAATAATCTTTCGTAGAACAGGCAATGGCACCCGCCATTAAATCATTATGCCCTCCGAGCGCCTTTGTTGCGCTGTGAATTACAAGGTCAGCTCCCATCTGCAAAGGTTTCTGGTGATAAGGCGTGGCAAATGTATTATCCACAACCAGCATTATTTTATTGCGCTTTGCCTGTTCATGAAGAAAAGCGATATCAATTATCTTTATCAGCGGATTGCTCGGCGTTTCACAAAATATCATTCTTGTGTTTTCTCTGATGTTTCCCCCGATATTTTTATAATCCAGCGCATCCATCCATGTTATTTCAACTCCGAACTTTTCAAGTATCAGGGAGACTTTATAATTGGCTCCGTAAATATCGTGAAAAGTGAGGAGATGATCCCCCTGCTTTAAAAAACTCAGGAATGTCATTGTGGCCGCAGCCATCCCGGTTGTGCATATAACGCAATCCTCCGCTTCTTCCATGGCTGCGATTTTTCTTTCCACGGTACGCACCGTAGGATTATCATCGCGGTGATAGGTATAGCCGTCTATTTCTCCTTCCGTTATCTGGCGTAATACTTCAAAAGACGTATATTGATAATTAACTGCCGATACAATCGGAGTGACCATTGGCTTGTTGCCGTAAGGGGTTAAAGGATCATTTTTCATAAATCTGCCTGTTAATTTGTCGTTATGGATTTATGCAAATATATTAATTATAGTAAAGTTTTCTAATTGGGGACGGAAATTACTGTACGTATTCCCGGCAATTTACAGAGATAAAGCTCCATTGGGGCACTCATCAACGCATGTCCCGCATTCCGTGCAGGCGTCTGCGTCTACTTTTGCTTTATCATCTACCTTGATTGCCTCGACAGGGCATGCGTCCGCGCATACTCCGCATCCCGTGCATTTTTCCTCATCTACTTTTACCGCCATTGCATTGCTCCTTAAAAATATTAGTTGAAAATGATTTCCATTACCAATATAATGGCCATATTATCTCAAGTCAAGATAAATTAATGATCACTTGTTTAATAAAGCATTACCGCATATTTAATGCGTTTAACTTATTTTATATAAAATGAGAACGGGAGATTTTATGGAAAAATTTGAAAATTTATCCGCTGAATTCAGAAATTCTCTTGAAAAATGGGCTGAAGAAAATTTAGAATCCATGGGAATTTATAAAAATAAATCGCCGGAATTTGAAAAACTAAAAAAACAGGCAATCGGCAGTTTAAGATCAATCTATTCAGACAGAGCGATTAATATATTTTTACGCACAAAAGACAAAAGAAAAATTGATTCTCCGGACGGATTCGCCAGAATAACCGGACCATGCGGCGATACAATGGAAATGTTTTTTAATGTCAGTAAAGAAAAAATTGTCGATTCTTCATTCCAGACTGACGGGTGCATGCCTTCAGTTGTTTCAGGAGGCATGGTAGCAGAGATGGTCAAAGGCAAATCGCTTGATGAGGTTGGAAATTATACACAGCAGGACGTTCTTGATTCTCTGGGAGGGCTTCCGGAAGAAAATAAACACTGCGCTTTGCTGGCGATAAACACAATGAAGGAAGCCATAAAAAATTTTCATGAAAAACATAAGGATTAATCTGCTGCGAATTTTTCTATGCAATTGTATTTTGCAAGGACTGTCCTGTATAAAAAAATGAATACCCTAACGGAAGGCTCATTGTGGAGACTTTTACTGAAGAAAAAAAATTCGTTGATAATCCGGCTTTTGCTCATTCACGTATAGAAACCCTGTCAGATATTAATTATAATGATATCGATAAGCCTATAATCGACATTATTAAAAAATTCAACAACCTGCCATTCTGTTTTACCTTGCAATGCTGTTACGGGCATTTCTTATACAACCATGAGGAGAATCCTAATAATTTAAATCCTCTGCCTGCTTTTGACCCCGGCATAATAACCTACAGAATTGCCTACGCGGCGTACTGTATAGATAATAATCCCGAAGGCAGGGCATTATACAAATCTCTGGCAAAGATTCCCGATATTGACAGAGACTATATTCAATTCGGCTCGGCTGACTGGTTCTGGAATCAAAATAAAAACTCTTTTGTGCTGCAGGTTGAACCCGAAAGATTCAAATATAAAGATGAAGCTGCAGTTGAATGGAAAGAAGCTTTGCGCATTGAAAAGACTAAATCTCTTTTTTTTGAAGAAATTAGGTCATTGTTATCAGCATGAAACCTTTAAGAGTTACACTTCATTTAACCGGGCATTGCATTGAAACCGCCGCTAAAATGGAAATGAGGCGTTTAACCGATCTGTATTTTAATACAAATAACGATCCTGATGCTCTTCTTAAAAAAATTGAATTACTGCAGGAATTCATTAAAAAAAGCGATTTTCAGAAATTGCGGTCAGGCGACGAAAGGTTCTCCGGGGCGAAAGAAGCGACCATATGCTTATCAATCGGCTCTAACAATAATTTCACACTGGACTTTGTTGGCAAACATGAGGATTGAAAAAAATATGTTGCTCCTGCATTTTATGCAGTTTGCTTTCATTATTACTCTCTCTTAAATATCAAGGTTTTAAACGGAAAACCTTTCTGAACCGCAGATATTCAGTCTTACGGTTATTTTTAAAGTGATCGTGAAGTCTTCAATGCCTCATTCATTATTTTACGGTATTATCATCAGGATTTAAAATAATATTATTTCACCATATAAGGCTTCCTGTACAAATCCTTCCTTTTCAGCCCGTTACTGCGGGCTCTTGAAGGCCACCCGAATTTGTTCATCAAGATCCCGAAAATCCACTTCGGGAAATTCATGGTATCTATTAAAACATTATCTATCTTTTTAAAATTATCATTCTGAATATCTTCGGCTATCAAACAAAAAGCTTTGTTCAGTTTTTGTTCGACTTTTTTCATAATCGGCTTGCCTTCGGCTCCAGGAAGCATGCCTCCGCATCCGATCTGTACGCCAAAACGGAAATTAGCGTTTACATGCCGGCAAAAACTCTCGATGACCCTGACTGCCTCAAAATTTATTTCCGGCTCCGGAAATCCGCAGTTCACAATGGCATATATTTTAGGAGAGCCTGAATCAATTTTATTCTCAAGATAAAACCGATAATAATCCTGTAAAAAACGCATTAAAATACCGGGTATGCAGAAAATATACAGAGGGAAAGCAATAATAACTGCATCTGCTTTAATAAGATATTTATAATTTTCCAGAATTTCATGCCTTTTAAAGCTTTGCCTGATGTTAATAATTTTTTTTTCTGTTACCATGTCATCCAAACACGCGGCAATCTTTTCAATCAGATAATTTGAAACAGACTTTTCATTGACCTTTGGACTCGCGTCAATCAAAGTTACGCTTTTCATAAATAACCGCCCGCTTTTCCTAAATGTAATTTTTCCAGATCTTCGGCGATATTATTATCGCCGGATTGATAGATCAAAACATCGGCATTATTCCGGTGCTTTTTCGTAATATCAATGAACAATCGCGCATCTTCATGTGAAATATCGTCGCTATAACCAATCATGATAACCTGCGGATACCGGTCATATCTCGACGGATGCATTGTTGATCCGTCGGGTCTTTTTATAAAAAACGGCAGTATATTCGGCAGCCATCTGTCTATGGCATTTTTTATATTGGCGCTGAATTGCCCGAAAATAACAGGACTGATATAAACAACTGCATCGCTGTTAACAAAACTCCTGTTTACCTTCGACATCATGTCATTAATAACGCACTCACCCGGCTTTTTGACCCAGCAGCCGAAGCAGCCCATACAAAAAGCAAGGTCATCCCTGCCTATATCGATTTTTTTCGTTTCAAAACCTTTTTCGTTTAAGAAGGTAATCGTCTTTTCATAAAGTGTTTGAAAAAGTCCGGTATGAAAATCTTTATCCGAAATAACAGTTGCTTTCATATCTTTCTTCCTGTTTGTTTAATTGATACTGCTTATGCAGGACTACACACAAGCCAGCCTTTCAATTCTTCCCGGATAGACCATAATTTTGATTTATTTATTTTTTCTTTTGACAGTTCACGGGGCTGGTGCCCGTCTTCAATTATCAGTTTGCCGTTCTTTTTCATCATTCTGTGAAGCTCTTTTAGAAAGATATCAGGATGCTTTACCATGTGAAACATGTCCAGAGCGTATATTACGTCAGCGGTATTGTCGGGAATTTCGCACTTATAATCCTTAACAAGCACGGGTTTTACATTTGATAAATTATTCTTAACTATTTTCCTGCTTATTGCCCTGACTGCCAGTTCATGAATATCCGCAGCATAAACAACGCCCGTATCTCCCGCAAGCAATGATGCGTCTTTAATATAGTTGCCGGGACCGCATCCGAAATCTACAACAGTATCTCCCGGATTGATCCCGAATTTTTTCAGCTTTTTTGCCGGCGATGCGAATATACCCCATACCCAGAATAAAAACGACATGCCTCTGAATGCGATATCCGGCATTCTGTCAATGTTGTTCCCGCTTAATTTTTTCTTAACAGTCATTTCACAGCCCCTTTTATCAATACAAATTATTGTCGCAAAAAATGAACCATTGTTCATATTACAAATCCATAATATGAATAATGGTTCATAAAGTCAAGTAAAACATGAACTTTTTTTCATATTTTTGTTGACTCATTTACCGTTCCCTTTTTATAAAACATGATATGAGTGAAAAAAAATAATGCATATACCAAAACAGGAAAGAAGCAGGGAAACAAAACAGAGCATACTAGGTGCGGGACTTAAACTATTTTCCGAAAAAGGCTTCTATAAAACGAATTCCAAGGAAATTGCAGGAGAAGCCGGCGTTTCGATAGGGACTTTTTATATATATTTCCCTGATAAAAAAGCTCTTTTTAAAGAAGTGCTTGTTGAGTATTTCGGAAAAATCAAATCAATACTGGAAAATTTAGAAATAGAAAAATATATAAAGACCGGGAAAAAGAAGGAATTTTTATTATATCTGATAAATAAATTAATAGAAGCGCACGATATTTATCCGGAATTTCATCAGGAAGTTAACGTAATGGCTCAGTCCGATCCTGATATTTCAAAAATCACTGCAATAACGGAACTTGAATTCCATAAAGTAACAAAATCAATACTGTCTGCATGGAAGGATAAACTTAGAATTAAAGACATCGACGCCGCAGCCGTCATAATTGAAAAATCGACTGAAGAGATTGTGCATACGGTGATGTTCTCAAAAAGTAAAATTTCCGATGAAAGAATGATCAACGAATTAACCGATATGCTGTTTCGGTATTTATTTTAAGAAATATGAAATGGCGCTGCTAATATCTGCCCGATTATAATAGATCTACATCTATGAATTTTTTTTGTTATTTATTTTTTTATCTTTCCAGTAATTCCTTTCTTCAATAAGATGCTCAAGAAGTTTTTCAAGAGGCCACGCGATATTATTTTCGGTAAGTCCGCAAAAAATCGGACGTGTCACTTTATCGGAAGCGGGAAATTTTTCCAGAGTCGAATTTATCTCTTTGTCATCAAATCCTAAAAACATCAGCACTTTAATGTCTTTGTCTTCATAAGTATCATGCATCTCATCCGAAATGATTTCTTCAATGATTTGCGATTCTTTGCGCGAGCCGCTTAACATGCCGACTTCGCGGCCCAGTATTTTTTCAATAGCGTACTTAATTATATATGCATCAGTTTTTTCATAACCGTAAAGCATTATTCCGGCCTGTTCCATGGCAGTTTTCCCGAAAAAATTTTAAAATATAATTAGAACCTATCTTAAAAATTATAGATTCACACAGATGATAACGATAAAACCTAATTTTGAGATGGCTTCTAACTTGATTTACTGCAATTCTTTCTTGATACCGGCAGCATACAAATCCTTGAGCGCTTTTTTATAAAGCTTGCCCGACCCGGTGCGCGGGAGTTCTTTCATGAAATCTATGCTCTTCGGCGTTTTGTACGCCGCTATGTGTTCCCTGCAATACCGGATGAGTTCTTCCTCTGCAGCTGCAGAGCCTTCCTTAAGAACCACAACCCCCTTGACAGCCTCGCCCCATTTGGAATCAGGAATGCCGATCACCATTGCCTCAAGAACAGCCGGATGCGAGTAAAGAACATTCTCAACTTCAACAGAGTACACGTTCTCTCCGCCCGTGATTATCATGTCCTTTTTTCTGTCGACTATGTTCACGTAGCCTTCACTGTCAATAACAGCCATATCGCCGGTATAGAGCCATCCATTCTTAATTGCCCCGGCTGTCTCCTCAGGACGGTTCAGGTAACCCTTTGTAACAATATCTCCCTTAACGATAATCTCCCCCACTTCTTTATCATTATGTTCAACCTCGCTCCCGTCATCGCGGACGACTTTAAGCAATACGCCCAGAAACGGCCTCCCTGTGCGCGCTTTGTATGTGAACTGCTTTTCCTCGGGAAGACTTTTTAAATTTTCTTTTAGTATTGATAATGTAAGATAAGGGCTTGTTTCAGTCATGCCGTATGTCTGTATGTAATCGCAGCCGAATACGTCCATAATGCGGCGCACAACATCCGGCGCGATCGGCGCTCCCCCGCTCAGTATCACACGCAGACGTGAGAAGTCTGACTTTTCGACTCCACTTGTATTCACAAGCATGTTAAGCATTGTCGGGATCATATTTGTAATAGATATCTTTTCTTTTTCAATCAGCCTAAGCACTTCAGCAGGATTGAAATCAGGTATAAGCACGTGCTTCCCGCCGACCCACGTGATCGCGAAAGTCGACCATGCATCCGCGAGATGAAAAAGCGGCGCTGCGTGTATCCATATGTCCCTGTCCGTCAGATGAAGCTCCGCAATGGCTGCAAGGGCATGAGCGCATACGTTTTTATGGCTTAGCATTACTCCTTTCGGCTTGCCGGTCGTGCCGCTCGTATAATAAAGATGAGCTGTTTCATCATCGCTTATATCCGGTACGGGCGGCATACTGTCGTATTTTTGCTTAATTGCTTCTTCATAATCGAATGATTCAAACGCCTCAGTTCTATTCTCATCCCCTGTCCACATAATTTTTTGAATCCCGCAGCCTGGACCTTTCAGCTCTTTTACGGTTCCCGAAAATCTTGAAGCTGATATTATTATCTTTGCTCCGGAGTCGTTTATAATTACCGCAAGCTCTTTTGCAGAAAGCCTGAAATTCAAAGGATTCAGTATTGCGCCAAGAGCGGCCGCTGCGTAATAAGCTTCAAGGAATTCATGGCTGTTCTGATGAAGGATCGCAATGCGGTCGCCCCACCGTATGCCCTGTGAATAAAGAAAATTAGAAAGGCCTGCAACGCGTTCGTAAAACCCGCGATATGTGAACCTTCGGTCTCCGCAGACAACAGCTTCTTTGTCCGCGTAAAGGCTTAAGGCTTTTTCGAGAATAAACGGGATCAGCATATAAAAATTACCTGTAAATTTAAATTTTATTTAAAAGTAAAAATAATATTTCCGATGACCGCTTGACGATTTACTGAGATTCTGGGACGTACTTTAAGTCATCGATAATGAATTTACCTAGCGGCAGTCCTTGCATTTCCCGAAAAAAAAGAGGGTGTGACCGGTAACGTCAAATTTGAATTTTGTATTTATTTCCTTTTCAATATCATTTTTCAATCCGCAATAAGGCACCGGAAAAAAATTGTGGCATACCTCGCAGTGCAGGAAATGCATGTGTCTTTTTCGCGTGTGATAATACCTCAGCTGCCCGCAGGTACAGGGTATGGTGATGGATTTAACGCTTCCTATAGATTCAAGATATTCCAGCGCCCTGTAAACAGTTGAAAGATCGGCGTCTTTCCGAAAGTCGTGTATGTTTTTTACGCTGAGCGGTATACCTTTCTCGTCCAGCAGGTTAACTATTTCTTTTCTGAAATCCGTCAGTCTTTTTCTCATAACTGCAAAAATATATTATTAAATATACCCGATCAAGTTGTTTTTAAAATAGATAAACAAATTTATTGATCGGTTTTCATAAAGGAATAAAAGCCGCAATTACCGCCGTTATTGAGTTTACAAAAACGATCGTGTAACCGGTCGGCAGATCAAAGTTATATGATATCGCAATTGCCAGTATATTAATTACTGTGCCTATGATCCACGCAATAATGATCGGATTTTTATTTAACAGGACCGGCAGCTTCCCCGAAGATGCTATGCGTTTTGCAGTAAAAGCAGGGGCGAGGAGGATGGCGAAAACAACCAGAACTCCAGCCATTTTAACCGAGCTTGTAACGGTTACCGCAAATGTCAGAAAGAAAAGAAGATCGTAAAGTTTACCCGACGTTTTCCGGCTGAAAATGATTATTGCAATGCCAATAAATAAATACAAGATTGCTGTTATGACAACGTCGCTCATCCGGGTAAACAGTATGTCGTAAGCAACCAGCCGTTGGAATTCCTCGGCTCCATGTGCGGACCTGGAAAGAAGCATAAAAACACCTGAAAAACCCAGGGCATATATCAATCCTATTACAGCTTCAAGATTTGACGTTCTCCCTGAAATATAATATATCGCCAGTCCCGCCGCGATGGCGGAGACAAGGGAAATCACGTACAGGTATGCGCCGTCAAGAACGAGCAGGGATACGGCCGCCCCGAAGGCGGCCATCTGGCCTATCGCCAGATCCGTGAATATGATATTTCTCTCAATAATTTTTAGCCCGAAATATGAATGTATTCCCAGAAGCACCAGGGAGATGATAAACGCCGGCATAAGTATATCTGTCATTTTGTTATCCTCCGAATAATTTCGTCGAACAGACTTATTATATCGCCTGCTTCTTTTACGGCGCCCACGTCATGAGGCAAAACAATTACTCCTGCGCCTGTCTTTTCCGAAACAAGTAAGGCAGGTGCGACAGGGTGATAAACGTCATTAAAAATATGCTTAATTTTCTGTGCTTTAACGGTTTCTATAACTGTATAAATATGCCCGGAGGTCGGAGCGATTCCCGGCAGAGGCTCAAGCTCCATGACGGGGGTTAATCCATAGCGTTTAAAAAAATAATTGAAAAGCTTATGATACTGAACTATCCTGCTGCCCTTAAAAGGAGACATCGCCTTTTCCCATTCAACTAGTTTTTTCTTCCAGTTCTCTCCGAACTCAGCCAGGTTCTTTTTATAATAATCAGCGTTTGCCGGATCTATTTCGGCCAGTCTGTCTGAAACTGCGGCGGAAATAATGGTAATGTTAACCGGGTCAAGAATGAAATGCGGGTTTCCGAAAGGATGAACATCGCCTTTTGCCCTGGAAATATCCGCCGGGATATCAACCAGTTTTATGTGCTCTGAAAGCTCAAGAAATCCTCTTGATCCGGTAGTGACCTTTGAATTACGCGATTCTCTTACGACAGGAGGAAGCCAGCCTATTTCGAGCTCTGCCCCGTTCGATATGAGAAGATCGGCAGTCCGGACTTTAGC
>CAZVDF010000010.1:0-2549 GCA_964626055.1 uncultured Leptospirales bacterium
GAACAGCCGACCGCATATTTTGCTCCGACATAATTAGCCAGCTTTTCTTCAATCGCAGCAACTTCCGGTCCGTTTATGAAAGCACAGCTTTCCAGCACCTTTGCAATATTCTTTTCAATCTTATCTTTTATTCTCTTCTGCTGGGCAGCGAGGTCAATGAATTGCATAACAATTTAGTCCTTTATTAATAATCAGATACATTTTTAACTAGGCAATAACTAATTTGTACTTGCCTAGTAAGTCAATAAATAAAAAATATTTTATTGACTAGAACTAAAATAATTATATTAAAAAATTGTTGACCATTTCAGTTCAAATTAATATTTTTTTGAAAATAGCTGAATATTTTATTGAGAATATCTCTATGATAATTGGAGAAGTTAAATGCCTAAAGAGCAAAAGAAGAAAAAAAATCAGGATATTGACTATAATATTCAATATGACGACGAGATAGACCTCGTGGAGCTATTTCGCAAAATATGGAAATGGAAATGGCTGACAATTGCACTTGTGCTTATTATCTGTATTCTTACATTCTTTTATGTAAGTACGAAACCGGTAACCTATACTATTGAATCAAATGTTAGGATCGGGAAAATCGCGAATGTACTAGTTGAAGACCTTGCAGACATAAAGGCATATTTAGAAACAGAAGTAAATAATAAAAATGATGCTTGTTTGGCTAATTCAATTTTAAAAAATGATATCCGAGAAAATAGTAAAACTAATATAATTAAAATAAGTTGTACCGCAGGTTCTCCGGATATTGCTTTTACATGTTCTAATAAAGCAATTAAAAATTTACTCGATCGTCATAATTTAATTTATAACAAGGCTATTAAAAAACTCAATGAAAATATTTCTTCTATTAAAACAAAAGCAGTTATTGAACCGGAATATTTATTAGACACATATACATTCCCGTCGTCTCTGCTCTCGAAACCGGAAATACCAAAAAATCCGGACGATAAGAAAGTATTTTTAAAAGTCGCCGTGGCTTTTTTCTCATCGCTGTTCCTGGGAATATTTCTTTCACTTTTTATCGACTATATTCTGGCTCATCGCTCAAAAGACTGACCAATCTATATTATCATTATTTTTATATGGATCGCTCCGGTTAATTTATTGACTTATTGAAAACATTAATATACATTATGATTATTAAATATATATAATTCCTTAATTAAATAAAACATATTCTGCTTTTTAAAAGAACTGGTATTGCCGTTGGAGGCGGTAATACCGGGCTGTTATATTTAAGTATACCCGGGTATCTTAAAAAATATAATTAAATCCGGTTTTTATAAATTTATCTTCAGCAAATATTTTTAATTTTTAGCCCTGCAGATACCTCTAAAATTAATTTTTTATATAAAAAATATAATTCCTATGAAAGATTCAGCCGGTCCCGGAAAAAAATACGATTTGAAAAACGAACGCGATCTAAGCATACTAATTATCGACGACGAAGAAATCGTACTAAATACCATTAAAGATATACTGGAGGCATCCAACCCGAAATATTTCATAAAAACTGCCACGAATGTCGAAGAAGCGCTGGATCTCATCCAGAAGACATACTGGGATACAATACTTCTGGATTTAACGCTTCCGAATAAAAAAGGGGACAGGGCTAACTGTGAAAACGGATTATTCCTTCTCGATAAACTGAACAAAGACCTTAAAATCACTCCGCCTATAATCGCGATGACGGGCTACGGCGACGATGACCTGTCGGATACTGTGCTCGATAAAGGCGCATATTACTTTTTAAATAAGCCCGTAAAGCCTAAATCGCTTTCCGCGATAGTTAAAAACGCCACGAAACTCCAGCAGGCCGGTTTCGACGGCCTTACGGGACTTTTAAACAGGAAAACTTTCGAAGAGAGACTTAAAATAGAATTCGAAAGGGCAAAGAGGAAAAACGAGAAGATCACGACAAAACACGCGGACACGGCTTTGCTATCTTCATCTACATCCTTCCTTTCACTTTTATTTTTTGACGCGGATAATTTCAAAGATATAAACGACTCATATAATCACCTGGTCGGGGACCAGGCTCTGAAAAAAATAGGAAGCATGTTCAGCGATGAAAGCCTTTATAAATGGATCGACAGCGACGCCGGGAAAGAACAGAGCTATATCAATATTATCCGCCCCTATGACATAGCGTCGCGATTCGGCGGCGATGAATTCTCGATATTTCTGCCGGAAACAAACCATAAAAACGCCTACATTATAGCGAACAGGATAAGGGAAATGCTGAGGGAGTTTAATATATCTGAAATCATCGGGGAAAGCGAACTTAAATCGGACGCTACCGGGATCTCCCTTTCAATCGGCATCGCGACATATCCGCACCCGAATTTCGTTGAAAACCATAAAGACCTGATCAAACTGTCCGACGCGGCTATGTATGCGTCAAAAGAGAAAAGAAAGGGAGAGATCTTCGGGTATAACTCAAAAGGAAAAATTATTCTTCTTGATTAAAATATTCCATCGATTTAATGCTATCCTGTTCAAGTTATTTAGAGTGCGTCCCAAAACCT
>CAZVDF010000010.1:2649-75794 GCA_964626055.1 uncultured Leptospirales bacterium
AAAAACATTCCGAACATTATCCGGATTTATCCTTGACGTTGTATTAAAATATGTATAAATTATTTTGATAAATTCAACGCCCGGGTTCAATCAATCATGAAAAAAATTATTATTATCATCCTCTTCTCATTCATTATTATTTCCCTTGTCCCCCGATCTCTTCAAAGCGGCGACTGGCCTATTTATAAAGGGAACATCTATTTTACAGGCAACAATGACGAGATCATCGTAAAGAACAACAACCTCAAATGGCTTTTCCAGGCGGATGAAAGGGCTTTCAATCCTGTTGTATCCGACGGAAGGATATATTTCATCGATCAAAAAGGCAACGTTTACTGCCTTAATGAAGAATACGGCAAAATGATTTGGAAGATAAATCTTAACGAAATTTCAAAGCAGTTCAAAGCTCTCTCCAAATCGGCCGGCAAGGCGAAATATCCGCTTGTTAAAAACAACATTCTTTTCCTGAGCGATCCGATCGCGATTTACGCAATAAACAAAATAAACGGGAAAATTATCTGGGCGCGTACCGGCATGAGGCAGGAAAACACAAGGCCGGATCTCGCTGGCAGGCTGTCGAAGGTAATGGTGGACGGCATTTACGCGGACCCGATAATACTTGACGATAATATCTTCTACGGCACGCGCAATACATTCATTTCGCGCGAAATAAAAAACGGGCACGAGAAATGGAGCAATGAATCGATAAAAACATACAGCGGTTTCCCGACATTCTACGATGAATATATTTTTTCCCAGTCTATGGACTTCGGGAAAGGTGCTTATACAATACATTGCCTCAAAGCCGACAGCGGCAAAGAAGTATGGTCGCAAAATATAAAAAAACATGTTAAAATTTTTCCACCTGTTGTCTATAAAGAAAAAGTGTATATCCCTTCGGATAAAACAATGTACTGTCTTGATTTAAGGACCGGGAGTAAGATATGGGATAAGGAATATGACGATCTGATAAGCTCGAATCCGGGCTTCACGGACAGGTCGATCCTGTTCACGACAGGCAATAAGGATATAATTATTATCGAGCCGGGCAACGGCAATATCTTAAATAAAATTGAGATGCCGTCGCAATCCGGTCCACATTTCGTTACCATCAGGGATCAGCTGTATATAGCCTATAATACGCATGAATCGATTAAAGGTAAAACCGTACCATACGGCAATATTAAGGCAGTCAATTTTACAGAGAACAGCAATATCTGGTCGTACAAAACACCGTTCCCCGGCGCAGTCTCACAGCCGAGCGCGTCAAACGGGATCATGTTTTTCCCGTGCGGCAACTACGTCTACGCGATAGGCACGGAATATTACGCTCGCGTGATCGAAGGCGGAAGCGGGCATGCCGTTGCTCCCGGGCAGACAGAGCCGGATAAGAGCGGCAGAGAGGCGATGCCTGTCCAGCCGAAACAGCCGCCGGATAAAGACGTACCAGAAACCGTCAGAACCCGGAAACTGCAAATTGCCATTACCGACAAAGACAATAACGGACTTCCGGCAGAAGTGGAAATAAAAAAGAGAGATAAAGACAGAATCGTATATTCGGGAAAAAAGCGTGTGGATAAAACAGGGATCATCGACGTACCCGAAGGCGACGGAGTCGAACTTCTTGTAACATCCGAAGGATATGTGCCAAAAAAAGAAATCATAAATAACAGCGATAAAGAAAAGCGTATCACACTTGATAAGATCGAAAGAGGCAGGGCATATACTGTTGATAATATACTTTTCGAATTCAATAAATGGTATTTAAAAAAAGAATCAATCGATATACTGGATAAGCTTATAAAAATCATGAAGTCCGATCCTGATATGCGGGTTGAAATACGCGGCCATACGGATTCAACCGGTGAAAACGCTTACAATCAAAAGCTTTCGGAAAAGAGAGCCGACGCAGTCGTCGAATATATGATCAAGAACGGGATCTCTCCCGAAAGGCTCACCGCTGTCGGTTTCGGGGAGTCCAAACCGGTTGCCTCCAATGCGACCGAAGAAGGGAGGAGCAAGAACAGAAGAACGGAATTTTATATAAAAAAGTAGTGCCCCCCTATCCCCCGGAGGGGGCACCGGCTTTGATAGTGGAATACTATTATTATGATAATTTAAAACTTTAAGATATGAAACCGCTGGAGAGGGTTAAAATAAAAAAGAGATAATGGATAATAACACTATAGAAACAATTTTAAAAATGAATTATTGCTTAAAGAAGCAATGAGTAGAAATTAATGATATTATTTAAAATATAACTTTCAGCAACAGGCGCCCCATTTGTCCCAAGGGGAGGCTCCGCACGGGGATAGGGGGGCATTACAAATGGTAATCGCCGGCGGCTTCGGGCTGGTAAATTATATCTTCAATTAGATAAAAAGTATCTTCGCTGTTACCGAGATTAATGACTTCGCCCTGTTCATGGGCGAATATTTCGGATCCTATATCATCAAAAATAGAAACTTTATTATTTTCGGGATCGGAGTCATCCGGAAATACGAGCATAAATTCCCTTTTTGAGCCGTTCCCCAGGTTCTTAACCCTGAACCTGCTGTTCATGGTAATAACCGTCGATTTTATTTTTTTTGAATCCACTAATTTCGCTTTTTTAAATTTTTCTTTAAGCTTCTCAATAGACCTGTAGTATTCGTGATGATTAACAAAATGCAAAATCTTCTGGATCCGTTCATAATCATATTTTGTGATCAATCTTTTATTGTTAAACATGCTCCCATCCCTGATTAATACAAATAGTATGTAAAGCTGCCGGCCCGATAATAATTGATTAAAACAGATTAAAGCGCCGTTCCTGAAAAAGTCCGGGAAGGAATTGTCAGGATACTATTAGAAAAAGGATATTATCGACAAAATATATTATAATTGACTATAAATTGCAATTAGAAAATCAAAAAGTAATTGAAATTTTTATATTTATCCTCTAATTTCCTGATAAACCGGCCCGTAAAAGCAAAATAAAATTCACCGGGGCAAGCCCCCGGTACTGACGTACCGGCCGGAAATTGGATTGTTTACATATGAAACTGATAAAAATCGGAACACGCGGGAGCGACCTTGCTCTGTGGCAGGCAAATCATGTCGCCGAACTCATCGGCATAGAAAAAACCGAAATAAAAATAATAAAAACAAAAGGCGATAAGCTTCAGAATTTATCTTTTGATAAGATAGAAGGCAAAGCCTTCTTTACGAAAGAAATCGAGGAAGCCCTTTTAAATAACGAGATCGATATAGCCGTGCACTCCTTAAAGGATCTCCCGACAGAAAATACGGATAGCCTGACTATTGCCGCAGTTCTAAAAAGAGAGGACCCGTCCGATATACTGTTGATAAGAAGTCAGTGCTGCAACGACAAAAACTTTTTAAAGTTATTCGACGGGGCAATTGTCGGCACAAGCTCCGCCAGAAGAGCGGCTCAAATAAAAAACACGATGAATACTCTTAGGGTTTCTTCGCTCAGAGGCAATGTGCCGACCAGGATACAAAAGCTTCGTGCGGGGCAATTTGACGCAATTATTATCGCGAAAGCCGGGATCAACAGGCTGATGCCGGATATAAGCGATTTCAAATCGCTTATCCTGCCCTTCAGCTTTTTCCTCCCTTCCCCGTCTCAGGGCGCTCTGGCGATCCAGATAAGGGATAATGAGAATGATTTAAAGGAATTGTTAAAACCCCTGTCGGATACGGAGACGGAGAAGTCGGTTACTGCGGAAAGAAGCTTTTTAAAGCATTTCGGGGGCGGCTGTCATATTCCTCTCGGGGCGTTCGCATATGTTACCGAGGACATTATTCATCTGTCCGGCTCGATCACTTCTGCGGACGGAGGAAAGACGATCAGAGGGAATATTATAGGGAATGAGCCGGAGCTGCTTGGTGGACAGCTGGCGGATCTATTAAAGAAAAAGGGAGCGGATAAATTATTATGAAGCCGGGCATTGTGTATCTGATCGGAGCGGGGCCGGGAGATCCCGGGCTGATAACGGAGAAAGGGCGGAATATTCTGGCAAAAGCCGATTGCGTTGTATATGATTATCTTGCCGGGAACAGCATTGTCGAAAATATTGAATGCGAAAAAATTTTCGTAGGGAAAAAAGCGAGCGATCACACCATGCCCCAGGAGGAGATAAACGCGCTGCTGATAAAAAAAGCCGGTGAAGGAAAGCTCGTTGCAAGGTTAAAAGGCGGCGATCCGTTCATATTCGGCAGGGGCGGCGAGGAAGCCGAAGCGCTTCTTGACGCAGGGGTGCCCTTCAGTATAATCCCCGGAGTATCTTCATTCTACTCCGCGCCGGCGTACGCGGGAATTCCGCTTACGCACAGGGATTACGCAGACGCTTTTGAGGTCGTCACAGGCCATAAAAAAGCCGGCTCGTCCGAAGAAGAGATCAATTTCCCGGAATACAATCCTAAAAAAACTTTTATTTTCATTATGGGCATGAAAAATCTGGAAATCATCTCGAAAAAGCTAATTGAAGAAAAAAAATTCCCAGAAGATACTCCTGCAGGAATTGTGACATGGGGAACTACGCCTAATCAACGGACTATAACCGGGACTCTGGCCGACATTGCCGGAAAAGCCGAATCCGCGGGTCTCGGCGCTCCTGCCATAATCGTAATAGGCAAAGTCGTGCTTCTGCGCGACAGGCTGTCGTGGTTCGAGAGCCAGCCTCTCTTCGGCAAAAAGATAGTCGTTACGCGCACGCGCGATCAGGCGTCTGTGCTCGCTGAAAAACTTGGCGGTCTGGGAGCTGAAGTAATCGAGTTCCCGACTATCGAGATAAAAATAAAAAGCGATCTTCGCGGGCTTAAAAAAGCGATCGATAATCTTAACAAGTACCACTGGATAATTTTCACTTCACAGAATGCTGTAGATATTTTTTTTGATACGCTCAGAAATAAAGCAAAGGACAGCCGCATTTTAGGCAAAACGAAAATTGCTGCCATAGGTCCGGCTACTGCAAAAAAACTGAACGGATATTTCATTACGCCCGATCTTATACCTTCCGAATTCATTGCCGAGGAAATTATAAACTCGATGAAAAAATCAAAGCTTAAAAACAAGCGCATATTGCTTCCGTGCGCTGCTGAAGCAAGACCTGCGCTTAAAAAAGGCCTGGCAAAGCTTGGGGCCAGAGTTGACAGAATAGAAATATACGATACAGTTATACCGGAGAGGATTTCCGAATACTCCCTGTCAGAGATAGCCTCGGCAGACATGATAACATTCACAAGTTCATCAACGGTTAGGAATTTTTTTAAAATTTTCGATGAAACAAAAGCAAAACTCGCGTGTATTGGACCGGTCACTGCCGACAGTCTTATATCTTCAGGACATTCACCGGACATTGTCGCGTCCGAATACACGATAGACGGGCTTGTTGAAGCAATAATGAAGTACTATATTGCATAAACTGCTTCGCAGCTATCCCATTGAGGAAGAGTGTCGTCTCACGTAAAATTTTTTAGTGTAAATATGATATGCTATCCCCCCTATCACCGTGCGGAGCCTCCCCTTGGGACGAGAGGGGGCACCGGCTTGGATAGTAAGCTATATTGCTTCATAATTAACTCAGGTTGATTGACTTTTTAAAATAAATAGTGTTAATGAATTTTTTAGAATAAAAATCAGTCAATCTGTGTAAGAAAGATTGTTATTGTCTGAAAAAACTAAAAAATTATTTTTGTATGCCCCCTCCGGGGGTTAGGGGGCAGAAATGGCATTTTGCATAATTTGCGAGTATTGTTACCATATAAAAATATTTGTTGATAAATATTTAAAATAAGATAACCCTATTCGGACTATGTCGGCATTTTTCTATTCATATTTATCTCAAACTATAAAATCCATGGTAAAATTATATATCATACTGATCTTAATGAGTCTTACGCAATGCACGACACTTCTTACAAAAAGCGACTATGCTACATCGGTTAAATATCTCGAGCAATGGGATGTCGATAAATCCCTTAAGCATTTCCCAAAGGGAGAAAAAAACACCCTCATAACTGAAATGGAAAAGGCATATCTGAATCTTCTTTCCGGAAAGCCCGAAATCGACAGCCTTATAGAATTTGCCCGCAAAACAGACAACCAGATAAGAGTTAAAGCGTCAAGGGAGTTAAAATCGTTCTTTTACCTTGAAACTCCGGAAGGATATTACGCCTCCGAGCATGAAATAATATGGCTGCACCTGCTTTTGTCGTGGGGATATTCGATGCGGGGAGACCGCGGCAAAGCATATGTCGAAGCAAAGATATGCGCGAATCTGTTGAGCAATGAATGGAGCGTTGAAGGCCGTTTCGATGATCCGTTCATTCGGGTTCTTCTGGGCGCGATGTGGACCATGTGCGGCGAATGGGAAGAAGCGCAGGTCGACTTCAGGGCGGCCTATAAGCTCGACAAGTCCATTCGATGGGCAAACACGCTCGGCGATATGAAGCAGCCGCCTGACAGGCTTATTATAATATTATGCGGGCCCGGACCCGAACCGGAATGGAATCCGGAATTAAAATCGAATCCCATAAGAGGGTTCAGAGGAATAAAATTCCGTCCTCGCGGGATCAAAAGCGCGCTTGTTTTAAAAGATAAAAATAATTATAATATTAATCTTTATCTTACTCCGGATTCTTCATACTGGTATAAACGGCATTTTATCAGGGATAACGAGATCCAGGATCTTATTCAGGATACTAAATACGCCGAGAAAGCCGCGGGAAGCGGCGTAAAAATACAGGGCTTTTTGCGGCAAATGTGGCCGGCGGACTTCTGATCGCCGCGGGAGGCATTGCGCTCGGCGGAGGGGTTATTGTTCTGGGGCTCTATCTTCAAAGCGGTCAGCTTGCCGCTTTAGGCCTGATCCCTTTGATCGGCGGCCCCGTATGGGGATACAACTATATTAAAAAATCATATAACAACAGAGTAGAAGATTTTGAAAAAGAAACAGACCCCTCCGACAATTACCGATTCGTACGCTTCCTGCCCGAATATGCGTGGGCCGGATGGGCCATGAAACAGCACGCAGAGCCTTTCACCGCATATAAAAACGGAAAAGCCGTCCTGGCATCCGAGTGTTATAATATTTCTTCAAATATTAATAATGTTATATTGGGCTATTTCCCGGATTCAGGAGAAACTCCCGTCGGCTTAAAACCAAGATTATCAATGGGGCGGGCGGAAAATCCCGACAGCATAAACGATATAGGGGAGACTGAGCTGTTCAATGCTATAAGGACAAATGACTCCGCATATGTAAAAGAAATAATTAAATCAGGTGCCGATGTCAATCAACTGAGCCGTCTGGGTGTGAGTCCGCTGCATGCCGCAGTCAGCCAGAAAAAAATGGAAATCGCGAAACTGCTTCTGGATAACGGAGCCAATGTCGACATTATAGATTCAAGCAATGATACGCCGCTCATATCGGCAGTCGTAAATGAGCAGATCGATTTTGTAAAACTTCTTGTAAGCAGAGGAGCCGACGTAAATTTCATGCGGAAAACCGGATGGAATCCTCTGCATAACGCAGTATACTGGGAAAGCCCATACATTGTATCTATATTATTGGAGAACGGCGCCCGGGTTAATGACAGGAGCACGCTTAGTTACAGAACATACCCGGCAGGAACTGCGCCTTTACAGATAGCAGTTAAAAAAGATAATAAATACATTATAGACTTGCTTAAGAAATATGGTGCAAAGGAAGAAAAAGAGTAACCATTTTTAAATTATTCAGTAAAGTTAGGGAAAGCGAATAAATATGGAAAATGTAGCTGTTATATTTGGCTTATCCCCCTATCCCCCGGAGGGGGCACCGGTTTGGAAAGTGCCATACTTTTAATATGCTTTAAAAAAATTTCCGGTCATCTACCCTCTGGCGAAGTTACGAATTGAAAGGGAGTAATTTAGGAAAACAGATCAGAAACAGCAGGCAAGACCAGTTATAAATGAAGAATAAACGATTAACTTTAATGCTTTAATTAATACAATAATTTTGCTGATGGTGCCCCCTCCGGGAGATAGGGGGGTGGGATGATTGCATTATTATAACAGCATTAATTCTTTTATCTCAAGGACAAATAACATGAATATCATATACAGACCACGCCGTTTGCGGCAAAGCCGGATTATAAGAGATCTTGTTGCAGAGACTCTGCCGGATAAAAATAAGCTTATTATGCCTCACTTTGTTGCTGAAGGTTCAAGTATACGCGAGCCTATCAAAGCAATGCCGGGAATTGAAAGGCTTTGCGTAAACGCTCTTCTTAAAGACCTGGAAAGCGATTTAAAACTGGGTATAAATAAAATACTGCTTTTCGGGATACCGGCAGAAAAAGATGAAACGGCAAAAAGCGCATATGATAAAAAAGGCGTTGTCCAGAATGCCGTGCGCAGCATAAAAAAAGAGCTGCCGGAGATCTGTGTGATCACGGACGTTTGCCTGTGCGAGTACACAAGCCATGGACATTGCGGTATAATAAAAGACGGTAAAATACTGAACGATCCCACTCTGGAGCTTCTTGCGAAGACCGCCGTTTCGCACGCCGAAGCGGGTGCGGACATCGTCGCTCCTTCGGACATGATGGACTGCCGGGTTGCAGCCATCAGGGAAGCGCTCGACTGTTCCGGTCTTGCGGACACCGCGATACTCGCGTACTCGTCCAAATACGCGTCCGCGTTCTACGGCCCGTTCAGGGAAGCTGCCGGGAGCGCTCCGGCGTTCGGGGACAGAAAGACTCACCAGATGGACTATAGGAATGCGTCCGAAGCGGAAAAGGAAGTTCTGCTCGATATCGACGAAGGCGCGGACATAGTTATGGTTAAACCCGCGCTTTCGTATCTTGACATTATTAAAAGAGTTAAGGATATTATCCGCGTGCCTTTGTGCGCTTATAATGTAAGCGGAGAATATTCCATGGTAAAGTTCGCGGCCATCAACGGCTACGGCGACGAAAGATCGCTCTGCACGGAGATACTCACCTCAATTTTCCGGGCAGGTGCTGATATGATTTTATCATATCATACAAGGGATGTTTTTAAAGGGAACTGGTTTTAAAAAATTTTTAAACATAGCGCAAATAGATGTAAAATTATTAGACTTAAGTTATGATTTGATAATATCTATGGAGCAGGCGACAGGGATGTCGCCGGAACGGCGTAAAACAGGATGTTTTTTACGCGGTTCCGAAATAGATATTATCAAGTCATAACTTAAGTGAATTTTCCGAAGAAATAAGTATTAAGACTATATTTAAATAAAGAACATGAACATAAAAAATTCCGTAAAATTTTACAAAAAAGCGCTCTCGCTCATGCCCGGCGGAGTGAACTCGCCCGTCCGCGCTTTTAAATCTGTCGGAGGCAATCCGTTATTCATAAAACGAGGAGCAGGCTCGCATATATACGATGAGGACGGCAATGAATATATCGACTACTGCATGTCATGGGGGCCGCTGATCCTCGGGCATGCGGACAGGGATGTCATCAAAGCAGTGACAGAAGCTGCAAAAAACGGAACAAGCTTCGGAACGCCGAACCGCTTTGAAGTAGAGATAGCCGAAATGATCGTTAAACGATTCCCGTCTGTTGAAAAAGTGCGCTTTGTAAGCTCCGGTACTGAAGCGGCGATGAGCGCTATAAGGCTCGCGAGAGGTTTTACCGGAAAAGATAAGATCATCAAGTTCGACGGATGCTATCACGGGCATGCTGACTATCTGCTTGTAGCTGGCGGATCGGGCCTTGCGACTTTCGGTATGCCGGATTCGGCGGGAGTGACAAAAGACAACGCAAAAGATACAATAGTCGTTCCTTATAATTATCCCGGGCTGCTGGAGCAGGCTCTTAAAAAAGAGAGCGATAAAATTGCTGCAATAATAATGGAACCTGTTCCGTGTAATTACGGGCTCATCCCGCCCAGGGAAAATTATTTGCGGGAAGTCAGGAATCTGTGCGACAGGTACGGCGTTCTTTTGATCTTCGATGAAGTGATCACCGGGTTCAGGATGGCAAAAGGAGGCGCGCAGGAATATTTCGGAGTAAAACCGGACATAACAGTCTTCGGTAAAATAATCGGCGGAGGCCTTCCGGTAGGGGCATACGGCGCGTCAAAAGAAATTATGGCGAAAGTCGCGCCCGATGGGCCTGTTTATCAGGCAGGCACGCTTTCGGGCAACCCGCTCGCCATGGCTGCGGGCATTGCAACGCTGAAAAAACTAAAAGCAGATTCATACGGTTTACTCCGCAAAAAGGCAAAAAATTTCCGAAAACTTTTACAGCCCGCTTTACATAAATATTCCGGCAAAATTTTATTCCTGCAGATGGGATCCATTTTCGCGTTTTATTTTACGGAAAAAAATTTCATAAACACAGTTAACGATGTGAAGCAATCGGATATGAAGCTATTCGCGAGATTCCACAAAGCAATGCTCGGGAAAGGGATATATCTTTCGCCCTCGGGCTACGAGGTCGGATTTCTTTCTACGGCTCACAGCGAAAAAGATATCGTCAAAACAGCAAAAGCGGCTTCGGAATCATTGGATGAGATTATGGCTTTGCAATAACCCGGCCACAGCTAATTAGTCACATATTTTCACTGATTTTACAAGCGTACGTCCCAAAACTTCTGTAACAACTTTAGAAAATAATTCAGCTATAATCATCTGGAAAGGGACAAGTCAATATAATGAGTTTACTTGAAGCCATCCCATAATTAAAGATTCAAATAAGTGATTAACGATAAATAAGGATACACTAAAAAATTTTCTGCGGAATCAGACCTTCCTGGTAAGTATTCCATGCTTTTAAACGCTTTTGCATCAGGTCTGAAAGGCGTCCTCAAAAATTTTCTAGTGTATCCTTATTTATCAGTAAATAAAATATAATTTTGAGATGGCTTCTATATATTTGCCAATATCCCGAGAGCGCCGTGCAGGATACCGGTAATTAAAAGAGTGATCCCTGTTTTTTTATGTACTCCAATTTTAACCTGTATGATCCTCATACCGGAAAGGAACTGGAATATTAAAAGAAATAAATTGATTATTCCAAGTATCATAATTATTGATATTCCGAATATAGACATGGTGAACATAAACTACTCCTTGAATGTTATTGTATCTCTATTTTCTTTTCGACTTTCCCCGTGCTTCCATGCAGGTTGCAGTTGCCCTCAGCTTCAATGACGAGCTGGCCGCTGACTTCGGCTTTATAGCTTACCTCGCGTGTAAAATTTTCGTTTTCCGGCAGTTTCCCTGCGGAAAATTCCCAGCGGCCGATTTCCTTGCCATTGACCTTAACGTAGATCCAGTCCGTATGATGAATAAAATTATTCCCGCTGTGAGTTACATTAATCTTTATTTTTATTTCCGATCCTTTAGCGGCTTTATCCGGGGCGTCTATTATCACTGAAGTTTTATTGGCGAATAACGGCGAAGCTATTAAAAAAACGGAAATTATTATTGTAAAAAAAAGTCCATATTTATTCAGCATGAATATTTCCTCCTGGAAAAATTAATATTAAATTATTAGAAGTCATCTCAAAATTATATTTCAATAGAAGACTTTAGTCAAGACTGATTTTTCAACGGCTTATCTCAGAAATAAGTACGACCCGATTAAAAAATATTATTTTATATGGACTATTTATGAAAAATCGAAATACATTACTAAATTTACTCCGGAATCAGGCCTTCCTGGTTCATTTTTCTTATTTCAGAATGCTATTGCATCAGGCCCGAAAGGCGTCCTCATAAATTTAGTAATGTATTTCGATTTTTCAAACTATAAAACCTAATTTTGAAATTACTTCTAATGTTTTCTAAAAAATCAATATTTAAAAGAATATTTTTAAATATCCAGCTCCTTAAAAAATTCGGTGAAAAGACGCACGCCGAAACCCGTAGCGTATTTCGGCCTGTATCCCCTTGCCTTTGAATTCCATGCCGTGCTCGCGATATCGATGTGAGCCCAGGGAACATCCTTGACGAATTTTTTAATAAACGTTGCCCCTACAATCGTACCCGCGTTCCTGCCCTGGCCGACGTTCTTAACGTCCGCGATGTCGGATTTGATCAGATCTTCGTACTCTTTATAAAGCGGCATGCGCCATATTCTCTCGCCGGTATCTTCGCCAGCTTTAAAAAGAGCTCCCGCGAGTTTATCGTCATTCGAGAGAAGCGCCGCAACCAGTTCGCCGAAGCAGACAAGGCACGCGCCCGTGAGCGTGGCGATGTCTATTATGGCGGACGGCTTCACGGTCTTTTCCGTGAAAGCAACGGCATCCGCGAGTATCAGCCTGCCCTCCGCATCGGTATTCCCGATCTCCACATTCCGTCCGTTATAGGCAGTAAAGACATCCCCTGCCCTGTATGCCGTATTTCCTATCATGTTTTCGCATAACGGCATGACAGCCACAATATTCCTTCTTAGCTTTAACTCGGCCGCTGTCTTCAAAGCGTACATACAGGCCGCCGCGCCGGCCATATCGCTCCTCATATCCTCGATTGAGGAGGATGGCTTAAGATTCATGCCTCCGGAA
Organism: uncultured Leptospirales bacterium; assembly: GCA_964626055.1. GTDB lineage: Bacteria > Spirochaetota > UBA4802 > UBA4802 > JAFGDQ01 > JAFGSG01. The sequence goes on from CAZVDF010000010.1 coordinate 15,198, forward strand.
TCGAATGTAATTCCCTTGCCTATAATTGCGATCTGCTTATTGCTTCCCGGATTTCCGCTGTACTTCAGCACAACCAGTTGAGGGGGGTACTTGCTGCCTTTGCTTACTGCCAGGAATAACCCCATTTTAAATCTTCCAACATCTTTCTTACCGTAAACCCTGCATGTAACTCCTTTTAACGCGGAGAGGCTTTTTGCTTTTGCGGCAATTGCCACAGGGTTCGAGATTTCGCTGGATTCATTGATAAGATCTCGGCAGAGAACCGTGTTCGCGCTTATAATTTCCGTCTCTTTTAAAATTTTTTCTATTCTGCCGGAATCCCTGCACAGGAAATACGCTTCTTTTGTCTTTTTTAAAGACTCGTCATCTTCTTCGTTAGGGGATTTGTATTTGTCGAAAACGTAATCCGAAAGCAGCAGACCTTCGGCAATAGCGGATGCTACGGGGATTTCACCGAGCTCTTTCAGCTCCGGCATAATAATATGAATACGTTCGATATTTTTGCTTTTACAGACCTTGACAACTGCGGCCGAATTCTCCCTTAATGACTCTTTTGTAATTTTCGATCTTTTACCCATGCCGGCTAATATTATATTGGGAAATCCCTTAAAAGGAATGAACATTGTTTCCGAAGGCTTTCCCTTAAAAGACGAAATATCCGCTCTCTCTTTAATAAAGGACAGCTGGCCGGCAATTGCCTTATCGATTTCCTTTTTATATTCCTCAGTCAGGAATAATACAGCAATATCGGTATTTTTAAAATTATATGCTCCGGATTTAACAACAAGTTTCATCCTCCGCTCCTTTTTTAAAGTGGTTACCGAATGTTGTGCTAAAATAACAGTCTGTTTAATAAATGTAAAGAAAATTTATTAATAGATTTTGAATGCTTAATAGATTATTATTAATTTTTAACCACATCAAAATCGATTCTCATGGTCTCGTACGATACTTCTTTCAGACGGACACGCAGCCTGTCGCCTATCCTGAATCTCCTTCCGAGCCTTCTGCCTGTTACGCTGTAATCGTCCTCTTTAACCAGGTAATAATCGTCCGTGAGAAATCTGAGCGGTACCATGCCTTCTATTGGTTTGTCGATGAGTGATACAAAAAATCCAGCCTTTCCGATACCGCTTACGATTGCGTCAAATACGTCGCCGACTTTATCCTGCATATAGCGGCACGAGATTAGCTTAAAGAGATCGCGTTCAGCATTCTGGGCTATCCGCTCCATCTCCGAGCTCTGTTCGCCGATCAATTCAAGCTCTCCGGTCTCGTACGGAGCCGGGCTTTTATCGATCAGACTTTTAAGGCAGCGGTGAACCACCAGATCCGGGTATCTTCTTATCGGAGATGTAAAGTGAGTGTAGTCGGCGAATCCCAGACCGAAATGCCCGAGAGGATCCGCGCCGTAATATGCCTGCATGAAGGATTTCAGTATGAGAAAATTAACAACTTTCTCGTATTCCCTGCCCTTTACATTATCAATCACCTTTTGCAGGGCGAGCCCTATATTCTTTGTTTCTTTAAGCGTAATGCCGAGCGTCCTGAAAAAATTCTTCAGCGAAAGCAATTTTTCGTCGCTGATATTCTCATGCACTCTGTAAAGCGAAGGGATATTGTTTTCAGTGAGCGCTCTCGAAACGGTTTCATTAGCGCTCAGCATGAATTCCTCTATTATCATATGGCTTCTGAGCCTTTCGGCAAACTCAATATCCTTCAGATCATCCCTGTCATATACGAGCTCATGATCCGGCAGATCCAGATCAACGCGCCCGCGCTTTAACCGGTTCTTTTTAAGCATGGAAGCCAGTTCGAACATTTGCCGCAGGACGCTCTGCGGATCGCCGCATGTTGCATTTGTTCCGTCGTATTCGCCATCTATGGCTTTGTCTGCCGAAATATAGGTCATTCTTTTATCAACATTTATAATACCCCGATAGAACCCGTGCCCGATATCATTGCCGTATTTATCAAATATAATTTCTGCCGACAGAGTGAGCCTGTCGACTCCTGCTTTTAAAGAACAAAGATCATTAGAGAGCATTTCAGGGAGCATGGGAATAACCGAATTCCCCAGATAATAGCTCGTCCCTCTTTTAAAGGCCTCGCCGTCCAGCTCGCTTCCTTTTTTTACGAAGGACGAGACATCGGCAATGTGCACGTAAAGCGTAAAACCGTTCTCCGTCTTTTCAAGCGAGACCGCATCGTCAAAGTCTTTTGCCCTTTCGCCGTCTATTGTGATCGTGAAAATATCCCTATAATTTTTTCTGCTCTGAATATCAGCGCGCATAATTTTATCAGCATGTTCAAGCTCGGCATATTCCTTATGAAGGCCGGGAAGAGAATGCTTGGCCATGATACGCCCGACATCGTATCTGTCAATTGAGGAAAAATATGTTACGACCTCACATAGCTGTTTGCCGGATATAAATTCATCAGTTAAGCGGACAATGGCAAATTCCGCGTCTGCTACGGCATTACTATTCCTGCCTTCAGCGAGCCCGGCGCAGGCATCCATTTCGCTGTAAACATCAACAAGTTTAAAATGAACATATCTGCTGTTTTTTTGCGTTACTTTTGCAAAGTATTCGTCTTTTTTGCGTTCCAGAATGCGCGTAATTTTTCCGAATAATTCCCCATCCGCATAATCAACGAATACCGCTTCAGCTTTATCGTTATTACGAGCTTTATTTAAATCCTCTTTCCCTATTAAGATATCATCTCCGTCATCGGTTTTGAGTATAGCGCTTCCGGTTGTATTTAATATCACCCTGCCGGTTAATTTAAAACCGCGATTTCTATAATATTCTTTTCTCTTTTTATTAAGAAAACCGGCATAAGCCAGAGCCCTGAGTATATCGCCGGTTTTTGATAATGCTGCGTTTTCTCCGGACGCGTCTTTTTTCTTCTTTTTACCTGCATTTGATCTTTTTCCTTTTGCAGGAGAAAATAAATCCCTGGCTATCCGGTGCGCGCTGAACGGCGGGTCATTTTCATAAACGTACGATATTATTTTTTTTGAAGATATTGACATTTTTCCTCTAAGAAACCGCATACTTCTAATAATTTTAAAAATTATCTTAAAACCGGTTTTTATTTAATATCCGGTGCTCCAGAAACTTAGAGCAACTATCTTGGTAAATAAACATTGCAAATTAGTCATCCTTATTTTTTAATATTATAAAAATATTTAAATATTTAGTTTATCACATCCAATGATTTTCTTGACAGAAAATAAATCAGCCTTTTTATTAAGGCATAGCAATGCTGATTTTCGATTGCCGGTTTTTTATTTAAAATATTTTTTTATCCGCGGGATATATGCCTAAAAAAATATTACGGATATTATATAAATTTTACGAATGGTTTATTTTTGTACCCCTTCTCGGATTATCCACGCTTATATTCGGGACCTCAGCGGCAATCCTGGCCATTATTGTAAATCCGAATTTCGCCAGTCAGGTATGCGCGGTATCATGGGCACGCTTCATTTCATTTATAACTCCTGTGTTCGTAAAGGTAACGGGAAGAGAAAACCTGGATAAAAATAAATCCTATATTATTGTTTCCAATCATCAGAGCCACTACGATATACTTACAGTTTACGGATGGCTTGGAGTCGATTTCAAATGGGTCATGAAAAAAGAACTGAGGAAAATACCGGCGCTGGGAATAGCGTGCGAAAAGATCGGACATATATTTATCGACAGATCAAATCCGGGGGCTGCAGTAGAATCTTTAAAGGAAGCAAAAGCCAAATTAACCGCCGGAACCTCGGTAATGTTCTTCCCCGAAGGGACAAGAAGCAAGGACGGTAAAATTGGACAATTTAAGAAAGGAGCGTTCAGAATGGCAGCCGATCTTGATTTGCCGCTTCTTCCTGTAACGATAAAAGGCACAAGAGAGATATTGCCGGCGGGAACATATAATCTATTTCCGGGGAAAGCGGAATTGATCATTCATAAACCTATCGAACCGTCAAATTACGGCAGCGCCGATATTGAAAATCTGATAGAAGAAACTAGACAGGCAATTATTTCGGGTATGGTATAACGGATGGCCGGGCCTCAAAACCGCTGCGCAAAAAAAGCATGTTTTTTAATTGATTTATATTGATTATCCGGTATATTTATTGAATATGCCGTCTGCCGATCGGAAAATACATTTTAAAAATATCCGAGGACTATCATGAAAGATTCTCTTTCCAGCTGGATTAAGATTTATCCGGAAAAATTCGTACCGGAAGAGGAGATTTTCCGTCACATTGGAAGAGGCTTTAAAATATTCATCAGCACTGGATGCGGCGAACCTGTCTACCTCGTAAGAGCGCTTGTCAGATATGTCGAGGAGCACCCCAAAGCCTTTGCCGATGCGGAAATTTTCCAGGTATGGACTCTCGGCATAGCAGTCTATACCGAAGAAAAATTCAATTATAATTTCAGGCACAACTCATTCTTTATAAGCGACAAATCAAGAGAATCTATCAATACGGGACTTGCCGATTATACGCCGATATTCCTCTCCCGCGTGCCCGATCTGCTGCGCAGAAAATACATCAAGTTCGACGCGGCACTTATACAGACATCCCTGCCCGACAGGAACGGGAACGTGAGTCTCGGCATAAGCGTCGATATCTGCAAAGCCGCAATAGAGAACGCAAGCCTTGTTATCGCCCAGATGAACCCCAGTATGCCGCGCGTGCACGGGGACACATTTATAAATATTAAAAATATTAATTATCTGATTCATCATGAAGAAAAGCTGCTTGAATATATGCCTACGGTTCCCAGCGAGATCGCGCAGCAGACGGGGAAATACGTCTCCAAGATAGTAAACGACGGCGATACGATACAGATAGGTTACGGGAGCCTGCCGAACGCCATATTGCAGAATCTTAAAGATAAAAAAGACCTCGGCATTCACTCCGAGCTTCTGACCGACGCTGTCGTTGAGCTTATTAGGCTTGGCGTCATCAATAACTCGAAAAAAACCATAGATCGCGGTAAAACGGTGGCTTCATTTTGCATGGCTACCGAACAAACCTACAGATATATAGACGATAATCCCGAAATGGACTTCAGGACAATCGATTATACGAATGATCCGCTGGTGATTTCCCGCATTCACAACATGGTTGCGATCAATTCCGCGCTTGAGATAGATCTCACAGGGCAGGCAAGCGTTGAATCCATAAACGGCAAATTTTACAGCGGCATAGGAGGCAACGCCGATTTCATGCGCGGCGCAATACTCGCTCCCGGCGGGAAGACAATACTCGCAATAGAATCGACAGCCAGAAACGGACAGATTTCGCGCATCGTGCCTTCTCTTCAAAACGGCACAGGCGTAACGCTTAACAGGGGCGACATATTTTATGTAGTGACGGAATACGGCATTGCATATCTCCACGGTAAAAACATACGCGAGCGCGCAATGGACCTGATCGCCATCGCTCATCCGAAATTCAGAAGCCGGCTCATAGAAGAAGCGAAAAAATTGAACATCATTTACAAAGACCAGGCATATATTTCAGGCAAGAACGCCGAGTATCCGGAATATCTTGAAGAATACAGGACAATGAGAAGCGGCCTTATACTGTGGTTCAGGCCCGTCCGCATCAACGATGAAAGCCTGGTCAAGGATTTCTTTTATTCACTCTCCGACCAGAGCCTTCAAAGACGATTCATGTCATTCAGGATAGACGTGCCTCATAAAGTAAGGCAGGAGTTCGTAGTAATCGATTACACAAAAGAGCTGATCATACTTGCAACGACCATGCTTGAGCAAAAGGAACTCGTTGTGGGCATAGGCCAGATATCCAAGAACGAAAACACACTCTTTGCTGAAGTCGCCTTCGCCGTCAGGGACAACTATCAAAATCAGGGTATCGGATCAGAGCTCCTGGAGTACCTGACTATCATTGCAAAAAAAGAAGGTTTGCATGGATTTACCGCTGAAGTACTGATGGAAAACCAGCCCATGCTCCATGTATTTGAAAAAATGGGCTTTAATATTCACCGGAAGCTCGAAGAAGGCGCTTATAAGCTTATAATGAGATTTAATATTAATTAGAAGCCATCTTAAAATTATTTTTTTTATTTTCTTAATATTGACCTTAACAGTAATTTTTTTTAAAAATCCTTATTGCTTTTTTATAGACCATTTAAAAATATTGATTAATCCGGTCGCTACGAATATAATTATTTGTGGCGGGCATAAATCAGGCTACCGGAGAGTGAAATGGGAATTAAAAATAAATATAACATAAAAAGTCTTTTCGAACCGGAAAGCATCGCGGTAATAGGCGCGTCGCAGGATAAACAGAAGATCGGCTATACCGTATTCAACAACATAATCTCAGGCGGATACAAAGGCAGGGTTTTCCCCGTAAGCCCCAGAGGCGGCGAGATCGACGGCCATAAAGTTTTTAAGGATATAAGGGATATTGAAGCACCTGTAGACTGCGCCTCTATAGTCATACCCGCAAAACTCGTAAAAGACGCGGTAACAAGCTGCGCCCTGAAAAAAGTCAAATTCATACAAATTATTACGTCAGGATTCTCGGAAATCGGGAACGTAAAAGAAGAAAAAGAAATTACCGCTATAGCAAGGGAGGCCGGGACGCGGATAGTGGGACCAAACATGTTCGGCCTTTACTCCAGAGCCGCCTCCCTCAACTCTACTTTTTCAGCTACCAGGATAAATCCGGGCAATGTTGCCATACTCACTCAGAGCGGGGCTCTCGGCATCGCGATGATAGGCAAAACTGCGGTCGCGAACATGGGACTTTCCGCGATCATATCAATCGGCAATAAATGCGATGTTGACGACGCCGATCTTTTGGAATACCTGATCGGAAACGAAGAAACAAAAGTGATTCTCATGTATATAGAGGGAGTTAAGAACGGCGAAAGGCTCATAGAGATCCTGAAGATGGCAACAGGGAAAAAGCCGGTAGTGGTAATTAAATCCGGCAAATCAAAGAGGGGTGCGCAGGCCGCCGCATCGCATACCGGATCGCTTGCCGGTTCCGATGCTATATTCGACGCCGTCATGAAACAATGCGGAGTTCTCAGGGCGGAAGGCCTTGAAGAAGCTTTTAACTGGTGCAAGTTCCTGGCGTCAAGCCCGGCTCCGAAGAACTTCCAGAGCGTAATAGTGACCAACGGCGGAGGTATCGGCGTAATGGCAACAGACGCATGCGAGAGATCAGGCGTTGCCCTATACGACGATCAGGCTTCATTAAAAGCTGCATATGAGACAGTAACTCCGTCTTTCGGATCGACTAAAAATCCCATCGATATCACCGGCGGAGCGAACGCTGAAGACTATACGGCCGCTCTTACCGTCACAGCGAAAAATAAAGATATCGGATCAACCATCGGCCTTTACTGTGAAACTGCGGTATTTAACTCCGAAAACCTGACTAAAATGCTGTCGGAAACTTACGCAAAACACAGGGAACAAGGCAAACCGATCGCTTACGCTCTGGTCGGCGGGAAGCAGGTTGAAAACGCGATAACCTCCCTCAGGACGGACAGTGTTCCCGTCTTTAACGATGTTGAACAGGCTGTTTCCTGCATAGGCGCGCAATATAAATATTACAAATACATCGATGAAATATCCGACAGGATTGACGACTATGATGTCAATGTAAACTCGATAAATAACATAATAGATGCCGCATTAAAGGAGGGACGGACTTTTCTCCTGGCAAATGAAGGCGCGGCGGTTATGAGGGCCGCGAATATCCGCATGCCTGAAAGCCGGATCGCGCGAAATATAGATGAGGCCGTAAGGTTTGCGGAAGAGATCGGATATCCGGCAGTAATGAAAGTCGTATCGAAAGACATAGTTCACAAGAGCGACGTCGGCGGAGTAATGCTGGACCTCGACAATCGGAAAGAGATCGTGGATGCATACGAAGCCATAATGTATAGCTGCAAGTCGTACAATCCTAACGCCGTGATCGAGGGCATAGAGGTTGCGGAGATGGTTAAAAAAGGCGTTGAACTGATTGTAGGCGCAAGGCGCGACCAGTCGTTCGGACCGGTTGTCATGTGCGGGCTCGGCGGCATTTATGTCGAAGTGATGAAGGATATCTCGTTCAGGGCGCTGCCGTTGAACCGTAATATCGCCCTTTCCATGCTTGAAGAAGTACGGTCATATCCTTTGCTGCTCGGCGCAAGAGGAGAAGAAAAGAAAGACATCGAAGCGGTTATTGACACTATAATTAAAATCGGTTCCATTATTAAAAAATGCGAAAGGATCACAGACATTGAGATAAATCCGGTTGTTGTATATAATATAAGCAGCGGGCTCACAGCCGTTGACGCGAGGATATTGATAAGCAGGCAGAAATAACCGTCATGTCCGGATTTATAAATTCGTCAGTATTCGGCGGATCCGGAAAATTGCTCTGATACGCTGGAATGGTTTTTTAAACTACGGATAATTTAATCCGGGCAGTCAGAAAAAATAAATTTTAGCTTCTTTCGCCTTCTCACGGAATGTCGGGGGGAGGGAGTTAGGGTTAAGGCATAAAAGGGGGAAACCAATGAACAATATAGTAATTGCATCGATCAGGAAAAATGCCGGGAAAACCAGCATAATAGCAGGAATAATTTCTCATTTTAAGAATATAAAATTCGCTTATGCCAAACCGCTGGGCGACAGGCTGATCTATCGCAGGAAAAAAAGCTGGGATTACGACGCAAGTCTGATGATCAATCTCCTGGGCCGGGAGGGAGAGCTTGAAAGCCGCTTTGAAAAGATCACTCTCGGTTTTGACCATTCCAAGCTCAGATATATGTACGACGAAGCCGGAATAAAAAAAGCTCTTTCCGACATGGTGACCGAAATCGGCGGGAGCAACGATGTGATGTTCCTCGAAAGCGGGAAAGACCTGGAATCCGGCTCGTATCTCAATCTTGACGCTTTATCCATGGCAAAATACGTCAACGCCAGACTGGTCGTAATAGTAAGCGGGGACAGCGACTTTATACTGGACGATATTAAATTCATTGAAAAATATGTAAAAATAAAAGATAATAATTTTGCAGGCGTGATCGTCAACAAAGTCAACGATCTGGATATTTTTGAAAACTCATATGCGCCCGCAATAAAAGAAATGGGTATCAATATAATCGGAGCAATACCGTATAAGGAACAGCTTACATATCTTACGGTTGGATACCTGGCGGAAAAACTACTGGCGCGCGTGCTGGCAGGCGAACAAAAATTAAAAAATATAGTGAAAAATATAATAATAGGGGCCATGTCAACGGCCGATCCCAATAAAAATCCGCTGTACATCAGGCCGACACTTAACAGGGAAAATCAGCTCATGATAACAAGCGGGGACAGAAGCGACATGATTCTGGCTGCGCTTGAGCGCGACACTACAGGCATTATCCTTACAAACGACATTGTACCCCCGCAGCTTATCCTTGCCAGGGCAAAGGAGCGCGGCGTGCCTGTTCTGCTCGTACCCATGGATACATTCAAGGCTGTAAAAACAATCGACGATATAGAAGCGCTGCTTACAAAAGACGATCCCGAGAAGATCGCTCTGATATCCCAGATGATCGAGAAATACACCGGGATGAACGACATTTTAAAATAGCGAATGAATTATATGGGATAATTATCATCCCAGAAACCGTCTTTTATTTTAAGCGTCTCTTTTTCCCACGCTATAATCCCGGTTTTCGTAAGCCTTAAAAGCAGACGCGAGAACGTTTCCGGTATGGTTCCAACGGCGGAAGCAATATCCTTTTTCGGCAATGTAATTTTATAGCTGTATTTCTTCCCATAGTTACTTATAATAAACCTGAAAAATCTCTCTTCAACATCGTGAGAAGACAGGTAATGTATCTGCTCGGTGAGGAATCTTAGCTTTTCGAACATGGCTCTTAAAAAATTATTTCTCGATGCCGGTTTGTCCATCATCTTCCAGAAAGAGTCACAGCGTATTGCTATTATCCCGGACTGTTCCAGCGCGGCAGCGCTGGCGGGATATTGCTTTCTTCCGAATAGTACCGCTTCCGCAAAAAATTCTCCCGGATATATTATTTTTATCGTGCTCTCCTTGCCGTCATAGGACGATTTATAGACCCGCACTGTTCCTTTGACTAGTATATAGAAATATTTTCCCTCAAATCCTTCATTGAATAGAATCTCTTTAGGATCCAGCGTTCTTTGAATCGCGTCCCTGGCAAGCTCGCCGAGAGCCTGTTCGTCAAGGTCTTTAAAGAGGTCCAGATTTTTCAGTACGCTATTTAATTCCATAATAGTCTATTAAGAGATTTTACTCATTTTGTCCAAACCGGCGCCCCCTTTGTCCCAAAGGGAGGCTCCGCACGGGGATAGGGGGCGAGAACATTATAAGCATTTACATTCACTGTCTTTTTTGCTTTTCCCAGGTGTCCGGAATGCGCCATATTTTATATAATAAACGTTCTGTTTTTGACTTATGTCAATGAGTATTTTTGCCGGCCGGACTATAATATATACATAAAGAAAATGTTTTAATCCGTTACGATATAAAAAATTATTAACAAGGAGCAAGAATATGAGTATGTTCTGTTTTCAATGCCAGGAAACCGTAAAAAACGAAGGATGCACGATCCGCGGCGTATGCGGGAAATACGAAGAAACGTCAAATCTTCAGGACCTGCTTTTATTTGTGTGCAGAGGGATTTCCGTCTTTGCCGCAGAATCTGCCGGGACGGGAAAACCGGATAAAAACGCCGGCCGCTTTATCGTTAAAGCGTTATTTTCCACAATAACGAATGCGAATTTCGACAACAATAGAATTGCCGCTTTGATTAAGGAAGGGCTTGCCATACGCGAAGACCTGGAAAAGAAAAGCGCGTTGACCGGCGGTCTTCACGAGTCTGCAACATGGTTTGGCGACAGTACCGAAGAATTCAATGAAAAGGCAAAAGAAGTCGGCATACTTGCCACAAAAGACCCGGATGCGCGGTCGCTCCGCTCGCTTCTGCTGTTCGGGCTAAAAGGAATAGGCGCTTATGCGGAACACGCGGCCGTACTCGGATATGAGGACGACGGCATTTACAGTTTTCTTATGGAAGCGCTCGAGAGCACGACGAGAGACCTCACGGTTGACGAAATGATAAACTGGGTCATGAAAGCCGGCGAAGCGGCGGTGAAGACCATGGCGCTCCTGGATAAGGCCAACACCGGAACATACGGGAATCCCGAGATCACAAAAGTAAACATCGGGGTAAGGAACAATCCCGGCATTCTCGTATCCGGTCATGATCTTAAAGATCTTCACGAACTTCTTGAACAGACCCGGGGCAAAGGCGTGGATGTCTACACCCATGGCGAAATGCTGCCCGCGAATTACTATCCGGCATTTAAAAAATACGGCAATTTCGCGGGAAATTACGGCGGATCGTGGTGGCATCAGGACAGGGAATTCGATACATTCAACGGGCCGGTACTGATGACGACCAACTGCATAATCCCCGTGAAGGATTCCTATAAAGACAGGATATTCACCACAGGAATGGCCGGATATCCGGGTGTGCGGCATATCGAGGATCGCGATGACGGCGGGAAGAAAGATTTTTCCGTAATAATAGATCTTGCTAAAAAGTGCAAACCTCCTGTCGAGCTCGAAAGCGGTGAGATTGTCGGAGGATTTGCACACGAGCAGGTTTTTAAACTGGCTGATAAAATCGTGGAGGCGGTAAAATCCGGAGCCGTTAAGCGTTTTGTTGTAATGGCAGGATGCGACGGAAGGCAAAAGTCCAGGAATTATTTTACGGAGGTTGCGGAACAACTGCCCAAAGATGCGGTCATACTTACAGCAGGCTGCGCAAAATACAGGTACAACAAGCTAAAGCTCGGCGATATCGGCGGCATACCCCGCGTTCTCGACGCCGGTCAGTGCAACGACTCGTATTCGCTTGCAGTCATTGCGCTCAAGCTGAAGGAAATCTTAGGGGCAAAGGACGTGAACGAACTTCCAATATCTTTTGATATCGGCTGGTACGAACAGAAAGCGGTAGCAGTGCTTCTTGCGCTTTTATCTCTCGGGTTTAAAGGGATCAGGCTTGGGCCGACAATGCCGGCATTCCTGTCGCCGGCCGTAGTCAAAGTACTGGTTGAAAACTTCGGAATTAAACAGACAGAGGATCCGGAGAAGGATATTGACGCGATGATGGCTGGCAAATAAAATTTCCGGGGCAAGCCCCCTGAAGCGAGCTTTAAGAACAGTAATTGAAGATAATCTAATAACATTAAGTTCCCCTTCAGGGGGTCTGGGGGCCGCAGGAAAGATATATATTTACAATTAGCAAAAGGAGGATTATCGATGAAACGAAAAATAATTAATATTGACGATACCAGATGCAACGGCTGCGGCCTTTGCATGCCCGACTGCCCGGAAGGCGCGCTTCAGCTTATCGAAGGCAAGGCCCGGCTGGTTAGCGACATTTTCTGCGACGGGCTCGGCGCGTGCATAGGCAGCTGCCCGCAGGGCGCAATTTCGGTGCTGGAACGCGAAGCGGAGCCCTATAGCGAAGCGCGCGTCGTCGAGAACATAGCCCGCCAGGGAGAGGCAGTACTGAAAGCTCATCTTGAACACTTGCTTCATCACGGAGAAACTGTTCTTTATAATGAAGCGATTGAATACCTGGAAAAAAATAATATTAAAATTCCGGAACATGCGGAACCGGCATCGGAATGCGGGCACGAATTCCACAGCTGCCCGGGCTCGGCTCCGAAAACTATAGCGAGAAATACGTCCTCCGGATCCGATCCCGCTCCTGTCCCGGGAGCGCAATCTGTATCCGAACTCCGGCAATGGCCCGTGCAACTGATGCTTCTCAATCCGCAGATGCAGTATTTCGATAATGCCGATCTTCTTATATCTGCGGATTGCGCGCCGTTCGCCTACGGAAATTTTCACAGGGATTTTCTGCGGAATAAAGTCGTAATAATGTTCTGCCCGAAACTGGATCCCCACATAGACGAATATATTGAAAAGATGACGGCCATTTTCACTAATCACAACATTAAGTCGATCACTATTGCGAAAATGGAAGTGCCGTGCTGCGGTGGAGTAAATTACGTCGTGGATCAGGCATTGCGGAGATCCGGCAAGGACATCCCGCTGAAAGATTACACTATCAGAATAAACGGAGAAGCCGGATAACGGGAGAGCGGGCTCTCTCCTGTTATTCCTTCTTTGCAACCGAGCGCCCGAATATAGTGAAAGTCTTCTTTTTCTGCATAAAACCCGTCCTGTGGGACTGGACGTTTTCTATTGTGATAAAGGCGCTCGGCTCCAGCGCATTGGTGATATCCATAATTTTTTTCAAATGCCTTTTGCGTACAACGGTATAAATGATAAAAATCTCGCCCCTGCTGCCTCTCCCTTTAATAATGGAAATATCGAAACCCTCTTCTTTCAGCATCATCGGAAGAGCCGTCACCTTCTGGCTTGTAATAATCCTTACGGACTGGAATCCGATCGATAATCTTGACTCAAGAAGCATCCCCACGTAATTGCCGGCTGCGAAACCGGACGCGTATATCAGGTAGCTGTAAATGCCGTTTAAATTACCCAGAGCTTTTCCGATAGCAGTCAGCCATATCAGGATCTCAAAAAATCCGAGAACAGGAGCGAGTTTTCTGTACCCCTGCGAGATTAAAATTATTCTAATAGTCCCTATTGATACGTCGATTACCCTCGCAAAAAATATGTAAACTAACGCAATATATTCCTCTCCCATGATATCACCTGAACATATCTTCTATCCATTCCGCCTTTCCGCCGTCTACTGCTATCATATCGAATCTGAAAGTCATTTCCTTAGTGAGAAAAGCGGGATGCGTGTGTAAAAACTGCCTTGCGACTTTTTTAAGAGTCCGCTTTTTTTTGTCTGTTATTGAATAATATGCTCCGCCGTATGCCCCGGAATTCCTGCTTTTCACCTCGGCGAATACGAGGAGGTTCTCCCTTCTCGCAATAATATCTATTTCCCCTATTTTCCCGAACCTGTAATTCCGTTCTATGATGTCGAATCCATTTTCCCTGAAAAAAGACGCGGCTATCCCCTCGCCTCTGTTGCCGAGCTCTTTTTTATAGCCCGATTTTTTTTCCGGATGCATATTAATAAAATAATAATATAAAATTTCACCGGTTGTGATGGCTAAATGCCATTAAATTACGATTATAAGTTAAAGAACTTCAAGGAGATTTACGCCTGCTTCTTTTTCATCCAGCACTTTAACAATAAAAAAAGCCGGCTCTTCAGGAAGGCTTAATATCATGGTATCTTCGATCTTTTTCCTGCTGCCGTCGAATACAAGCTTGATTATCGGGCGAAGCGGTTTGTCCTGGGCGGATCCGATCACGATGCCGATACTTTTGTCGTTGAGTTCTACGATCGAACCGATGGGATAGACCGACATTTTTGAGATAAATACGCGTAGAATGACCGGATCGAACTTATTGCTACCATGTGCAATAAGCTGTTTCATCGCATGGTAGAAAAGCTGTTTCTTTTTATAGCTTCTATTGACTATCTGCGCTTCGTAGCTGTCTGCGATAGTAGCGATCCTTGCATACTCGCTTATCATTGTGCCTTTCAGCCCTCTGGGATAACCGCTGCCGTCAAACTGCTCCTGATGCTGAAGTGAAATGAGAGCGATGGACTCTTTTACCTTGCCAAGATCGCGAAGGCATTTGTATCCGTGAAGCGGGTGCGTTTTGATCAGGTTGAATTCCTGCTCCGTTAAAGCCGACTGTTTGTGCGTTATATATACCGGGATCTTTGCCATGCCTGCGTCTATAAGCAGCGTCCCCAGTCCGAGTTCACGCAGCTTAACCGGCGAATATTTGAGGCCGATTCCTATAAGAAGCGCATAAAATGATACGTTAACTGAATGATACATCAGATAATTTTTCCCTTCATCGAGGCCGTAGAGAAAAAGAAAGATATTATTATTTTCCTTAATGAGATCTATTATATCCCCCAGGGCGAGCTCAAGATCATCGGTCACGAAATTCTCGCCGTTCTTGATAGCGCTGTAGATGTCGCCGACAGCTTTGCATGCTCTTTTGTGCACCTCAATCAGGTTTTTTCTTTTTTTCAAAAGATTATTATATTCGGTTATGATCCTTTTGGAATCGCTTACAGCCTGGCTTTCGGCCCTTGCGGAATAATGTTTGATTTCTTCTTTCGTGGATACCATATTGCCGGCAGTTTCCAGATCGCTGACGCCCCATCTCATCAGCCTTTTAATATCCTCTTCCTTTATGGTGATATTAGCGCCGATAAAAATATTGTTGCTGTCGATGTAAACCGGTTTATCGAATCTCATGCCCGGTTTTAACTCTTCAACCTGAATTTTTTTCATTTTAATCTACCTGTTAAATTCAGATTTTATCCATTTTATCTCTGAATTTTTCATTTATCCTGTAGCAATAAGCTAATATTTCCGACAGCGCGCTAAAAAGACTCTCCGGGATGCAGTCTCCGGGCGCCATATTCGAAAGAACTTCAGCCAGGTCAGAATCTTTATAGATCGTTATATCGTTCTCCCTGGCAATTACGAGCATCCGTTCTGCAAGAAGTCCCCTTGCAACAGCGAGTATTTCCGGCGCAGGTTCTCCCGGCGAATACCCGACGGCAATGCCTTTTTTCCCTTCCATAATGCTCCGGTTCCCGCATACGAGCGAAGAATATCATACTTTGGCATCAAATAGATAATTTAAATCAATGGCCGAAATAATTTCAATAATTTTTTCAACCGATTTTTTTTTGTTAAAAAAAACAATATGGGTTTTCTTTTTCTCTACCGAGTTTAAAGCCGATTCAAGAACCTTCAGCCCGCTTTTCAAAGCATCGATGCTTTCTTCTTTTTCGCAGTAAAAAGAAACAGACCTGAATGAATTCTCCACTTTGATCAATATTTCCAGACTGCCGAGGTACGACATATCAAGCGATAACACTATATTGTTTTCATTGAAAATATATTTGCAAGGCCTGAATTTATTTGCTTCGAAAAAGATCAGTACGCCGTGCCGCAAACCGGCTTTTTCGGATCCGTTAAAGCACAGATCCAGAATAGTTTTGACTGTCTCTATATTATCATCCCTGCCGCTTTCAGTAAATAATTTATTTAGAACATTAAAAAAGTTTTCGATTTTCTTGCTGATATCGTTCATATTGCGAATTTGTCCGTAACCCGGGACCAGAACGGATAAAATTAGATACAAATAACCGGCGGACGTATTTTTCCCCTGATTTAACACAGCGGCGATCAGCAGCAAATCTTTATGATCCGCTCCTTTCGAGAGCATTTTATTTAAAAGATTAATTATTTTCTCAAACTTCTTTTCATGCTCGTTAAAACCGTTAATTTTAATAAGTGCCCTGTTCAGGGAAAATATACTAAATACGCCTTCTCTTAAATACAAACGTAATTCATTGATCGATTTATTCAAATCATTCAGGGTTAAAATTGTTGATTTGTTCAAATCCACAAACAGGTTTTCCTTATAACCTTCTTTTATACTGAAGAGCAATGTGCCGTTAACTTCTTTTTCGAGAGCAAGGAAAAGGCTGCCGGACTTCGGAATGCCGTTAAGGAATTCCGCGCTTATTTTTCTGCCGCCGATATCCAAAACGGCATACCGGTCTCCCAGCCTCTCGCTTATCCTTGCGGGTACACTGCTGCCCTCTTTCAGGTTCTTTAACATATCCGGAACGGGCAACTGGCCGGATATTCTGATCAGGTTGTTGTCGATCTTCATTTTTAATTATTAAGGAGGCATTTAATAAGTCATCTGAAAAGTATATTTATTTGTTGATAAATTATTTTCGGATTATTTCATTCTATGAATTTGATTTCGATATAATGCTCTTTACCGGTTCATAACTTCTTCTATGAATCAGGCACGGCCCCAGCCGGGCAATAGCTTCCCTGTGCACGCATGTACCATACCCCTTATTCTTATTAAAAGAATATCCGGAATATATCAATTCATATTTATCCATAATATCGTCTCTATTAACTTTAGCGGCTATTGAAGCCGAAGCTATTGAAATGGATTTCGAATCGCCTCTGATAACCGGAAGATAGGGTATGCCAAGATCGAATTTAAAGTTGCCGTCCATAATTATTATATCCGGCCGGGGAGATGTTTTTTCAAGAAGTTCCCTGACTGCGAACTCGGTCGCGCGGTTGACATTCAATCTGTCGACTACGTCATGCGGGATAAGAACGGTATGAGCACAGACGGATTCCTTCTTTATCAATTTTAAAGCATTATTTCTTTTTGCGGAAGACAGCTCTTTGGAATCGCGTATCTGTGTAAGAATTTCTTCCGTGGGATTACGTATGAACGATCTGTCGAAAATGACGAGACCGGCCGCGAGCGGGCCGGCTAATGCGCCCCTGCCGGCCTCGTCGACTCCGGCAATTATTCGGTATCCTTCTGCTAATAATCTCTTTTCGATATCAAACGAAATTCCATTATTAACTTCGGACAAGTTTATTCACCCGGATTCCGATTGCCTTCCGCGTTTACTGGTGCCGATTCCCGGGGTGCTGAAACAACGCTTGAATTCTGCGATGTCCGTTTTTCCCTTAATTTGGTGGCTTTCCCGGTCCTTTCTCTTAAATAATAAAGTTTAGCTCTCCTGGTTTTACCCTTTCTTATAACCTCGATCTTTGCAATCCTGGGTGAGAATACCGGGAAAACACGCTCAACGCCGATATCAAATGAAATCTTTCTGACAGTAAATGTCTTGCTTATGCCTTTATTGTCAATAGCGGTAACAACGCCTTCATATACCTGGATTCTTTCCCTGTCGCCTTCCACTATTTTATAATGCACTTTGACAGTGTCGCCTACGTGAAAATCTACTTTTTTATCAACAGGCACCATCTTTTTTTCGATTGTTTGCATAATATTCATATTTAAAGCTCCTATTAATTTTTTTCCTGTCCTTTAATAATTTCCAGATATTTTCTGTAAAGATCCGGACGTACCCTCCGGGTTTTCTCTATCGATTTTTCCTTGCGCCATTCCTGTATCTTTCTGTGATCCCCGCTTAAAAGCACGGCGGGAACTTCCAAACCTTCGATCTCCGCCGGCCTGGTATATTGAGGATATTCAAGAAGATGGCTTTGAAAGCTCTCCTCCGTCAGCGATTCCGGATTGGACATAAATCCAGGCACGTATCTGGCTATCGAATCGATAATGGCGAGCGCCGCGTATTCTCCGCCGGATAAAACATAATCGCCTATGGATAATTCATAATCAACATACCGGTCAACGACCCTCTGGTCGATGCCTTCATATCGTCCGCAGATTATAGTGATATTTTCTTCATTTGAGAGCTGTTTCACCAGTTCCTGTGTCAGAAGCGTCCCTGAAGCGGATGTCAGAATTATCCTTGTATTTTCTTTCTTCAAAGAATCGATAGCCCTGAAAAGCGGCTCCGGTTCCAGAACCATACCGCTTCCGCCGCCGTAAGGCGAATCGTCACAGCGATGGAACTTATCAGCTGAAAAGGATTTTAAATCCACTAATTCGACTTTTATTATCTCACTGCCTACAGCCCTACCCAGAAGACTGGTTTTTAAAGGGCTTTCGAAAAAATCCGGGAATAAGGTTATAATATTAAATATTTTCAACTCATTCTTCCAAGCCTTATTCCATGGCTTCCCTCAAGTCCCCCTGCTTTCGCATGGGGATGGTCTGCAAACAGCCCGGGGGGCTTATTCTCCCGAATCAAAAAGCCCTTCAACCGGGCTTATGTCTATTCTGCCGCTAAAAATACTGCTCGTGTCAACCATGGAGTTATTAAACGGGATCAGGAATTCTTTTCCTTTATCATCATTTAAAACCAGTATTGTATTCTCTCCCGAGCCCATGAGATCGACGACTTTGCCGAAAATCCTATTTTCTAGATAAACGCTGCATCCGATTAGATCATAAAAATAAAAAGAACCGCTTTCAAGCTTATCCCTTGTTTTCTCGGCATCGCTTCTGGTTATATAAATCTCCGATCCCTTTAAAGACAGCGCGGCATCCCTGTCGTTTATATTCTCAAATTTTATAATCGAATTTTTGCTTTTATCAAAAAATTCACCGCACAGGAAAGGTTTATATGTGCTGCCGATTTTTATATGCAGTATGCCGCCGGGAGCGAAACGTTCAGTGAAATCCGTGACAACTTCCAATTTTAACCGCCCGTTCAAGCCATGTGCTCCCGTGATCCTGGCGACTCTTACAAATTGGTCAGTCGAGTTCAATCAAGTATTTCCAAAACAACCTTTTTCCCTAATTTTGTTGCAGAAGCATTAAGGATAGTCCTGATGGCTCTGGCAATTCTTCCATGCTTTCCTATGACTTTCCCGATGTCTTCCTTTTTTACTTTGAGCTCAAGGATGGTCGACTTCTCTCCTTCAACTTCATGAAGTTCGACATCGTTGGGATTATCGACAAGACTTTTAACCATATACTCAACAAGCTCTTTAAAGTCCATTTGCACCTCCAGCGGAAACATTGCCATCTTTGAATTTTTTCCAGATGCCTGTTTTTTTCAACAATCTCTCGATTGTCCCGGTGGGCACTGCGCCGGCCTTAAGCCAGTTAATTACACGACTTTCATCAACAGTAAATTGCTCTGCTTTTGAAATTGGATGATATTTTCCGAGATATTCAATTACCTCTCCATTTCTTTTCTTTTTGCTGTCAACCGCCGCTATTCTGTAGAATGGTCTCTTTTTTGTCCCTAATCTTTGTAATCGTATTTTTACCGACACCTTATTAACCTCCAAATTATCATCAAAGGGCTGATTATTTAATAAGCCCCATTTTTGTCAATAATAAATATAATAATTAATTAAACTCATCAGGTTCTATATTGATCGTTTCGACAATCTGCCTGTTATTTACAATGCTTATCCTTGCCGCTCCCTTTCTTAAAAAAATAAAATCTATTTTCCCTCCGGCTTTCATTTTTCTTGAAAATCTAATCCTCTTTGGGCCGCCGTCGTCGATATAAGCTTCGAATATACCTTCTTTCTCGCCCGATGGGATTGTATAACTGACTCTTTCATAAGAAGTATATGCTTTTTCCTTTTTAGGATAGTAATTTACTTTCAGCTTAACAATCATTCCCGTCAGAATTGCATCGCCTGTTCCTGGAATATGCGATTCAATAATCCCGCTTTTCGAAGCCGTATCGGCTGTTGCTATTTCTTCCTGAACGAACAACCCTTTTGAAAGCAAAAGATCAAAAGCTATATCTATCGACTGTCCATGCAGCCCGGGCATCTTCATTTCTCCTCCCGCCTTCCCGGACGATACAAGCAGGTTAACCCTGCGGTCCGGCGATATCTCTTCTCCGGCTTCGGGACTCTGCTGAATGACGACGCTCTCGGTTATTTTATCGGACGGAATATACGAAATGACGCCTGTGCCTATTGCATAGGATCTGTCGTTATAATGAATATTCTTAAGCTTATTTATCGCAAAAGGCAGCTTTAAACCCGCGAGATTCGGCACAGGCAGAAATACTTTGCTTCTGCTTATGACCAGCTTAACTTTTTCTCCTTCGAAAACTATTCTGCCGCTCTCGGGATATTGATTAAGAATAATACCGTCGTCCATATCGTAGACTTCATAAGGCTTTAATTCCGGGACAAGTCCTTTTCTTACAAGACTGTTATAAACATCTTCAAATCTCCTGCCAACGACGTGAGGCACGGCGATCTCTTTGTCCGGCTTCGTCAGGAAAACAAGAATTACGGAAGAAACTAAAAGATACAGAGACAATCCGATAAACAATATTAATGCGATGCGTCCCGCAAAAATCACTAATCCTTTCTTCTGTTCTTTATTGTCTATACCGGCATCCATCTGATTTTCCGCCACAATTTAAATCCTTAATTCATTCACAACATTTCAATTCAGCAGCAAATATCACAGAAAAGAAATACTAAATGAGGGGATAATATATTGTTTAATCCGACTGTACTTATTAAACAAATTATTGTTCATTTGTAAATCATAAAATAATAAATAATTACAAACATTTTTAAAAGCGGCAGTAATTTATTCCGATTTACAGTCAATCGCTTATATGAATCTATAATTTTAAAATGACTTCTAATTAAAATCATTCGATATTTCGATATATTAATAGAGTATTATAATAAAATTCCCCGGGGCAAGCCCCCGGTACTGACGTACCGGCCGCCACCTTCGGTGTTGGCGGGGTATTATGTTTCAAGGCGTTATCGATTTGCTCCGCAAATCGATTGGCTTTCATCCTCGACGCAAGCGTCAAGGTATTACGCCTTGAAATAAAATCATACGGATATTTTCAATGGTTAAACTATTATTGACAGCCGATATCCACCTGGGTTCCAGTATCGGAAAATTGACTGTACCGGAGGAATGCCGCTTAAAGACATTTAAAAAGCTGTCTTTTCTGGCAAAATCCCACGATTTATTCATTATTGCCGGCGACATGTTCCATAGCAACGGTTTAAATGAAAGGATTGCCGATTATGTGGCCGGGGAGTTCAAAACCCTGAGGGAAAGCGGAGTGGAAATAATTTATACTCTGGGGGAGCACGAACTTGACGGCAATGACACGTCTCTGCTGTCCGGGCTTAACGCTTCAAAAATATTTTCAGATACCGATGGGATCTCGCCTTTCAGGTTCGAAAAAGAAAACCAGGAAATATTCATCTACGGCCTTCCTGCCTTCAGCAGGCATGACCTGTCCGAAATTAATAAAATCTCAGGATACGGATTTCACATAGGCGTATTTCATGCTGATTTTTACTTCAATGAAGAGAACAGAACAAACAAAATACGCATGATCGAGAAAGAGGATATAATGTCTTTAAATCTGGATTTTTATGCTTTAGGGCATAACCATCAGTTCAAATTGTTCAAATCCGGGGGCAAATACATCGGCGCGTACCCCGGCAGCCCGGAAGCGGTTAAATTCGATGAAGACGGCGACAGATATGCTCTTTCAATTACCGTTAAAGACAACGATATATTTCAGATCAAAAGGCACACCGTCAATTCACTAAAGCTTGAAAGCATTGTTTTCGACTGCGGGACATCGAAGGATCTGAATTCAATACTTGAGATGTTGAATGGAAAAAAATCCGACGATAAAATTCTGAAAGTTCGGTTAACCGGTAGAAGGAATTTCCGGCTCGACCATGGAGATATTGAAAAAATAAACAGCGAAAACAAAAATATATATATAGAGAACGAATCATCCCCGACAATCAACTTATTCATCGATGAATTCGCAAATGAAGATTCGCTGAGAGGAGAATTCTTTAAACTGCTGGATCAAAAAATAAAAAATGACCAGTTCCCTCCCGGCATAAATGCGGATATTTTGTCCGATATATTCGATAAGGTAATTAATTCCGGATCTTATACTTTGGAGGATCTATGCAGTTATTGGAGTGCATAGTTTCAAAACCCGGACTTTTTAACAATATTAAGCTGAAATTCGACAGCGGCCTGAACGTTATCTACGGCAGGAACGAGTCCGGCAAAACCATGATGGCAAAGGCCATAATAGATACGCTGTGGGGTGAGTTTTCCGGGTATTTATCGCTTAACGGAAATACATGGGATAATCTTTATTCCGAAGTATTATTTAAAAATTCCACTGGAAGATACAGGTTCATCAGGAATAAAAAAGAATTATTCTCGGTAAATTTTGTCAGCGCCGGCGAAGCCGCTTTTACCCGGGAAAATGAGATTTTTAAAAGAGATCGGGAAGGGAGCCGGGACGGCGACGGCGCATGGTATTTAAAAATATATGAATCGACGAACGACAGGGAAACCACCAGGCTTTTTAATAAAATTGACATTCGCACATTTATGGATATCTCATATCTGCCGGAACCGATTAATATTTCTCAAAACGGCAAGCCGGACGGCAATATTATATCAAAATTTTTAGTCGATGACGGCAGCAACTTCTATGCGCTATATGAGAATATCTCCGATGCGATCGGGAATGAATGCTCAGCAGGCAGCTTAAGCAACTCAATATTCAATGAGATATTGAAAAAAGAAAGCGAAATAAAAAAAATCAATCAAAAGCTGCAGATATTCGATATACAGAATAGTAAATCCGAACGCATAAACAAGGAAAAAGCCAGAATCCAGCAGGAACTGAAAGACCTTAATGACGAACTGGCAAAAGTCCGGTTTGATAAATCAAAGCTCATAAATGTTCGGGAAAGCCTGAACAAACTGTCCGAGATCGACGCTGTCATAGAAGGGAAAAACAGTCAAAAACGGATCGAACGGGAAAAAACCGAATCCATAAACAACCTGGAAGATCTCATCAAAAACCGCTTTCCTCAATTCTATAATTTCGAAGAAAAAAATATTAAGAATCTAAAAAATATACAGGAAACGTACAGGGAAGTAAGAGATGTACATGAGCAAATTGAAAATTTTTATTTATTAAGAACCGAGAAAAAAAATAAATTTAAAAATATAATTTTAATTATTAATATCTCATCGATATGCGCGCTGGCAGCGCTTCTTGGTATTTCGAATAATGCTTTCCCTTCGCGGTTTTTGAATGAATATAAAATATATTATATAATCGGGCTTCTGATATTATGCATTTCCAGTTCCGTTATGTTTTTACTCTTTTATCTTTTAACTTCAAGATCCGTCGATTTAAAAAGGATCATGAAAAAAAAGTCGGAAGTAGAAAAAAAACTGGAGGAAATCCTGCAGAAAAACAATATAACGCTTAACGAATATAAGCTTGAAGCCATTTATGAGTACCTTGTAAAATACTTCGAGGAATACGGAGAATATTCAATAAGCCAGACCGAACTGACCAACATCAAGGAATCCCTGAAACCGGATGAATATGCGAAAGCAATTGACGATGAGATCAGCAAACTGGAAAACACACAGAATATCATAAGACAGGAAATCGATAACGACTTAAAATCGTTGAACGAAAAAATGCTGATTGAAATAAATCCGGATAAAATAAAAAAATTAATACTGAGCAAAAACTCCAAAATTAAGGATATCAAGGAAAGCATAATACATTACAAAAAAATATTATCACAGGTGGAAAAAGAGTTTGTTCCGGCAGAGTCGCATTCCGCGGAATTAAAGAACTACAAAGATGAAAAAACGAATATACAGATATCGCTTGACAGGCTTAATAATTATAAAGATTCCGTTTCGTACGTCATGGATCTTCTCAAAGAAGCCATTGATGCCAGAGAATATAAACAAATAACACTACTTGCAAAAACAGCCTGCAGTAATTTTCATTTTTTAACGGATAATCAATATACCGGAGCAATAAATGACGACGCTATTATTAAGACAATAAAAGGGGAAATGCCGCTCAACGAATTCAATCCCTCCGTAATTCATTCATTGCTTCTTTCCGTCAAGCTGGCCGTGACCGATAAATTCAACGACCTGGAAGTTAATCTTCCCCTTATTATTGATGAGCCGTTCCAGCAAATGGACGATCAAAGGATCGGCAGATTTAAAAAATTGCTGGACGATATATCATCTAAAAGGCAGATTATTATATTTACGCGCAGCACCAAATACAAAGACTGGGGTTCTTATAAAGAATTATAAATATAATTATGGATAATAACGGTCAGCTTTCATTCTCGGACGATCCCCTTTCAAGCGGTATAAACGAAGTTTACCAGTTCATTGAAGATGGCGATTTCAAACAGGCGATTCTGAAACTGGACGGACTGATGAATATGGATCCGGATTTCCGCGGGGTCACGGAAGCATACAGAGCCGCGAAGTTCTGGGCAAACCGGTCCGGTGAAATCGACAGCCTGCCCGAGGGAAAACAAACAGCGGATTTCTTAATGCGCGAGTGGGAAGATTTTAAGGTATACGCTGCCAATAACGATATGTCGGATTCCGCCGCGTTCATCTCCGCCATGAAATATGTTTTTTTTAACGCGTCAGAGAATTATAAAACCGCTTTTAAAGAGCAGGAAAGCACGGCGGATAATTTCGATCTATTGCTGAATTTAGGAATGTGCTTTATTATTCTGAAAGAATATAAAGCATCGATTGAAACTCTCGAGTACGCAAGGAGTTCGAACAGAAACAGCGCCAGGCTGAATTCCCTGCTTGGGGAAGCCTATTTTAATTCAAATGAAATGTCGAGAAGCCTGCTGTTCTTCAAGGAAGCTTTCTTTATAAATCCTTCGGAAATAGACCTGTCCCCTTTAAAAGCAAAACCCATACTGGACCTGGTCGCAATCACAAAAGAAAAAAAGCCCGGGTCAAGCGATATCAGAGAATGGATGCCCGTATTCGGATTTACAAACGATATATTTTACTCGAGAAGAAATATCAACAGCGAGCAGATCGAGTCCATTAAACGGGAAATATACACACTTGAAAAGAACCTGCATGCTTTAAGCAAAGAAAAATCCGCCGAATCGAACATTATTCCCAGATTGATAAACAAGTATATCTGGATGCTCGATTATTTCCGGTTCCAGAACTATGATTACGAAAGCATTATGGAGATCAAGAACAGGCTGATCCAGCTTGACGGGGAAACCTTCGAAGGATATTTTAAAGAACACGAACTTAAATAAAGAAAATATTATTATTTTTCGTCCAGGATCTCGCCTATTTTCTGAAGCAAATCGCCGGGCGTAATGGGCTTGGGCAAAAAATTAAATTCCTTATCCTGTATGCCTTTATCCAGAATAACATCCCTGGTATAACCGCTTGTAAATATGGTTTTGATGCCCGGTCTGAATTTAAGCACCTCATCGTATACTTCCCTGCCGTTCTTTTTCGGCATTATAGTATCCACTATCATAAGATCGATATTTTTTATTTTCTTCGATTTTTCAACGGCATCCTCGCCGTCGACGGCTTCAATAATAGTATACCCGTAAGCGGTAAGTATCGTTTTCATCAGCTTTCTTACGCTTTCGTTATCCTCCGCAATCAGTATCGTCTCGCCCCCTTTCCTGAATTGCCGCAACGCGGGTTTCACAGATTCTTCCGAAGTAATACTTAAAGGAAAATAAAGATGGAAAGTCGTTCCTGCATTTTTTTCGCTATGCACGCCGATATGCCCGCTGTGCTGTTTAATAATCCCGTACACTGTTGAAAGCCCCAGCCCGGTGCCCCTGCCGACCTCCTTGGTAGTAAAGAACGGATCGAAAATATGTTCGCGGATTTTTGCGTCCATCCCGATCCCCGTATCCGAAAAGGAAAGCAAAGCGTATTTTCCACGCTTCTCAAAACCGGTGGAATTTTTTTCCATATTCAATACGCGGGTTTCTATGGTTATAGTCCCGCCCTTCGGCATCGCATCCCTCGAATTGGTCGCAAGATTGAACAATATCTGGTCTATCTGCGAAGGATCGCCCAGTATCGTAGTATCATCCCCGGTCAGTTTCTTCTTAAGAACAATGTCTTCAGTTAAAAGGGTTGCCAGCAGTTTCTCGGTGCTATTTATGACTTCGTTCAGTTTAATGTTTTTTAAATTGATAGGGCGCTTCCTGCTGAACGATAAAAGCCCCTGAGTCAGGCTTGTCGCTTTTTCGGCGGATTCGACTATAAGATCAACATACTTTCTCATCGGATTGTCCGTCATTAATCCGCTCTGCAGAAGGGAGCCGTACCCGAGCATAACGCTGAGCATATTATTGAAATCGTGCGCAATGCCTCCGACGAAAGTTCCGATGGCTTCCATCTTCTGAGCCTGGCGAAGATCGATCTGAAGTTTTTCCTTTTCCAGCTTGGCCTGAATATGTTTGGTTATATCGAAGGAAGAACCTTCGTAATAAAGAACCTTCCTGCCGGGATCGCGAACAGCGCGGGCATTTGTCGAAATCCATATTTTTACGCCGTCTTTTCTGTAGACTTGATGTTCAAACGCGATCAGGGATTCGTTTTTTTCAAGAGTTCTGATAAACTTGACCTGATCCTCCGGGTTGACGAATAATTGTCTTTTTATGTCCGTTATGCTCTTAATCAGTTCATCTGCCGATTCATACCCCAGCATTGAAACAAAAGACGGATTTACATTAATAAACTTTCCTTTGTAAGTGCACTGGAAAATCCCTTCAACAGATCTGTTGAAAATATCGCGATATTTCTCTTCGCTCACGCGAAGGGCTTCCTCCATTCGCATATGTTCCGTAATATCGCTTATCAAACCGTCGTAGGCAATCAGGCTGCCGCCTTCATAGCGTCTCACGGATGTATTTCTCACCCACCGTACTGTTCCGCTTTTATGAATTATACGGTGCTCAATTGGCTTAACTTCTTCATTCCCGAGCACTTTTACCGACTGCTCAACAACCTTCTGCCTGTCGTTATCGTGTATCATTCTATACCACAGCATGGGATCGAGCTCAAATTCACGCGAAGAATAGCCTGTTACCATGATACATCCCGGCCCGTGTTTCGTTGAGACGGGAATTCCATTTTCGATTCTGACCGTATATATGTAATCCGTAACGGATTCTATAAGTTTTTTAAAGCGCTCCTCGCTTGCCCGCAGTTCTTCCTCTGTCCGCTTGCGTTCGGTTATATCCTGGGTAGTAAATACGACACCTGCCGATTTATCGTCAAGGTCTACCGCCGCGGCTGTGACATGGACATCCAGGATCCGGCCGTCTTTATGAATCCATTTGGTGTCTGTCTCGCCCACTTCCCCGTCCCATACTTTACCGTAAACTGCCTCTCCGACGCGCTTGAATTCTTCTTCGCTTAAATAAACATTTTTCGCGTTAAATTCAAGCTCTTCTATGGTATGGCCGGTTATATGTTTCATCCCGTCGTTTGTCCACGAGATTTTTCTGTCATTTGTTATCAGGGCTATGCCTACCGGCGCTGCGGCAAAAATTGACCCCATGGTCGCTTCGTTTCTTTTAAGGATTTCTTCCATCTGTTTTCGTTCCGTAATATCCTGCACGGTAAAAACCACACCTGCCGATTTATCCTTATAATCTACTGCCCCAATACTGACATGGACGTCCAGTATCCTGCCGCCTTTATGAACCCATTTAGCGTCTGTCTCGCCGATTTTCCCTTCCCAAACATTTTTGTATACCAAATCCCCGACGCGTGAGAACTCCTCTTCTGTTTTATATAGTTCCCTTACGGCTTTGCCGCTCATTTCTTCCATTGAATAACCCGTTATAGCGGCTATCCTGTCATTTCCCCACAGAATCTTCCTGTCATCCGTAAGAAATGCAATGCCGATCGGCAATGCGGCAAAAATGGATCTCATGGTCTCTTCGTTTCTTTTTACAGTTTCTTCCGCAGCCTTGCGCCGGGTTATATCCTGGGCGATAAAGACCACCCCGGCAGATCTGTCATTCGGGTCCAGGGCGGCGACGCTGATATGGACGTCAAGAATGCGGCCGTCTTTATGCTTCCATCTGGCGTCTGTCTCCCCGACTTCTCCATTCCAGACTTTACTGTATATAACTTCTCCGACGCGCTTATATTCTTCTTCGCTTAAATAAACTTTTTTCGGATCGTATCCGATCTCCGCCACTGTATGGCCGGTTATTAAAGGTTTTGTTTCATTGGCCCAGAGAAAATTCCTCTCCGGGCTCATCAGAGTGATATTAATAGGTGAAGCCGTGATAATAGATCTTAACGTGGCCTCGCTTCTCTTCAGCGCTTCTTCAGCCTGCCTGCGCTGCGATATATCAATTGCGGCCCCTATTATCCTGACAGGCTTGTCCGAACCGTCGCGGACCGTGAAGGAGCGATCTAAAACAAATGCATAGCTTCCGTCTGAACGCTGAAATCGATATTCGCACGATGAACTGAGCTCTCTTGCTTCAAGCATGACTTCAAGACTATTTTTAAACCGATCTCTGTCTTCCGGATGAATTTTTTCTATCCACCACTCGATTGTGGCCTCTCCAGCCGAATATCCGAATACGGACTGACAGGCTTCATTCAGCCACATGGTCTTCGAAGCCAGGTCCCAGTCATGAATTGCTTCGTTAATCGCTCTGGAATAAAGATTGAGACGCTCTTCTTTTTCCATGGACGTTTTTTCGGCTTCTTTGAATTCTGTAATATCCGCGAAAGCCCCGACAATCCTGAGCGGACTGCCTGCTGCATTATATGTTACTATCTTCCCCCTGTTCAATATCCAGCGCCATACCCCGTTTTTTGCTTTAAGACGAATTGTGATCTTATGGCTTTCAATACGGTTCTCTTTGTAAAGGCTGATTATATCCCGCATCGGGGCTTTGTCTTCCGGGTGTACGTAATCAAACAATGTTTCGAATGTTGGCGTTAATTTATAGGGTTTGTAACCCAGCATTTTATAAAAAAGAGGGCTTATATAGAGTTCTCCGGTCTCTATATTTAAATCAAAGATGCCGTTACCGGTAGCATCCAGCGCAAGCGCAAGTCTTTCTTCAGTTTTACTTAAAGTATGTTCTGTATCTTTTTGTATTGAGACATACTTTTTTTTGCCGTTTTTCATAGGTTAAGGAGACAAAACTGAGTGCATATGTTTTATTTGAAAATTATCGCTACATTATATATAAATTTTACCTTATTATCAAGAAAAATAATTGCCGGCGATATTAAAAATATCAAAACAAGTCATTAAAATCCGGTTCCGCAGCAAACTTCAACCAACAAAATATTGAAAGTGCAGCCGTAGCCATGGACGGCGATAAGCGGCAGCTATTGAAGGCGGAAAATTCTTAAAAATATGAATATTTTATCGTTGATGCTTACAATCCGAAACATACGAGATGAGTGATTTTTCAAATTATCTGTATAATTTAATTTTCGGACTTTATGGCATTATTGGTGAGAAATTTTATTTCAAGGCGTAATACCCCGCCGACACGGAAGGTGGCGGCCGGTATGTCACCTTCAGCCGGGGTGTTGCCCCGGGGAATTTTATTTCCTGTCCAGCATCTCTCCTACTTTATAAAGCAGCTTTTTAGGGGTAACCGGCTTTGAAATAAAGTCGAATTCCTTTTCTTCTATGCCTTTATCGAGAATTACATCGCGTGTGTATCCGCTTGTGAACAATACTTTAACCTTGGGATTAATCTTGATTATTTCGTTGTACACTTCCCTGCCGTTCTTTTTCGGCATTACTGAATCAATTATTACCAGGTCCGCTTTTTTATTTCTGCGGAATTTTTCAATCGCATCCTGGCCGTCCACAGCTTCAATAATCTGATAGCCGTATCTGGCGAGTATTTTCTTAATCAGCAATCTGACTCCTTCATTATCTTCGGCGACAATGATCTTCTCGTTCCCGGACCTGATCTTCGGGCTGGCTTTCTTTTTTTCTTTTCCCATCCTTTTTGCAGAAGGGAAATATATATGGAAAGCTGTGCCTATATTAAGCTCGCTGTATACGTTTATATAGCCGTTATGCTGCTTTACAATGCCATATACCGTGGAGAGCCCGAGGCCTGTTCCTTTGCCCACTTCCTTTGTCGTAAAGAAAGGATCGAAAATGTGCTCCCTGGAATCCTTATCAATTCCAACTCCCGTATCCGATACCGAGAGAAGGACATATTTGCCGGGTTTGCCGTAACCGACAAGATTAAAAAATTCCTTATCGAGCTCGACAACGCTTGTTTCAATTAGTAACGTCCCGCCTTTAGGCATAGCGTCTCTCGCGTTTGTCAGGAGATTGAACAATATTTGATCTATCTGCGTGGGATCTCCCAAAATACTTGTATTTTCTTTTGTCAGTTTTTCCTTTAATAAAATGTCTTCCGTAAGCAGACGCTTTAATAATTTTTTTGTCCCTTTAATGGCGTCATTCAATTCTAACTGCGTTAAATTAATGGCCTGTTTTCTGCCGAATGCAAGAAGCCCCTGGGTCAGACCGGTGGCTTTCTCCGAAGACGAAAGTATGAGATCCGCATAACTGCGCAGAGGATTATCTTTATCCAGTTCCATCTGCAAAAGAGTGGCGTATCCGACAATAATGCTTAATATGTTGTTAAAATCGTGCGCTATTCCTCCGACGAAAGTCCCCAGGGCTTCCATTTTCTGAGCCTGGCGAAGCTGGGCATATAGCTTCTCCTTATCCTCTTCATCCTGCTTGCGTCTGGTAATATTATCAGCTATGCCTTCAAAATAAAGCACTTTCCCGTCTTTATCTCTGACTGCGCGGGCATTTACAGATATCCATATTTTATTGCCGTCTTTTCTGTAAAGCTCATGTTCGAATCCGAATATTGTACCGGCCTTTTTAAGCGTTTCCTCAAAGAATGCAGCCGCTTCTTCTTGGACAAACAACTGTTTCTGAATATTATTGATACTCTCGATTAATTCCTTCGGCGAATCGTATCCCAGCATAGCCGCAAATGAAGGATTAATATCTAAAAATTTTCCTCCGGTGCTGCTCTGAAAAATCCCCTCGACAGCCCTTTCGAATATATCGCGGTATTTCTCTTCGCTTACGCGCAGGGCTTCCTCCGCCATCTTACGAGCAGTAATATCCTGCACAATGCCCTCCTCCTTTTTCACCTGTCCGGCTTCATCAAAACTGGAGCGGCCTTTAACTCTTAACCAGCGGATTTCCCCATCAGGACATTTGATGCGGTATTCGACTTCAATGATTCCGAAATCTTTCCCTGTCCATGTATTTGCCTTCTTCACGGCTTCAACAAGTGTTTCTTTATCAATGATATTAAATATCTTCGGTATCCCGATCTCGTCCAATTCTACTACCGGGGTATCCGGC
The DNA here is from genome assembly GCA_964626055.1 of uncultured Leptospirales bacterium. Taxonomy (GTDB): domain Bacteria; phylum Spirochaetota; class UBA4802; order UBA4802; family JAFGDQ01; genus JAFGSG01. Next base: position 46,997 of record CAZVDF010000010.1, read on the forward strand.
GGAAAACCGTATATGGCAAGATGTTCCTGCGAAAGGTATAGCTTACCAGTCCGCAAGTCGAATGAATAAGTTCCGAAATTGGCCGCTTCCGCCGCATTGCGCAGACGTTCCTCGTTTTCGCGCAGGGCTTCCTCCGCTTTCCTGCGTTCCGTTATATCCATCCCGAATGAGATTATGCCGGTGACTTTTCCCTGTTCCCGCACTAAATTATTCCGCCATACTATATAACGCTCCTCGCCGGTTTTAGTTAAAATGGGATTTTCAAAACGCATCGGCGGTCCGCCATCGCTCAATCGCTCAAATTCCGTCCATACTTCCTGGTACCGGTCCCTGGGAACGATTGTTTCAAACCAGTTTTTCTTTTTCAATTCCTCGCGGGTATAGCCTGTGATCTCCCGGGCGGCCTGGTTGAAAACGGTTATAAATCCCTTTAGATCAAGCCCCACCACGATCGTATTGGCGGTCTGGATCAGATTTTCCGCGTAATCTTTGGCTGACTGCAAAGCTGTCTCCGCCTGCTTCCGTTCGGTTATATCGCTTATAATCCCGTCATAGCCGATAAATTTCCCATCCGGATCATGATGCGGCACTGGAGTATTCCTCACCCAGCGAATCGTGCCGTTTTTATGTATTATTCGATGCTCAACGGCACGCACTTCTTTGCCCGCAAGAATACCGTTTGTCTGTTCAGCCACAGTATCTCTGTCCGCCTCGTATATCATCCTGTACCAGAGATAAGGATCTGCGGCAAATTCATGAGGAGAATAACCAGTCAGCGCCATGCAGGCCGGGCCGTGCTGTGTGGATACCGGCCGGTTATCTTCGATCTTTACGCTGTAAATATAATCGCTAACCGAATCCAGAAGCTGTTTATAGCGTTCCTCGCTTTCCAGGATTGCTTCTTCAAACTGCTTTCGTCTGGTAATGTCGACATGCTGGATTATTGCGTTTGTTATTTTACCCTCCGCGTCCCGGATCGGGAAGATGGTCACATCAATAATTACAAACACATGATGCTTCAGTTTAATATTTTTCAGCTCCGCGCTCTTATATTTAAGCTCGAATTTTGCCGTCTCGCCGGATTCGTATACTTTCTTTACAAGAGGCATATATCCCTGTTCTTTTACAATATTGTCGCTAAAAATATTGTACTTGCCTAAAACATCTTCTTCGGATAAATGCAACAATTCCAGACAGGCTTTATTGATCTTTATAAGCGTGCCCTTTTCATCCGAAATCCACATCGGGATCGGGCTTTGATTTATAATGCTGTTAAGAAAGGATTCGGAGGATGCCAGCGCTTCTTCATAACGTTTCCGCTCCGTTGTGTTCACAAGCATTGCAATATTTCCGTTGACAATCCCATTCGGATCGCGGAGCGGGGAAGCATAAAGTGTGTAGCTGATAGGAGTTCCGTCCTTACGGTGCCGTGACAGGTCAATACCGATAACAGACTGCCCGGATTTAATGGCTTCTCTTAACTTTTTAAACTCCCTTTTAGCGGCTTCCGTCTGAACGCTCGGCAGGAAATGGCCTATCGCTTCTTCTTTTGTCCATCCCAGCATCTGCTCGGCTGCCGGATTCCATATGCTTTGAACTATCCCGTCCTCAGTGAGATCGAATATGGCGACAGGAAGCGAATCCAGCACTGCCCGTAATGTGTCCTTTGCTTTATACAGCGTCCCATTGAAATGTCTGCGCTGCGTAATGTCGCGCAAAAAAGCCAGCATGCGGTCAAGCTCGCGGTAATATGTTACGCTGATCTCAATATCTATAACATGGCCGTCTTTATGCTTCAGCCTCGATTCAAAAATATCGGAGCCGTACTTTTTTATCTTTAGTATATGAGCCCTGACTTCATCCGGCGTCTCTATCATTTCAAGATCGCCGATGGTCATATCAAGAAGCTCATCCTCGCTGTAACCGACCATTCGGCAAAAAGTATTATTTACTTCAATAAGCTTACCATCCGTATCGGCAGCCCAGAATCCATCCATTGAAGTGCCGGTGAGGATATGATACTGTTCGGCATAAATGCGCAGCAGATCGCTCTCGCTGTGTGAGCCGGAAGATGTTTCGGATACGGGTTTTTTTATAATATTTTTCCTTATATTTTTCATAAAAAAAGAAAAACAAGCAGGATAATTCAGCCGGGTATTATCGATAGAATTAGATATTTACTTTATAATAGCATTGCTATTAAATCAAGAAATATTCTTTAAAAAATTTTAATTATTCATAAAAAAATTATAAAAATTTTCATTTATTAATTTACGGTCCGAAAATTTTTTTTTCTTGCGTCCTTGACATCCGGATACTCATATGACTAAAATAAACGACAAGCAGCAGAGCTGGTAGTATTAAAAACATTATTAAAATACATTTTTTATAGCAGTGTTGTGGTCGTTTGTTTTGAAAAAGAATCCGGGCATAGCCCGTATTCCCACCGGTGAAAAGACCGGTTGGTAATAATGCGGCTTTAAAAGCTAAAATACGAGAGAGAGCTTATGTCAGAATTATTCTTAATAGATTACGGAGAGTTTTTTATATTTTCCATGCTTGTGCTCGCCAGTATCACCGCTCTGGCAGTGGGTATCGAAAGAACAATTGTTTTTAAAAAAAATTCCAGTAAAAGAATCACGGCGTTTGCCGAAAAACTGATCCTGCTTATAAGGAAACGCGATATTAAGGCGGCTTTGAATCTGGTAAAAGAATCGGGCGACAATGCTTATACGAGATTCGCCCTGTTCTCAATAGACCACCTGAATGAAAGTGAGGAAGGCCTGACCAATTTAATGTCGGGTAAAATTATTGAAGAAAAAATTAACCTTGAAAAACGGCTCACTATTCTGAACACGCTGGGGAACAATGCGCCTTTTATCGGGCTTCTCGGGACGGTGCTGGGCGTGATCAAAGCATTCTACGGCCTCGGAACTCTCGGCAGCACTGGCGCTGAGGTCGTAATGCGCAGCATATCCAAAGCCCTTTACGCAACGGCATTCGGGCTTTTCATAGCGATACCGGTGGTAATGGCGAACAATTACTTTTCCAAGAAAGTAAAAATCATTATACAGCATCTGGAAATATTGTCAAAGGAAATAAGCGCAGGATTAAATTCTAAAAAAAAGAAATAATTAAAATAATTGCGTCGAATCCATTTCGAAAAAATTAATTAATATGCGTAGCTATAAGTTATATTTATAATATGTTTTTCTTTTAAATAAATCTAAATACATTACAGAATTTTCTGCGGAATCAGACCTTCCTGGTTAGTTTTTCATATTTTTGGCAGCTGTTGCATCAGGTCTGAAAGGCGTCCTCAAAAATTTTGTAATGTATTTAGATTTATTGATAATTATTTAGAATAATATTATATTTTAAAATGACTTCTGGAAAGAGGTAGTTATATGGCATTCTTACCGGGCAGCGAAGACGATGAAATAGGTTATATAAATATCACCCCCATGGTCGATGTTCTCCTTGTGTTGCTGGTGATATTCATGGTGACTGCAAACTTTTTAAAAATGGAATCCGTCAACATCAATCTTCCGAAGGTTAACGCGGCCGATCCCAATATACAGAAATCCGTACAGATCGCGCTTACCATAAACGGCAAACTGCTTCTGGAGGATACCGAAGTAACGGAAGAAAGGATGATAGACAGGCTTAAACAGGAAGCCAAGTACAGACCCAATATGAGAGTAACGCTTTCGGCTGACGAACGGCTCTCCTACGGGAGAATAGCGCGCGTAATGGGACTGATCCGCCAGGCCGGCGTAACGCGTATCGCGTTGTCCGTTAAACGATGATGAGTAAATATCATGGTATTTCGTTTGCGAAAAAAAATATTTGAGTTTTTCCGCCGGATGGATCTTTTCCAGAGGTGTTTCACCGGTTCATTTATCCTGCACATGATTATTCTGATAATATATTACGGCCCGAGCATCTTTGCCTTCACATTTGATGGTGACGCAATTGATGCCGGTAAAATTGCGGCCAGTGCAAACGTAGAAGTCGATTTCATCGAAAGCCTTCCTGCCTCAATAACGCTCGGCGGCGATACGAATCCGGCGCCCGTGCAGAAAGAAGAATGGATCGAGGGCACAGGCGAAGACAGGCCGGACGCGGCAAACACCGACGTGAATATCAACAAGCTTTCCGGTACCGGGACCGATGCGGACGGGTACATGTTTGCGGATCTCGCAGACCGCCCGCCGATACCTATGATAGATTTCAATCCGAATGATTATTTTCCGAAGGAAGCAAGATCGGCAAATATTTTCCGCCAGAGCGTAATCGTCCGGTTCCAGGTCAATGAAAACGGAAAAGTCAACAGCGCAAGAATAATTTCCCCGCCGGCAAAATACGGTTTTGACGAAGCCGCAATGAAGGTGGTAAGTAAAATAAAATTCAGACCCGGAAAAGAAAAAGGCAAGCCAAAAAAAATGTGGACGGATTATGAGCTCAGATTTGAATTTGAAGACTGAGGATCAATTTTAACAGATGCTGAATGATTTTTCCGATAGTCGGGCCTGTCAATCGATTAGTTATCTACTGGAATAAGCCCTAAAAAATATTCTTGAAATAATTAGTCTGTTTTCCTATTATTGCCGGTTAAGAGAATGCGGGCGTAATTCAGTGGCAGAATGCTAGCTTCCCAAGCTGGACGTCGCCGGTTCGACCCCGGTCGCCCGCTCATTTATCCGAACGAGGGGTATAAGCCCCTCGTTCTGCACTTTAAGCAACAACATTAATTGATCTGATTATGCAGAAAACATCCATAAAAAGTCACGGAGTAATCGCAGCAATAGGCAATACTCCTCTTGTGGAATTAAAATATCTTAATCCGAACAAAAAGATCCGTATAATGGCAAAGCTCGAAGGCTCGAATCCCGGGGGATCGGTTAAGGACAGGCCTGCTTATTACATGCTCAAGAATGCCGTCGAATCCGGACTTTTAACGAAGAATAAAACGATACTGGAACCGACAAGCGGCAATACGGGCATCGGCCTTGCGATGGTAGGAGCCGCATTGGGGTTTAAAGTTAAGCTCTGTATGCCGGACTGCGTGTCCTTCGAGCGGAGAGCAATCCTTGAAGCTCTCGGCAGTGAGCTTGTTTTGACCGACGGATCGAAAGGTACCGACGGCGCGATCATAATGGCAAAACAAATGCTCAGGGAAAATCCGGAAAAATATTATATGCCGGATCAATTCTCAAATCCATTCAATATACAGTCCCATTACGAGACCACAGCGCCGGAAATAATAAACCAGACGGGAGGAGATATCGCAGCTTTTGTGGCGGCTCTGGGCACCACCGGAACCCTTATGGGAACATCAAAAAGATTCCGCGAATACGACAGAGACATTAGAATAATAGCAATTGAACCTGCGGTGGGGCATACTATTCAGGGATTAAAGAACATGCAGGAATCCATAGTCCCGGCAATTTATAATCCGGACATGCACGACGAAAAAATTACAGTTACCGATAATGAAGCTTTCGATATGTGCAAACAACTCGCGTTAAAAGAAGGGCTGTTCTGCGGGATGTCGAGCGGAGCGGCGGTAGCCGGGGTTTTAAAATATGCCGCGCAAATAAAAAGCGGCACAATAGTGACGCTTCTGCCGGACAGGGGAGACCGGTATCTTTCAACCGCTCTTTTTAAATCCGTATGCGCCAAATGCCCGCCGTAGACAAAGGTGTATTTTCACTTGACTTTTTACAACCGGCATCTATCCATTTTAAAAATTCAGTATTCTATAAGTACAAATTATTTCAAAATAAAATTCCCCGGGGCAAGCCCCCGGTACTAACGTACCGGCTGCCACCTTTGGTGTCGGCGGGGTATTATGTTTCAAGGCGTTATCGATTTGCTCCGCAAATCGATAGGCTTGCATCCTCGACGCAAGCGTCGAGGTATTACGCCTTGAAATAAATTTTAAATTTCCCTCATAAATTAAAAACCAACAGAAAAATATGGAGGCATGCCGGCAATGGATATACAGGCAATTGCTATCAGAGTCGAAAAAGAAAACATAATTGTCCGAAAGATTCTGGCCGAGATCGAAAAGGCAGTCGTTGGACAGAGAAACCTTCTTGAAAAAATGCTGATAGGGCTTATCTGCGACGGCCATATACTGCTTGAAGGACTGCCCGGTCTTGCAAAAACTACGGCGGTGCGCGCCCTGGCAGCGGCAATAAGCACTTCTTTCCAGAGAATCCAGTTTACACCCGACCTTCTGCCTGCGGATATTCTGGGGACTCAAATTTACAGACCGGACAGCGGGAAATTCGAGATACGTAAAGGGCCCATTTTCCATAACATCATCCTCGCCGACGAAATAAACCGCGCGCCCGCGAAAGTTCAGAGCGCGCTTCTTGAGGCCATGCAGGAAAGACAGGTAACTATAGGTGAAACGACCTTTGAGCTTGCAAAACCGTTCCTTGTTCTTGCAACGCAGAACCCTATTGAGCAGGAGGGAACATATCCTCTGCCGGAAGCGCAGATCGACCGTTTTATGATGAAAATAAAAGTCGATTATCCCAGCGCCGAGGAAGAAAAAGAAATTATGCAGAGAGCAAATAATCTTTCAATCGCAAATATATCCGGGATTGCATCCGTTGCGGAACTGGGATCCGTCAGGGAAACAGTCAAATCAATCCACATGGAAGAGAAGATAGTGCAATATATAGTGAATATTTCAAGGGCTACGCGCATGCCCGGAGATTTCGGCCTTAACATTGGCTCCATGATACATTACGGCGCTTCGCCGAGAGCGTCCATCTGGCTCGGCGAAGCGAGCCGCGCGCACGCATTCATGGCCGGACGCGGATATGTGACGCCCCAGGACGTCAAGACCATGGCGCCGGATATCCTTCGCCACAGGATTATCCTGAGTTACGAAGCGGAAGCCGAAGGCAAAAGCGCGGACGAATTTATCGCCATGTTCCTGGAAAGGATAGAAGTGCCGTAATTATATGATCCAGCAGGAAATATTCAAAAAGATACAGACTCTGCATTTCAAAACAAGGCGCATGGCAAGCGATCTTTTCGCAGGACGCTATGTAAGCGCTTTTAAAGGCCGCGGGATGGAGTTTGCGGAAGTCCGCGAGTATTGTCCGGGAGACGATATCCGCACCATAGACTGGAATGTGAGCGCCCGCTACGGGCACCCTTTCGTGAAGGTATTTCACGAAGAGCGGGAACTTACGGTGATACTCATGCTGGATATTTCCGGATCGCATTCATTCGGCACGCGGAATAAACTGAAACGCGAACTTCTGGCGGAAGCCGCAGGCATGCTCGCGTTCCTCGCTATCAGGACAAATGACAAAGTCGGGGCGCTGTTATTCAGCTCTGGCGTTGAAAAATACATCCCTCCGAAAAAGGGCGCCACTCACGTATGGAGAGTTATAAAGGAAATATTCACATATGAGCCGCGCGAAACAAAAACCAGCCTGAATGAAGCTCTGACTTTTTTAAACAGAGCCGTGAAACGCCATGCTATCGTATTTTTAATATCAGACTGTATCGATGAAGGATTCGAGAAACCGCTGCGGCTTGCCGCAAAAAAGCACCAGCTTACCGTAATCCGGCTAACCGATCCGGCTGAAATAAGACTGCCCGACGCCGGGCCGGTAAGGCTTAAGGATCCGGAAACAGGAGAAAATGTCATTATAAATTCTTCAAAAAAAACGACAAGACAGCTCTGGACGGAATACGTGTATAGAGAGAGAAGAAAGCTCAACGACCTGCTCAACGCGACCGGCGTCGATCTCGTCGAACTTTATACGGATAAAGACGTAGTAGAACCGCTTATGCGGCTTTTTGAGATTAAAGGCAGAAGACAATGATCAGGAGAATATTCACATTTCTTATTCTCTCATTAGTATTCACTGTCTGCGAGAGCGGCGTTAATAACGATGCCTCTAAAGAAGCAGGCACTTTGAAGGAAAATACGCCGGCACATGACCGGATCCCGAAAATTTACACTTCTACAGATAAATCAAAAGCGTATGTCGGGGATATTATTAATCTATCAGTTAAATATTTTATACCGGGAAGCAGCACTTTCAGTCCCGATACGGATTTAACAGGGCTAGACGGCCTTACAATAACAGGGAAAAAATCCGCAAAAGGAGAAATAACCCTTAAGATTATCATAGATAAAACTGCATCATTCGATATCGGGCCAGTAAATCTTTCCTTTAAAGACAGCAAGGGCATTCAAAACATTATCAGAAGTGAAACGTTGCATATCGAGGTATTGTCCAATCTCGGAGACAGGCCGTCGGAAGCGCAGCTCAAGCCGATAATGGACATTATACCAACATATCCATTTATACTAAGAATGCTGCCGTGGCTGGCCGGGTTTCTGGTTTTAGCCGCCGCATGTATAGGATTTTATATCTGGAAAAGCAGAGAAAGGAAAAAAGCCGAAGCATTAAAAGAGATAAAACCTGCTCATGTTATTGCCGGGGAAGAGATCGAAAAATTGAAAGCTATGAATCTCTTTGAAAAAGGCCGGCATAAAGAGTTCTATTTCAGGTTCTCCGAAATATTACGCAGGTACCTTGAAAATCTCAGGGGATTTCCTGCTGTTGAACTGACCACTGAAGAAATTGCGCGCAGGATAAAAACGGACGCGGACAGGAAGCTTGTGACGGTTCTGCGCGAAGCCGATCTAATAAAATTTGCGGACGCAATACCGACAAAAGCAAAAAGCGAAGAAGATATAAGAGCGGCGCTGAAGTACATAAAAGCGACAACACCGGCAGAGACGGCTAGCCCCCTAAATCCCCCTAAAGGGGGACTTAATATCCAAAAACCTACTATAAATGGTAAGGTAAAGAGAGTAAATTGAAATGAATTTTACTTTTGCATACAAGCCAATGCTGCTATTATTTCTCCCGGCAGCTCTATGGGTATATTTAAAATATAAAAACGGCAGCCGCAGCATAAACTTTTCGCTTACGCACACGCTTTCGAAATTCACCGGGACTTTTGAAAAATCGATAGGCAGCGTTCCGTTAATACTGCGAGCAACAATACTTGTTCTTATGGTATTGGCAGCCGCAAGGCCGCAGCTGTACAATATATCAGCGGACACGCGCTCCCGGGGAGTCGACATTATTCTCTGCCTGGACGCGTCCGGCACAATGCGCGCCCTCGACTTTACGCTTAACGGCAATCGCGTGACAAGGCTTACTGCAGTAAAAAAAGTTGTATCCGATTTCATCAGAAAGCGCGAGCACGACAGGATAGGGCTTGTAGTCTTCGGAACGGACGCTTACACGCAGTCGCCGCTTACGATGGACAAGGGTCTGCTGCTCGCGCTCGTCGACAGGCTCGAGATCGGGATGGCGGGAGACAGGACTGCAGTCGGGTCCGCGATCGCGGTCGGGGGCAAACGCCTCAAGGATCTCGAAGCAAAATCGAAAATACTTATCGTGCTTACCGACGGGAGGAACAATACCGGGAGCGTAAGCCCGGAACTGGCAGCCGAAGCGGTAAAAGCTTTCGGCGTGAAGATATACGCGATCGGGGTAGGCGGCAAAGGCCCTGCACCCGTTGTCGAGCAGACACCCTTCGGGCCTCAGGTTATGTATATCCAGGAAGACCTCGACGAGGAAGCGCTTCAGAAAATCGCCGGCATCGGCAGCGGCCGTTATTTCCGGGCGAGCGACAGCAAGAAGCTTGCGGAGATATATGATATAATCGACAAAGCGGAAAAAACGGAGATTAAACAAAAAGAATATTTCAACTTCCGGGAATTATACCTGTATTTTCTGATTCCGGCATTTATTTTACTGCTTATTGAAGTCATACTGCAAACAACAATATTAAGGATAATTCCATGAGCTTTAATAATTTATGGGCGCTTAATTTTTTATGGATTGTTCCCCTGGTCGTCCTGGCTATGATATTCTCCCTGCGGAAAAAAAGACAAATATTAAAAAATTTTGCGGACATCAAACTCCTTTCAAAGCTTACAGGGGAAGAGAATAATACAAAAACATACATAAAAATTATCCTTCTGGTGATTTCCTTTATTCTTATTATTTTCGGCCTTGCAGGGCCCAGATGGGGAAGCCATTACCAGGAAGTGAGCCGGCAGGGAGTCGATATCATGATAGCGGTAGACGTATCATCCAGCATGCTCGCTCAGGACGTAAAACCGAACAGAATGGAAAATGCAAAAAGAGAGATACGGGATTTCATTAAAGTTATACAGGGAGACAGGATAGGGCTTGTCGCTTTTGCGGGAGCGGCATTTGTACAATGCCCGCTCACTCTCGATTACGGAGCATTGCAGATGTTCCTTTCGGATCTGGGCCCTGACCTTATCCCTGTCTCAGGAACCGACATAGGAGCCGCCATCGATACGGCGGCATCCTCTTTTGACGACAAATCCAATACTGACAGGGTTGTTCTTCTCATTACAGACGGAGAAGACAACGAAGGAAGAGGCATCAAGGCAGCCGGGAATGCCGCTGGAAAAAACATCAGGATATTCATATTCGGGACGGGAGACCCTGCCGGCGCTCCCGTGCCCGCAACCGACGGCTCCGGGGGTTTCATAAAAGACAGCCGCGGCAACATGGTTCTCTCCAGGCTGGATGAAGAAGGATTGACCGGAATAGCAACCGCGTCCGGAGGCGGATATGTAAGATCCGCGCCGGGAGATCTTGATCTTGACATGCTTTACTACAGCGGCATAAAATTCAAGACTGAAGCAAAAACATTAAAGAGCGGCAAAATAAAAGTTTACGAAGAGCGCTTCATGATATTTATATTTGTCGCTATAATACTGCTTTTAATCGAAGGATTTGTTGATATAAATTTGAGAAGTAGATCTGGGAAATCCCATGGGAGCATTAAAAATTATCTTAAAATGATTTTAATGAAATAATACAATTCAAATTTAATGATTTTTATGCTAAATCCGACGAAATACATATTACTTTTAATTATTCTATCTTTTGCTTCTTCTGCATTCGCGAAGAACGCCGACGATCTTTACAGGGACGGCAATTTCGCCGAGGCGGAAAAAAAATATGAACAGGGGGACCTAGAGGATCCGAAAGATCTGCGCTGGCGCTACAACAAAGGATGCGCGGCTTATCAGAAAAAGGATTACGAGGCGGCGGAGGCAGCGTTTACAAGCGTGCTTCGCAGAGCCAGAGATAAGGAAATGCTGTCGAGGGCGGCCTACAATCTCGGCAACACGGCTTTTGCGCAGAACGACTTCAGCGCGGCTGCGGACTTCTACAGGCAGGCGATCGTTTATGATCCGAATAATCCGGACGCAAAATATAATCTTGAATTGTCCCTGAAAAAAATGGAAGAAGCGAAAAAGAACCCGGATAACAGGAATAACAAAAACGACAAAAAGGTCAATCAAAAAGACAGTCAAAAATCCCGGCAAGATGACACCGGCAAACAGGATCAAAAAGGAAAAGAAAATCCGGATAAATCCGAAGACAGGCAAAATCCTGGAGACATGTCGGGCGATTTGAAATCCGCAAAACCCATGGGTGACAGGCCGAAACAGGAGCTCTCTCCCGCGCAAATACTCGAAAGAAAAAAAGCAGAAGCTTTGCTTGACAATATAAAGGAAGACCGTGCTAAGATAATGCAACATCAGACGAAAGAGGTGAAAAAGAAAGCCGGATCCGGAAAGAACTGGTAATATAACCGGACTCCGTCTCATCAATATTAACTTTGATGAGTAAGTAGCAATATATCGGAATACATTACAAAATTTACTCCGGAATCAGGCCTTCCTGGTTAGTTTTTTATGTTTTCGAAAGCTGCTGCATCAGGCCTGAAAGGCGTCCTCATAAATTCTGTAATGTATTCCGATTTATCAAAGTATAAAATCAAATTTTGAGATGATTCCAAATTTAATTTTACAAGCAAATGAATTTATTATACAAAAATAAAATAATTTTCATTTTAATTCTGCTATTAGCCATGCAGGCATACGCAATTGCGGACATTGCCGTTTCATTGAAACTTAACCGATACGAAGCTTCAATAACGGACGCGATTAAAATGACGGTAAGCATATCCGGGTCGAGGGACGCAGACGCTCCGCTGATAAAAGGGATCGAAAATTTTGTTGCGCAAAATGCCGGCAGATCAAGCCGGGTACAGATCGTTAACGGACGCGTAAATTCAAGTCTTGACTTCACATACTTTCTTCAGCCGAAGCGCGCCGGCATATTCGACATCGGCCCCGTAACCGTAAAAGTGGAAGGGAAAATTTACCAGAGCGCTTCCGTGAAATTAATCGTAAAAACTTCTCTGGATCATAAGAACGGGGACAATATACCTGCTTTTATGAGCGCAACCGTATCTTCAAGAAGAGTCTATCTTGAAGAACAGATCCAATACACAATAAGACTTTATCATTTAAGCGATGTTTCGAATGTTTCTCTCAGCATGCCCGAAGCAGACGGGATTGAATTCAAACAAATAGGCAAGCCTGCGGAATACAATACGGTTTACAATTCGAGAAATTACCAGGTTTTCGAAATAAAATATTCACTCATTCCGTCAAAGACCGGCAGGCTGAATATCAATTCTGCAAAAATGAGCATGGTTGCGCATTCCAGGCACAGGCTCCAGGATGACGATGATTATTTTTCGATGGATGACTTTTTTGCTAACGCAAGGGGGAGACAGATTACGCTCGCAAGCAACTCTGTAGTTCTGGATGTACTGACCGTGCCTGAAACAGGAAAACCGGCGGACTACGCAGGCCTTGTCGGATCTTACAGCATCACATCCGAACTCGCTCCGGCCCGCATTAAAGCAGGCGAGTCCGCGACTCTGACGGTTACCGTGAGAGGCTCCGGCAATGTAAACAGAATACCTGATCTTAGAATGCCGGATATAAAGGATGCGAAGGTTTACGCGGATGAGCCGAAGCTGGAAGTCCGGCAAAGCGAGAAAGGAATTGAGGGCATAAAGACAATGAAATGGGCCATTGTGCCCGGCAGGCAGGGACGGTATACTATTCCTCCAGTATCCTTGGCTTATTTCGATACCTTAAACGGGTATTACAGCAGGATCGGCACCAGGCCGTTCGCGCTTTATGCCGATCCCGGAACGGGGATCATAGCTCAATCTCCGTTCGCAAAGGAGAGATCGTCAAGATACGGTAAAAATGAAGTGGAGGAGATCGGAAAAGACATTCTTCCGATTCACAGATCGGCCATCGACCTGTCAAAAGAATCCGGGCAGGCGATCGGTTGGATTTCATGGATGTTGCTGGTTTTGCCTGCTCTTTTATCCGGCGCTATTCTTGCAGGTTATAAAATTACAGGCAAAAATTCAGTAAAATTCAAATCGTACGGAGCTGCAAAAATTTTTTTTAAAATATGCGAAGATAAGGAGCTAAGCGCCGAAAAGCTTTCAAATGCCATGCGCGAATATTTTAACGGACGTTTCGCTTTGGAACTGGGCACTCTTGCGCCGAAAGACGCATCCGATATCCTGAAGGAAAAAGGATGCGAGGAAGATACCGCTGACCAGATGGAATGGATAATAAAAAAAATAGAGACTTTGATCTACACGGGGAAAGGGAAAGATCCGTGCGATCTGTCCGTGGAAGCCGTACTTATCGTCAAAAGCATCGAAAAGGAGATTAAGTGAAAAAAATATTTTTTGCTATTATTCTTTTAATCCCGCTTGCTTTATATCCTCAGGCTAAAAACGGCATAACGGACAGACGGGAGGAACTCTTCCACAAAGCCAATCAGTTTTATAAAGACGGCAGATTCGAGAATGCCCTTAATACTTATCTTGAGATACTCGGATCAGGCCATTCGAGCGGCGATCTTTATTACAACATGGGCAATACGTGTTACCGATTGAAAATGACAGGCCATGCCATACTTTATTATGAAAGAGCACGCGCATTTATTCCGCGCGATGCGGATCTGGACTTCAATCTCAGATACGTAAGAAAATCTGCGAGAGACGAAATTGAAGCTCCTGCCGATATTTTTTCAAGCATATTTTTCTGGACCGCATACATGACGCATAAGGAATTGTTTGCATTTTTTGCGGTTATTAATTTTTTCGCATGGGGCCTACTTGTGCTCCGGATGTATTTAAAAAAAGAGTGGACTTATTACGTTTTAACGGTCTTATTAGCTGCGTGGTTCATTACAGGCGCCTCCTTCTCATGGAAGTATTACCTTTTCCTGAACGACGACAGGGCCGTCATTCTTTCCGAAGAAGCGGACGTGCTGTCCGGGCCGGACTCCGGGGATAAACTGCTTTTTCAGCTTCACGCAGGGGCTTTAGTGACTATCAAAGATGCTGAAGACAAATGGAAGTTCATCAGCCTGCCGGATAAAAAAAGAGGATGGATAAAAGCAGATGCCCTTGAAAGCATAAGACCGCAGCTGTAAGCACGCGTCCCATAACTTATTTTGCCAGCAAAAAAATGTCTTATTGTATATTTATTTAAAAGTTCAAGCAGAGGTTTAACTATGAACGGAAACGACACTTTCCATCTTGATGACGGCCGGAAGATACATTCGTCCGGAATATTGGGAACGAAAGGAGTACTCCTGATCCTTTCCGAAAACTTTCTCGGTAAATCCTATATAATTGATAAAAAAGTTACATTAATCGGCCGGGACGAAACCTGCGATTTAATATTAAACGACCCTCTGATAAGCAAAAAACACTGCAGGATTACGCTCACCGATGAAGGGCATTATCATATTGAAGATCTCGATTCAACGAATTCCACATTTCTTAACGGTAAACTTTTAAAAAAGCCGGGGCATATAAGTTATGGAGACAGAATTATAATCGGCGATACGATACTCCGGTTTTTCCACCAGGAAAAATTTGAAAGCAAATAATGATAAAAAAATTACCAATAACTGCGATAGTAGGGAGACAGAACGTAGGCAAGTCAACCCTTTTCAACGCGCTCAGCCGTCAGAAGAAAGCTATAGTCGATTCTTTTCCAGGTTTAACAAGAGATATTCTGTCCGTTACGGTGACTCACGGTTCGGCCTCGTTCATTCTTTCGGATACTCCCGGGCTTGACATAAAAGACTCCACCGAGCTGTCGCTTGCCATACTTGCGAATGCCAGGAGCTATCTTGAAAAATCTTCTGTCATAATATTTCTTCTGGAAAATCCGAATTTAACTCCTTTCGATTTTGAGCTTTACGATCTTATTAGAAAAACCTCGATACCTGCCATAGTTGCCGTCAATAAAATGGATTCGAATGCCGACCTTGAAAATATGGCCAACTTCTACGAACTCGGCTGTGCCGATATACTGCCGGTTTCCGCCGTAAAAAAAGTAAATATTAATTTATTGCTTGATAAAATAACCGACCTTCTGCCGGAAAAAAAACAAAGTACGGAAAAGATCGACCTGAAAATAGCGATCGTCGGCAGGCCGAATTCGGGCAAGTCCACGCTGCTTAATTCTTTTATAGGCGAAACAAGATCTGTAGTATCGGACGTTCCCGGAACTACAAGGGATTCCGTAGATGAAGATTTCATGTTTTACGGGAAAAGCATTAAAATAATCGATACCGCCGGCATGAGAAAAAAAAGCCGAATCAAAGAGGATATAGAATTTTATTCGAAAACAAGAACCCTGGAATCCATAAAAAAATCCGATGTCGTGATCCATCTGCTGGATGCGCGCGCCGGCATTACGGACACGGATAAAAAAATATGCGATGTGATCCTGCTGGCAAATAAGCCGTGTATTATCGCGATCAACAAATGGGACCTGATCACAAAAAATACCAATACCTTTAATGATTACAGAGGAGAAATTATCTTTAAACTTTACAGATCAGAAGATTTTCCCATAATCTCGATCTCAGCCAAAGAGAAACAAAGAATACATAATCTTATTGAAACCGCTTTTGAGCTGCAGGGAAGAGCAAAAAAAAGGATAGATACATCAAAGCTGAACAGGCTCCTGGAAGAAATCCAGAACAAAAAGACAATGCCTATGCTCGGAGAAAAATTAAAGATCTATTACGCGACTCAGATCGAGACCATTCCACCGAAGTTCAAATTTTTTGTCAATAATGCCGATTTTTTCAAAAAGGATATAATAAGACATCTTCAGAAGATACTGCAAAAAGAGCTGGATATTAAAGGAGTGCCCGTGTTGATATCTGTTGAAGGCAGAAAAAAAATTAAATAATAAAGAGTTACTCGATTGCTGGATATAAATTAAAACCCTCTCCAGCGCGAAGCGTGGGAGAGGGAGGCCGCGCTACAGCGTCGGCCGGGTGAGGGCTAAATCTCCACTCTGCCCTCGAGCGATTTAATAATTGTAGCGGCGTCTGCAAACTCGATGTTTGAACCCACCGGTAGCCCGTGCGCTATCCGCATAATCCTGACGCCGACAGGCCGCAGCTCCTTTGCAAGATAAAGCGCTGTAGCATCGCCCTCCATGGTCGGATTCAGAGCGATTATTGCTTCCTTTATCACGCCCTCCCTGCATCTTATAATAAAAGAACTTATGTTGAGCTCCTCGGGACCAATGCCGTCGAGAGGCGATATCACCCCTTTAAGCACATGGTAGACGCCATGATATCCGCCGCTTTTTTCAATTGTAAGGACATCTCTTGCTTCTTCAACAACGCATACCGTGCTTTTATCGCGGTTTTCGTCCGAACAGATGGAACAAACGTTCCCGTCCGAAATACCGCCGCATACTTTGCAGAAAGTGATATTTTCTTTAAGCGCAATAATAGCCCTGGACAGCCTTTCCACTTCCGGCATGGGCTGTTTGAGTATGTGAAAGGCAAGCCTGCCGGCGCTTTTCGGGCCTATTCCGGGCAGCCTTGAAAATTCTTTGATCAGAGCATCTAAATACGCGGAAGGACTGCTCATATCATCTTACTTTAAAAATTTATCCATGCCGGGGATGTTGAGCCCGCCTGTCAGCTTTTGCATCTCCTTCGCCGCGTATTCCTTGCTGAACTCGACGGCTTTATTAACGGTCGCAATAATATCCTTCTCAAGCTTTTGTTTGTTGCTCTTTTCCAGCAGTTTTTCATCAATGCTGAGGCTCACGAGGCTGAACTCGCCGTTTACCGTCGCGCTTATCAGACCGTCGGGACTGTCTGCAATGGCTTCCGCCTTCTTTAATGCTTTCTGCACGTTCTTCAGATCTTTCTGCAGTTTAAGCATATTACCGATATCTTTTAGCATTTTTTTCTCCATTCAATATTTTAACAAATTTATAAGTGATCTTAAAATAATTTTTTTAAGATAAATTGGGATACATTACAAAATTTTCTGCGGAATACCTTCCTGGTCAGTCTAATATGTTTCCGAACGCAATTACATCAGATCTGAAAGGCGTCCTCAAAAACTTTGTAATTTATCCCAATTTATTGATGATCATTCAATATTTATAAATAATTTTGAGATAACTTCAATATATTTATTCAATTACTTCTCCGTGGAACAGGCTTTTAATGCTGTTTATGGCAGATTCCTCGCTGTCAGCCTGCCTCTTTTTGTCTGCCTCGTTTTCCGGAACAGATGGCTTGTTATTACCTTCTGCTTCTGAAATTTTCCGGAGTATCGATGCAAGAGAAGGATTCTTTTTAACGTTCACCATATCCAGAAGCGCCATCTCAAGGCATATTCTTTCATTTGTCGAGAATCTCAGATTATTCTGAAGGTCTACAGCCAGCTTGAAAATAATTCCGAGTTCCTCATCGTTAAAATTACCGCCGGTTTTCTTTAAAAGCAGCATCTCGTCTTCGGAAAATCCCAGGATATCTGTTAAAATTATACCATTATTGACAAGCCTGACCGTCCTTATTATATCAATAAAGCCCGCGGCATATCTCGGGATATCGACGCCGAGCGTAACGATCCTGTCGATCTCATCTATAATTTTAACAGGTTCTATGTTATTTATGAATGTCAATAATTTCAGATAGCTCTCGAGCGTGACGATTCCAAGGATCGAAAGCGCGTCTTCCTCGCTTATGCTTCCGTCGGAGAAGGATATCACCTGGTCAAGCAGGGACTGCGAATCCCGCATCGATCCTTCGCCGGCGCGCGCAATCGGATGAAGCGCGCCTTTGTCTATCCTGTAACCTTCTTCGCGGACAATTTTCTCCAGATGACCGGCGACGGCATCAACCGGGATCTTTTTAAAGAGGAATTTCTGGCATCTGGATAATATTGTTTCGGGTATGCGATGAATTTCAGTTGTTGCAAAAATAAAAACCACATGTCTTGGAGGCTCCTCAAGAGTTTTGAGAAGAGCGTTAAATGCCTCCTTTGTCAGCATATGGACTTCATCTATTATGTAAACCTTATACCTGGCTTTTACCGGCGCAAGGTTTACATTCTCTCTCAGTTCCCTTATGTTGTCGATCCCCCTGTTGGAAGCGCCGTCGATCTCAATAACGTCAAAAGAGTACCCTCTTCTTATCTCAACGCAGTTTTCACAGGTATCGCACGGGCTATCGGTAGGATTTTCACCGGAAAGGCAGTTCAAAGCTTTGGCGAATATCCTTGCCATAGTTGTCTTGCCGACGCCTCTCGGGCCGGAGAAGAGATAAGCCTGTGAAATTCGGCCCATCCTTATGCTGTTTCTTATTGTTTTTGAGATGTGATCCTGGAAAACAACATCTTCAAACTTCTGCGGACGCCATTTCCTGGCAATCACCTGGTATGTCATTGCTTTTCCGTAAATGTACTTTTGAAATATTTGTATTTAATCTTTTTTTCTGTGTCCAGCCGTGTCCATCTGTGGTTTACTATTACGCGATGTGCGAGTTTTACAGACTTGAGAGAATGCCGCACATGACGTTAAATATTGTATAACTCTAATGCAGGAGCAAACGAACATTCGGAGAGGGAGGGATTCGAACCCTCGGTAGCTTGCGCTACACACGGTTTCCAACCGTGCTCCTTCGGCCTCTCAGACACCTCTCCAGAATTGAACAAATTCTATTGATCCCGGATACAGCGATTTGTCAACAAACAAATATTCGGAGAGAGAGGGATTCGAACCCTCGGTGGGGTTGCCCCCACAACGATTTTCGAGACCGTCCCATTCGACCACTCTGGCATCTCTCCATAAACTGTCTTGCGATTTTATCCCCGATACGGGCGTCAATGTATTGAATAAACCAGATTACAATTATCCTGTTGTAAAGCCTTTTTTAATATATTTTTCCCCAAATGTTTTCAGATATTTCACATCTAATATAACAAGAATTACGGCAGCAATAAACAATACAACCGCGATGACAGGCACAAACAGGTACGCCCTGCCTGTAAGGCAAATTAAAAAAAACAATATTGAAAAAAATTCTTTTTTTGTAACGTATTTCAGCTTATGAGTAATGGACACAAGCGGATCATTGACAGGGAGTTTCTGTAAAAACTCCCTGTCATAGGCGACAAGAGAACCGGACTTGCTGTATCGCTTTAAATATCTGAGCATTGCTCCCATAGTAAGGGCGAGCCCGGCAAATACGGTTATAATCACAATCATCGAAAAAATCCCGCCCGTGTTTATTAAATACAAATAAGACAGAACGGATACAAAAAGCAGCAATGTCATATTATCGCTAAATGTATCCAGCCAGCTCCCGATTTTAGATACCTTGAACGTAAACTTGGCCACCTCGCCGTCAACCCCATCCATTACGGAAGCAGCCTGAAATAAAAATCCGCCCGCTACGGTATGCCAGTATGTATTGAACAGAAGAAGTATGCTGCTCGAAATCCCGATTATCATATTTATAAAAGTCAAATAATTCGGGTGTATCCTTGTTCTAACCAGAGCAAGACTTATGGGGATGGAAATCTTTTTATTGATTTTTTGGGCTATATAACCGCCTGTATTTTGTATAATATGCCGTTTAAGCAGATTCACAGCTCTTTTGTATGCCAGGTCTTTTGAAAGCAAGAACTGATCCTTCTTAATAACAGGAGAAAAAACAACGCCTCTTCTTTTAAAATATTTCGATAAATCATTTAAATAATGAGCCTGCATGAATAGATTTGATTGAATTAAAAAATACGGCTTGCCAGTCCCGGCTTTACCGCCGAATGCGATCCCGGTATTTAAATATTTTTTTAAATGCTTATATATCGTTAAGGTATAGAAATTTTTTTCACGCTCCGAAAGGTCAAGAAAAATCTTCTTTACACCGGCCTTTATCAATATTATAATATTTCTTTCAAGAGGATACAGCCCGCATATTTTTTTTCGGTATTCATAGCCGGCTTTTCCGCTTTTAATTATTGCAAATTCTGGCATCATGAAAGTTTGCTCCGTTTTTCGGCCAATAAATATATATTATGACTGTTTTGACAATAAATATATTTAAACTTTTAGAAGTGATAATAAAAAATATAGCGGCATGAATAAAATATCCGTCTTCCAAGCATTGCAGAATTTAATATTAAGATATACAATTTTACTTGACTTCGGAATATTTTACAGAATATTATAACAAATTGTACCGATAATTATATAACGGCTTAATACCGTATATAACTGAATAAGCAGGAATTTCCTTTTACGGGAAGTTACATAAATAAAGCATACGCTAATTTAACAACTATAAACAGGAGTTAAAAAATGATTAAAGGAATGAGATATTATATTGCATTTTTAATAGTACTGTGTTTCCTATCATCGGCTGGCGCCCAATTTCAAACTGCCAAAAAAGAATTCAACCCTCTGTATATCCCGCATGATGTTGTGATGAATTTAAGCTATGACAACTTTAAAAGGATAAAGCTCCTGCACAGCGCGATCATGAATTACGGCGGAGGCAAGGAAGAATTTGACAGGATTGTAGACACATACGCCGAGGCAAGCGCTTTATATTTCCAGAATAAAATAATAGAATCCGCGAATCTATTTACCAAGAATCAAAAAGACATAGACGAAATCGCGGCGCGAATTGCTAAAATTTATAAAAACGATACGGACAAACTGCATACGAATATAATCAAAATGCATGTTAAATATAAAGTAAAAATGTCCATAAAGGGAGAGCGGGTTAATCCTCAATCCGAAACCGCGCTCCACAGCGCCGCCGGCGGTGTCCAGCTGGCTAACGATTATCTTGACAGATCGAAGTACGTTGATGCGATCATTTATTTCAGAAGAGCCAAAGATAATTGTTTTCTGGTCTACAGGATACTGGAAGTTCCGTTACCCGAAGAATTTAAAAAGGACGTAGTTGACAATAAAAATCAGATTTATACATCAAAAGAGAAAAAGATATAATCATCCGCAGGCTGTGGATTTACCTGCACGCAGCCTTTATAATTGTTTTAATTTTAATTCATTTTCCTGCAATTCTTTATCTTTTTTCAGTGCCCCCAGGGAAGAGATCCTTATATCAGTATTGGGATGCGTGAGAAAGCCGATGATCTTTTCCCGGGTTTTTTTATCCAGCAAATAGCCGTTGATTGCCTTTATTGCCGCTTTTAAAAGATCGATTTTATTATAATTCTCTTCACTATTAATAATAGCCGACAATTCATTGTAAATTTCTTTGTTCCTGACATTAAGATTTTCAAGCGTCGCAAGTACCACATTTATACGGGGATCATTTAATGCCTGCACAATATAAGGTACAGAGATCCGCCTGATCACCATATCATTTATCATTAAAAGCCCTCTTATCGATTCTTCCCTGATCAGCCAGTCATCGCTTGCAAGTCCTTTTGCGAAGATCAGGGCCGAAGCGGGATCACGGTATTTTGAAAGGGTTTTTATGGCAATCATCCTGACATTTTCGTTGGCTTCGAATTCAGCTATCTGACGAATACTTTTTTTTGCCTTATTTGTTTTTTTAACGGCAATACAGTTTAATGCTTCTATTTTAACAATCGGGTGGGTGTCGTTCAGTGCTTCGATCAAGAGATCTTCGGCTTCCGGGGAATCATGGGAACAGAGGCTGCTTAATGCTTCCTTTCTAATCTGCCAGTTATCGCTCCTGTAAGACCTGGAAAGAATCTGAACGGCCTTTCTTTCTTCCTCTTCCGTTATATATCTTCCGGAACATCCATGCAAAACTACAATCAAGATAACAATAATTATGGGTAGAATTTTTATCAAAATTTTCTTTTCCTGAGAATATCGTCAATAATCCCCGTATCCTGTCTCCCTTTAATTACTATCCTGTTTTTATCAACGATATCGTAATAATCAAGCCATGCATCAAGAATTTCCTGAGGAATTACGACCGGTTCAAGAGGCGATTTATTTAGCTTGATGCTGGTCTCCTCTTTCATTTTCACATCATAAGACTTGATTATATCCCGGTTAGAGCTTGCTATATAAGCTTCACCGCCAAAAATTGCCAATTTTGTTTCATGATTGGTAGTAATTATACCGAGTGAAGTATCGATATCCTTAACTCCGATAACAGCCGTATTTGTTCTAATAAGCAAATTCCAATTTTTAAAGCGTTTGCCGTAATTGATTTTTATTTTTCCTATATTAAGGTTGATTGCGGTCGGCGCATTGTCGGCCTTCATCTTTATGCCGCTGATCTGTATAATGGAAAGTTCCCTCATGAATATTTTGGTATTGTCATTCAGCAATATCTCCATGTATGCTTTTGCTCCGGTACGGATTTTATAATTTTCTTTTATCTGCGCTCCGACTCCAGGCACTATCCTCATGCCTGAATTCATATCCGTTAAATCCACATCGCCGGTGAGCTGTATGATTTTCCCGATATCCGATCCGGCTTCTGCGTTTACATAAAAAAGAATGGAAATAGCGACGGGGCATAGAATCCTGATCATTTCTCGAATCGACATTTTCTTCGTCCTCCTCTATCGTTAACAGCTTAGAGCTTATTGCACAATACAAATTGAAGCAAGGCATTTACAGCATTTTTTATAAGGAATCAATTAATGCCGTATACTGTCTTATATTGCATAAAAAATTTCCTTGTTCGCAATATATAGGATCTTGTTTCTTCGAATGGAATAAACTCAGTTAAGAAATCATCATCATTGCCGTTATAATCCTTCAGCCATTTTTTTACATTGCCGGCTCCGGCATTATATCCTGCCATCATGGCTTCGAAATCTCCTTTGAAATATCTATTAAGCCATGCCAGGTATTTCACGCCAAGGCCTATTGAAACAGCGGGATCTTTTAAATCGAAATCTTTCATTTTCAGTTGTCCGGCAATATCCTTTGCGGTAGCCGGCATAAGCTGCATAAGTCCGGTTGCCCCGGCCGAAGAAACCGCTTTGTGATTAAAAGTTGATTCCGCTTTCATTACCGCATAGACCATCTCTTTCGGGATGCCCTGCCCCGCATTTGCCTCCACCTGTTCATAAAATGCATCAGGAAGAAGCGTCTTAATAATATCTTCGGATAAAATAAAAATGTTTTCCCTGAGATTACAGTACTTTAAAAGTTTTATTAACGAGGATGCCCCGAGATAGTAATTATTGTACTTCGTCCCCAGGTAAGCCAGCATCTTATGCTTATCGATCCTGGATTCGCGATCTTTATCGGGAATCACCGCAAGCTCCCTGTTTATTCCATCAGTATATCCGATGGTAAAATATTTTTCAATACCTTTTAAATTATCTTTATATCCGGATTCAAGATCAGGGCTCCTGAAACTGCCTTCTAAAGTTTTATACCTTTTTAATATTTCAATAAAATCCATCGCATGAATTCTGTTATTTCTTTCAGACAATTTCTTTTCCTGCATATATAACACGGCATGGGAAAAAATCGCGTCTTCCGATTTCCGCGATCTCACTGATTCGGCGAACATATTCCTCAGTTCTTCCGGCCCATATTTGTCTTTCATCTCATCCAGTAATTTCCAGGTATATGCGGAATCCGGATTAAGAACCGCCATCTCTTTTATCTTTTGCAGCTTTAAATTATCGTTCTCTTTGGCCGTACCGTATAATTTAACAAGCCAGAACCTGTAACCGGCTGAATACGCACCGTCAGGGCGCGAAGACAAGGCTTCTTCCATAAATTTTACCGCTGTCCCGTTGTCCTTTACTTTTATTTTGTTTTTAACGAAAGCCCATAAAAAATATTCGGCTGCTTTATCTTTTGGATATTTATCTTTAAACCCGGTTATTAAATTCTCGTCAAAAATATTATTGCCCACCTGAAACTGCAAAATTCTTTTGTACGAGTCTTTTAAAATATCATCAGCCGAATCGTCAAGCAATCTCAGGTAAATGCCGTAAGCAGGCTGTTTTTTTTTCATTGTCCACAATTCGTCGGCTTCAATTTTTAAGAATTTATGGTGTAATGAACGATCGTTCCTGTATTGAGATATAAGACTTTCGGCATACCCTGTTTTCCCCGTTCGGATAGAATTTTTTACAGTATAAATTATTGCTTCATTTCTCAAATTTTCATCAGGATCCCTGTTCAACAGTTCTTTAAGAACTTCCTGTGAATTTTCGTATTTCGCGTTATAATAAAGGGAGGAGGCGAGCAACAACGCTTCATCATTATTAAATTCGAACTGAATTTTTGAGGTTATACCGATAATCCTGTTGCATGCGATCCCGGACTGCCAAGATCCCGGACTCAGTTTTAAGACAGCCAGATATTCCCTGACGGCATTTGCAAAGTCTTCTTTTTTTTCAAAAGCGGATGCTATTCGTATTTTAATAATCGATCTGGAATTTAAATCGGTGAATTTTGAATGTAATTCCTTTAAATGATTAATGACATTATCGAGTCTGCCAAGCTCCATCATGGCATTAGATTTTAATATCGCAGCATCCCTGAACAATGCGGTATTTGATCTTTTCATCAGCTCGACGAATTTTATCACATATTCATATTCCCGGTATTCGAAAAACAACCCGGCTATCTCGTGAACTGCATCGTCATAAAAATCCGATTTAAAATGGAATCCGTTCAAGTATTTATATATGGTGTAAGGATAAATTTTCAAGGAAGTATTTTGCGAAAATTTAAAACAGCTGTTGGCAAAATGTAAAATGGCTTTCTTCGGCTCGCCTTGTTTTTTAAAAGCCGTCCCCAGAAGGAAATGTTCTTTATATCCGGCATTCTCATTATCCAGTTTTTCAATTATTTTTCCAACAGGGCTGTAAAAACCAACAGCAGAAAGATTATTGCTGCCGGCCGGTTCCGCAAAGCAGGAAAGAGGCAGGTGCAACAGATAAATTATTATAAGTTTATATATTCTCATTTTATTAAATCCCGGCCCGAAACTATTAGCGGGTAATCAGCGTTTAACTGCAGTGACTTCTTCTGTGATTTTACCGGTGAAATTAATCAGCTTAAAATTTTTTAAAATAATCCGGATTCGCCATATCGGTCAAGCATTTATATTATTTTGACATGCGGTCCTTAGTGCTTATGAATAATTACTGGAGTGCAATGAAGGCTGACTATACATGAAAATTATTATTTTAGGAATGGTTTCTGAACAATCTTACCAGCTTATTGTTTTGATTCTAACGTGATTCGCATCCCCGTTTTCAAAAATTTTTATTTCTACCGCATTATGGCCGACAAAATATGCAGGCAGATCTGCATGGCCGGGAGACTCTGCCCAGAAGTGAACTTCATTTCCGGCATCGCCCTTCACAGAAGCGAATCTCCATCCGACCAGCACCCCGCAATATCTGAAAAATGACCAGCTGTTATCGGGATCATCTGCGAGAGGGAAAACAACTTTCACTCTGCAGCCCTCCTCAAGGTCGACTCTCAAACTATAAATCGTCGGTTTTGATCTTACAACAATCTCGCTTTCTCTCAGCAGATTATCCCCATTCGCCCCTTTATCCGGATATGTTATTCCGTTTGTCATTACCAGAACCTTTTAACTTTATTCAAAATATTCCTAGCGCTATATGACGTTATTCATAATAATCATATACCATATTTTATATAAGTCAACTTAAAATCTCCATTTAAAAAAACCTCCAAAAGAAAAGAATAATTTGACATTGGTTCGATAATATATTATATATATAGGGTGAAGATTAAAAAATGAATTTTCGATAAAATTAAGGATAGTCCGCCAAGATGAAAGAAAAAAGACTGGAACCTCGAATCTGCACTGCATTTACGGCCAAATGCATCGAACTTCCTGAAAAAAAGAACAGTTTTTACACCGCCATATGCGATCTGAGCCCGGGAGGAATACAGATTTTTTGCGACAGGTCATTCCCTTGCGGGACGAATTTTAATATCAATATTAATCTGATTCACGAGTCCATTGAGGCGAGAGCGCAGGTCGCGTGGAACGATAAAAAACCGAATTCGGATAAATTCTGCACAGGATTAAAATTCCTGGAAGTTAACAGAAAAAGTAAAAATAAGATCGAGAATTTTATTGATACGATCTATCTTAACACGATCTTTTATTCATGCAATCTATCCGACCCGGTTAATAAAAAAATAAATACCCGCAGAATTTAAATTGCACTATTTACTCTTTTATAAAATTCCTGCATGATTTTTTCTTCATTTCCTTCGTTGTAAGCTACTATATTCTTTAAATGAATAAATGAATCCAGATCAATTGAATTAAACATAATTGCCGTCTCTGAGGCAGAAGACCTGATCACTTTTCCTTCAACATTAATTTTTAATTTGGATGTGCTGCCTTCCATAAAAATTCCTATTTTAACTTCCGCGTTCAGTGGAATTTCCTTACTGCATTCTATCAATACGCCGTTTAAACTTAAATTGATAACATTGCATTCAATGGATTTCCTTTTATATTTTATTACAGCACCTACTCCAAAGGTAACTCTGGTGTTTCTTCTTTTCTCCATATAAGGTCCCCGAAAATTGTTATACGTACCGAAAAAATAATCTAAGACACACGGCAAAAAGGAATAAAGCCATTAAAAACCCGGCAGGCATTCATGATTTAAGAGCTTATTCAGCATAACAATAGACTGACTTTACAAAAAAGTCAAAACTTTTTCTGCTGAAAAGTCGTACAAAATAATAAAATTTTTACCGATAATGTAATAGTTGTAATATAATTTATCATATTTCAAAGAATGATATTATAAGCTATAATTATGATTATGGGTAATGTGAGATCATGAAAGAAGCAGCCGAAAAATTATTCAAACTTTTAACTTGGCCCGAATTAATGATCCTTTCAATAATATTCCTTCTTTGCCTGTCAGCCGTCGTCCCGCTTGAAGCAGGCCCTTTTATAAAAATCAACAGAATAGATCCCGAGACGGAATTCCCAAAAATCAATGTCTTTATTGCGGTTAAGGATACCGATAAAGTCGGCGTAAACGTGCTTAACGAAGAAAATATTTCAATCTATGAAGACGGCTTTCTTGTTAATTACATCAAGGTTAAAAAACTCACGGAAAAGGATAATATCCTTTATTTGGCTCTGGCAGTGGATTCCAGTAAAAGCATCAGCTCAAAACTCCTTCAGGAACTCAAAAATTACGCTGATGAGATTTTAAGTATTGCGGACGGCAGCGATATGACCGCTCTGTTCAGATTTAACGATGAGACTGTTCTTCTCAATAATTTCACCAACAACCGGGCCGAACTGATAAAAAATATCAATAAAATCGAAAGGCACGGTTCAAAAACGCATTTTTACGACACGCTTTATGAAGCCATCAGACTGTTGAATAAAGCCGATGCGCCGAAGAAAGCATTACTCGTATTCACGGACGGGAAGGATGAAGGCAGCAGCGCGGAAATCGATGATGTAATAAATTTCGCAAAAAGCAGCCGTATCCCGATATATTGCATAACGGTAAATCCGCAAAACAGAATTAAACTGCTTTCAAGGCTCGCACTGGTAACGGATGGGAAATTATACGATTCAAATAAAAAAAAGATCGGCGCAATATATAAAGACATAATCCGTGCAGTTAAAAGCCAGTATCATGTTGAATATAAAACAATGCTTCAGCCCGACGGTATAAGTCACACTGTCGAAACAAGGCTTAAATACAACAACCTGAGAGATAAAGATCAGGTAAGCATAATACTTAAAAGCCCTCAATCTTCTTTCTGGTTCCCGCTGACACAGGAAGCTATATTAATCGGTCTTATAATCATATTGATAATAATCCTAATAATAATTGTAATATGTATTTATATAAAACTGCAAAGAGTCGGCAAAACGCCCGATCTTGTTCAAAAAACCGTTATTGCCGGGGGAAGCCCGGCTGAAGAGAAAAAAACAGCAAGTCCGGTAAGCAATGGGAAAGAAATAAAAGAAGACGAAAAAGAAATACCGGAAAAAGCAGAGGAATTGCTTCATACGAATGCATGGCTGGTTGAAAGAGACGGGATAAACGCAGGGAAAAAAATACCGATCCAATACGAAGAGACCACGATAGGGAGGGACAAAAACAACAGGATTGTTGTTGAAGATAAATCCGCATCGAAAAAACATGCGAAAATTAAAATTATAAAAAACTCATTTTACATCTTTGATATGGCATCGGACAAGGGCACTTTCCTCAATGAAAACAAACTTCTAAGACCCAAGCTTCTTTACGACTGGGATGAGATCAGAGTCGGCAAAAAAGTATTTATTTTCAGAATTTCTAGCGTTGCTTAGGGAACGACTACCAGTAACATCTATTTTTCACACGCCTTCCAATTAAGTAATTGATTTTTCCTGCAACATTTATTCCTGATGTATAATGATACATAATATACTATTGAGAGCCGTCTCAAAATGATAAATTTATATGGCTCATTCCGGAATTTTGGGAAAGGTGAATAAAAAAGAGAATATGTAAT
>CAZVDF010000011.1:0-3328 GCA_964626055.1 uncultured Leptospirales bacterium
TGGTTGGTTTGCCTCGTGCGGATATGTATTAATTCAATCGTAAAATGCTATAGTGATCAATTTTATAATGGTTTTATTAGCAATTAACCGGTTTTATATTACGTTAAAATTTGTATTTCAACAGAATGCTTAATAGTTAATGCATTTTATAAATAGCTGTAACTATAGTGATTCTTAATAGTAAGCTACTGCATTTATTGCTGGAATCAAGGAGGTTGTTATATAATGGAAAAAGTAATATTGTTTGGAAATCAAGCTATGGCAAAGGAAGCTTATTTTTGTTTTAAATATCATTCAAAGTATCAAGTTGTTGGTTTTACAGTAGACAAAGAATACTTGGAATCAGATACATTTTTTCAATTACCAGTTGTGCCGTTTAACGATGTTGATAAAATATTTCCTCCCAGTGAATATAAAATGTATATAGCCGTTGGCTATGTCCAGAATAATAAAATAAAAAAAGACAGATATTACCGTTCAAAACAAATGGGTTATGAATTGATTAATTTTATCAGTCCTCATTCAATTATTTATCCGGAAATCATCGAAGGGGATAATGTTTTTATTGGCCATTATGTTATGCTCTCTCCGGGATCAAAGGTGGGTAATAATGTGAGTATCGGCGGTGGTTCAACAATCGGTCATGATGTAATAATCGGAGATCATTGTTTCTTTTCAAATGGTGTTTCTATTGCCGGCAGTGTAACTATCGATTCATGTTGTTATTTCGGAACAAATTCAACAGTAAGGAATAAAGTAACTATCGGAAAAGAATGCGTGATTGGCGCTGGAGCTGTTTTGCTTGAAAATGCACGGGATAGAAGCGTATATCTGTGCGAGCCTGGAAAATTACTTCCAATTTCAAGTGATAAATTACCTCTGGGATAGAGTAGTTCGGTCATGAAGAATTTAATGTAACTTCTGCGTTTGAAGTGCTGCATTATAAATATTAATAAGGAGATTCGATATGTCAGAAAACTTTGAGTCATATCCTCTGACACCCCTGCAGGAAGGAATGCTTTTTCATACCCTTTCCTATCCTGGAAGCGGTGTAGACATAATGCAGGTTGTATGTACTATAAAAGAACCTTTAAATAATGTTACCTTTAAGGACGCTTGGGCAAAGGTAATAGAGAGACATTCTATACTAAGAACGAGGTTTAAATGGGAAGGATTGGAAAAACCCATACAAACGGTTATTGAACGGATCGATACACCTCTTGTGTTCTATGACCTACAGGGGATAGATTCATTTTTGCAAGATTTGGAAATAAGAAAATATATAAAAGATGATCGCGCAAAAGGCATAAATATGCAGGAAGCGCCTATGATGCGTCTATCAGTATTTATAATAAATCCATCAGAATTTTCTTTTATTTGGACATTCCATCACGCAATAGTTGATGGAAGATCACATGAAATTATTTTAGAAGAATTCTTTTTACTTTACGATATTTTCAATGAAGGGAAACAGATTGAACTCAGTAAACCAAAACCATATAGTGAATTTGCAGAATGGATGCATAATCAGAATTTTGACTACAGTGAATTATATTGGCGTGACACTTTGAAAGGTTTTGATTCTGCAACGCCAGTTCCCTTTACAAATCAAATTGGAATTGCTCCTAATTTAGATGAAATTAGTGTTTTAGAATCATCCATTCCTTCAGATATTAAATTAAAACTAAAATCATTCGCAAGTATAAACGGGGTTACACTGAATACTTTAATTCAAGGCGCATGGGCTTTGCTATTGTACCATTATAGTCAAAAACCTGACATTATGTTTGGCATTACCCGTTCTTGCCGCTATTCGGGTATTAAAGACGAAGAAGAGATGGTTGGGCTGTTTATCAATACACTGCCACTATGTATCAGAATTAACACAAAGCAAACACTACTAGACTTTCTCAAGGATATAAGAGAACAAAATATAACACTGCGGCAATATGAAAACACGCCTTTGTATAGCATTAATAAATGGAGCGGTTTTCCACCTAATTCATCTCTATTTGAAACACTTATAGTGTTTGAAAAAGGTTCTCTAAACCATAAATTTCGTTTCAGAGGTGAAAAATGGCTTAAACGACACTTTATGAGGTACCAGAAAACCGGATACTTGATCAGTCTGATTGTTTATGACGATGAAGATTTAACTATTCGTATTGAATATGACGGACATCTTTTAAAAACCAAAGATATTGAACGGATTAGCACTCATATTTCTAAATTACTTATATCAATGCCGTCACATTTACAGGAACCAGCTGTAAAAGTACCATACATGCATAAAGAAGAGATTAATGAAATATTATTTAGCCGGAATAATACATATAGGGATTACCCCACTAATGTTACGCTAGTGGAATTGTTTGAATCTCAGGCAGCAAGAACACCTGACTCAGTAGCCCTGGAATTCGAAGGATCAACACTTTCATACTGTGAATTGAATCAACTCTCCAATAAACTCGCCCATCATTTGAGACGTTTAGGAGTTGGCCCGGAGGTGCCTGTCGGGATACTTATGGATCGGTCTGTTGAAATGGTCATTGCTATCTACGGCATTATCAAGGCTGGGGGTGCATATGTGCCTATGGATCCACAATATCCTGATGAAAGGCTTGGATTTATTATTGAAGATGCGAATGTTCCCGTTGTGGTTACCCAGAAACGTTTTATAAAAAGGATTCCAGCGAATACTGTCAGGGCGATCTGTCTTGATGATGAAAGAGGATTATTGGAATCTGAAAGCATCTTAAATCCGGGCGGAGGGGCTTGTCCGGAAAATATGGCATATATTATTTATACATCAGGTTCAACAGGTAAACCAAAAGGCGTAATTAATGAACATCGCGGTATTGTAAACCGTCTTTTATGGATGCAGGAAGCATATCAATTAAGTCATTCCGACCGGATATTGCAAAAAACTCCTTACACATTTGACGTTTCCGTATGGGAATTTTTCTGGCCATTACAGGTCGGTGCGCGGCTTGTCATTGCGATTCCTGAAGGGCATAAGGATAGCGCTTATCTTGTACGTCTCATCAGAGAAAAAGAAATTACCACAGTTCACTTTGTTCCGTCCATGCTTCAATTATTTCTTGAGGAAGAGGAAGTTGAGAAATGTGTTAGCATTAAACGCGTGATTTGCAGCGGTGAGGCATTAAGAATTGAGCATAAACAGAGATTTTTTGAACGTTTAAATGCTGAACTTCATAATCTTTACGGGCCTACAGAAGCCGCAGTAGATGTGACATTCTGGCAATGCAGGGAAGACGATGGACTTAAGGTTATACCAATAGGTTTCCCAGTAGCAAATACTCAGATA
>CAZVDF010000011.1:3338-25533 GCA_964626055.1 uncultured Leptospirales bacterium
CGATCCGGAAGGTCACATTCTTGATCCTGATCTTCAGCCCGTACCTTCGGGATGTGTCGGAGAGCTTCATATAGGCGGAATACAGGTAGCGCGCGGTTACCTTAACCGTCCTGAGTTAACATTAGAGAAATTTATACCGGATCCGTTCAGCAGAATGCCGGGAGCAAGGCTCTATAAAACCGGAGATCTTGCGAAATATTTACCGGACGGAAGTATTGAATACCTTGGACGTATTGACTTTCAGGTCAAGATACGCGGATTACGGGTTGAACTTGGAGAGATAGAAACCAGAATAGACGAATTCGATGGGATTGCTCAGAATGTCGTCATAGTTTCGGAGGATTCTTCAGGGAACCAAACACTGGTCGCGTATTATACTGAAATTCTGCATGGAAATGTCGATGTCGCGAAACTGCGTAAATATCTGCAGGATAGTTTGCCTGAATATATGGTCCCACAACACTTTATAAAACTGAATAGGATACCATTGTCATCTAATGGGAAAACAGACAGGAAAGCTTTGCCCCCAATTAAGTTTGAGAGGAGAACGGAGGCAATATATATCGAACCAAGAAACAGCGAAGAAAAAATTGTTGCTGATGTCTGGAAAGACCTTCTTAAATTGGATAAAGTTGGTATCGATGATTCATTTTTTGACCTGGGTGGTCATTCACTGCTTTTAATCAGAATACTTGGTAAGCTTAAATCGCATTTTAAAAAAGAATTGAAAATAATTGATTTTTTCCAATATCCATCTATCAGAAAACTTGTTGAATATCTGACAGATAATAAAAAAGATGAAACTATTGCCGTAAAAGTCTCGAATATTGCAAGTAGACAGAAAGAATTTATGAAAAAACAAAAAAAGATAGCTACAAAGGGAAGGGAATAAAATGCCGGAGCAGGATAATTTATTAGAGGATGATATTGAACGAATCGCTATAATCGGAATGGCGGTACGTTTTCCCGGAGCAAATAATATTGATGAATTCTGGCAGAACATCAGAAGCGGTATTGAGTCTATAACTAATTTTAGCGATGATGAATTAAGAGCTTATGGGGTACCTGAAGACTGGCTGTCTGCACCAAATTTTGTCAAAAACGGGACCATATTAAACGATGTTGATAAGTTTGATGCAGCGTTTTTCGGCTATAGCCCAAGGGAAGTTATATTCATGGATCCACAGCATAGGCTGTTTATTGAATCGGCATGGGAAGCTCTTGAAAACGCGGGTTATATGCCAGAAAACAATAATAATTCGATAGGTGTTTTTGCTGGTTCCGGCCCTAATGAATATTCAAGCTTTTTATCCGATTTCTATAATAATACAAATCCAGCCGCTCAAATGGAACAACTAATTGGAAATGAAAGGGATTTTTTATCGACACGTGTGTCATATAAGTTGAATCTGAAAGGACCGAGTATGACGGTTCAGACCGCCTGTTCAACATCATTAATCGCTGTACATCTGGCATGCCAGAGCCTGCTTAGTTATCAATGTTCACTATCGCTGGCGGGCGCAATTAGTATAAATGTAACAAGAAGCAAGGGTTATTTTTATCAAGACGGAACAATTGTATCGCCTGATGGCCATTGTCGTGCATTCGACGCAAAGGCAAACGGAACAGTTGGAGGGCAGGGTGTTGGAATAGTTGTTCTTAAGCGTTTATCCGAGGCAATTGCTGATGGCGATCATGTCTACGCTGTTATCCGAGGAAGTTCCATCAACAACGATGGAGGGATGAAAATCGGATATACAGCCCCGAGTGTTCAGGGCCAGGCAGAAGTAATAGCCATGGCGCAGGCAATAAGTGATACTCCTCCGGACTCAATAGGTTATATCGAGGCACACGGTACCGGGACAAAGCTGGGTGATCCGATTGAAATTGAAGCACTCACTCAGGCTTTCAGGATTGGTACAGCTAAGAAACAGTTTTGCGCTATAGGATCGGTAAAAAGTAACATCGGACATGCAGATAGCGCAGCAGGCATTGCTGGTTTAATTAAGACGGCTTTAATGCTAAAATACAAGGAGATTCCGCCAAGCATTAACTATAATGAACCCAATCCGTCAATCGATTTTAATAATAGCCCGTTTTATGTATCGACCCGGCTTTTGGAATGGAAAACTGATGGAGCCCCCAGGAGAGCCGGTGTGAGTTCATTCGGCATAGGCGGCACTAATGCTCATGCAATTCTGGAAGAGGCTAAACCGGCAATACCGTCTGTTATATCCAGACCATACCGATTAATGATGATCTCCGCCAGATCCTCACAGGCATTAAATAAAGCATGTATTAATCTGGCAGAATTTATTGAAAAAAAATCGGATATTAATCTGGCTGATGCTGCTTTTACACTTCAGGTCGGGCGAAGAATCTTCGATCATCGCCGGGTAATTTTATGCCGGGATAGTAAAGAAGTAATTACTAAATTGAAAGGAAGTGACCAGAACGGAGTACTTTCAGGAAATGAACCGAAATCCGCACCTTTGGTTGCATTTATGTTTTCAGGGCAGGGATCACAATATGCCGGAATGGGATCCGAGCTCTATAAAAAAGAGGGCGTATTTAGGGAACATGTTGATAGATGTTTAGACACTCTTTCTTCCACGCATTCGATTCATCTTCGCAATATAATTTTCCCGGCTAAAGGCATTCCTGATGAAGCGCAGAAGAAAATAATCCGTACCGATATTGCGCAGGCATCATTGTTTGTCTTGGAATATGCTCTTGCGCAGCTTTGGATTTCGTGGGGAATAAAACCCAAGGCAATGGTCGGTCACAGTATCGGAGAGTATGTGGCCGCATGTTTATCCGGTGTTTTTTCTCTGGATACTGCTCTTTCACTTGTAACTGCAAGGGGAGCCCTGATGCAGCAGGCAATGCCTGGGGTTATGCTCGCGGTAAGCCTGCCGGAAGCTGAAGTAAGAGATTTGACAGGCGATGGCCTTTCATTGGCGGCCGTTAATGCTCCTATGAGCTGTGTCGTCTCCGGCGATTTCCTGCTGATTGAAGCTTTTGAGAAACGGCTTGAAAAACAGAAAACAGGATTTCGCCGGCTGCATACTTCGCATGCTTTTCACTCCGCGATGATGGATCCGGTCCTTTCCATGTTCAGAAAAGAAGTAAGCAGGCACAAATTCAGCCCTCCTCAGATACCATATCTATCTAATCTTACCGGTAACTGGATTACGGCAGAACAGGCCACAAATCATGAATACTGGGTGGAGCATCTACGCAATACGGTTATGTTTTCAGAATGCGCAAAAAAGCTACTGGATAACGAGAACATGATTCTGCTTGAACTCGGGCCAGGGAATACTCTTTGTTCCCTGGCTATGCAACAGTCCGCCAAAGCAGCCGGCAGCAGGATTTTTTATTCTGTCCGAAGACACGATGAAAAAAGATCCGATGAAGAATTTATTCTGACAGTTCTTGGCAGGCTGTGGCTTCTGGGCATAAATCCTGATTGGCACGGATTTTATAAGGATGAGAAGCGGCAACGCGTACCATTGCCCACATATCCGTTTGAGCGGGAAAGATACTGGCCGGATTATAAAATTTACAAAGAAAATGTAGACAAACAAAAGATTATACCTGTTCAGATGATCTCTGATTTGATGGCCACAAATGATGAAAAGAACACTATAAGCAAAAATAAAAATGAGGAAATATTATATCCATCTAAAATTGAGGATAAAGTATTGGCTATTTGGCAGGAATTATTACAAATTAAAAACATAAAGCCGGATAGTAATTTTTTTGAGTTGGGCGGAAATTCGCTTATAGGCGCTAATCTTATTGTAATGATCAATCGTATTTTTGGGATCGAGCTGACAGTGGATTCAATCTTTTATTCGCCGACCGTATTACAAATGGCTAAACTAATTGAAGAGACAAAAACCGGCGATCGTAAACAGAATAATTTGAATGTAAAGAATACGATAGGGGATGCAATAAAAATGCTCGGTTTAACTGATTGATCAATAAATATTTAAATTTGTTTTAAAAAACCGATAGTTTTTAACTAATGATATATTTTAAAAATTCTAAAAATTTATGTGAATTATTGTATCTATCTTTTTTATTGCTATAATGATATAAGCAAAGATTGAAAAAATCTTAGATTTTATTTTAATAATATGGAGGGTACAATGGGGAAAGGAGACGTTTTCATTAAATCTAAAAATGTTTTAATTTTTTTTATGTTTGTAACGGCACTTTTATTAATTGCTCATTTAACAGTAAATGTTATTCGTATTACAACAGGACATAGCGGATTGTTTGGTCTTGGTACAATGTTTAACTTTTTTTATGAAAGGAATATTCCAACGTACTTTTCATTATTTATTTTGTTATTTTCTTCAAGTTTGTTATTTGTAATTTTTTATATAAAATTTAATACTACTGATAAATTCCGTTTTCATTGGGGATTTTTGGCATTAATTTTTTTATATTTATCATTCGATGAAGGTATGGAAATACATGAACAATTATCAGCGCCAATGCAAAGAATGCTCAATATCTTGCCCGGTTCTCTGGAATATTGGGGATGGATTATTCCGTTCAGCATACTTATACTGATTTTTATATTATGTTATATACCATTTTTTTTCCATTTAAACAAGAGATTTCGAATTTACTTTTTTCTTTCTGCATTGATGTATATATCTGGAGCAATTGGACTTGAATTTATAGAGGGATTTTACAGTATTCCATTTGCTGATAAACATGACTTAAATTATATAATTAACAGTACCCCATTTTTTATTTTAGTCACCATTGAAGAGTTACTTGAGATGGGGGGAATTATCTTTTTTATTAATACGCTTATCGAATATATAAAGTCCATGGCATTTGAAATAAGCATAAAATTTGACTAATTAAATAAGAATGATTAGAATTAAAGACCAAAGTTAGAATGTTTCAGAAATAAGGAGGACCCGGTTGAAAAAAGTAGTTATAATTTGCATATCTATCTTAATTCTAATAAATTTTTCCGCTTGTTCGAAAATTTTTCGTTCATCAACGGACGTTAGGTACAAACAATTTTTTATAAATACGTCTAAAAATCCGCCATTGCTTGACGGTGTCGAGTTAGGTTATGGCAGAAATGATGGAACCCTGCGGCTATACACGCCGAGAGATGCGGAAAAATCTTCCGGCTTTGAATATTCATTCACTAACAATCAATGGAGCTCTCTAACAAATTTTAATTCGACGGATCTCTGCGTCTCTCCTGTTATTACTGATTTAAAAAAGGATGGATTTAATTCTCTTTTTTTGGGCGGATGGAACGATCTGGGCGTAATTACTATGAAATACAGCAATGCCTGGCCGGAACCGTCGGTTCTTCCAGGGAGTTCAGGGAAAGGCATTATCTTGGCAATGAAGGCGGGCAATGGCAGGAATGATGGAATAAACCGATTATATGTTGCACATTGGTCGGACAGCGGGCTTGTTGAATACAGCTGGACAGGCAAAACATATGTATCAAATCAGTTAATAAATAAAAGTACAGGAAGGTTCGCAATAGGCCAGGGACGCAATGATGGAATTAACAGGTTATATGCTGTTGAAAGGGGAGGCACTGATTTACACGAATTTACATGGAACGGAAATGCATTTTCCGATAATGTGGTTTTTTCAGGATCCGAGATCTCCAACGGCAGTGTCCATGTCGCTGATGGGCGAGGGGATGGCGTAAATCGCGTTTATGTGTGGGCCGGAGGCCTTTTTGAATTAACATATAAAGAAGGATGCTGGTATTCGTTTACTTTAGATCCGAAGAATCTTGAACGATATTATATTACTGCAGGCACTATCCGCATTGATAAAATACCAGGTATTTATGTTTCTGTTAAACAGAAAGGCCTTCATGAATACATATGGTCAGAAGCGAAAGGCAGATTTGAGGTTGATGCAATAACCGGCGCTACCGGAGGTTGTTCTATCGGTGACGGGCGCGGCGATGGGAAAAACAGGCTTTATGTGGCAAAGGGATCAAAAGGATATTTTAAGAAGGCCGCTATTGTTGAGATTTGGGAAGAAGACAAAAAATAAGAAAAAATTTTATTCTTTAAAATCAATTTAGTTGATCATTTTTTTATTACTGAATTTATTTAAAATACTTCGTTTTGATAACTTATTATTTTCCAATTTAATTATGTATTAAATATGACTATTATTATAAAAATTTTTTTATAAAATTTTTATAATAATAGTTTATAATATTTCTATACTGGGAGCTGTATTAAATGAATGAACCGCTGGTAAGTGTAAATATGATAACTTACAATCATGAACCGTTTATATCCCGAGCTATTGAAGGCATTCTGAACCAAAAAGTAAATTTTCCAATTGAACTTGTAATTGGGGAAGATTGTTCTACTGATAGAACACGTGAAATTGTATTTAATTATCAAAAAATGTTCCCGGATATTATTCGGGTAATTACTTCAGAAAAGAATGTAGGAGCCAGTGAAAATGGAAAGCGTACATTAAAAAATTGCCGCGGTAAATACATAGCATTCTGTGAAGGAGATGATTACTGGCATAACTTCGATAAATTGATGAAACAGATTGAATTCATGGAAAGTAATCCGGAATACGGAATGGTCTTTTCCGATTATGATGTTTATTTTTTCAATTCGGGTGAAACAATTAAAAGTTTTATTAAATACCGGAAATGGGAAGCAAAAGATGATTACAGCATTTCCGAAATTCTATTGGGGAACCACGGTATTTT
The DNA here is from genome assembly GCA_964626055.1 of uncultured Leptospirales bacterium. Taxonomy (GTDB): domain Bacteria; phylum Spirochaetota; class UBA4802; order UBA4802; family JAFGDQ01; genus JAFGSG01. The sequence continues at coordinate 10,090 of CAZVDF010000011.1, forward strand.
AACCTGTACGGTAGTTATACGCCGAGATATCTTCAACCGAATAGTTGAAAGTGATCCATTTCTTCATCAAAGCGGTCATTTTCTTATGGGAGATAACCAGATATGGGCTGAAGCAGCGACAATTACAAAGATAAAAATAATAAATGAATCTCTGGCAACTCATATTATTACTGATGAATCAGCAACGAGAAGTAAAGATAAAAGAAAAAAGATGCGCTTCGCGCTTTCGAATATCGAATTAATTTTATATCTTTGCGATAAATATAAGCTTCCCTCAGAAGTAAGAAAAAAATTTGAAGAAGAATGGAAAATCAGGAATCTTAATAATGCATTTCATTTGCAAAATGCAGATCTTGCTGATGAAATACGAAAACAAAAAAAAAGTTTTACTTTACATGAATGGCTCTGGTATTTTGGCGCAAAGAGTCGGTTAATTCATCTTCTAATCAGCAGTGCGCTGCTGATATTAGACGTTTTTAAAAAGAAGCATTCCGAATGGAGATGACATACTATAGCAAAAAATATCCGTTGATGTTTAAATTCATCCGGTTTAATGAAATCCTTGTTCGATTTATAAACGAATTAGAACAAAATACATTGAATATCATGCATCTAGCTTGGAAATAATCATTTTATTTATCTTTAATGATATATATATGATATAATTCCCCGACAAAACGCCTTAAATACACAGCCCAATAAACAATAGATGATACCAATGGCATCAGAATTTTTTTCAATCCACCTGAATAATACATTCTTAAGCGGGTACGTTCTGCAACATATTCCTGATAATTAATTCGTGACACAAAATGTACTATAGCCGGGCTAACCTCGCCTATATTCTTGACGGTCCAATGGGCGTGTCCGCGAATAGCGTCAACATGCATTTTCCCTACCAATCCTACCGGTGTATAAGAAAATTTCTGCCCGAGTTTGTCAGGATATGCTTTAATACCTGCCTTGGCCATTCCGATTGCGATACACGGTTCGTCGGGGCAGCTGCCTTTAAATTGCTGGATTTCATAGTAATCCTGTTTATAAAACGCGTTCTGTGCTTCTTTAAAAATCTTTTTTGTAGTGTTATTTTTAACAAAATATATAAATCCGCTATTGAATCCGGGTAATGAAGATGCTTTAATTTTTCTTAATAATTTGGCTATATCTGTAAACCAGAATCCGGAATTTACATTTCTGCCATAAACTGCAAATTTTTTATTTTTTAATTCATTAAAAATATTATTTAAGTCTGAGACAACAAGACAATCGGAATCGATAAAAATTGTATTTTTAAATGGCGTCAATTCATATAGAGATGTTTTCAATAAAAATCCGGAATTTTTATCGTCAGGAGGGCGGATGATATAGTTGAATAATTTTTTTAATATTTTATTTTCTGAGTCAGTTACTATTGCTGTTTTAGTATTCGGAGAATGGAGGGAAATGGAAATCCCAAGAGATATTGCCATGTCGATATATTTTTTTTTACCCGTTGCTATTGTGATAATTCCTCGGTCCATGTGAATTTTCCCTTTTAAAAAAATAATTATTATTTTAAAATTATGCGGTAGCGACTATACTTTTACTTTAAATGCTTTTTTTTAAATTCAAATTATAATAAGTAATTCTATTTACGATATTTTTTAAATAAACCAAATTAAAATAGTACATGTTTATTATAAAATTTTCTTTTAATCAGAAGATACATACTATAATAATAACAACTATCGGAATATAATAATGCATTATAAGCCTTTTAAATTTTTTGGATTAAACAGTTCGAAATTATGAAAAGTCGTAATTCTTAAAATATTCGCAATTCGCATAATTCTATCTGATATACGTAATTTTATTTTAAATGGCATTAAATTGAAAGCCGCTAAAATTGGATAAAACAAAAAATAAAATAATTTCGAAGACGGTTTTGCAGGAATTTTAAGTTTTTTTAGTATTTCGGAATTATTATTCCAATTTATTGAATTGAGATTTCCGAAATAAGTATCATTTTCTCCATTTGAGGTTAAAATAGACAAGGGGAAAAAATTTTTTGTGAACAATGTATTTATATCTCCTTTATCACCGCGTAATGGCGGCAGTGTTCTGTGTTCTTTTTGCACGAATCCGCAAACGTTGAAATTATATTTAATAAAATGTCCGTGAGAAACGTTGAAACCATTGATTAGCAATACATACATAAGCTGTCCGATATTCCAGCCGACGCTTATATGGCCGGCATAAATAATATCATCATATGGAGGAACAAATATAAAAAGCCAGCCTTTATCCGACAACACGCGGCGCACCTCCCGCAGTACTATTCTGACATCCGGGCAGTGTTCAAGTACATGACTCATTATTATTCCGTCAAAATGTTTGTTTTTAAATGGCATTTTTTCTGCGCTGCACTCGAATATATCAATATCGTATTCTTTTTTTAATTTGTTTTGATCGATCCCATATGATTTGATTTGAAGGCCTGTCCCGGTACATTTTTTACCCTGCTTTGAAAGCCATTTTAGTATTTCACCTTGCCCCATCCCGATATCTAAAAAATTTTTTAAATTCTCAATTGGAGCTTCCTGAAGTAATTGCATAACATTAATCAGTCTTTGATCATTTATTTCTTTTATATTATACGATATATCCATATTTGAACTGAATTTTTTATCCATAATTTCCTTCTATCCTGAGAAATTAGATTTTAAAAAACCTGCTGCGATGCTTATTATTGTTTCAACAGGATTTTTATTCGCCTTACGGTCGGTATTGGATTGTTATAAAATTGATAAATTTTTAAAACTAATAAGAAAATTTGTAAAGGATATTAAAATAAAGTAGAATAAAATATTATTTTCATTTTATGTTTGAAGTACTATTGCAAAGGATAATCAGAAAAACGTTTTAATTTTTTTAGGAATTTTTATAAAAAATTTTTTTTTAGTTGCCGAACATTTAATTTTTTTATATATTTCTTTGATTTATTGATAACTACAAGAGTAAAAGAATGAAACTATAACGGAATTTTGTCTGTGGCTTCCTGACACTTTGATACATATGTCGTTTAAAGCATAATGAATTTGTAATCGATTGATTTTTTAATGATAAGATTGTAGTTAACAGTAATAGAATATAATAACAAATATTACTGGAGGTATCAGATGAATCAATATATAAGAATCAGAATGTATACTATTTTAATAATATTACTTTCTATTTCCTTGTTAAGTATATGTTCATGTGCAAATAATTTAAATAACAACAGTCAATATGACGGCAATACGAATACGACAGATGACGATAATACCGGTGATGACACTGAAACAACAAATAATGAAACGTTCCGTGATGATTTTAACGGAACCACAGTCGATGAAACCGCATGGCAGATTGCAACGTGGCAGGAAGAAAGTCTGACCGGACGTGAGAGATGCTATGTAAAAGACGGCTGTTTAAATTTAGTATTTATAAATAATAACGGACAATTTTTGGGAGCTGCGATTCAATCAAGGAATGAATTTATGTATGGAAGATGGGAAGCCAGGTTAAAACCGACTAATGTGCGTGGCGTGCTGAACTCATTCTTTACAATAGATTGGGATAATATGAATACTCCTAATCCGGATGATGGCACCAAACAGGAAATCGACATAGAATTCCTTACTAATTCTTTTTCACCTTCTTCAGGACAAGTGCATTACGCGGTGCATGCAACCGGTAAAACCAGTTTCAATACCAATCCGGATATATATCTTGATTTCAATCCTTCAGATGATTTTCATGTCTATGGTTTCGAAATTACTCCGGAAAAGATTCAATGGTATGTGGATGATAAAGTATTAAAGACATACATCTATGCCGAAAATCCTTCTTCCCCGTCAATTGATTCTCCGTATCAGCTTAAACTGAATGTTTACACACAAAATGGCGGCTGGGTTGGAGGACCTCCGGCACAAGGTGTAGAGTGTATATATCAGATAGATTGGATAAGATTTATTCCATATAGCGAAGAATAAAGATCAAATTTTATTACAAAATTTATAACTTAAAATAATTTTATTTTTTAGATTGTACTTAATAAATGCTTCGATTATAAATAATAAAGATGTTGACTTTGAGAAATCCTTTAATAATAAAGTAGCGATTTTTAATATAAGTTCAATCTTAAAATTATTAAAGAATTAAAAAGTGAATACGGTTAATACAGTCAGCTTTGTCATCAGAACTTATAATGAAGCAAAATTCATTGGTAAATTGTTCGATAAAATCAATTCTCAAATCAATAATGACTATAATCTCGAATTTATTGTAGTAGACAGCTCTACAGATGAAACGGCAAAAATAGCAAAGAGCAAAGGTGCAATTGTAATTGATCTGCCAAAGGCAAAATTTAATTATGCCTCCGCGCTAAATATCGGAATAAAGGAAAGTTCCGGAGAATTAATTATAATTATGTCTGCTCATTCCATACCGGTCAATAATGACTGGCTTTCCAGGATGATTTCTCACTTTAAAGATGAAAAAGTATCCGGTGTTTACTGTAAACAGATACCATGGCCGGAAGCAGACTGGAGAGAAAAATATAGACTGGAAATGACTTTTAAGAATAAGTCAATTCATTACTCAAAAATCATTTCATCTAATGAGATGGCCTTCAGCAATGCAGCATCATGTATTCGTCGTTCAACCTGGGAAAAACATAATTTTATGCTGCTACCCGCATCGGAAGACAGGGAATGGGCTCAATGGGCAATTGAAGACGGAAATTCAATTGTTTATGACGCTGAAGCATTAATATATCACTCGCATAATGAAAACCCGAAAAAGACGGCAATGAAGATTATAGAAATAGCGGTAAATATAGATAAGATTAATGACCGGAAAAGAAACATGTTTTTAATTTTTAAAAATGCCGCAGGATGGTTTATCCGCGATATAAAATTAATTTTTACATTGAATTATTGTAAGGGAAGAAGAATTAAGAATATGTTAGAATTACTGGCATGTATTTTTTGGTTCATTTTAGATTTTCAAGTCGTTGAAAAGAACACATTGGAAAAAATTAAATAATTCAAGTAAACGATTAGTACGATGTTTATTTCCGGAAATTCAAATTTGGTAGCGAGTGCAGGAATTTGCAAAATGTTGATCTTTAAAATAACCTGTTGCTTTTGCTGCTAGGATGGTGCTAATGATTAAGCCAATAATTCAGGTAATCTACTATCTGTGTATTGTCTTTTTTAAAATTATTATTTTTGAATGTATTATCAGTCAGCAATAAATTCACGCAATTTTCGAGTTCTGTTATATCATAAGCGGCTTGAACATAACCCAAATTCTCCATCATCCTGGCAAAAGCGATCTGATGATCATCCAGATGTTCACTATATTTTTTCTGTCTGGTAACAATGATCGGTGTTTTTCCAAGATCAAGGCATAATAATGTTGTACCGGCTCCGGCGTGAGCAATGACCATATCGGAATTTTTTATATTTTCGCACATTTTATCGAATGGAAGCCATTGTTCCCATGAACAATTCTTAGGGATATATGTACAGGAACCAAGTTGAATATGTACGGGTTGATCTATTATTTTATTTTCCTTTAAACGGTCAAGTTCCATTATCAGTCTGTTGAATGGAAAAGCTTCAGTTCCGGTAATTACAAATATCATATTATTCTCCCTTTGAATTCGGCTTTTTTGTATTTTTCCGCAAGTTGCGGCCATTGCACAAGCAGTTTATCTACAAACGGGTAAACGAGACGACCGGATAAAGATAATTCTTTATTTCTTGTTATTGATTCAAGATATAAGGTTTTAATTCCGAAAAACCTGCCTAAAAGAATAAACGGAACAGCAATTCCAGCTCCGGTTGATATGATTGCATCTGGTTTTTCTTTTTTTATGATCTTAAATGCTAAAAATAAATTTCTTATTAAATTTCTAATATTCCGGTTGGTGGGAAAGTATGCCCAATAAACATTTTCTTCCTTAAGTAAATATTTCGCATCCTCGGTTTTAAAACTTACCCAGAAATGATCTTTATCCCCCCAGAATTCTTTTAAAGAAGATAACTGGAATAAATGACCTCCGGATGAAGCTATAAGCGCCAATTTTAACATAATTCCTCCCATAGCACATTCATACCTGGTTAGGTTTTGTAATCGTTGGTAAATTATTCAGACTTGAAATCATTGCTACAAGCAAGTAATAGAAAAAAACCATTTGTTCGAAATATGACACTGATATAAATGCCGTTATATGAGCAAATAAGGATACACCCAGAGCCCAAATATATTTTTGTAAATCAATCTGATGTGCCAGCTTTATCCTGGAGGATCCGATAGTTTGAAAACATTTTATAATTACTATTATGAAAAGAATTAATGGAACAATACCTCCCCGGACTCCTTCCAGTATATACTGGCTGGTTATGTCCTGCAATCCATGACCCCAAACTGCTGTAGACTTAATTCCAAGTACGAACCAATCAGTAAAATTCTCGAACGCTGCATCCATTAGGCGAAATCTGTGATATCCGGTAGAGCCGCCGACAATATCAATTCTTGCGATCAAATGCCATACAGGTCCTTTCATTAATAAATGCAAAGATATTATCATCAGAAAAAATAAATTTTTAACTATCTTGGTATATTTATTGAAAAGCCAGAAACATATACCGAATATACCGACTGCAAAAGTTATCACCGGTCCACTTGAAGAGGAGGTTATCGTAATAATTAGCGATAACAAAACTCCTAATGCGGATAGAAATTTTTTATTCCTATGCCAGAGACCCCATGATAAGGGCATTAGAGTCGCTCCAAATGTACCGGCCATTATTGAATGTCCAAAAGCTCCTTGTGCCCGCAATTTTCCCCCTCGGATTTCAACCTTCTCAGGTACACCGCCAAATATCGCAAAAAGATTCTTTCCTCCTGAAAACTGTTCGTACAACATGAATCCGGCGATAAAAATACTCACAATAATAAGACACTTTATTATGGTGTCGTATTCATCAAAATCATTTATCATTAATCTAACAAAAAAATATGCGCCTAATATATCAAACGATTGGCCCATTATGAATATGAAGGCACTGGTGGATGACCATAAAATCGTGTACGTGATCACTCTGATGACTGTCCATGCTATCAATATTTTATCGATAGTATTAAAAGTCATCGACAATCGTTCATGCCGTACAGCTATCCTTATCAGACCTACCATTATTATTATTCTCAACATTGTAAAACTGACTGAAAATATGACGACTCTTTGCATAGTTGTAATAAAGCAAGCTACTAAAATAAGAGGTATAATTATATAGCCTCTTTTTAAGCTAAGGATCAAAATACACATTATAATTGTGAATATCAATGCAATGGGATTAATAGTGGTTTGGCTATAATCGTACATATAACCTGCTTTACTAAGATATTAATTATTGAATAATGGAATAGTTTAAATAATACATTATTAAATTGGAATATAAAGGTGAAAGTATTATGAAGCGATAATATCCAATGTTATACTCTATTTATTTTATATCCATTTATATAAAATGTCAGGAATAGGAAATCTTCTTCTATTTAAAATAAGACCTATTAAATTTCCTTTTTTCTGTTTTATGTATGAAATGGAATTCTGAACGAGCTGACGTCGTTCTTTGCCGTCATTTACTATTAATGCTATTCCATCGACATGGGCGGCTAAAATTCCGGTATCCTTATATTCTTTCAGGTTTGTAGAATCTATAATAACTGCATCGTATTCATTTTTAGCCAACTTGAAAAATGCATCAATCTTCGTATCGTTTAGAAGGGCAAGAGGGGTCATGGAAGCTTTTCCAGCCTGCAAAAAATCCAATTTATTATTTATATGGTGAAGGATTTCAGAGGTTCTGATTTTTATCGGTTTTTTAGGATTTTTTTCTTTAGGATTTTCCATTTTGTCTGCCAGAGTTGTCTGTTGATTGATATTTTCATTTTCCGGCCTTAACACTGAATGATACTCAATTAATCTCCCTTCCTCCAGCATATTAGCTAAACCTGCAGTTTCATTTACATTGAATAATTTATGCAATAACGGATGCCTGAAATTGGCATCAATAACGAGTGTTTTTACAGCCATTTTCTGAGATAAGCAGAGGCCGATATTTGCACATATAGTAGATGAGCCTCCCTTTGGGAAAGCGGATGTGATTAATATAACTTTTTGTTTATTTACTTTCATATATATAAGCAGCTGATCCGATAAATCTTCAAAAAAATCTGAGTATATTTTTTCTGCTTTAGTTGGATCAAATTTTTCTACATCTACTAGCATGAGATCCTTATTTCTCATAATCGGGATAGATCCTAATAACGGCAATCCGGTAAATTTCACAATCTCTGTAGGAGATTTAAAGGTCTGATCCAAAAAAACATCAATTGCAATTGCAAATCCTATCCCTGCAACGACACTCATAACAACAGCTATTAGAAATATTAAAGATTTTGGTTTTGTTTTAGTCGGGGATGGTAAGGCTTGTTCTATAATTTTTACGCTGGCTGTTCCATATGCATCAAATTCAGATAATGGTTCACCGGATAATTTCTCTGTCATACTATAAATATTGTCTCTTAACTGTTGAATAGACGGGTGACGTAGACCGTATCTTTGTGTTAATTCCGCAAGTTGCTGTTGTAAATCGAATATAATATAGGATCGGCTTACGACATTTGCGATAGCAATAGCATTCTCCTGATTAAAGTCCGTAATAGTAATTTCAAATAAATCGGTACCTGAAATTGCTGTTGTATTGAGGTTATCTTTTAAATTTTCAATAGCATAATTTATGTAAAATTCTCTCAGTTCTTCCGGAGTTAATTTCCTGATTTTATTGTTCAATTTTTTTGTTTTATAATCGATTAATATTTTTTTAACAGGATGGCTGAAGTTTTTTTCATAATTAAATGGACGTTTATCGAGTTTTAAAGCAACGACGGCTCGCTTCAATACCGGATTTGATCTGACAATTTCCATTTGTGTTTGATGTATCCCACGGGTTCCCAGATCATAATAGAATTCTGTTCTGATTTGTGCCTTACCCACGATGTGCATTTTAACCGTAGCTTGATAAATGCGTGTCTGTAAAAGAAGAATGAAAAATGTGGCAAGGATGACAACAGGAACTAGAATAAAGATAATATATTTTTTTCTAAATGCGGAACCGATCAGATTTCGGATATTTAATTCGTTTGACTGAGCTTGTTTTTCCATTTATTTTTACCTGCGAATATAATGATATTGATGTAATTTAAAAATATCATTGATAATTACCAGAAGCTTTCTGATACAACAATTATATCTCCGGGTTCAATAAGAAGATCTTCATTTGCATCTCCATCCAGTACTTTTTGGACATTAATTTCTATTCTCGTGTATCCAGGCCTGTCTTTTCTGTTTCTTAATACTCTTACTTTGCTCTTTAATCCGAACTTAGTAAAACCGCCTGCGATTGATATTGCTTTTAATACAGTCGTGTTATCTGTAAGAGAATAAGTTCCTACATTTTTTACTTCACCGGTAATTGTAAAAGTCCTGCTTCTGGACTCGACAAGAGATACTGTAACTACCGGATATTTCAAATACCCGTTGGCAAGCCTCCATTGAATATTCTGCTGAATTTGGGTTATAGTTTTATCTTTTACTTTAACACTGCCTAAATACGCTACGGAAATATCACCACTGGGAGAAACAGTAACACGATCGGTTGTTGCCGGATCTGGCTTTAATATTCTTATTTCAAGTAAATCTCCGATGCCTACAGTATATTCATCCGCTGTTAAATGGTTATTAAATAATAGGAATAAAGAAATTACCAATAATGTTGAGATTATTTTAAGTTTCATTTGATTTCATCCAATATAATTTTTAGTATATTATGACTAATAGTAACAATATAAATAGAATATTTATAAAAGATCAATCAATTAAAAGAATTTTTAAAAAAATTATAAGGGTTATTAAAACAATTGCATAAAAAAAAAGCCAGCCGGATAGTAAGAAATTAAAATGAGGCATTTATCGATAATCGCAACAAGTTTCTGTCATATTCAGATTGCATGTTTATTGGGACCGTTTGTTTCCTTTTGTTTTTAGTATAAATATATTCAATATTAATCGCTAAATATTCGGCAAAAAATCTATAGGATAGATTTAGTTTTGCTCCAATCAATTGACTATTGATCGAAGTTGTGTCAGATACCGTATCGCCATATTGATAAAAGACAGATGAAGTAATAAATATAAAATTAGATAATTCTCTGGAAAAATCGATAGAAAAGTTCCAAATATCATAAACCTGGTTTGTAAGCGGTATTAATTCATATCTTCGGGATGCTGAAATATTCAAACTATTCCTTTCATCAATTTGATTGCGAAGAGTTATAGTACCAAAGATATTCTTTTTATTGCTGTCTTCTGCCGTTATGTAATCCACTCCGCCTTGTATATTTAAAGAAGATTTTTGAGTAAAAAATAACTCGTATCCAACGCCAATATTATGTTGTTTAGTTTTATAATTTTCCTGTTCATTTTTATTAAGTGTCTCAAAGATTGTAAATTTATAAAAAGCAGATATAATATTGAAAGGATTGATTTCATATTTTGTGTTTATACTGCCGCTGTGTGAAATTGAATCATTCAGTCCGTTTTTATTGCTGAGTATTTTAGTATAAGTGTTGGAATAGTAAGTGTTTATACTGAAATAGCTAAGTAAATCTCTGGCATATCTCAGCGTCAATATGTTTATATAATATCCGGTTCTTCCATCGGCCATACCGAATTGTTCCTGGAAATCCCGGGGTTCCGGGTAGTGTACAAATCTGTCACTAATGCTAAATCGGTCCACGCTTGTGAATTCTTTTGATATGCTTAATTCTGCAGCTTGCGAGTTGTTATTTAATTCGCTGGTCTTATAATAAATTTGCTGAGTGCTTTGACCGAGTAATCGCAAGTTTGAAGTTGAAGATTGATTCTGTATTCCTAGGATAAGCACGATATCGGTAATAAAATCATATTCTTTCCTATCGGAAGAATAAATATTATCGTCATATGTTTCTCCAAGACTTCCGCTGATAATCCCTTCTACTGAATATGCGAGTCGGAAATTAAATAATATAGTAATAATAATAAATAATTTAAAGTATATTTTATTGAACATTAGTTATATACCTGAAATTTTTGAATTTAATAATTGATTTTATAATCTACAGATTATTATATGATTTGAAATCTTTTATAATTGAATGTATTCATTGATGCCTGCGTTTAAAGAAATAAGTATTTTTTATTTTTTTGCTTTCGTTGATAAAATCCAGGTTCCATTAGCTGTTCCAGTAAAAAGTTCGCTATTATGCGGGTTGACAGAAAGAGTGCTTATGCCAGTTCTAGGCAGATTGTATGTAATATCCTGCCATGACTTTGCCCCATCTATACTTTTCCATACGCAAGAAAGTCCACTTGCATTTGTACCGGCATAAATTACACCGTTTATATTAGGATCTAGTGCAATTGTTCTGACAAAATTACCAACTTTTTCTCCACCAGCCAGTTTTAATATTCCTGTACTTTTCCAAACTTTCCCGTTAAATATTGCTAAATCGCCGTATTTGTCAAGCGTATATATTTTATCAGGATCAACCGGATCAGCCGCGAAGGTAGGACGCGAGTCCATTCGCATAAATTTCCAGCCGGGACGTGCATATATCCGCCAGTTTTTACAGGCATCATCAGATCTAAGAATAGTGACTCTTTTACTATCAATCGCGTATACCGAATCCGGATATTTGTAGCACATTCCGAAAAGAGATGGTTTTAGATAATTAAATTTACCAAAATTTATATTGGTGAAATTTTCTCCGGAATTATGCGAAATCTTGTTGCCAGCATATACAATATTTGGATTTTTAAAATTAAAAGCTATAAAAAAATTACTTTCTTCTTCAATGTTATCAAATAATTTCCACGATAATCCTTCATCGATTGATTGTATTAATTGCGTTTTCCATTCCACACCGATTGAGGCTACGATGATCTTAGAATTAATTACAGGTTGGAATGCTCCGGTATATGATCCCAACCATGTAATTAGATTTTTATTGTACCAGTCCCAAAAATCTTTATTTCTCTGCTCAAAATACATGCCTCCATTATGTGTAATAATCATACCTACATCGCAGTTAAAAAATGCAAACCTGTCTTTATTGTAAATGTCAAATGCTGCACCCGAATTGGACCAACTCCATGCAAAACCGGTAAATAATGTTGAGCTGTCTTTGAATGTCTTCCCGCAATCGGTTGTTTTCCAGACAGTTGCCCGCGAAAATGCAACTGCTTCGCTTTTATCCTTAGGATTAGGAACTATGCCCGTTAGCTCTCCTGCAATTTTGCTTTTCCATTTACTATCTCTACCAAGCCCGGATGCAGGTATTATTTTTGTGCTCTTGATCCAGTTTGTATTCCATGACTTCCCTCCATCTTGACTGATTAAGATATTCGACCCTAAACCCACTAAATAAATTATTTCCGGATGTCCCGGGTTTATAAATACTCTAGCAGCATCAAATTTTTTAATTTTTGAAAACGTAATCCCGCCATCTATTGATCGGTAAAGTCCTTCTCCTCTCAATGTGATATATAAAATTAGAGGATTTTTCTGATTTATTGCTATCGAAGATATATTTATAAAAGGCAAATTACCTGATTTCTTTAAGTTTAAGCCTTTTGCGGCTGATATATAAAAGCCTTTATCTGTAGCTATATAGACAGTTTTACCGTCAGTAGGGTGGGTTAGAATACAGTAGACAATATTATGATTTTTTAAACTTGAAAGAGGCGTAGTAGTCCAGTTCAGACCGCCATTATCGGATCTGTATAATCCGTTGTCCGGAAACGCTGCATACCAGCGCATGGCTCCGTTTTGATTTACGCTTGTTATATCATATGCTATGTTGTGCCTGTAGATTCTATGAATTTCAGGATTATAATTGGTTTCCGTATGGAGAACAAGCTTCCAGCTTTCTCCGCTGTCCGATGATCTGTATAAACCTTTATAATTTTTAGCCAGCCAGTTCCATGCATTATCCGATTCGAGAAAAACTATGCACGGATTAACCGGATCAACTTCTATAGACTGGCCTTTGTTTGCGTAAAGACCCTTATCGAGTGTTTTTTGCCATGTGATTCCGGAATCGGTACTCCTCCATGCTCCGGAAACATCATGTGAAAAATATATAAATTCAGGATGGGAAAAACATCTTGCAATACTGTGGGGGTGCTGTTCAGCTTCACCACCGATCAATCCTTTTTTGAATTCTTCCTTTGATCTAATTGGTAAAACCCGCCATATATTTTTTTTATTGGATGGCCTGTCGGGATGGTATATAGTATCTGATATTTTATTATCAATTCTTTGTTCACCATAAATACTTGCGGGTAGGAAAATAATAAATAAAATAGAATACAAAAATGCATAAATAAAGTATTGCATTTTATTTATATTTTTTCCCATTTTTCTTGATATTTTTTATCCGGCAGTTTACAATTAGTTATGCCAAAAGGGCATAACTTTTCAATTTAATTACCTCCTAAGACCGGCTGTCTCAGTCGGTTTTTTTTTACTTAATTCTTCTATTATTATTTATTCTTCTTTCGGTTTTCCTGCGATCTATAAATTCCTGGTCTTTTAATTCTTTTTTAAATATATCCCTGTCAAAAAAACCTTTTCTTACGAAGAATCCCCTATTAAATATTCTCCTCTCTTTGGATCTGCGCTCGATTTCCCTTCTTTCTTTATCTATTTTAATTAAATTTTTCTTTTCTTTTTTAGTGTATAATTTTAGTATTATCCATTTTATGGACTTATATATAAGTCGCACAATATAATAAATTACCAATACAGATGCAAGGCTTACGAGAAATATTAAAAAATATTCAAGTACTGTGACTTTCATATAGATTAAAATATGTTATATTATATTTGATGCAATTACTTATTAATAATTGAGTTTAACAATGTAAGAACACGTGCTTCTCCCGCCGCAGGCTGGGAAAGCGGTAATTCACAGCAAATACTGAAATAATAATTTTATTGAATTATTATATATATATGCTATAAGAAATACAATCATTATAATTAACAATTTAATATTGCAAATTATTTTTTTATATCAGTCATTAAAATTAAAATATTATGATGTTAGAACAACAGCAAAAGGTTAAGATCAATATAGATTATTTAAGGCCAAACAGCAAAATAATTTACTCTTTATATTCAATTGAAGGGAAAAAAATACTTGATGACAGAATTATCCTCACTCCGCAAAAGCTTAATGAAATAAAGAGTGATTACGGCAAAATAGTTTATGCCTTAAAAGTCAATAAAAAAGGCGCTATATCGCAAAAGAAACTTGATTCAGCGTTTGATAAATCAAAAGAAATAATCGAAGAAATTGTAACTACCGAAAAACTTACCAAAAGAGCATATAACGATGCTGAAAAGGTCATTGAGAGCATAATTAGCGATCTCAATTCCTCAGAAATCGAAGCAATTAATCTTCTAAAAAATCTGAAATCTTACGAAGAATATGTCTACCAGCATTCGGTAAATGTAGGTATCCTTGCTTCTGTATTCGCGCGGTTGAAAGGATTTTCAGACGATGACATAAAATTTCTCGCGCTCGGAGCCTACTTACTGGATATAGGGCTTACCAGGATCGACAAATATTTGCTTGAGAAAGACAGTAAATACACGCCTCCGGAAATGCAGAAAATGAAGCAGCATCCCCAGTTCGGCTACGAAATATTAAAGAATATTCCGGGCATAAGTAAAATAGTGCTGCAAACGGTTCTTTTCCACCATGAGAAACATAACTATAAGGGTTACTATCAGCTGCCTTATGATATGCTGCCCATTTCGCCTAAGATAGTATCCATATGCGATATATACGACGCCTTAACGACCCCGCGGCCGTACAGAAATGCGATTTCGCCCACAAACGCCTTAAAATTTCTGGTCAATTCCATTGATATTCATTTTGATTATGAACTCATAAGCGATTTCATAAATCATCTGAGCCCACTATTGGACAATACCCAGTCATTTTATTTAAAAAATGATTTTTGCGAGCTTAACACAAAAGAACTGGCCATGATCATGGATTTTAATCTTAACGATTATATGAAGCCGCGGGTAATGGTATTCTGTAAATTCCAGAAAAAGAAAAATACGCTTGCAGTTAAATTTTACGATGTTCCCGAATACATTAATCTAGAAGATGATGACAAACGTTTAATGACTAAAATTTTCGATAATAAAAAACATATAACCGCTATAAGGTCAAAATTAATGTCAAAAGGCCTGATTGTCGATTCAGATAAGCTGGATGTTGATTAAAAGT